>NZ_JAFBCM010000001.1:6039807-6659711 GCF_016907715.1 Tenggerimyces flavus | reverse complement strand
CTCCTACGCCGGCAACGACCTGTAGGGGGTCGCAGGCTGATCAGAGCCCGGTGACCATCAGATCGTCCATCTCATACCGCAGGGTGCTTCGTACCAACACCACACCTCGGATGCGGTGAACCGCGTGGCCGATGCTGAGCACGGTGCTGCGGAGCGGGATCGAACCTTCGAGGGTGACCACACCGTCCGCGACGTCGATGCCGACTCCTGCCGCTGCTGTGCCGCCTGCGACGGCTATGAGTGCACGTTCTACGGCATGACGTACCGCGCTATCGCTGCGCAGCATCAGTCGTACCAGGTCCTGCCCGGTGACGACGCCAACCAGATATCCACCCTTGTCCACGACACACAGCATCCGGTGGTTACCTGTCGCCAGCTTATGTGCCGCGACTCGCGCCGTCGTCGTGACCTTGACCGTCTGAGGCTGCGACATGAGGTCCTTCGCCACCAGGCCGCAAGACTTCCGCCAGCGACGCTGCGGGCTCCCGCCCGACCACAGAGGGGGCCTGTCATCGCCGCATCGAAACTCGAACTTGGTGAGCAGATCAGATGCCAGCACCACACCGATTGGCCGGCCCTCGGGATCGGTGACCGGTAGCCCACCGATCCCATGACCCACCATCGGACCGACAAGTTCTTTGAACGGCGTGTCCGCCGACGCAGTGATCATGGTGTGCGTCATCGCATCGGCGACCGTCGGCTCTTCCATCGCGTTCACCCCACCTCATGAGTTCGGCAGGTGTCCAGCCTCAACGATCGGCTCTAGTCTCAGCGCGTACCCACGCCATGTCTAGGACTCAGGCTAGGGCAAAGTGGACGGTGCAACCGCCGGGTGGCCGGAGATGCGCGACCCTCGTCCAAGCCAGCGGCAAGCGCGGTGCCCCCCACCCGGGACGGCATCGTCGCAACCGTTGATCGTGCCCCCACCTCACGCATGCCTGCGCGCGACTACGAACGCGGTGCGCCGAGGAGGCGGCTGAGATCTCGGCGGGTGCGGATCCCAAGCTTGCGGTAGATGCGGGTGAGGTTCGCTTCCACGGACTTGACGCTGACGAAGGCCGACGCAGCCGCCTCGCGGTTGGTGTGGCCTCGCGCGACGAGTAGGGCGATCTGTTCCTCTGTCGGCGTGAGCTCTCCGATGGTTCCTCGGCGTAGCCCGAGGCGACCCAGCTCGTCGGCTGTCGCCTCCGACCACGGCGCGGCCCCGAGCTCGTCGAACACCCGCTTTGCGGCCAGTAGGACTGCCCGGGCGGACCGTTTCTCCTTGGCGCGGCGAAGGAGCTGTCCCTGGACGAGCAGTGTGCGCGCGTGCTCGAACGGCATGGGAAGTTCGTCGTGCGCCTTGAGTGCCTGGTCGATCGCGTCGCGGGCCCCGTCGAGATCCCCATGCGCGACGCGTACGAGTCCACGACTCCGCAGGGTCACGGCCGCAAGCCATGGGTACGGCGCTCGCTCCATCCGCTCCTCCAGTCGTTGGAGCAGCGCTGATGCTCGCTCGAGGTCGTTCCGGGCGAGGACTGCCTGGAGGTGGTCGGCCTGGAACGGGTGCCGAGCAGGCTCGGCCAGGCCGATGGTGTCCAGCATGGACTCCGCTTGGTCGAAGTAGCCGATGGCGGTATCGATGTTGTGCCGCGAAAGCTCGATGAAGCCGAGCAGACCGAGATGCATGCCGGACACCCAGGGATCCTTCGTCCTGGTGGCGAACTCGAATCCTTGCAGCGCGGCGTTCCTTGCTGGCTCGAGCTCGCCTTGGTGTGCGGCCACCAGTCCCCAAGCGTAGAGAGCGAACCCGCGCCACCTGTCGTGGCCGCACTGTTCCAGGATCTCCATCGACCGTTCGGCTTCGTCGCGTGCGACCTTCCAGTCGCCAAGCCAGCAGTCGACCTCGGCGAGGTGCATCGACAGTGTTCCCATGGAACTCTCGTCGCCGACCGATGCGCACAGGTCGTACTCGGTCACGTAAGCGGCGCGGACCTCCACGAGGTCGATGTACTTGGCAAGCGAACGCCACACCATGCGCGCCCAGTCGGCGGCCCATGCCGTGTCGTCCGCGCGAACGAGACCTCGAGCGAACTCGATGGCTTCGCGGTCGAGTCCCAAACCGTTGAAGAAGCGGTAGTACGCGGCCATGAGTTGGGCGCAGGCGTAGAGGTCGGGATGGTTCCGCGCGTCGTCGTCCCGCACGAGCTCGACGGCCGCTTCGATGCTTTGAAGTTGCCCCTGCAGGTTATGGGTGCCGTACCAGGCCCGATGGAGGCCGCACTGAATGCGGAGGATGCGATTGTTTCCGGCCTCGTCGAGCGCCTGTGAGCAGAGAGCGACCGCGACCGGGGTACTGCCCAAGTAGAAGGTGACGTCGGCGAGGTCGAGGAGTGCGCGAGCACGCGTCTCGCCGGCCGGAAGTCGTGAGACGGCCGCGGTGAGGAGCTCGTCCGCGCGTCGTGCGTCGCCGGCGTGGAAGGCACGGGCACCGGCTGCCGCCAATCGCCCGTGGCGTTGGGCGTCCTGTCGTTGCGGGGTTCGCATGCCGGCGAGCTCCCAAAGGTCTGCCGCTGCCTCGGGCGCGCCGCGGCGATCGGCCTGGCGCGCTGCCTCTTCCAGGAGGTCCGCGACGGCTGGGTCTGGTCCGTTGGCGGCGGTGGCCAGGTGTCTCGCCTTCTGCTCGATGTCGTCTACGACGTCGACGAGGCGTGCATGGAGGTCTTGTCCTCGCAGGGAGGACTGCGCGCTGGTGACAGCTGAGGCGAAGAGCGGGTGGGTGAACCTGATCTTGCTGTCGGTGATCTCGATGATGCCCGCGGCTTCGGCGTTCGCGAGGTTGGAGATCACGTCCGATCGCGGGAGGGCGCGCACCACCTGGTCGACCCGGGGTTGGGCGAGAGCGGCGATGACCGCCAGCGGCTCGATCAGGTCATGAGGAAGCTCGGCGATTCTGTCCGCGACGACGGTCTGCAGGCTTTGTGGAAGTGGCAGGGGTCCCCGCGGGTGATTGACCTGCCTCGCTCCCCGTCGTGCTCTGGACAGCGCCAGAGCGAAGAAGGGATTACCGCCAGACGCTTCGGCGACGGTACGAAGGTCAGGTCGAGAAAGTGCTTGACCTGTTCGTGTGCGGATGAGCCGATGCAGCGCTCCCATCGTCAGGCCGGCAAGGCCGAGCTGGATCCGTCGCTGCTCGGGCAGGCTGGGGCTGAGGTCGAAGGGCACTGAGACGTAGCCGCCGTCGGACCGGAGCGACGCGAGGACGCAAACTCGTTCGGTCGTCAGCCGTCGCATCATGAACTCGAGGGCCGCGACGGTCGGAATGTCGAGCCACTGAAGGTCGTCGACTGCGACGACGACGGGTGAGGTGACGGCGAGCGCCCTCACCACCGCCAGGGTGGCCATTCTGACCGCACGCGACGCGGCGACAGGCTCGGCCAGGTCCGCGCGGAGAAGCGCGGCGTCCACGGCGTGCCGCTGGGGCGCGGGCAAAGTCTCGAGCAATGACCTGGGGACGTCGCACAGCAGATCGCCGAGACCGCCGAACGCCAAGGTGGCCTCCGACTCCGCCGGTCTGCACGCGAGCACGACATAGCCTCGTCGACGAGCTGCCTCGGACGTTCTCTGCCAGAGGACCGACTTGCCAATACCGGCTGGGCCGTGGAGGACACAGTGCACTGGCCCGTCGGCGGCGGCCGCCAAGGCATTGGACAGCAGCAGGAGCTCTCGGTCCCGCCCGACGAGGTCCGTCTCGTCGGCCACGGCGCACCCCCAAGGTGCATCATCCCGGTCTGTACGTACAAGTATCGACTCGGATGACGTGCTTTGGCGCGATTTTGCGAAGTCGTGGTACAAGCGCCATTTTCGGAGCATTGGCATTTGTAGGGTCGATCCCCGATTCGGGGCTGGGCCACAGGTCCCTAGCCTCGGCCACGCGGATGATTGTGACCCGTGCGCCACCCGCGCGCCGGCTCGGTCCGTCGAGATGACGCAGCTGGAACGAGGGGGCATCGTGACGGCACCGACCACACCTGACGAGCCAGGCGAAGCTGAGGTCCAGTCGGACGATCCAGCGATGGACGCCAGATCGGGACCAACGCGCCGTCAGGTGATCGGCGGCATCGGTGGAATCGGTGCCGCGGCCATGCTGGTCGGGGGAGCGGGGCCCGCCGCGGCAGCAGCCGACCTGCCGATCTTCACGTTCTCACTCCAACTGAGCCGGCGGGACGACCTCGTCAATCTCCGCTTCGAACTGGACAACGTGACGATCTCGCCGGATGGGACGACCCTCCGTCGCGGTATCGATCTGCCGGGCCTTCCCTCCAGGCTCATCGTCCACTTCCCGCCGCAGTCGCTTGCCGAGGTGACGTCGCTCGACGACGACCCACTGCCTGCTCTTCCGGTCCGGGCTGTGCTTGCGAGGGAGAGTCGGCTGGCGTTCGACATCACCAACTCACTGCCGATGCCGCTGACGATCGAGCGGCTGTTGGCCTGGAACTCCCACGTCGCGCTGCTCCCGCCGAACGCCACCAGCACACGACCCATGTGCTACGTGCCGAACCTCAGAGAGCCGCAGGCCGCGGAGACTGCCATCGAGCTTCCGTGGAAACTGGTGACGTCGCCGATCGCGCTCGGTGGATGGGCCCACCGGACGGCGCCTCGGACTGGAGCGTCCGGCTGGACCGAGCTGTGGCACACCCGACTCGGTGTACGGGACCCGGGCGCGCCCGGGGGAGTCGACGAGATCCACCCGGCTGGGCGGGTCATCCGCGCGGTGTGGGCGCGGTACCCACAGTTCGCGCTGTGGCTTGCCAACCCCGACCTGGTCCCCGAGGGCCAGAGTCCAGGCCCGAACGACCCTCCAGCCCTGGCCATGGACGCCAAGAGTCGGTACGAGATCGTCCGGCTCTCGAGCGACTCCTCTCTCGACACCTCGACAGCATGTACCCAGCCGATCCTCGGGCCGCGTCGCCATCCGAACCGGCGCGAGCCGGTCAACGTCGACCTGCTGATGCTGACCAGCCTGGGCGGTTGGCTCGACTCGTCCAGCTACTGGTCCCGCCTGGACACCAGCCAGGACACCTTTGGCACCAACCTGGAGTCGTGGACGCACCGAGCGACGATGGGCCGCGACCACTACGTACGCATAGTTCGACGCGGGTTCTTGTTCCCCTTCGGCCATCGAGCCGTGTTCGTCGAGCTGAGCGAGCGGAAGCTGCTCGGGGCCGGGCCTACCAGGGCCGCTTACCTGCGGAAGCGCTATTTCATCGTCGTCCGGCAGCCAACGAAGTCGTACGCAGGCGACAGCGCGATGCCGCATGACGGTCGTGGAGTTCCGTTCACCACGGTACGGGTACTGACCAGGATCACCCCGAACCTGAAGGCGCCCTCGGCGTCCAAGTTGATCTCCAGCATCTCTCATGACGATGCGTTCATTCCCACTCTGGCGGTCGGCGACGATCGGTTCCAGTTCCTCTTCCGTGGGACAGATCATGCGGACCGTGCGGTCGACTTCCGCGCTCCGGCGGTCTTCGTCGCCGACGAGTCTCCACCGACGAACCCCACTCTCGTACACGACGTCATCGAGGCGTATGCCAACTTCGCTGACGACGGACTTCGCGAGGCGGACTTCGGCCGCAAGCACACCGTGGTCGCGAACCCTGGAAGCGATCCCGCCTCGACGAACCTGCTCGTGCGATCTGCTCAACTTGCGGGGGAGGAGCCCGTCGGGGCCGTTCCCGAGGGGACCGCGCGGTTCTACCCCAAGGTGGCCGAGCTGTCCGTCGATCTGCCGGAGGTACGTGCGTTGGCGGGGGCCGACGCCCAGGTCGCAAGGTTCTCCTACGCCACGTTCTATCTCGACAACGGCTTCAGCGCGGTCAACGTCGGTCAGGTGTTCCTCGAGGTCGAAGAGGGCAAAGAGACCGCACTCGGATTCGCTACTGATCGCTCCGGAGGCGTCGCGACGCCGAACCTCACCATCCGCGGGATGTCTAGAAAGCGTGGCCCGGTCACGGAGACAGGCGGGAACGCTGCCGCGGAGAAGTTCGATCCCAGCGCTATGTTCGCGGTCGGTGCCACCCTCCTCGGCGGGGTGACGTTGGGAGACCTTCTCGCGCCGCTCGGCGCCAACCCCAACCCCGGACAGGCGCCGCAGCTCACCAGCCGCGAGCTCGGCGACGGCAAGGTCGAGACCCGGCTGTCCTGGAAGCCGACACTTCGCGACCTTCCGCTCGTGAAGACCAACGGGAGTGAGCTCGAACTGCGTGCCCGCGTGGTTGCCGCGAAGGACGAGCCGCCTTACTACGAGATCAATGGCCGGCTTACCGACTTCACGCTCAGCTTCATCGACGGCACCTACATCGAGGTCGAGGTCGGGGTCCTTCGGTTCGCCTCGTCCTCCGACCAGAAGCCGGACGTCGATTGCGACATCCGCGACGTCCGCTTCCTCGGGGAGCTCGACTTCGTTCGGGAGCTCGCTGAGCTCTGCGGCTTCGGCGACGGAGGCGGCGTATGGATCGAGCCGGCGGCGGACCGGATCTCTATTGGGCTTGATGTTCCGCTGCCCAGCCTCTCCGTCGGCATCCTCGCCTTGGAGAACATCAAGGTCTCCGTGGGGTTGGTCATCCCCTTCGACAGCACGCCAGTGCTGCTGCGCGTGGCGTTCTGCAGCCGCGAAGATCCCTTCACCTTGCAGGTGATGATGTTCCGTGGCTCAGGGTTCGTGGCGGTCGAGCTCGGCGCCCACGGACTCGACATGATCGAGTTCAGCTTCGAGTTCGGCGTCGGCATGAGCATCGACCTTGGCGTCGCGAGCGGAACTGTCGAGATCATGGGCGGGCTCTACTACCAGCTTTCCAACAACGGTGGTGGCGACGCCGACCAAACCGTCGACTTCACCATGTACCTCCGCATGCGCGGCGAGCTCGACGTCCTCGGCCTGATCTCGGCGTCCCTGGAGTTCTACCTGTCCCTCGACTACTCATCGGCCGACGACTGCATGTACGGCGAGGCGACGCTGACCGTGAGCATCGATCTGTTCATCTTCAGCGGCGAGGTCGAGGTGACTTGCCGACGCGAGCTCAGGCGTGGCAGTGGCTCCGCGGCGCTGTCAGCGCCGAACGCGAGAAGCCGGCGTGGAACGGCGGCGCTGGACGCTGGTGACGAAGGCATGCCGATCCGGTTCGGCGACGCGATGACCGCGGGCCACTGGGATTCGTATTGCAAGACGTTCGCGGCCCTGTAAAGCCACGCCACCGCAATCAGCCCGGGAGCACTCGCCATGGCCAACCAAACGATCACCTGGACCACGCTGCCGGGAGGAGTCCGCGGCGACGGTGGCGGGGTGCGGTTCGCGCTGCACATCGCACCTCGGCTGCAGACGACCGGCTTGGCGGATGCGACCCTGCACCAGCAGTTCGGCGACTTCGTCGACTGGCCGGCGACCCTCACCGGGATGGCTGTCGAGCTCGTGTTTCCCGATCTGGGCTTGACGATTCCGGCGTCGATCGACACCGCGCCAGACAGCGCCAAATGGCGAGCGCTGTTCCCGCCGGCGACGTTGGTCCGCAACCACACCGTCCCCAACCTCGACGGAATCAAACTGGCGTCGTACCCCGTCGCTCACGTCGACGCCTTCCTGGCCGAGCAGTGGGGCAGGATCGGCGCCACCCAACCGGAGGATCACCCGACCTTCGACGATCTGATCGCTCCGTTCCGAGACATCGGCTTTCTGGATCTCAACGAACGAGAAGAGAACAAGAGCGGATGGCACCGGCTGGCCGGACTCCGGAAGGAGCTGGACGACAGGTACACCAAACACGGCGGAGCTGTGCCGTACGACCCGAACGACAGAACGACCATCCAGGGACGCGGCCTGTCCTTCCTCCAGCTTTTCGACTTCCATCACCGCCCCAAGCCGACGATCCCCAGCCCGCTGCCGATCCGGATTCGGCAGAAGCTCGACTTCCATCAGGTCGTCGCCTTCACCGCCAACCATCGAGCTTTGCAACGGCTGCTCGGCCTGGTCGTCGAGCTCACTGCGCCGCTGACACCAGCACTGCGAGCACTGCTCGACGGCGCAGCCCAGGAGACTTGGTGCACTGCCAACCTGACCGTCCCTCAACTCGACGCCACGATGACCACGTCGGTGACAGCCCTCGTGCGCTGCACGATCGGGGATCATCGATTCGAAGCGGCACCGAGGACTGCCACCCAACTGTCCCGCGGCATGCTTCGAGTCGGCGATCCCGACCTGTTCACCACCGTCACGGTCGATCCGGACGGCGGCGCGTTGAAGGCCATGCAGTTCGCCGCGACGCTTACCCGTAGCCACATCCTGTCTGGCACGGAATGGAAGGGACGAAGCCTCGGCACCACCGAGGAGTATCCACTCCCCGCCCTGCGGACGGGCGGCCTGTCGATCGCTCGGCTCGGGCAGGCGGCGCAGGTCCTCATCGCGCTCAAGGGCCTCCTCGACACGAACGACGACGTCTACGAACCACCGCCGGACGAAGAGCCCGAGAAGCTCAGGCTGTATGCGGAGGACATCGTCCGCGGGTACCGATGGGACGTTCGCGACTCCGCCGACGATCAGTGGCGATCGTTGATGCGGCGGGAGGGCCAGTACGAGCTGCTCCGACTGCCACCCGGACAACAGCAGGTGCCCGTAAGAGAGGAAGCCGCGACAGTCCTCGCCGCGACGACAGCCCACACCGAAGCCAAGGATCTCTACCTGCAGGAGTCGATCGCGTCGTGGTCCGGGTGGAGCCTCGCGGTTCCTCGGGTCGGCAACACCGTCGGGCTCGAGGGTCAGGTCAGCGCGCCGGAGGAGGACATCGACCCGGACTATCAGTTCGCCACCCAGTTCGACGTGCCCGCCGGGACCCTGCCACGACTACGGTTCGGTCACTCGTACAGCTTCCGCGCCCGTGCTGCCGATCTCGGCAACAGCGGCCTGCCGCCCACCACGCAGGACATCTCCATCGGTGGACCGGACACGTTCACTCCCTTCCATCCATTCCTCCGATTCGAGCCTGTGGAAGCACCGACGGTCGCGTTGCGCAAGCCTCGATGGCCAGGTGAGTCGCCCGCGCACATCGCAGTGCGTTCCGACCACGCGCAGTCCGAACGGCACGTCGTGCCGCCGCGGACCTCGCAGCTGATGGCCGAATGGCATGGCACTTTCGACCTCACCACGTCCGGCAAGCCGATGGACGTCGGCGCCTACCAGACACTCGTCGAACGCGACGGGAAGCGACTGGAGGATCTGCTCGACCCGAGCCAGGTGTGGGATCCGCACAAGAACCCGGCCTACTACGACACCGATGAGCTCGCTGTCCCGTACCTGCCAGACGTCGTGGCCAAGAAGGCAGTCATCCGCGGACTGCCGCCCACCCCGGTAACCCGAGAGGTCGTCCCCTTCCTCGAAGGGCCTTGGCCGGACGCTCGATCGTTCCGAGTCGTCCTCGGCCGCGCGCCGGTCGGTGGCGCGACCTGGACCCGCAGCGGCCGGGTCCTCGACGTGCGGCTCGAGCCCGGCGACATCTATGAGCTCCGCATCTCCTGCCAGTTCGACGCCGGCGACCTCGACGCGATGGCGCTCTGGAAGTGGATCGAGGAGTGGAACGCCGCGCAGCCGCCTGCCGATCAGGTGAACCTCGTTCCGGTCCGAGGCGCGGCTCTGCGTGGGCACCACTGGATGTTCACTCCATGGCGACCGACCGCACTCGTTCACGCCGTTCGGACGCCGCTGTCCGCGCCGCAGTTCAAGCAACTCGCGGTCGGGCGTCTGGTCGGAGCGACGAACGCACACGTGTTCGACCGTATGCTCACCCTCAGCCAGAAGAGCACCGGAACCCTCGACATCGTGGGCTCCTGGCAGATGCACGTCGACAACGGGCCGGGGACCGCGCCCGACCCCACCCAGCCGCAGTCTTTCAACGCGACCGCATACTCCGTCGCCATTGAGCATCCCGTAGGGCCGGCGGCCGACGTCGTCGAGAAGTACGTCCAGGGCTATCACGAGTTCGGCGACCACAAGTACAGGCGGGTCAGCTATCAGGGCGTCGCCACGACGCCGTTCGTCGAGTACTTCCGGGAAGCTACGACGATCGCGATGACCGGAGCTGGCGTGCCGTTCGACGGTGACGTAGCGGTCGAGACGATCAAGGTACGACAGCAAGACGACGGCAGGTACTACGAGCAGGCACCGCGCGGTCAGACCGACCCGGCCACGGCGACAGGAGACTACCTCGTCGACGCGGGGACGAAGCTGATCAAGCGGACCGCGAACGGCGCGATCGAGGAGAACGAGCAGGTCGAGCTCAGCTTCGCCCGCGGGCCGATCACCCGGCGGGGAGTGGCGGTCGTCAGGGATGTGCCCAACTCGGCCAGGCCGGCTGCGCCCAAGGTGCTGTACGTCGTGCCGACCTTCAAGTGGGAGAACATCCCGGGCGGCTCTCGCCGGCTCGGCGGAGGACTGCGCGTCTACCTGGAACGGCCGTGGTGGTCCTCCGGCGACGGCGAACGACTGGGCGTGGTGCTGTGGGGCAGTGTCGCCGAGGCACCAGAACCAGTCCGTCCGTACGTCACCGGTTGGGGGCAGGATCCGGTGACTCTCTCGGCGCAGCTCCCCACCGACGGACCATCGGTCGCGTCATTCCCGATGCGGGACGCCGAGACGACCGACCATGGCGTCACCCTGGCCGAACTGCCGGGCACCTACGTTCAGGTCGCCGGCCATCCGGTGAGCTACGACGCCGAACGCGACCTGTGGTTCTGCGACCTGCGCGTCACTCGATCGGACGGCGCGGAACTCGAGGCGTACTTCCCGTACGTCCGTCTCGCCCTGGCCCGTTACCAGCCGAACTCACTCGACGACTGCCATCTGTCGAAGGTACTCCTCGCCGAGTACATCCAGCTCTCCAACGGTCGCAGCGCAACGATCACCGCCAACGGCTCGCGTCGGACGATCGTCGTCCACGGCCGCGGCTTCACCAAGAACTGGTCCGGCTATCAGTCCTCGATGCGTGCCATCGTCGAACGTCGGCGAAGCGACATCGCCGACCCCGACCTCGGCTGGGCACAGGTCGGCAGCGCACAGTCGTTCGCTGCCAACCCCGCGGGAAACCTCTTCACATGGTCACTGATCCTGCCAGCACCCGGCACGGGTACCTTCCGGCTCCGCATCGAGGAGTACGAACGGCTACGAACCGGCGACGCACCATTCCTCGGCATCCACCCCACCGGAGAGCGGGTGGTCTACACCGACACCTTGCCATTCACCTGATCAGGTCGACACGCGCCTGGAGGCAGGGTACGCAGTCGTTCAGGGCAAATGATCATGTTCACATGATCATTTGCCGCTCTACCTGGGATACACCCCGTGTAAGGCACCCACTCGCCAGGTAAAGCGGCATCGGGTGCCCATCCGCCAGCACCTCCGACAGAAGAGCCCGCCTCGGGAAACGCCAGCTCCCGACCACCGAACTGCGGAGCCTCGCATGCGCCGCCGCTCACACGTTCCTGTGCGCGTTCGCTCCTGAACCCGGGCTGTGCCCTCCAGTCCAGGAACGCGCGTGTCTAGAGTTCGGACCCGAGCCCGCAACGGCGCAGGTAGCTGAGGGTTCTGGTCGCGATGGGCAGGGGGACGTCCGGCGCACAGGGATAGAGGTCCTGCTCGACGATGACGAACAGCAACTCGTTGTCCAACTCGCCTAGGGCATCGACGATCGCGCCGATGTCGGGGTCGCCGCCGGGTGGCTCGACGGAGACGCCGCGACGTACTGCCTCGCCGAAGGACAGGTCCTTCGCGCGAACGTCGGCCAGGATCGCCTGGTCCATCTGCTTGATGTGGACGTAGCCGATCCGGTCGGCGTACGCGCGTATCAACGCGACGTTGTCGCCGCCGCCGTACGTAACGTGTCCCGTGTCCAGGCAGAGTGACACCAGGTCCGGATCGGTGTCGTCGAGGAGACGCTCGATCTCGTCCTGGGTCTGCACATGGGTGTCAGCGTGCGGATGGAAGACGAGCCGCAGGCCGTACTCCTCCCGCACGAGTTTGCCGAGCGCGTCGGCGGATCGCGTCATAGCGCGCCAAGTTTCGGCATCGAGCTGACGCGGTTCGAGGTAGTCGTCGGTGGACCCGTCTCGGTACGCCCCGGGAAGGAAGACGAGGTACTCGGCCCCGGCGGCGACGGTCAGCTCCGCGACTTGTCGCGCCGAGCTGACCACCGAGTCCCATTCCGAGGGGTGGTGGAGGGCGCCGCCGACCGTGCCGCCGGAGACCCTTAGGCCGCGGCGCGCGAGCTCGTCGAGGAGCTGGGCGGGGTCGGTCGGCAGATAGCCGTACGGTCCGAGCTCGAGCCAGGTGTAGCCAGCCGCCGCGAGCTCGTCCAGGAACCGCTGCCAGGGCACCTGTTTGGGGTCGTCGGGGAACCAGACTCCCCAGGAGTCCGGTGCCGATCCCACCCGCGTTCGCGCGATCGCCGTCGCCATCGGAGGACTCCTGCCGCTACTTCAGACCGAGCTTCACCAGCTCGGCGACCATGCCTCGGATCCGGGGAGACTCGCTCTGGAGGAACGAGTCGGTGTAGACCCGATCGGTCTGGGTGAACTGCATGGTCTTGATGAACTTGGACCGGTTCGTCTCGTGCATCTGACGCAGATACTCGTACTGCTCTTCCGACGTGGGCTTTCCACCGACGTTCAACGTGAACATGCGGCGCCCGGTCCTGCCGCCCCACGACGAGTGCCACAGGTTCTGGTTGAAGAACACCACATCGCCCGGCTTCGACTCGAGCGGGAAGGCCGGGATCTCCGAGCCGGGTACGCCGTACGGGGACTCGTTCGCCTCGTCGGTGGGGTGCTGTTCCTTGAGCCGATCGTGCAGCGTCGCGCGGTGCGAGCCCGGGATCACCCGCAAGCAGCCCGAGTCCTTCTCGACCGGGTCGAGGTAGAACGCGACCTTGATGCGCGGGTAGGAGTTGCTCGCGTCCGGGTGCCAATGCGTGTCTCCCACGTACAGGTTGCCGTCCGACCCGATCCACACGAACTCGCGGCCGAGCAGGTCCTCGAGCGCTTCGAAGATGCGGTCGTCCTCGACCAGCTTGCTGAGTTCCGGTCGTTGCTCGACGAAGCCCATCACGCCCTGTCGCTTCTCGCCAGGGAACTCCCGTCCCTGCCGGTCCTGCTCGAGCACCTCGTCGAACTGCTGGCTGACAACCGCCATCTCTTCCGGTGTGAAGAGCTGCTTCCGTACGAGGAAGCCAAAGGTCTCGAAGTGCAGCTTCTGTTGGTCCGTAAGCATCCCGCTTGCCTCTCGATCGCTGTCGACGTCTCGACCGCACCGCTCCGACTACGGTGGCAGGGCGCTGCCTGGGCTGACGACAGTATACTGTGTCTGTTGGATGGTGATGTCAAGAAGGTGGATCGTCAACGTCGGTGGGGGAGTGGTTCGACACCGAGCTCGCTGGCCAGCTCATCGAGACCCTCGATCACTGCTCCGCCAAGCTCGATGCCGGACTCGAGCTGAGCCGCTCGTCGGGCGGACTCGGGCTCGCCCGGCAGAAGCACGGTGTCGTTCCCGAGTGCCGGCCGGGCGGATCGCAGCTGCGCGGCGAAGGTATCGATCTGGTCGAGGAACGTCTCCCGTTCGGCGAAGGCGGTGAGGTCGATCGCGATCGCCAGATGCCCGGAGCGCCACGAGTCGAGCACCCGCGAGCCCTCGCGGAGGAACTCCCTGGGCATGTCTGCCGCGAGAGTCGCGCCGGCCAGCACGCCAGCGAGGATCTCGTTGACCACGGCGAGCCCGTAGCCCTTGTGGCCGGCCATCGGCAGCAGGAGTCCGCGCAGCGCAGCCGCCGGATCGATTGTCGCACCACCCTCGTCGTCCAGCGCCCAGCCGGAAGGCAACCGCCGGCCCGTGTTCGCGTACAGCCGGATCCGGCCCCGATTCGTCGCGGACGAGGCCATGTCCACGACGATCGGTTCGCCGCGGGTGGGGATCCCGTACGCGAACGGCCCGTTGCCGAGCTTCGGATCGCGGCCGCCGTACGGCGTCATGACGGCCGGCGCGTTGCTGGTGAAGAAGCCGATCATGTGCGCCGTCGTCGCCGGGGTCAGGTGGATCGCCAACATGCCGGTGTGGTTGCTGTTGCGTACGGAGACCGCACCGATGCCCGCTCCTTGGGCGAGCTCGACAGCCCGCATCATGGAGCGTTGGCCGAGGACCAACCCGAGGCCGTTGTCGCCGTCGAGGAGCTCCACCGCTGTGCCCCCGCGCACCCGGCTCAGCTCCGGCTTCGGATTGATGATGCGCGCGGCAAGGGCCCGCGCGTAGGCTGGAAGGCGAGCGCAACCGTGCGAGGACACGCCGCGAAGGTCGGCCTCGACCAGTGCCGCAGCGATGAGGTAGGAGTCGTCAGTCGGTACGTCCGCAGCGGCGCAGATCGCTCGAACGAAGGCGGCGAGATCGTCGGCCGTGACAGTCGCGGCAGTGGGTGACATGGGCATCAGATCCTTGTCGACTGTAGATCGTATACCGTACTGTCATCGAGGTGCTGATGGCGAGACCTCACTCGTATGCCTCGTTCCTCGAAGGTCCGGTCGCGACTCTCGACGGCGAGGTGTACGTCTGCGACGTCCGTGCCAACCGGCTGCTGCGGTTCGGCCCGGACGGCAGCATGGAGGTGTACCGGGAGGACAGTGGCCGCGCGATAGGTAACACGTGGGACCTCGAGGGGCGCTTGGTCACCTGCGAAGGCGCCGAGCATGGACCAGGTGGCAGGCGGCGCCTGACGCGAACGACGCTCGCGACCGGTGCGGTCGAGACGCTGGTCGACCGCTACGAAGGCCGTCGGCTCAACAGCCCCAACGACGTCGTGTGCGACGAGCTGGGACGGCTCTTCTTCACCGACCCAAGGTACGGTGCGCGAGACGACCTCGAGCTCACGCACGAGTCGGTCTACCGGCTCGACCCCGACGGCACCTTGCGCCGCCTGGTCACGCAGCCAGCCGTCCAGCGACCCAACGGCGTCACGGTCACTCCCGACTGCGCGCACTTGTACGTTGTCGACTCCAACCACGCGCCCGGTGGTAGCCGCACGATCTGGGAGTTCGCCCTCGATCGCGCCGGCGAGATCGTTCGCCAGCGGCAGGTGTTCGACTTCGCTCCCGGCCGCGGCGGGGACGGTATCGCGCTCGACGCGAAAGGGGACCTCTACGTTTGCGCGGGAATCGCCACGCCACGGAGCAGCGGAGAGACGCGGCACAACCCGCCCGGTGTGTACGTGATCAGCTCATCCGGCAGCTTGCTCGACGTCATCGACATCCCTCAAGACGTGATCACCAACTGCTGCTTCGGCGATGCCGATCTGCGAACGCTCTTCGTCACTGCCGGCCATCTGGTCTTTCGGTGCCGGGTCGACGAACCCGGCTATCACGCCGGTATGCGCCCACGGCCGATCGATGCCTGAGCCCCGCGAGCTCGTCGCCATCACCGGCGCCAACGGCCTGATCGGGCAGATCCTGTGTGCCGGCCTGGCGGGCTCGTTCGACCTCCGTCCGGTGACCAGACGCGAACGGGTTCCCGGCGGGGAGGTCGCCGCGCTCGACGACCTCCCAGGTCTTCGCGCGGCGTTCCAGGGATGCCGCTCGGTCGTCCACCTGGCCGCGGCCGCGTCCACCGAAGCCGAGTGGCCGGAGGTTCTCACGGCCAACATCGTCGGAACGCGCAACGTGTACGAGGCGGCCCTCGACGCCGGCGTCAACCGCGTGGTCTTCGCCTCGAGCAATCACACCGTCGGCGGCTACGAGATCGCGCATGCGCCCGGCATCTACGAGCTCGACGCGACGGCCGTGATCCGAGAGCAGGACGACGTCCGGCCCGACTCGCTGTACGGCGCCTCGAAGGTCTTCGGCGAGGCGCTGGGTCGCTACTACCATGACGCGTTCGGTCTGTCGGTCGTGTGCCTGCGGATCGGCTCGGTCCGCTCGGACGACGACCCGTACGGCGAGACGGTCCGACAGAGCGCGGGTTGGCTTCCGCTCGACGATCGGCAACGACTCGCCAGGTCGCGGGCTACCTGGCTCAGCCATCGCGACTGCGTCGAGCTGTTCCGCTGCGCGTTGGTCAGCGACGTCGGCTGGGTTGTGTGCTTCGGAACGTCAGCGAACCCCCGTCTGCTGTGGAGTCTCGACCGGGCGCGCGACGAGCTCCACTTCGTACCTGCCGACCGCGCATCGCCCCGACTCCCTTCTCCTGTGAGAGGGATCGACAACGCACATCGCCAACAGTAGTCTGTATACAAGAATTCGAAGGTGGGGAACCGTGGCGACGACGAATGTCACGGCGGTAACTGAGGACCTCGACCCGTCGGTCGACGAGTTGCGATCTCTTTACCGCCAGCTGGTGCTGATCCGGGAGTTCGAACAAGCCGCGCTGGACCTGTACGCTCGCGCGCAGATTTTCGGCATAGCCCATGTGTCGATCGGGCAGGAAGCCGTTCCTGTCGGGGTGTGCTCGGCGCTCGGCGCCGATGACTACATCACCAGCACGCACCGCGGGCACGGTCATTGTCTTGCCAAGGGTGCCGACCCCGGACGGATGTTCGCCGAGTTGTTCGGGCGCGCGGCGGGCTACTGCGGGGGCAAGGGCGGCTCGATGCACATCGCCGATCCCTCCACGGGCAACCTCGGCGCGAACGCGATCGTCGGTGGAAGTCTCGGCATCGCGACCGGCGCGGCGCTCGGCGCGAAGCTGAGCGGGTCGGGGCTCGTGGCTGTGTGCTTCTTCGGCGACGGCGCGGCCAACCAAGGCATCCTGCTCGAGGTGATGAACATGGCCGCGATCTGGTCGCTGCCGTGTGTCTATGTTTGCGAAGACAACCAATACGGTGAGTACACGCCCAAGCAGGCGGTCACCGCCGGCGACCTCGGCGATCGCGCGGAGGCCTTGGGTGTCGAAGTGCGCCGTGTCGACGGGATGGACGTCCTTGCCGTACGTGCCGCCGCGCGTGGAGCGGTGGCCAAGGCTCGCGCGGGCGAAGGTCCGCAGTTCCTGCTTTGCGAGACGTACCGCTTCCTCGGTCACGGCATGAGCGACCGTGACCGGCGCTATCGCACCCGTCAGGAGGAAGCGGAGTGGCGTGCTCGAGATCCGATAGCCGGCGCGGCGGAGGTCCTGCGCAGTCGCCACGCCATGGCCGTCGATGAGGCCGCGATCCGGGCCGAGGTCGCCGACGAGATACGACAGGCCATCGAAAGCGCTCGCGCCGAGGCCTTTCCCGATCCCGAGGCGGTGTCGCGCAATGTCTACGCTGATTGAGAGTTCCACGCAGGTCGAGACTCGCGAGCTCACGGTCGCGGCGGCGCTGAACGAAGCCCTGCGTGAGGAGATGTCCCGCGACGATCGGGTGTTCCTGCTCGGGGAGGACGTCGGCGCGGCCGGCGGCGTCTACAAGGTCACCGATGGGTTGTACGAAGAGTTCGGCGCCGGCCGCGTCATCGACAGCCCGATCTCGGAGGCTGGGATCGTCGGCCTCGCGGTCGGTGCCGCCATGACAGGTCGGCGCCCGGTCGTCGAGGTCATGTTCGGGGACTTCCTGTTCCTCGCGATGGACCAGATCGTCAACCAGGCAGCGAAGATCAGGTACATGTCCGGCGGCGCCTGGCATGCGCCGATGGTCATCCGCACGACGCTCGGTGCCGGTCGGCGGGCAGCCGCTCAGCACTCGCAGAGCGTGCACGCGATGGTCGCGCACATCCCTGGACTGAAGGTCGTCCTGCCTTCCGACGCCGCTGACGCGAAGGGGATGTTGAAAGCGGCGATCCGCGACGACGATCCCGTGGTGTTCTTCGAGGACAAGCTGAGCTACCGCGAGATCGGGCCGGTTCCCAGAGGCGAGTATCTGGTGCCGCTCGGCCAGGCGTTGGTACGCAGGCATGGTCGCGACGTCACGCTCGTCGCCACCTCGAGCATGGTGGGCGTAGCGATGTCGGCGGCCGAGACGCTCGCTGGCGCTTCGGTCGAGGCGGAGGTCGTCGACGTACGCTGCCTCAGCCCGCTCGACCTGGACACAGTTCTCGACTCGGTACGACGGACCGGCCGCTGCGTCGTCGTGGACGAAGGGCACCGGCGCTTCGGCGCGACTGCCGAGCTCGCCGCTTCCGTTGCCGAGAACGCGTACCGCGAGCTCGTCGCCCCGGTCCGGAGGCTCGCGGCGATGGACGTCCCTGTTCCGTTCAGCCCTGTGCTGGAGGACCTGACGATCCCGCGAGCCGACCAGGTCGTGACCGCTGTCAACGGCCTGATGGCGTGGGAGCGGTAGCCCATGACGTACGAGGTCGTCATGCCGGCGATGGAGATGGACCAGGAGTCCGCGACACTCCTTCAGTGGCTGCGGTCGGTCGGCTCGGAGGTCGCCGAGGGCGACCCACTGATGGAGATCGAGACCGACAAGGTGACCGTCGAGATCGAGGCACCGGTGTCCGGCGTGCTGGACTCGGTGAGCGCGCAGGCCGGCGATGTCGTTCCGGTGGGACGGGTCGTCGCGACGATCCGTCCCACCGGTGCCGTGACGACGCCAGCCGCGTCGGCCGTCGCGGAGCCCCAGGCGGCCGTTCCGTTGAGTCCTATGCAGGCGCGTGTCGCCGAACGGGTGCAGCGCAGCTACACCGAGGCGCCGCACATCGCGCTGCGCCGTACGATCGACGCCTCCCGCCTGCTCGAGCGACAGCGCGAGTTGCGTGCGTCCCAGCCCGCCACTGTCCTCTGCTTCATCCTCGAAGCCTGCGCCGCCACGCTCGTGGAGCATCCCCTCCTCAACGCCCACTACACCGACGGCCGGGTCACCCTTTGGCCAGACGTCCACCTCGGCGTCGCCATCTCGGCCGACGACGGGCTGTTCGTCCCCGTGGTCCGCCAGGCGCAGCTCAAGTCGCCCGCAGCGCTGGCCAACGAGGTCGCCGACCTCGCCGACCGCGCGCGCACCTCCGCTCTGACTCCGGCAGCGCTGCGCGGGTCGACCTTCACGATCTCCAACCTGGGCAAGTACACGGTCGACGACTTCACGGCGATCCTCAACCCGCCGGAGGTCGCGATCCTCACTGTGGGCCGGATCGAGCAGCACCCTTGGGTTGCGGCGGACGGAGCACTGGTCGTCGCTCCTGTGCTCACGTTCACGCTCTGCGTCGATCACCGGGTCGTCAACGGGGCGGCGGCCGCGGCGTTCCTCACCGACCTGGCCCGTCGGCTCGAGTCACCAAGGAATCGAGGATCGGCATGACAGTCCACGACCTGTTCGACCTGACCGGACGCAACGCGCTCGTGAGTGGCGCGGGACGTGGTCTGGGCGCCGCCATGTCGTTGGCGCTCGCCGCGCACGGAGCGAACGTCGCTGTGATCGACGCCGCAGACGAGTCGACCAGCAAGACGGTACAGGGGGTGCGCGAACTCGGCCGCGACGCCCTGTACATAGAGGGCGACGTCACGGACCTCGCCGCCTGCCGTGAGGCCGTCGACGCGGTCGCGTCCGGATGGGGGAGCCTCGACATCCTCGTCAACAACGCCGGCATCGCGCTCAACGGTCCGGCCGAGACCATCGCGATGTCCGACGTTCGCAGGGTCTTCGACATCGACCTGTTCGCGATGTTGCAGCTCAGCCAGGTCGCTTACGACGCGCTCGTCGCGAGCGGCAGGGGGCGGGTCCTCAACATCGCGAGCATCGCCGGCCTCAACGTGCTCCATCCACAGAAACACATCGGCTACAACGCCGCCAAGGCCGCCGTCGTCATGCTCACCAAGACGCTCGCGGTCGAATGGGCGGGAACGGGTATCCGGGTCAACGCGATCGCGCCAGGCTACATGATGTCGCCAGCCGTCGAACTGCTGAAGCACGAGAAGCCAGCGGACTTCGAGGCCTGGATGTCGATGGTTCCGATGGGCCGGCCGGGTGAGCCGGACGAGCTCGGCGGCACCGCGGTCTTCCTCGCGAGCGACGCCTCCAGCTATGTCACCGGCTCCGTGCTCGTCGTCGACGGCGGCTACACCTGCACCTGAGAGGTATCCATGGGCGTTCGGTTCCCGCGTCGTCTCCATCACGTCGGCATCACGGTGAACGACCTGCCGCGGTCCGTGCGGTTCTGGGCCGAGCTCACCGGCGGCACCGCGAGCGAGATCAAGACCGTGGACGCTCCGCATCTGTCCACCTTGCTCGACTACCGCGACGTCAGGCTGCAGGTGGCGACGGTGAAAGTGTCGGAGACGTTGACGATCGAGCTCCTGCGGTACGTCTCCGAGCCCGCTGACCCGTACGACCCGGGAACCGCGCATCCCGGGAACGTCCATGTCTGCTTCGATGTCGACGACATGAGCGCCAGTTGGGAGCACGCCGTTCGCTGCGGCGCGGTTCCCGTCGGGGACGGTCCAGTCGATGTTCCTTCCGGTGGGCAGCTGGCCTATCTGCGTACGGTCGACGGCGCGTCCATCGAGCTTCGCGCCATCCCTATCTGACTTGGAGAACGACGTGATTCCCGATGCCGACGTGTTCGCCGACCTCATCCGCTACGACTCCGCCACGATCTCCAACGCCATCGAGACGTTCGGCGTCCGACCGCGAACGGATGGGTTCGCCGACTCCACGATCCGCTGCCTCTACCCCGATCTGGCACCAATCGCTGGCCGTGCCGTGACCTGCCGGTTCGAGAACGGGCCCGATACGAAGAGCAAGCCGAACCTGCTCCCCGAGCTGTTCGACATCATCCACGCCATGGATGAGCCCGTGGTGGTCGTGTGCGGCCACATCGGTCCTGATCCGGCGAGGAGCTGCGTCGTGGGCGACCTCATGGCGGCGATGCTCCAACGGCTCGGCGCGGTCGGACTGGTCACCGACTGCGGTGCGCGAGACCTCGACGTCGTCCGCCGGCGTGCTCCCGGCTTTCAGGTCTTCGCGAGGGGGACCGTCGCATCGCACGGCAACGGGACGGTCGTCGAGGTCGGCGAGGTCGTGACCATCGGTGGATTGACGGTCTCGACTGGAGACATCGTGCACGGCGACCACAACGGTGTGGTGTCGGTACCGGAGCGGATCGCGGTCTCCGTCCCTGCCGCCGCTCAACGAGTGCTGGACGCCGAGGACACCCTGCAGCGTCGCGTCCACGCGACCAGGTTCGACTACGAAGACCTCCGTAAGGTCTTCACCCACTGACGCCTGGGGCGTGTCTGCGACGGAGCGGGGCCCGGCTGCGCGCGACCGGGATCAGGAGCGGGCCTACAACGTGACCGGTGCGTCCGCCGGAGTCAACCACGACGGCCCGAGCTCGTCGAGCCGGCTCACACCCATGAGCGTCAACACCCGCACGATCTCTTCACGCAGGATCTCGATCACGTGTTGCACCCCGGCCGGTCCGTAGACCGCGGCACCGTAGATGTACGGCCGGCCGATGCACACAGCGTCCGCGCCGAGACACAGCGCCTTGACGACGTCACTCCCGCGGCGGATGCCGCCGTCCATCAGGACTGTTGCGCGATCGCCTATCCGTGCGGCGATCGCGGGCAGGGCGTCGAGCGAGGCGACCGCACCGTCGAGCTGGCGCCCGCCGTGGTTGGACACCACGACGCCATCGGCGCCGAGGGCGACCGCGCGTTCGGCGTCGTCGGCATCGAGGATGCCTTTGACGAACACGGGGCCGGACCAGTGGTCGCGCACCCAGGAGAAGTCGTCCCAGGTGAGGTCCGCGCCCAGCATGCGGGTCTGGAGCTCGACGCCGCGAAGGGCCGACTCGCCTTCGGCCAGCTCGTTGAGGATGCGCGTCGTGTAGCGGCGGTGCTTGAGTAGCGCGGCCCACCACGCCGGCCTGATCGCGGCGCTGGCGATGCGTGCGGGTGTCAGCACGGGCGGGTTGCCCATCCCGTTCTTCCGCTCACCCTCACGGTTGCCGTGCGCCTGGATGTCGACGGTGACGAACAGGCCAGTGAACCCGGCGTCGCGCGCTCGCTTGATGAGCAGGTGCGTGAGGTCGTAGCGACCCGTGGTCGGATCGGTCCACGGATACAGCTGGAAGAAGTGGTCGCGCTCGGTCCCGCCAGCGACCTCCTCGAGCGTGTACGTGCTCGCCGTGCTGAGCACTGACACCGTGCCGGCACGTTCGGCGGCCTGAGCCGCGCCGAGCTCTCCCGTCCAGTGCGCGAGTCCCACCAGGCCGGCGGGAGCGAGCAGAACTGGCAGGGACAGGCGCTCGCCGCCGAGCATGACCTCGGTTCCCTTGACACGTTCGCCGGTGAGCACCTTCGTGCGCAGGGCATAGCGGCTGAACGCGTTGCGGTTCGCGTCGAGCGTGATCAGGTCCTCCGCGCCGTACTCGATGAACGCCCACACCATGCTGGGCAGTTCGCGCTTCGCGAGGTACCGGTAGTCCTCGACCGACATCGGCCCGGAACGCGACGAGAGTCGATAGGTGAACACGTCCGGCATCATCCTCTGCTTGGCGTTCGTGCGGCGCTCAACGCCGTCATCAGTTCGTCTGCCTGGTGGCTCATCATGAGGACGTCGCTGCTCACGCCGATCATCGTCATGCCCTGGGCTGACCGCAGCAGGGCGCTCTCGGCGTCGAAGGTGACGATCCCGGTGGGAACGCCCACCTCTCCCGCTACTCGCTGAATCTCGACGAGTGCCGCCTCGAACTCGTCCTCGCTCGGCTGGCCAGCCGGTGTCCGCATGAACGCGCGGAGATCGTTGGGACCGATGAGGAGGGCGTCGATCCCAGGAACGGCGCAGATCTCAGGCAGGTTGGCGATCCCGGTCGGGCTCTCGATCTGCAGGACGACGACGAGCTCGTCGTCCGCGTGCGCGTAATAGTCAGCTGTCGTGGTCCCGAAGCTGAGCGCGTGCAGCCCGCCGCCGGTGCTGCGGTCACCTTTCGGCGGGTACTTCGCGGCGGCCACAGCTGCCCTCGCCTGGTCGGCCGAGTCCACAGCCGGGACGACGATGCCCCACGCACCACTGTCCAGCGCACGTTTGATCTGGTCGTGGCTGCCGGCGGGAACGCGCGCCAAGGGAACGCAGCCGTTGTCCGCGACGATGGCGAACATCGCGGCCGCCTCGCTCCAACCGATAGGAGCGTGCTCGAGGTCCACGGTGAGCCAGTCGAACCCGGACCGGGCCAGAATCCGTGTCGACCAAGGGTGTGCGAGGGAGATCCAGCATCCGAACGTCGACCGCTGAGCCGCCAGATCTCGCTTCAACGGATTCGGCCTCACGGCTCGATCGTAGCTGTATCTTGTAGACTGTCAACCGAACTCGTTGACACTCCTCATGCTTCTCCCTAGGCTTGTATACACGATTTGCCGCTGCATGCGGCCTTGCCCGCTTGAGGAATCATGGCCGGACGATTTGCTGGTAGTGCCGATCCGGTGGTCCTGATCACCGGCGCAAGCGCTGGGATCGGGGCCGCATGTGCCAGGGTGTTCGCCGCGGAGGGATACCGGGTCTCGGCGTGCTCGAACGACCCGATCGGCGGGTCGAAGCTCCAGGACGAGCTCAGCGCACAGCGTCCTGGTAGCGCTCGGTTCCACGAGTGCGACGTCCGGGTCCCCACCCAGATCGCCGAGACGGTAGGAGCAACCATCGGAGAGTTCGGCCGGATCGACGTTCTCATCAACAACGTGGGTGTGAGCTGCGCTGCCAAGACCGCGGATGAGTTCACGCTCGACGAGATCGACGACCAGATCAAGACCAACCTGCTGAGCTGCATCCTGACGACGAGGGCGACGTTGCCGCACCTCCGTCGGAGCAAGGGGTCGATCGTCAACATCGGCAGCGTCGCGGGCCTGGTCGGCCACGACCGCGTGTCGATCTATAGCGCGACCAAGGGCGCAATCGCGTCGTTCAGTAAGGCTGTGGCGATCGACGAGGTGCACTCCGGTGTCCGGGTCAACACTGTCCTGCCGGGCAACATCGTGACCGAGTCGCGCCGCCGGCTCGAGTCCTCGTTGGACGACCCGACCGAGCTGCACAACGTCATCGAGAGCTGGCAATGGATGGGTCGCAGCGGTACGCCGGAGGAGGTCGCGCATACGTGCTTCTTCCTGGCGAGCGCGAAGGCTTCGTTCATCACGGGCACCGAGCTCGTCGTGAGCGGCGGTGCCGAGATCGGCTCCGGCCCGAAGCAGCGAACGACGGTCGTCGACGGGCACGTCATCGTGACACCGACGCCGGTATGAAGGACTTCGATCGAAAGGACACCGCCATGACAGTTGGCGAATCGCCCATCCGTACCGTCGATGCCGAGATCATCGAGTCGCCCGACGGCGGGATGCGCGACGTCGTGCTGATCGCCGACGCCCTCGGCGCCAAGAACCTCTGCGCGGGCTTCGTCTGGATCGCGCCGGGCGCCACGATTCACGAGGACGCGCACCCGTTCGACGAGGTCTACTACGTCGTCCGGGGGACTGCCGAGATCATCCTGGAAGGCGTCCGACACGTGATGACGAGCGGCGACGTGATCAACATCCCAGCCACGCGACGGCATCGTGTGCACAACTTCTCCGATGAGGTGTTCGAGATCTTCTGGTGCATCGGCGGTGCGATGAGCCAACTCGAGGGAGTCGAGGAGGAACTCGCGACCTGGCCGCGCGTCGACGCGACGAAAGGTTGGCATCTCGTCGCCTGACCGCCGATGTCGCGTCAGTGATCCCATGAGTCGGGGGTGTCATGTCCTCAGAGTTCGACCTCGTCCAGGTCCAGTCGACCTGGGAGATCGTCGCGGACCGTCTGCGCGCGGCGATCCTCGCCGGCGAGCTGACCGCCGGGCGCAAGCTCGTCGAGACCGACATCGCTGGCCGGTTCGGGGTCAGCCGAGGACCCGTCAGGGAAGCGCTGCGCGAGCTCGCCCGCGAGGGTCTGGTGGCCGACCTGCCCCGCCGAGGGACTGTCGTGTGCACGATCACCCAGGCTGACCTCATGGAGGTCTACGCCGTGCGCGAGGCGCTCGAGGTGCAGGCCGTCCGCGAGAGCCTCGGCATCGCCACCGACGCGGAGATCTGCGAGGTGTCGCGTGCGTATGACCTTATGATCGAGGCGTGGCAGGGCGAGGACTGGAACGCCGCGGTCAAGGCGGACAAGGCGTTCCATCAGTCGATCGTCCAGCTGGCGAAGAACAAACGGCTGTCGACGATGTATGAGCAGATGGCACACCAGACGTTGCTGTTGCTGGTGACCGCGAGCAAGACCGACCGCAGCCTGACCGCCGCGCCGCTGGGGAAGATCCACCAGGAGATGGCTGACGCGGTGATGGCGCAGGACCTGACAGCCGCGACCGAGGCTATCCGGCGGCACTACCAGTACACCCGGAAGCGGCTGTTCTCCTCGTTCGACTAGCCTCGATCTTTCGTCCGGCGGTGGGTTCGACTGGTCCGGCCCCGGGGGCCAACGATCATGTTTACATGATCATTGGCCACTTTACGCCGGGTAGACGCCAGGTAGAGCGGCCACTGACCGTGTAAGGCGACCACACGCAAGCCCACCTCGCTCCGATCACCTCAGACACCGCAATCCCAAGCCCCTCAACCACGACAGACACGGCCTAGGGCGCGCCTCTGAGAGCGCGATCCCCTTACCAGTTGACGATCTGGCCGTGGACGTACGCCGGCGTCTCCTTCATCGGTGCGTCGTCGGCGCGCAGGTGCTCGCGCTGGAACAGCCGGTACCAGCCGAAGTCCTGACCACCGGGCGCGACGCGATCCGGGCCGACGCTGAGCACGGTGTTTCCCTTGAACTCGCAGTCGTACTCTTCCGCGCCGCCGTGGCCGAAGCCGTACGCGCGCTGGTTGAGGTTGGCGAGGGTGTAGCTGGCCCGCTCGACACCGACGGCGACCTCCAGCGTGAGCTGCTCGTTGCCGGAGAGGCCGCTGAACAGAACGCGATCACCGACGCGGTCGGGCCTGGCGTCCTGCCCGTCGATGGTACAGCGCAGTGAGCCGAGCGGTGCCCACGCCGGGATGCGGACCGCGATCCGCTCGAGTCCCTTGTTCTGCAGGGAAAGCCGGCCCACGTGCGGAAGCCAGCTCGCGACATCGAGCCAGGGCGAGCGGCGGTTGAGCCAGAGGTTGACCTCGCCGGTCGAGCCCGAACGTCGTGTGATCGCTTCCCAGGCGTGGTAGAGCGCCTGCGCGCCGTTCCCCGTGCAGCAGTGCATTAATCGAGGCTTGAGATGGCGGGCGCCGTCGAGGTGGCCGAACTGACCGATGGCCCGCTCCAGCACGCGATCGGTCGTCTCCTGCCCTGCCAGGACGCCGCCGTACCCGTTGAAGCGCATGTCGCCGTCGCCGCCCCACGGCGCGTCCGGCGGGCGCTCGCGCCCGGCTTCGGACACCCGCTTGAGCTCGTCGAGGTCGGTGGCCTGGATGGCGAGCAGTCCGTTGCGTACGTACTGGTCCACGTCCTCCCAGTACTCGCCGATGCCCGACTCGGTGAGCTTGACGGCGAGCGCGACCATGTCGGCGACCGTGCAGCCCTCCGTGTTGCTGCCAGACGCCGGAAACACGCCCAGCCGGTGGATCCCGTGATGCCGCGCGTACTCGTAGGAGTCGCGTACGAACTGCTTCACGCGATAGTCGTCCGCGGCGATCGCATAGTCGAGCAGACCGCGTATCGCGGCGGCGTGCCCGTGGTAGTGGCCCCAGAAGTGTCCGTGCTCGGCGCCGGCGAGCGGCTCGATGTCGCCCAACCCACCCCAGAACTTGGGACGGAGGCAGAAGTTCACCAGCCGCCTCGAGAGGTCCAGGAACCGTTCGTCGCCGGTCGCCGTGTACCACCGGGCGAGGCCGCGAACGGGCTGCAGGAGATAGAACTTCGTCATCCCCTCCGAGCCCTCGAACTCCCGGTCGGGCTCGTCGGTGTGGGTCCATCCGGACACCCGCGGATAGCTGAAGTCGTTGCCCAGTCCGACGTTCGGGTAGTACGCGTAGTCGTCCTTGACGATGGCGAGCTCGAGCATCCGCTCCGCCGTGCGCCGTGCGTGCTCCTTCCACGCGTCGTCGCCCGTCGCCTGGTGGTAGTAGAGGAAGCCGGTGAGCAGTCGCCCGTCTCCGGCGAGGTTGGAGTAGTCCTCGTTCCAGCCGGTCACGCCATAGCCGATGCCGGTGTTCCACGGCCGGTCCTCCGACGCGCGGTCGTAGATGAGTCCGTCCTCGGCGGTGTTCTGCAGCACGGAGTCGAGCATCGCCTTCTCGATGTCGTTGTCCTGGCTGGAACCCGTCATCGCGCGAAGCAACGGCATCGCCTCGACGTACTTCGGCAGCACCCCGCTCACCTGGCTGCCGAAGTGGATCATGTAGGCGGGGTTCACGTCGAAGAACGTCAGGAAGTAGTTCTCGTAGCCGCGGTCGGGATCGCACGAGCCCAGGACGCCGTTGATGGCCAGGCGGCCATAGTCGGCGAGATCGAGGGTGTCGGGGGTCTGCGTGCCGTGGTCCGGGTTTCCTGATGGCATGGCGATTCTCCGGTTCGGGCCGAGGGCCTTCTCGAGGCGGGAAGTGATGACAGTATACTGATCCGTGAAGGCTTGAGAAGTACCGCGGGCCGACGTCCGCGCGACGTTGTCCTGAGCTGGACCTGGGCGATGTCGCCGTTCGCTTCCCCGGGAGCCCGCCGAGGTGAGAGTCTCGTGGTACGGCCTATCTGGACGGAGGTGATCGCTCATGGGCAAGGAGCGTCTCGAGCGATACAGCCTGGTCGGTCCCGAAGGAGAACGGGCGGCCGCGGCCGGCCTCGTCGACGGCGACTGGTTCCGCTCCGAGGTGCCTCGGGCCAGGATGAAGCAGCTGATGCGTCGGAGTGACGGGCCAGCGATCCGCGACACCGCACTGTGGATCGGTCTGATGGCGGTGACCGGAGCCGGCGGCGCGCTGCTCTGGGGATCGTGGCTGGCCGTTCCGTTGTTCCTCGTCTACGGCATCTTGTACGGCTCGGCCTCCGACTCTCGCTGGCACGAGTCGGGTCACGGCACAGCCTTCGCCACTCGCTGGATGAATGACGCGCTCTACCAGGTGGCGTCGTTCTGCATCATGCGCGACCCGACCGTCTGGCGATGGAGCCACGCGCGACACCACACGGACACCTTGATCGTCGGCCGTGACCCCGAAATCGCCGCCATGCGGCCCGCGCGGCTCGCCCGCATCTGCGCCAACCTCCTCGGCCTGGTGGACGTACCGCTCGCGATGCGAGACATGGTGCTGCACGCGTCCGGCCGGCTCCGGGAGGACGAACGTACCTTCATCCCGGAGTCCCAAGCGGGCAAGGTCTACCGGACCGCACGGATCTGGGTTGCGATCTACGTCGCGGTCGGCGCTGGATGCGTGCTGACCGGCTCGCTGCTTCCAGTAGTGCTCATTGGCGGTCCACGTCTCTACGGCACGTTCATGCACATCGTCTACGGGTTGACGCAGCACGCGGGCATGGGCGAGAACGTCCTCGACCACCGCCTCAACACCCGCACGGTGCTGCTGGGACCCATCCACCGCTTCCTCTACTGGAACATGAACTATCACGTCGAGCACCACATGTTCCCGATGGTCCCCTACCACCGGCTTCCCGAGCTGCACGACGAGATCAACCACGACCTCGCCCCGGCGTACCCCTCGCTCGTGGCGGCCTACCGCGAGATCATTCCGGCGATCCTGAGGCAGCTGAAGGACCAGTCGTACTACATCCGACGCGACCTGCCGCCCGACGCGGCACCGTTCCATCGGATCTCCGACGGAACGGCTCAGCCGTATGGCTGAGGGATCCTGGATCGCGGCATGTCAGGTCGACGACATCGATCCTGAAGATGTCGTCCCGTTCGAGCACGAGGGAACGGACTACGCGATCTACCGATCGCCTGCCGATGAGTTCTACGCCACCGCGGGTCACTGCACGCACGAACGCGAGCTGCTCTGTAACGGCCTCGTGATGGACAACATCATCGAATGTCCGAAGCACAACGGCCGCTTCGACTACGCCACCGGCGAGGCGCGTGGCGCTCCGGCGATCGATGACCTGCAGACGTACCCGGTCAAGGTCGAGAACGGCACGGTCTATCTCGGGATCGGCTGAGCTGTACCCGATCGCGTCAAGTCGACCTTTGCAACCTCCTCCAAACGGTATACTGTGATCAGGTGCGGCGAGGCATCGAGGCCCCGCGGACATCTCGGATCGGGACCGACGTCGGGCCGGATCTCTGTGTGCTGGACGTCCGGTCTCCGGTGGTGCGGCATATGCGGCGTCAGCCGACCAAACCGTGTGGGGAGAGGCAAATGCGTCGTGGCCTTGGCAGGCTGAGCGGAAAGGTCGCGGTCGTCACCGGGGGAGCCTCCGGGATAGGCGCGGCGATGTGTCGCCTGTTCGCCCGCGAAGGCGCCGCGGTGTGCGTCGCGGACGTCAATGGTGTGGCCGGACGCGAGGTGCTGGCGGAGATCCGCGAGGCCGGCGGAGACGCGATCTTCCTGGAGCTGAACGTCGCGGATCCCGAGTCCGTGGCCGCCGCGGTCGACACGGTGGCCGGCGAGTACGGGCGGCTCGACGTGTTCGTCAACAACGCGGGGATTGGAAGCCAGTCGAGCGGAGACGCGGCCGGCTGGTGGAGGTTGCTGCGCATCAACGCGTTGGGCGTCGCCTGGGGCATGCGCGAAGCGATCCGGCTGATGCGTGACGGTGGCGGTGGGTCGATCGTCAACACTGGTTCGCATGCGGGCTTGCGGTCCGCCCGCGCCGGCGTCTACGGGAGCAGCAAGGCGGCGGTGCACACCCTGACCAGATACGCCGCGCTCGCACACGCGCCGGACCATGTCCGGGTCAACGCCGTGCTCCCAGGCAACATCTACACGCCGATCCACGACCTCCGCCGGCACGAGGCGATCGTCCGCCTGATGGAGGGCGACCAGGGGGCGTTCTCGTCCGAACCCATGACGCACGGAGACGATCCGCGTGAGGCGAGGGAGAACCTGATCGAGGCCTTCCGCGAGATCCATCCGCTGGGGGAGCTCGCTACCGCGGAGGACGTCGCCGAGGCAGCCCTCTACCTCGCGTCCGACGCGGCCAGCATCGTGACGGGCAACGAGTTCCTCGTCAACGGCGGCATCATGGCGATGATGCTCCGCGACCGCCTCGCCACGGCCGCACAGTCAGCCGTCGTCGCCGCCCTCCCGCCGCCGGATCGGCGTGCGGTGACCGCGATCGTCAGCGCCAACCAGGCAACGGCCGCGGCATTGGTCTCGCGACTGGAGAAGGCCGGCCATCCGGCTGCCGTGAGTCCCGATCCGACGTGCACGGACAAGTCCGCCGTACGTACCTGGCTCGAGAGCGTCGGACCGCTGGCTGGAATCGTCTTCGCCGCCCGGCCGGACCCCGGTGGCGACCTGTTCAGCCAAGGGCCGGCGGAGTGGGCCGACGAACTCGCCGCCGACTTCCGGGTGCCGTGGGTGTTGGCGAACGCTGCGGTCGACGTTCTCCCGGCCGGTGGTGCGGTGACGTTCGTCGCCGATGCCGCTGGTCTGACCGGTGCCGCCTGCTCGCCCGCCTTCGGCGCCGCGAACGCCGCGTTGATCTACGCCACCGATGACCTCTCGGACACCATGCGGCAGCACGGCGTTCGCCTCAACACCGTGATCGCCGAGGCGACGAGCTCGCCTGCGGTCGTCGCCGGTCTGGGCGCTCCGTCCAGCAAGGAGGACCTCGCCGAGGTCGTGGTGACGGTCATGCGGGAGTCCGCCTTGACCGGGTTGCAGGTCAGCCTCCAGACAAGCCATCCGTTCGACCGTCCGATGCTGTGAGCCTGGGAAAGAAGATGTCCGAATCGCCGCGACGACTGGTCGAGGGAGCATGACGATGGCGAACTTCAAGGTTGCGCTGGTCGCCCTCGACGGTGAGACCGTTCCGGACTGGGTCCGGCAGCGACTCGACAACGCCGAGGTCGACCTGGTGAGCGGCGAGTGCACGTCGCGGGCCGACGTGATCGAGCTCGGACACGACGCCGATGCGCTGTGGGTGTTCGGGGGCAGCAGGGTCATCACCGCCGACTGCCTGCCGGAGCTGCCGCGTTGTATCGCCTTGCTCCGTACCGGAACGGGCACCGACAACGTCCCCCTGGCCGAGGCGAGCGCTGCCGGAATCGTCGTCGCGATCACGCCGGAGGCCGGTGGCGAGGCGGTGGCTGAGCACTCGGCGGCGCTGATCCTCACCCTGCTGCGGCAAGTCGCGACGCAGGCGCGCTTGGTGCACTCCGGGATGTGGGACAGGTTCCAGGCATGGCCGCAGGGGAACGTCAAGAACCAGACTCTTGGCCTGATCGGCTTCGGATCCATCGCGAGAGCTCTCGTCAGCCGGATGCGGGGTTTCGAGCTCTCGGTCGTCGCGACCGATCCGTACGTCGGCGACGAGGTGTTCGAGGAGTACGGTGTCGTCCGGCGAAGCCTGCACGAGGTGTTGAGCTCCGCCCAGATCGTCTCGCTGCACTGCCCGTTGACGCCTGAGACCCACCACCTCCTCGGCAAGGCGGAGCTCATGACGATGCGCGAGGACAGCGTCCTCATCAACACCGCACGCGGCCCGCTCGTCGACCAGGCAGCGCTCGCCCAAGCGCTGTCGGAGGGCTGGATCAGCGGGGCTGGTCTCGACGTTCTCGAGCGTGAGCCACCGGATCCGAGCGATCCGCTGCTGCGACTCGAGAACGTCGTCATCACGCCACACATCGCCGGGTACTCCAACACCTTCTACTACGACAGCTGGCGACTCTCCGTGGACACCCTGGTCGATCTGGCACGTGGCTGGTGGCCGCGCGCCTGCGTCAACCGTGACATCACCCCACGCCGCCCGTTGGTGGATCGTCCGGCCGACGGTGTGCAGGTTCCGGTCGAGTTGGGTCGCTCGCCGCTGCTGAGGAATGATTGACGCTCTCACCCGTCGGCAGTATACAATCGGCCGTATCCGCTGCCGAGTGTGAGGTGAGTGATCGTGAAGATCGCGTTGGATCCCTACATGCTCCGCGGGCTCCCGCTTCCTGGTGTCATCCACGAGGCTGCTGACCTTGGCTACCAGTACCTTGAGCTCTCGCCGCGCGAGGACTTCCTCCCGTTCTTCGTCCATCCGCGCGCGGATGCGGCGAGGATCGCGGAGGTCAAGTCCGCTCTCCGGGAGTCCGGTGTCGAGATCGCCTCGGTCCTTCCGCTCTACCGCTGGTCCGGACCAGACGAGGATGCGCGGTCCGCAGCGGTGCGTTACTGGAAACGAGCCATCGAGATATGCGTAGAGCTCGGATGCGAAGTGATGAACTCCGAGTTCAACGGGCGGCCGGACCAGTCAGCGGCCAGCGAGGGGCAGTTCTGGCGTTCCCTCGAGGAACTACTGCCGATCTTCGAACGAGAGGGCGTAGCCCTCAATCTCGAGGCGCATCCAGACGACTTCTGCGAGCGCAACACCGCGGCGGTCGACCTCGTACGGGCGATCGACCGGCCGTGGGTCAACTACCTCTACTGCGCGCCGCACACGTTCCACCTCGATGACGGCGAGGGTGACGTCGGCGCCATGCTCGACTACGCAGCGCCGAGGCTCGCGCACGTTCACCTCGCCGACTCGTTCAACCATCGCGGCTCGTCCGGGCTCAGGTACATCGTCAACCCGCCGGGTTCGACCGCACGAATCCATCAACACCTCGACATCGGCGAGGGTGAAGTCGACTGGGACGCCTTCTTCGGCGGGCTTCGACGTCTCCGCTTCGACGGCATCGCGACGGTCTGCGTCTTCGCATGGGAGGAGCGCGCCCGGGAGTCCGCGACGACCATGCTGGCGAGGGTGACGAAGGAGCTCGTCGCGCGGACCGGCGCTCACGAACCGACCGCTGTCCGGAGCTCCGGAGGCGCGCCACCACACGACGATAGGTTGACAGATGGCAGCACGATTGGAAGCCCTACGGGATCTCTGGGAGCTTGACCAGCCAACGATTGGCGGGTGGTGCGCGATCCCATCCGCGATCTCGGCCGAGCTGCTCGGCGTCGCTGGCTTCGACTGGGTGGTGATCGACGCCCAGCACGGTCTGGTCGGGTTCGAGGATCTGGCGGTCATGCTCCCGGCCCTGTCGAACGCAGGTGTGCCGGCGCTGGTCCGAGTTCCGTGGAACGAACCGAGCGCGATCATGAAGGCGCTCGACGCCGGCGCGCAGGGCGTCATCGTCCCGATGGTGAACTCCCCGGAGGACGCACGCCTTGCGACCGAGGCATGCCGGTTCCCCCCGCGTGGTAACCGCAGTTGGGGGCCGGTGCGGCCATCCCTGTACGACCAGGAGTACGCGCCGGCGACCGCCAACCGGAACGTCATCTGCGCGGTGATGGTCGAGACAGTGGACGCCGTCGCGAGCGTCGACGACATCCTCGCGGTGCCTGGTATCGACGCGGTCTTCGTAGGGCCGAGCGACCTGGCGATCTCCGCGGGCTTCCTGCCTTCCGCGGACCCGACGGAGCCGGTACATCTCGAGCTCATCGAGACGGTCCTCAAGGCATGCAAGGCGCGCGGCATCGTCGCCGGCATCGCGTGCGGCAACGCAGGGCTCGTCCGGCGGTGGCGGGACGAGGGTTTCCGGATGCTCGCTGTGCCGTCGGACATGTCCCTGTTGAGCGACGCTGCTGCGCAGCTGCTGCGTGACATCGGCTGACGAAGACCATTACGAACGCATAACGCGGGCGTTAACGTTGACGTTCCACGGCATCGTCACTATGATCGGCGGCAGTATACTGTAACCAATAGGATCACTCAGGCGTTGCGAGGCTGACCCGCCACGGCTGACAAGTGATCGCTGGGAGACGGGCCGCACGTTCGTGTGCCGGGCACCGAACCCACATTCGACGAGAGTCATTCAGCCGCATCGAGCGCAGCTGAGAGTTCGGCAATTCCGTGATCAGATCCAACGAGGCATGGTAGACACAGAGCCAAGCCCGTCGGGAACTTCCAGGAGGTTCGATGTCCACCTTCAACCCGACACTGAGCCGGCGGCAGATGTTGATTGCCGGTGCCGCGACCTCCGCGGCAGCGTTTCTCGCTTCGTGCGGCAACTCGCCGGAGAGCGGAACCGCGAAGAAGCCGTCGACGCTGGGACTGAGCGACTGGTGGGGTGGGCAGTTCGACAACTACTTCCCAACCATGGAGAAGGAAACGGGCATCAAGATCGCGCATCAGGTGTACTCCTATGCACCGGAGAAGATCTTCACTCAGCTCGCGAGTGGTACGGCTCCGGACCTGTTCCTGATCGACGCGTACTGGAACGGAAACCTCTTCCCGCACGAGCAGCTCTACGTTCCGTTCGACGAGCGGCTGAAAGAGCGAAAGATCGACATGAGCAAGTGGAATGTCGACCAGGCGAAGGAGTCGGGCTTCGAGGGCAAGATCTCCAGCCTGTCGCTGTATACCGCCCAGGACTTCATCGTGATGGTGAACAAGGGCATGGCCGAGGAAAGTGGCATCGCGGAGGACATGCCGGTGTGGGGCAGTCCGACCTTCGACACCTGGAAGTGGGACACGTTCGTCGACTGGCTCAAGGCCGGGACGAAGGTCGGCCGCAACGGCGTCGTCGAGCAGTACGGGCTGGGCAGCGTTCCGACGAACGCGTCCTTCTTCGTCACGCTCCTGTACGACCTCGGCGGAACGCTCTACGACGACGACTGGAACTACGGCGAGTCGAAGTCGATGCTCGACTCCGAGCCCGCCATCGGTGCGGCGCAGCAGATCGCGGACCTGTTCGTCAAGCACAAGGTCGCGGTTCCTACCGGCACCGAGACTTCGGTCCGTGGCGGTACGTATCTGGCCAAGCGATGCGTCGCCACCCTCCAGCTGTCGACTCCGAGTGCGTACCCCGAGGAGAACAACTTCCCGATGTCGTATTTCCACCTGCCGTATGCGAACCGCAAGGTCCACTGTTTCGGTGGAGGCTCGCTGTGCGTCAACGCGCAGTCGAAGTTCCAGGAAGCCGCGCTCGACTGGGCGATCACGTTCACCACGAACACTGAGGTGCGGACCAAGTTCCTCCAGTTCAGCTCCGTTCCCTCCTACGATCCGCTGCCGATCGTCGACGCGTCGCCGGAGGGAACTCCGAAGACGATCGCGCTGATCAACCTCTCGCGAATCAAGGGAATGTCGCCGCTCCCCGCCAACGCGGAGAACGTTACCGTCTACCCGCGGTGGTTCGGCCGCTACGCCAGCACGGCGACGCAGAACGCGATCGAGTCAGCGCTCGACCAGATCATCCTGGGCAAGGCGACGGCCAAGGACGCGCTGACCGAAGCGAAACAGCGCGTGGACAAGGAGATCGACGACGGTCGGCGTGCGGCGGGGGAGTAGACACGGCTAGATGCGGAGGAACGCATGGTTGCGACCACACCTCAGGTGAAGCGTGACGGCCCTGTTCGCAGCACGCCGCGGCGCCACTGGTGGCAGCATCCGATGTCCCGTCGTGAGGTGGGGATCGCCTATCTGTGCATCCTTCCGTGGCTTATCGGGTTCGTCGTGTTCACGGCCTATCCGCTCATCATTTCGGGGTACTACTCGTTCACGCACTACCCGATCCTCGGCGGACCTACCTGGGCAGGCCTCGACAACTACCGGGACCTGCTGGAGGACGAGCTCTTCTGGAAGTCGCTGCGAGTCACAGCCGTCTACTCGGCCTTCGCCGTGCCGGGAAGCGTTGTCATCGGCTACGCGATCGCGATGCTCCTGAACCAGCGGGTGCGATGGCTCCGGGTGTGGCGTACGGCGTACTTCCTGCCGTCGCTCGTGCCGGCGATCGCCGGTGCCTTCCTCTGGTCCTGGATCTTCAACGGCCAGTACGGGTTGGTGAACGGAGTGCTGCGGCAGTTCGGTGTCGAAGGTCCGCAGTGGTTCGCCTCGGAGGAGTGGGTACTCCCGGCGTTCGTCATCATGACGCTGTGGGGCGCGGGTGGTGGGATGATCCTCTACCTCGCCGCGCTCCAACAAGTACCCAGCACGTTGTACGACGCGGCGGAGATCGACGGTGCCAACGCGTGGCATCGCCTGATCCACATCAGCATCCCGATGACCTCGCCGGTCATCCTGTTCCAGTTCGTCACCGGGCTGATCGCGTCGTTCCAGATCTTCACGGCCGGCTACATCGTCACCAACGGAGGTCCGAACAACGCGTCGCTCTTCTACGTGCTCTACCTGTACCGGAACGGATGGCAGGACTTCCAGATGGGTTACGCGTCGGCTCTCGCATGGGTGCTCGTTCTGATCATGATGGTGCTGACGCTCGTGACGTTGCTGGTGGCGCGGCGAGCCGTCTACTACGAGTACGGGGGTCGGTAGGTCATGGCCGTTCTCAGTGCTCGGCCGCAGGTCGATGACCCGGAGCGGATCGTCGAACGCAATGTTCGCGGGCGCAGCGTCACCTGGCGCGTGCTGCTCTATGTCCTGCTGATCGGTGGCGCGCTGATGTTCGCGTTCCCGTTCTACTGGCTCGTGTCGACGTCGCTGAAGCCGGAGACCGACGTCCTGCTGTTTCCGCCGGACCTCATTCCGTCATCGTTCGAGTGGGGAAACTACGGGAAGGTCCTGTCCGCGTTCCCGTTCGCCCAGGGCCTCAGTAATACACTGATCATCCTGGTGGCGGTGGAGATCGGTCGCCTCGTGAGCGTGCCACTGGTCGCCTACGCGTTCGCACGCCTGCGGTTCCCAGGAAGGAACGTACTCTTCGTTCTTGTGTTGGGGACGATGATGCTGCCCTACTACGTGACGCTCATTCCGCAGTACCTGATCTTCCGCGACCTGGGCTGGCTCAACACCTTCCTGCCGTTGACGGTTCCGTCGTTCTTCGGCGTGGGGTCGGCGTTCTTCATCTTCATGATGCGCCAGTTCTACCTGAGTATTCCCAAGGAGTACGACGATGCGGCGATGGTGGATGGCTGCGGCCGCCTGAGAATCTTCTGGCACATCATCCTGCCGCAGTCCAAGCCCGCCCTTGCTGCGTTGGCCATCTTCACGTTCACCGAGCAGTGGAACGACTACTTCGGCCCGCTCATCTATCTGACGGATCAGGCGAAGTACACGCTCGCCCTGAGCCTGCAGGCCTGGCAGCAGACGCAGCAGTCCGGGCTGGGATACAAACCGCACCCCTTCAACGAGATCATGGCCGTAGCGACCTTGATCACACTTGTTCCCATCGTCATCTTCTTCTTCACCCAGCGGTACTTCCTGCGTGGGCTGATCGTGAGCGGGATCCAAGGGTGAGACACCCAAGTGAGTGTGGACGCGCACCTCCATCATGGGCAAGTCTGACGTCTGTATACTGACTGACACGTTCCCGGGAGGGGGCGCCGCCGGCCACGTGACGGCTCGACTGACGGGAGGGAGCGATGATGTCCGAGTTCGCGCCCGACACGGTGGAACGTGCCGACCTCTGGCAGCTCGTCGCGTCCAGGTTGCGCTACGCGATCGTCAGCCGTGAGCTGAAGCCCGGCGAGCATCTGCGGGAGCTTCCACTTGCCCGGCGGTTCGGCGTGAGCCGCGTCCCGGTGCGGGAGGCGCTGATCAGGCTGTCGCACGAGGGGCTGATCCAGAACGAGCCGAGACGCGGCGCATTCGTTGTCGGCATGACGCTCGACGACATCCGTGAGCTGTACGAGGTGCGAGCCGTCCTCGAGGTCCGCGGCGCACAGCTCGCAGCCAAGGCCGCCGTACCGGAGAACATCACCAACCTGCGGCGCATCATCAAGCAGTTCGATGAGGCGGCGAAGATCGGCGACTCCGAGTCCATCGCTGCCGTTGACATCGCGTTCCACCGTGAAGTCATGATCGCTGCTCACCACCGCCGATTGTTGGCGACCTGGGAGCCGCTGTCAGGCATCATCCAAACGCTGCTGACATTGACCAACGAGCAAAGCAACAAGACCCAGATCATGTCGGCCCACCGTCCGCTCGTCACGGCGATCGCGGCTGGCAAGGCGGATGCCGCCGAGAAGGCGACCCTCAAGTCGTTGGCGGAAGGCATGAAGAACGCCGAGCTCATGTGGTCCACCTGATCTAGTCGTCGCGCCGCACTTGGTCTTTGTCGACTCTGGACCAAGGAGAACCCACGCATGGCTGCTGTCGAACAGGTCACGTCACCGATCTCGTTCCACGGGGAGGGGCCCGTCTGGCACGAGGACTGGGGCGGACTCAGACTCGTGGACATGCTCGCGGGCGACGTCCTGACCGTCGACCTTCCGTCTGGAAGCGTTGCCCGGCTGCACTTGGACGACATTGCCGCGGCGATCCGTCCCCGCGTCTCTGGGGGGATGGTGGTTGCGGTCGAGCGGGGGTTTGTCCTGGTGGGCAAGGACGGCTCGATCGAGCGGCTCGAGCAGCTGTGGACGAGCAAGCTGGTCCGGATGAACGACGGTGGGACTGACCCGGACGGACGTTTCTATTGCGGATCCATGGCGTACGACACCACACCGGGCGCGGGTGCGCTATACCGCCTCGACGCGGATCGTTCGACTTCGGTGGTCTTCGAAGGCGTCACGATCTCGAACGGCCTGGCCTGGAGTCCGGACGGAAGTCTCGCGTACTACATCGACACCCCGACGCGGCGGGTGGACGTCTTCGACTACGAGCCTGACGTCGGCCTCGTTGTGGAGAGCAGGCGCATGGTGGTGGAGATCCCGGCGGGGGAGGGCGGTCCGGACGGGATGACGATCGACGGCGAGGGCTACCTGTGGGTCGCCTTGTTCGGAGGCTCGGCAGTGCGTCGCTACTCGCCGGCCGGTCAGCTCGACGGAGTCGTCGAGCTACCCGTAAGCAACATCACCGCCTGCACGTTCGGTGGGGCGAACCTCGACGAGCTCTACATCACCACGTCTCGCGATGGCCTCGCCGAGACCGACCAACCCGAGGCAGGCAGCATCTTCCGTGCTTCCACCGGAGTGCGCGGCCTCGAGGCCCTCCCCTTCGCCGGCTGACGGGTCGTTAGCGTGGTCTCGCGGGTGGTGATCAGTCGTCTCGGCACACGCAGAACGGGTGCCCGGCTGGGTCGAAGAGGACGCGGACGTTCTCCTGCGGCTGTACGGCGGCCACGGTGGCTCCCAGGGCGACCGCGTCAGCGACGGCGGAGTCGAGGTCCCCGACCTGGAAGTCGAAGTGCATCATCGGACGCTGCTTCCCCTGGATGGGCGGCCATACGGGGGGTTGGTAGTCAGTCGCCTGCTGAAACACGATGTAGATCGATCCCTCGGGAGCCGCGAGTATCGCCGTCCTTGGCTCCTCGTGACCGACGGGCCACCCGAGAAGTGCTGAGTAGAACCTCGCCAAGCCTCCAGGGTCGGGCGCTTCGATAGCTGTTCCCCACCACATGCCTTCTGTTCGAGAGCGCATGCTCGGATCATGCCGCACCTACCCGGAGCCGTGAGCGCGCGGCGGGCTACGGGTGCGCCCGGACCGTTGACTCGACTGATCCTGCTAGGCACACTGCCCCGGGGGGATCGACTGCGCTTTGACGGCGGGCACGTGGCGGCGCTGTCCTGGCCGTCTCGATCGACCTTGCCATCCCATGACTAGCCGCGAATATCCCACACCACGGCCGCAAAGAGCAGTTCGGTCTGCCCAGGGCGCGCCGGACGCGAAGCTTATGGGATGGCACCATTGGCGACTGCGCGGCGACGGACGGTCATGGAGAAATCCTGGCGCGGTCGATCTCCTTCTACGCCGATGCCCTCGGAGTTGACTGCGTTCGTGCGGCCTCTTGGTCAACCGACATTGCGGCGATGAGCTCGTCGAGTGCGGACTGGCCCGGCGGAGTCACGCATGAGGCGGCGGCCATGGATCGAACTCGGTTGAAGGCGTCGCCGATGGCGTCGCCGGTCAGCAGCGGCCCGTGTGCGGTGGCGACGGTGTCGGGGTGCAGGTCGGCGACGGAGTCGACATGGCGTTGGTAGCGTGCCGGGTCCAGCCACTGATGCCACGGTGAGACGAGGCTGTTGAGCAGCGCGAACGACTCGTCGTAGAGGTCTTCGGGTATGTCGTCGCGGTGGTGCACGGAGCCGGTGGTCATGGCCGCGAACGAGTCAACGCCCCACAACACGCCGGTGCGTTCATCGAACAGGCCACGGGTGGTGGGGCCATCGAAGATCGGTGGTAGCACCAGACGCATCTGACGGTCTCCGGCGAGGAAGCTGTCACCTGGCTCGAGCCAGCGAAGCCGCTTGATCGGCAGGGACCGCTCTAGAGACAGCCGCTCCGTGGCGAAGAAGTTGGTCACCATCGTCGCCGATGGGCACATCGCCAAGGCGTCCGCGAGTCCTCCGATGTGGTCGCTGTCGTCGTGTGACAGAAAGATCCAGCGCACGTCCTCCGGATCGACCAAGGAAAAGACCAGGTCCAGCCATCGTTGGCGATGGATGGGGGCGCCGGTATCGACGATGATCGGCTCGCTGCCGCGGATGAGCAGCGAGTTGACCGGAAGAAATTGGCTGGGTCCAGCGGCGGCCAGGTTGGGAATCAGCCATGTCTCCGGGGCGATGAGCACGGGGTCGCTCATCGGGATCTGGGAGCTGGTCATCATGGTCTCCTTGTTGTGATGGACGCCAGGTGGACAGGCCGGTCGGCTTATGGCCAGCCGGACCTCGATGTCCACATCGGCGGCGCTGACGATGTCCCGCGATCCCATCTGGCCGTCGCGGAGTTGAGCGCCGATCTCATTTCCACATCGGATCGTTGGAGTTGGCGAGGAGCTTCGTACCGAGTGCGGCGCCGGCTGGATTCGTCCGCGACGAGGTCGCTATACCCGCTGTCTGGAGTGAGCCGCATGATCGTGGAGAGGTCCGCCGCTGCGTTGATCAGGTCCTTCACGGCGTCGATGACCCCGTAGATCTTCACTCCGCAGATCACAGTGGCGACGGCGGCGCTGGGGCCGCGAAGCGCTTGAGCCGGCTCCCCAACGAATTCGGGTGTCGGATCCTGCCTGTTCGCCACGTGTTCCCTCCGTCTGTCCTCCGCCGTGTCCTGGCGACGGCGTGTTCGGTGTCCGCGATCCGCCGGCACGAAGAAAGATGGCGCGAGTCAGCGGAGCACGATGCCTGCCGGGAGTCTGTCGAGACCGTGCTTCAGATCTGCGTCGTGTTCGTTTCGCCGATTGAGACGGAGGCATGGTCCGCATCCCTCCGAGAACTCGGTCTCAGAGCGCGGTGTGGCACCACTCGCGGGCGGAGGCTTGCGGTCGTTCCGGGTTCGTGTGGTCTAGCGTCCGTACGGCTCCGCTGCGTACGGACTCCGCATCCACAAATACGGCGATCAGACGTCGCTGCCGCTTCGTCGCTTCGACGGTGACCACGACCTGTCGAGCGAACCGCCGTACCCCGGTGCCGTGCTGAGGATCACGATGCCGAGACCGAACGCACCCGCGAAGAACACGCCGATGACGGTGTCCTCCTTGAGCCGTCGGTTCTGCGCGAATACGGCCACCGCGATCGCCGTCAGCAACCCAGCCAGAACGCCACCCACCACGAGGCTCGTCTGCAGGACGAACGCGATCGCGATGCCCGGGAACACAGCGTGCGCGACCGCGTCGCCGATGAACGCCATGCCGCGCAGCACCACGTGGCTGCCGATCACGCCGCACACGATCGCGGACATCATCGCGACGAGGAACGCGCGTTGCATGAACACCTGCTGACAGGGTTCGGTGAGGAACGCGCCGAGCCCGTTCACCGCGTCACCCCGAGCGAATGCAGCAGCCGCTCGGACCGTGCGACCCCGAACGCGCGCAGCCAGATCGCCGGATCACGCAACTCGTCCGGCGGCCCTTCGGCGATGACAGTCTCGTTCAGCAGGCATAACCGGCTGCACAGCTCAGCCGCCGCTGGAAGGTCGTGCGTGGTCATCAGCACAGCCTTGCCTCGTCGCGCAGCTCGCGGAGTAGCGCGGTCAGGACCTCCTGCGTGGGAACGTCCAGCCCGGTGAACGGCTCGTCCAGCAAGAGCAACCGCGGCTCGACCGCGAGCGCGCGGGCGACCAGCACGCGCTGCCGTTGGCCACCGGAGAGCTCGCCGATCGGCCGGTCCTGGAGCTCCGTCATGCCGACGCGTTCCAGCGCGTTGTCAACTGCCTCGCGGTTCGCCTTGCCCGGGCGGCCGAACCAGCCGATCTGCCGGGTGCGGCCAGTCAGCACGGTTCTCATCACGTCGATAGGGAAGTCCCAGACGAACTCGTGCCGCTGCGGCACGTAGCCGACGCGCTCATCGCCGGGGCTGATGCTGCCGCTTCGGCATGGGAGCAGCCCGAGGACCGCACGTAGCAAGGTGGTCTTGCCCGCTCCGTTCGGGCCGATCATGCCGACCAGCTCGCCGGTGTCGATACTGAGGTCGACGTTGCGGAGCGCGAGCCGGCCACCGAGCTCGACCGACACGTTCTGCAGCGTGAGGAGCGCGGTCACGGGCCCACATTCCTTCTCCGCAGCGTTGCGGCGGCGATCGCGGCGAAGACCACCACGACCACTCCGGCCGCGCCGATCCAAACAAAGGGGGACACCGCGCGGAGTCGAAGTACACATCTGGCTGGCCGAGCGCCTCGGTGAGGTAGACGACGAGCTCGCCCGGTCCGGAGAGCTTCGTCGGGTACAGCTGGACCGACGACGTACGGGTCGCGCCGCGCTCGGATCCCTTGCCCTGCACGCGAAGTCCGAGCCACAGCACGTCGAGTCCGATGTTCTCCACCAGTGGGATCACGTGCGCGCCGTAGCTCTCGGACGCCTCCGCGAGCGAGACACTCGGCGCGTCCTTGCGGGCGTTGGAGTCGATGGTCTTGATCAGCGACTGTTCCTCGAGCAGGAGTGGTTGGTGAACGTCACGTCTGCCTTCGCGACGCGGCCGGCGTCGGCTGGTGTGGGCTCGTACGAGTGCGGGTCGCCGCCCGCTGGGACCAGCGAGCTCACCTCGACCCGATCCCCGCCGACCTGCTGGGCTAGGTCTGCGAGGGTCTCGGTGGTGGTCACGACGGTGAGCTTGCTTCCTGTCGTTCCCGCGCCGCTGCACCAGAACAGCCGACGGCCAGGCTCAGAGCAGCGATCAGGATAGGGCGAATCGTCCTCATGGCTTGCGCTTCCGCCGCCGGAACGCCGAGCCGGCGGTGAGCAGGGCTCCGGCGCCGAGCAGGACGCTGGCGGTCGTGAACGACGTGCTGGCGTCGCCGCCCGTCTTGGCGAGCGCGCAGCCACTGCTGCTCCGGGCGGCGGTCTGCTGCGTGCTGCTCAAGCTGGTGGTGCTGGCGGCCGCAGAGGTCGGAACGTCGACGTCGCCGACGGCGAAGCGGACGACCGCGGTTCGCTCGAAGTCGTTCCGCCAGCGAGTTGCGCGGAGTGCGTAGACGTCAGCTCGTATACGCCCTCTTTGGTGAACGCCCAGTTCCCGTGCTCGTGTGCCCAACGGAACGCTGAACGAGTCAGGCACGCCGTCGCCAGAGTTGAAAGGTCACCTTGGGTTGCCCGAACGAGTCGAACTCGAAGACGGCGAGCTCGCCCGATCCCTCGACCTTGTCCAGCCGTCAGTTTCCCCTTCCGTGACTAGACGAGGCAGTTGTTGCAATCGACCCTGCTATTTAGCATTCGAGTCCTCGTCCCGAGGTCGGGACGCCGTGCAAGCAGGAGGCATGGGCTCGTCGTTCTCGGGAGAACCGCCATCGAGTGTGCCGGTCTGCCAGGCTCTAGCTGTACTCGGCCGTCAGGTTGGTGACTGTTGTAGGCGGCTGGTTGGGGGTTTGCCTGCGAGTGCGGTGTGTCGGCGTTCTGTGTTGTAGAAGGTGAGCCATGGGGCTAGTGCTGTGGTGCGTTGGGTGTTGCTGAGGAAGACTTTGGCGTAGGCCCATTCGGTTTGCAGGGTGCGGTTGTAGCGCTCGACCTTGCCGTTCTGCCAGGGGCAGTGGGGCTTGATGAAAATTTGTGTGGCGCCGAGGCTGGTGACGGCGTCGCGGAAGGCGCGTGAGCGTTTGTAGCTGAGGTGGTTGTCGGTCATGACCTGCTCGATCCGGGTGATGCCGTGCGCGGTGAGGTAGGCCGCGGCGCGGAGCAAGAACCCGGCGCAGGTGGCGCCCAGTTCGTCGGGCAGGATCTCGGAGTAGGCGAACCGGGAGTGGTCATCGACGACGGAGTGGACGTAGTCGAAACCGATCCGTGCTCGTTTCTGGGCGCTGGTCTGGCCGTGTTCGCGACCGTGTGCTCGCCAGCCTCCGCCGTCGTGGATCCGGCCGACCTTCTTCACGTCCATGTGCACCAGTGCACCAGTGCGCCGGGGCGGTCGCGTTCGTAGCGGATCGTGGTGGTCTTCGACGCGCGGATGACCTCACCGGTCAGGGGATCACACTCGCGCAGGTAGGGCAGCTGGTGGCGGCGAAGAATCCGCGACACCGTTCTGGCCGGGACTCCGAGTTCGGGTCCCAACCAGTCCTGGCCGCGGCGCAGCTCCCGGCGGGCGGCCACCACCGTCGTCTCGACCTCGACCGGCGTCTGACGAGGCGAGTGGTGCGGGCGCGACGAGCGGTCCACCAGCCCAGCCTCGCCCTCGGCCAGGAACCGAGCGACCCAGCGGTGCGCGCACTGCCGGGAGATCCCGAGCTCCTTGGCCACATGCGCCACAGGCCGGCGCTGCCGACGGACCCGGTCGACCAGGAGCAGCCGACCATGCACGATCAAACGGGCATTACGGCGGGACATGAAGACCTCCGGACTGGTGAAGACGGCTATCTCCACCGCATCCGGAGGTCTTCGCTACGTCAACAACCCACGCCGTCACCAACGTCCTGACCGAGTACATCTAGCCGTGGCGCATCGCCTCCTGACCGTTCTGGACGACCAGTAGCACTAGTCTCCGCCAACGTGTGTCACGTGTGGTGGACCCATTCGCCGGATCGGCGAACGTGCTTCGTAACATCGCCAATGCACTCTCCGTTCCCGGCTATGGATCTGGAGCTAGATCCGCTGGTATTCCATGCAACTTTAGGCAATCTTCGGGGTAAGGTTAATAACGGCCAAGTTGAGGGGTCTCGTCTGGTGCAGCCTGTCAGGGTCCGTAGGTAGCCGGACAAGTTCTGTCGGAGCTGGATCCATGCGGATTTCGCGTTCGGCGGCGTTGTTGCGAACGACACGGGCAGGTCGTCGGCGAACCAAGCGTTGGAGGTTGGAGGTTTGTCGGCGAGTCGGTTATGGGAATCTGAACTCAATGGAGCACACCGTGACACAAAACCTCCCCGACACTATTCAGCAAACGGCATTGCGCCTGACGGAACGGCTGTTCAGCACACCGCCCACGGCGACAACCGGAAACAGGCGTGTCGAAGTGCACTCCCTGGTCTCCCACGAACACCTTCCACTCTACTTGTTCGCAATGAAGTCGCTTGCGTACTACTGGCATGACTTCTCGGCGGTCGTCCATGACGACGGCACGATCACCGACGCCGACAGGGCAATCTTGCGGCAGCACGTCCTCGGCGTCGACGTCGTTACCCGAGCCGCCGCCGACGCGATGATGGCCGATCTGCTGACGGACTATCCTTTGATCTCCTCGGTTCGCCGGCGCAATGTACGTATCCTGCAACTGACCGACTACTTCATGCTGAGCGACGCCGACATGGTCATCGGTATGGACAGTGACATCCTGTTCTTCGACACACCCACCGAAGTCGCACAGTGGACGAAGGATCCCGGTGAGGTGGCGCTCCTTTACTCACCCGAGGAGGGTTGGGAACCTCAGGGAGTCCACTGGATACCCGACGCGTTTCCTGACGCGCCCTACGTTCCGTACATGTGCTGCGGCTTCGCCTGCACGGACCGCGGTCGTTTCTTCGACGCCGATTTCCTTGAGCATCTGATGCGAAAGACTCCGCCGACCGTCTTGGGTGCCCCGCGCTACGTCACGCAGATGTTCTACTCGCTGCTGGGCGGCCGGCTTGGGAAGGCGGCGCACAGTCTCGGCGAGCCGTACCGGTCCGGGCCGTGGGAGTGGCTGCCCAGAGCTGAGCGTCGTGTGCTCTGCCACTACTTCGCCTCACACAACGGCGGAAAGACGAGCGAGAACCTGTGCCGTGATCCGGGCCTGTTCGCGGCCGTGCTCGACCGAATTGACGACGGTGGGAGCAGCCGTCCGCAGATCGGTCTCTAGTGCCGGATCTTGATCCACGAACTGCCACAAGGAGGGCCCGTGCATGTACTTTGGGTTCAACCGCTCAGTTACCAGCGGGCGTTGACCGGTGCCAGTCGCGCCAACCGTGCCATCGTGGAAACGCTGGCCAGGGGCGGGCATGAGTGTGTTGTCGTCGCACTCGACGAGAAGTATGCGGGAAACGGCCGGGAACGGCCTACGAAGCTCTCGTCGCGATCATCCGAGCGGGTCGAGACGAGAGTGTTCGTAGGCCTCGCCGAAATGGTCCGCGGACTGGAAGCGACCCTAGTCGAGCGGACGTGGGACTGGGTGATCCTTTCGGAGGACAGCACGTGCAGCTTGCTTTCCCTAGCGCTTCGACGGAGAACTGGAGCGATCGGCTACGTCGCACACTCGGCCAGCACACTGCCGGTGGGTCCGTATCGCTTCTTTCCTTACGACGAAGGTGCTGGTCTGTTCGAGAAGGTCGACAGGATCTTCACCATCAGCAAGTGGCTGCGCGACTACATCTGTGAGTGGTTGCGATGCCCGGCGGTGGTGATCCGAGCACCCATGTACGGTCAAGGCCCGTTTCCGTGGCTGGGCAAGGCGGATGGCCAGTTCGTCACACTGATCAACGCGTCCACGATCAAAGGCCTTCCGGTGTTCCTCGCTTTGGCGGGACAACGACCAGCCGTCAGCTTCGCGGCCAGCATCGGCTGGGCGACGACGAGCGCCGACCTGTCGGCCATGCGTGCTGTGGGCAACCTCGCGTTGATGGATCCGGTCGACGACATCGACGAGATATACCGGAAGACCAGGGTCCTGCTCGTCCCGTCGCTGTGGTCGGAGGGTTTCCCAGCGGTGGTCGTGGAGGCGATGCTGCGCGGGATTCCAGTGGTGGCAAGCGACCAGGGCGGGCTGCCCGAGGCGAAGCTAGGTGTGGACCACATCCTGCCGGTCTCCGGAATCGACGGCTACCGATCCGACCAGCTCGACGAGAACCTGAACCCGCGGCCGGTGCTGACCCGCACGACCGATATTCGTCCCTGGGTCGAGACGCTCGACCTGTTGGTCGATGATGCGAGCACCTATGCGGATCTGAGTCGAAGGTCGAGAGCCGCGGCCCTTTCGTTCGTCGACGCGCTGGACGAGAACGAGTTCACAAGGCTGCTTGAGCAATGAGCAGTAGCAGAGGTGGATGCGATGATACCCAACGTTTCACATGAACTTCGCTGTATCTTCGTACACATTCCAAAGACGGGTGGTACGGCCATCGAGCACGCATGTGGCTTCTACAACGTGAACAGCATGCGAGGACAGCAGGACCACCGCGCCATTCTGGAGTTCCAGCGGACGCTGCCGGCGAAGATCTTCTCCTCCTATTACAAGTTCGCGTTCGTCCGAAATCCATGGGCCCGTGCGTACTCTTGGTACCGCAACGTCATGCGAGATGCTGCTCACCGCGTCTGGCTAGCAGTGGACAGTAGCGAGATGACCTTCCGTACGTTTCTCCTGCGGTATCTTGGCTACGAGAGTCTCGCGCCACAGTTGAAATGGATCACGAACCAGGACGGCGAGATCCTGGTTGACTTCGTTGGCCGGTACGAGCGGCTGGAGGCTGACTTCGCACACGTGAGAGATGCTCTGGGGTTGGCTGATCGTCCGCTCAGCCGGCTTGTCATCGGCGACGGGTCCAATTACCTCGATCAGTTCACCCCCGAGCTGGTGGATCTGGTCGCCGAGTTCTATGCCGAAGAGGTCGAGTTGTTTGGCTACCGTTTCGGGAACGGTGTGGTCGGCACCAGTGAGCAGGGACCTCATCAGTAGGCGAGGTGCGACACGGGCTGCCGGAGTCGGCATGAGTCCAAACATCTTGGTGGGAGATCCTTGCCCAATCTTCCTCGACGGGGTGGCATGCGCATGCGTCGAAATCGGCGTCGAGGCGAGGTTGGTCGACGATGCGGGAAGTGTGGAAGAGTCATTTCGAAGCTACGAACCGGACATCGTTCTATTCAATCCCATGATCTGGGCGCGCAACGGCTGGCAGAAGCTCGCTTCGGTGCGGCAACGGCAGCGGCTCCGGACCGTTGGCGTCCTGACCGACCAGACGTCTCGGTGGCACGGCGTTCACCTGCGCAGAGTCCACCCGAACGCCTACATCGACAAACGTTACTTGACAGCCGAGATGCTCGATTGTGTGATTCGCAGCCTGCTGGCCGGAGGGCAGGTGTTCTTGTGCGGCGAGGAGCTCGTCTTCGACCAGCCTGAGCTCCACCAACGAGAGCTCGAGGTGTTGCGGCTCATGAGCACCGGAATGACGGTCCGCCAGATAGCCGAGGCTTTGTTCCTGGCCGAGCGAACCGTCAAAGTCGACATCAGGCGCGTCATCACGAAGCTTGAGACGGCAAATCGCGCGGAGGCTGTCATGCAGGCCTATCGACGCGGGATCTTGACGCCGACCGATGCGAGGGTGCTGGCGTGATCCGGCCCTGCTCCAGGTCCACGGACAGCGCGAGCCTGGCGAACGTGAGCTGCTCCCAGACACCGACGAGGAGAACGTCCCGCCTGGCCGTGGCGAGCCGGTAGGACCGGACGTCTGCGGAGGAGACCAGGGTGAGCGGCCCGCTTGCATCGGTCACGTCAACCTCGGGCTCCCAGCTCGCGTCGTGAAAACTGAGCGCCAGCCCGCGTGCACCGAGAAACTCCACGTGGACTTCGTTCGCGCAACGTCGAGCACGAACACGGATCCGTGAGACGAGCGGCGGAGGGTGTGGTAGCCGACGCCGGCGCCACTGCACGAGCCCGGCCAGCACCATGAGAGCCGAGAGTATCGTGACGCCGCTCAGCATCTGGCGTGCACCTCGACTCCCCATGGAACCTGGTCGTCACGAAACACGTGGCGTTCTGGCGTCTCACCGTTGCCGAGGAGCACGTCCGGAGCGGACACGACCCGGAGCTCGTAGTCGGCGCGGTCTCCGTTTAGCGCGGCAAAGGGGCGATCGAGGTCACCGAGCACCACGAAGTCGGGTGGCCGGCGGGCAAGGTGCTCGCGCTCCAACGACTTCCTGACACCCCAGGGCACGACACGCAGGTGTGGCCCGGCGACCTGCAACGTCGCGGCTTCGGTGTGACCGATGAGTACGGTGCTTCCCGCCGGTAGCCAGCGCGCTAGCTCACCTGACCGGGTCATGGGCGGTTTGACGAGCTCCCGGACGAAGTCCACCTGCAGCACTCGTATCCTCCGGTCCAAGTCCTCTGGCGCCTCTCGGGCGAGATGTGATCCACCTGGGCAGCGCAGGAACGCGACCCGCCGGACCACCCGCGGGGGCAGCAGGGTGAGGGGGCCGATGTGGAGCGCGTTCGTGGCGGCGGTGAGGGCGGCGAGCACGACCGCCAGTGCCGTGGATCGTTCGGCGATCGCCTGTAGCGCAAGCCCCATGGCTATCGCGGCCGGCGCCACCGCGGGGGTGAGGTACCTGGTGAAGAGGACCGGAGTGACCGAGCGAAGTCCCAGATGGGCCAGGACGATCCAGCCCAGCCCGGCGACGACCTCGATCGGAATCGAGGCCGATACCAGCAGGACCGCGATTGCGATCGGGATGATCGGCGCGAAGGCGCAGTGCAGTTTCCAGAAGTAAGTCCAAAACGACTCGAGAAAACCATCGACGAAGTTCTTGTGCAGGGGAACTGGCGCCTCTACATCACGGCGTAGCCAGGCCCACACCAAGACGATGCAGATGCCGCTGGACAGCCCGGCGACTTCAACGAACGACCAGGCGCCGAACACAGCACCGGCGACGCTCGCGGCAAGCGTTGCCAAGTATCCGCTCCACTCCGCGGCTGCCAGGAGCAGGCCCGCGAGCGCAGCCATCCACATCTGGTCGAGGAAGAGCGACCACAGCGCGAAGACTCGCGCCGCGAAGACGACCGGATAGTACCTGGCCTGGCGCAGGAGGAGCAGGACGGGAACCTGAAGGAGCAGCAGCCCGGTATAGACGCCGGCTCCAGGCGACAAGCGGTCCGCGAGTGCCACCGCGCCCCAAACTCCTGCGATGGCGACGAGCACGAACGGCAACCTGGTAGCGAATGGTGTCGGCTTGACGGCGCGGCCCAGGGCAGCCAGGTAGAACTGCAAGGGGGTGTGGAGAACGCACAGCCCGTTGGGGGCGAGCTCACTCGACGGGAAGAGGGAAGGACCTTCAGAAGTGTCCCGTGGCAGCCCTGTCGCCCGCACCGCGTCCGCCAGCAATGCCGTCCTGGCTTCGTCGAGCCTGAGCGGCTGCGAGCCCAGCCTGACCAGAGCCAGCACACTGAACACACACGCGACGACGACAGCGCTCGGTTCCATGCTCAGCTCCGGAAGGAGACCTGCATCGCTTCGGCGGCGAGGGGTAGGGCGGATCGCAGTCGCGCGCAGGCGTCGTCGAGCAGTTGGTCCGGCACTGCCAGCGCGACCCGGACGTAGCCGTCGCCACCCGCGCCGTAGGCCGCCCCGGGCGCAACCAGCACGCCGGTCTCGTCCAGCAGCCTGGAGGCGCAGGACGTCGATGACTCGTCGGCGGGGGTTTTGACCCAGACGGAGATACCGCCCTTGGGTGCGGCACAAGACCAGCCTGCGGCCGTGAACGTCGCGACTACCAGATCCCGTCGGCGCTGATACGTACGCACCAGTTCCGGCAGATGTGGCAGTCCACTGGAAAGCGCGCGGACGGCCGCACGCTGCACCGCAGTGAACACGCCTGAGTCGATGTTCGTCTTCAGCCGGCCCAGTGCCTCGACCACCCTCGGATTCCCAACCAGCCAGCCGACCCGCCAGCCTGCCATGTTGAAGGTCTTGGAGAACGAACCGAACTCCACAGCGACGTCGAGCGCGCCGGGAACCCGCAGCACGGACGGAGCGACGAAGCCGTCAAAGGTGATCTCGGAATAGACGTTGTCGTAGCACAACAGGATCTCGTGCCGGGCCGCGAACGCCACCGCGTGTTCGAGCTGTTCCAGGTCAGCGACCGCACCGGTTGGGTTGGCGGGGTAGTTGAGCCAGAATATCTCGGCTCGATCCGCCATCGCGGTCGGGATCGCATCGAGCTCCGGGAACCAGGAGCTCTCGTTTCGAAGGGAGACAGCCACCGGCCGGCCTCCGGCAAGCTTCGTCGCGACGGCGTAGACGGGATAGGTAGGCTCGGGAACGAGTGCGACATCACCCGGGTCGATCACGGACCAGGGCAGGTGAGCGATGCCGTCCTTGGATCCGATGAGGGGCAGCACCTGAGTATCCGCGTCTATGTGTACGTCGAAACGCGTCTCGTAGAAGTCGGCAACAGCGCGGCGAAAGTCAGGCAAGCCTGTGAAGGCTGGATAACGGTGGCTCTCCTGACTGTGCGCGGCCCGGGCGAGCTCCTCGATGACGAAAGCTGGAGCCGGTAGGTCGAGGTTCCCGCTCGCTAGCGAGATCACGTCCCGCCCGCTGGTCCGTGCGGCGGCGATGGTTCGCTCCAACTCGGCGTGCGCATAAGGGCGGACGTCGTCGAGCCGAGCTGCCAGTTTCATGGACCGACCGGCACTGTCGTCGCACGGTCGAGTTTCGCGATCAACCTCTCGGTCTCGAGGTCGATCAGGTGCATCCCCGAAACCGTGGCCGATATGGGCAAGCTGGCCTCTTCTCTTAGCACGTCGATGATGTCATCGGCGGAACCTTCGAAGGGCAAGGTGCAATGAGGAGTCCATGCACCCCTCGCATAGTGTGGCCGGGGTCGGTCGGCGGCTTGGAGTGCGTCCGTTACGAGACGGTGCACGTGGAGGAGTTCCTCCGACTGGGTGACGGTGAGGAACGCGATCAGGCGCTCGGCGTCGACAAAGAATCCAGCACCGGACAGCACGACACGGATGTCGAGGTCCGATGCGATGGAGCCCAGGGTAGCGACCATGCGCTCGGGATCCGCCGGCTCACAGACGGCCAAAGTAATGTGCGGACGATAATCGAACCCACGCTGCTTGGGAAGGACAGGTATGCCGGCATGCTCGAGAGCGCCCCATGCGGTCCGCACGCTTTCCTCGGCCGGCTCATCGAAATACAGCTCGATCGCCAACGGCACAATGGCCTCCTCTGATTGGCGGGCCAGTCTTCCAAGCAAAGATGCCGCAACGAGACTGGAAGTGTCAGATGGAGGCCCCTACGAAGTCCAGGAGCGCCAGAGCGCAGCATAGTCGCCGTCAGCCGCGATCAGCTCGTCGTGTGTGCCGACCTCCACGATTCGGCCGTCGTCCATAACAGCGATCCGATCGGCGTCCCGAGCCGTGTGCAGCCGGTGCGCGATTGCCACCACCGTCCGTCCCTCCAGAACCCCGGCCAGAGATCGCTCAAGATGGCGGGCAGCCCGAGGGTTGAGCATCGCGGTTGCCTCGTCGAGTACGAGAGTGTGCGGATCGGCCAACACCAAGCGCGCGAGCGCGACCTGTTGCGCCTCCGCAGGTGACAGCCTCTGCGCACCATCTCCGACGATGGTGTCCAAGCCTTCCGGCAGCCGCTCCACCCAGCCGAGCGAGTCCGTGGCGACGAGCGCGGCCCGGATCTGTTCGCTGGTGGCGTCGGGCCTACCCAGGAGCAGGTTGTCACGAACGGTACCGAGGAAAATGTGCTGCTCCTGGGTCACCAGGGCGACGTGCCGGCGTAGCTCCTCCGGCTGCAACGACACGAGGGGGATGCCTCCTACAGTTGCGACACCGGAGCGCGGCGGATGGATACCGGCCAGCAGCCGGCTGAACGTCGACTTGCCCGCACCGGAGACGCCTACGACGGCCAGCCTTTCGCCGGGTCTGATGTCGAGATCGACGCCATGCAGAACATCATGGTCCTGACGGTAGGCGAAACGTACTCCTCGTGCGACGATATGCTCGTCGTGCGGCGATCCCTGTGTCGGCCAGCGATCGTCCGGTACCGTGGCGACGCCGAGCAGACGGCGCATCGATGCCGCGCCGAGCTGGAGCTGATCGGACCAGGTCAACAACCGATCGAGCGGATCGGCCAGTTGCTGGACGTACAGTGTCGCAGCGGTTACCTGACCAAGCGAAACCACGCCCCGCTGATAGAGCAGACCACCAATCAGCAGTGTCGCCACCACCGGAACCAGATGACCGGTCTGCATGGCCGCGAACCAGATCGACCGCAGCCGCAAAGTGTAACGCTCGCTGGCGTAGAGCTCAGCGATATCGCGATCGCCGTGCTCGACCCGAAGCCGCTCCAGCCGCAGTGCCTCGACGCTGCGCCCGCCCTGGACCGTCTCGGCGAGGGTGCTGGTCAACTTGCCGTACAAGGCACTCTGTTCGAGGTAGGCATCCCCCGCCCGGCGCAGGTACCACCGACTGCCAAGCCAGATGATCGGTATACCCACCAAGGCGATCGGGCCCAGGATCGGACCGACGAGGACAACCGCACCGATCGTGAAGAGCGCCGTGATCAAGGCGATGGCGCTTTCCGGCACCGCGAACCGGACGCTGCCGGCCAACTGGTCCACGTCCCGCACCATCCTGGTCACGAGGTCGCCGGCGCCAGCTCTCTCGACCATACCGAGCGGAATCCGTAGCACGTTGTCCACGAACTCCTCGCGCAGCCGGGCGAAGACCGACTCGCCGAGCCGGATCGACGTGTATCTGGCGAGCCAGGTGAAGAGAGTCTGGCCGATGATGAACGCAAGGATCAGCACGGCGACCTGGTCGACCCTCGCCGCTGTCGTGCCTTGGTGCACATCGTCTACGAGGTCACCCAGGAGGCGCGGGACCGCCAGCCCGAGTATGGCGGCAGTGGAGTGCAGCACCAGAAGGAGCACGACCGCGCGTTGGTGCCGGACGATCAGGGTCCTTACCTGCTTGCGGACTTCTGGGGTCTCGGCGACCGGAAGCTTCGCGTCCTCGGAGCTCATCACACCTCTCCCTTCGTGACCAGAGCCCGATACTGTGGCTGGCTGGTCAAGAGCTCGCGATGTGTGCCGTCCGCGACGACGCCCGCTTCGGTGAGGAACGCGACCCGGTCGGCCCGATCCAGCAGCGCGGGGCTGGTCGACATCACGATGGTCGTGCGCCCAGACCGGAAGGAGAGCAGCTGTTCCGCGATTCGGGCCTCTGTGTGTGCGTCTACCGCGGACGTAGGGTCTACCAGCACCAGGACATCCGGGTCGAAGAGCAGAGCTCGCGCTAAGATCAGTCGCTGTCGTTGGCCACCGGAGAAGCTACGTCCGAGGCCGTCCACCTCCGTATCGAGATGGTTCGGCAGTGCCTCCACGATGTCGTCAGCGGACGCGGCCGTGATCGCTGCCTTTAGCCTGGTGTCTCCCTCGCCGAACGGGTCGAGCTCGTCACGCAGCGGCCCGGTGAACATGGCCGCTTCGGCGTCGACAACGAGTATCCGCTGGCGCACATCCGCGAGCCTCAAGTCGCTCAACGGAACCTTTCCGTACGTGACTCCGGAGTCGACGTAGCGACCGAGCCGATCGGCGACTCGCCCGGCCGCCTCGGGTACGTCAGCCGCTACGGCCGTGAACATCCCGGCCCGCGCGGTGAAACCGGACCCGGCATCGACGAGGTCCCCAGAAGACGGCGGATTGCGAGGAGTCTCTGGATCCGCCAACTCCGGGTGGAGGCTAAGGATCCGGATCGTCCGGCGAGCGGACACCAGGGCGTTGGCGATGCTCGTAAACAGGTCGGCGGCCGCCCGGAGCGGGTTGACCAGGAACGTCGCGTAGGCGTACATGGCGACGAGATCTCCGGGGGTGATCTGGTCGCCAACCACGAATCGGCCGCCCAGCCAGACGACCAGGACGACGAAGGCGCCCGGAAGCAGTACCTGCGCCGCTTGCAGCGTCGCGTCGTAGCGGCCGGCGTGCACCCCCGCGGTCCTGGCCTTCAGCGAGGCGAGGCGATAGCGTTCCGCGAACGACCGCTCGCCGCCAATGCCGCGTAGAACCCTGATGCCAGTGGCGATATCGACGCCCAGCCTGGACAACTGGCCGATCTGCTCACGATGGAGACCCTGCCGCTTGGCAAGGGGGCGGATCACCGCACTGATCGTGATCAAGAGCAGTGGAGTCCCCAGCAGAACGACGAGGCCTAGCAGACCGGACATTCCTAGGAGCGCGACGGTGACAACGGCGAACGCCACCAGCAAGCCGATGGCCGTTGACGACACCTCAACGCCGGCGCCGATCCACTTGATGTCCGAAACTCCGACGGTGACGACCTCGCCGGTCGCGACCTGACGTGGCAGCGCGCCACCCAGCTCGGTTGCCTTCCTGGTCAGAAGCTGCACGGTGCGAAACGCGGCATTGCAGTAGGCCAGGATGGACATCCTGTGCTGGTAGATGCCGCCGACGGCCTGGAGGGCGCCGGCGCAGAGCAGCGCAGATGCCCAAGCGAGGAGGGCGCTCGCGTTCCCAGCTGTCAGCCCATCGTCGATTGTCCTGCCCAGGACATACGGAACGACAGCCGCCATCCCGAGACCTAACACGCTAAATGCCGCCTCGCCCAGCAAAACACTGAGCTGGGTACGTGCCATCCAGGTGAGGTAACGGGTCGGGGTACGCAGGTCCGGAGTGCCCAGGACTTTGAACGGAGGACCACCCATGTGGCCTTAGCCTAATTGCTTCCCGCCCGCTTCGCTTGGAGACCGGACGCGACCTATGAACAAGCGTGCGCATCAGATGTGCGATGACGACTGACGAGTGGAGCACGGATGCGGATCGCGCTTCTGGCTGGCGGAGACTTTGCAGCGGCATGCCTCCACAGGTTGGTGGCCGACCGGCATGCCATCATCTGTGTCGTACCTTCCTGGCAACGATCGTCCGACCTGGTGCGGGCGGCTGGCAACCTGGGCATACCAGTCCGGCCGCCGCACGACAGCAGGTTGGAGGACGTCCTCCGGGACGATACGCCGGAGCTGCTGGTCTCGGTCGACTACGACAGGATCCTGCCGGCCAGCACACTCACGATCCCCACGGTGGCCGCCATAAACGCGCACCCCGGGCTGCTTCCAACGTATCGAGGCACTGGTGTCGTCATGTGGGCGATCCAGAACGGCGAACCGAGGCTCGGACTGACGGTGCATCACATGGACGTGGGCATCGATTCCGGCGACATCATCGTCCAGCGCGTCCTCGCCATCGAGCCCGACGAGGACTATGGCCACATCCTCGCGCTAATCGGTGCCGAGCTGTCTGACCTGCTCGCCGAGGCGGTGCGGTTGATCGAGCAGCGAGCGGACTCGAGAAGTCCCCAGGATCCTCGCCTGGCTACGTACTTCGCCGAGCGCCACCCGTGCGACGACCGGATCGACTGGTCGAGAAGCAGTGTCGAAATCGTCAATCAGGTAAGAGCTCTGACTATCCCCGGGACGGGCGCAAGAACCTGGCTGGGGGACGGGGAGCTCATCGTCTGGGCCGCCCGGCAGCGCTTGGATGCACCCTCGTACCGATGCACTCCCGGTCTGGTCGTCGGCCGGACGTCGAGCGGCCCTATCGTCAAGACTGGTGACAGCACAATCGTCGTGGAGCGCGTACAGCACATCGGCGGGGCTCCCGCCGATTCTCCGAGCTGGCGGATCGGAACCCTGCTCGGACTCGATCCGCTGGAGGCGATCACGGCCCTGCGCTGCCGGGTTTCCGAACTCGAAGAGCGGATCCGCAAGCTGGAAAGGGGTTGACCAGCTTCCGGAGCCGCTCGAAGGATCAGCGCCAGTAATGCGGTTGCACTATCAGGCGTCGATCTCCCACCCGGATATCAGTTCCAGCTCACAGGCGATCGCGACCGCGTGGGCGCGGTTCTCGGCCCCCAGCCGGCGGAGCACGTTTCCGATGAGCATCTTGATGGTGCGCTCGCCGATCCGCAGCCTACGCGCGATCTCACGCGATTCCAGACCGCTGGCGAGCAGTTCCAGCAGATCCAGCTCGCGGCCGCTGAGCTCGGGCACGAGTGGCCTGTCCGTCGACATCGCCGTCAAGAACTTCGTCTCGCGGGCGAACAGAGCAGTGAGTATGTCGTTAAGACCACGTGCGCTCAGATGACGCTTGTCGATGTACGCGGCGAAACGAAGCAGCTTGGTGCGCCTGAGTTCCGACGGTGTCGCCGCGTCGACGATGATTCCCAAGTCAACCGTTACCAGGCGGCTCGCCAGCGCGGCCGCACGATGCAGCCCGGAGGCCGGCCAGAGGCGCGGGTTGACCAGCACGACGTCAGGCTCGGTGGTGTCGAGCAACGTTGAAAGGGAGAAGTGACTGGGCGCCACAAGCAGCGAGCCAGGCCGGGCGTAGGCGTGTTCTACGCCGCGTAGGAACAGAGGTGACGGATCCCCGACGACGACTGTCGAAGTTTGGTCCATGGAACTCCCCCGACACGTGTCTCTTGGAACCTGGTCGCTTTGGTGTAGCCCTATCCAGGCTTACGATACGTCGTAATGTAGTTGAACGACCTGGACGTGAACTCCTGACCGTTCCAGTCGGCTTGGCGGGACACCAGCTCAAGGCCACTGAGCCGCGTCATGAGGTCGAGCTCGGCCGGCCAGACATAACGCACCTTCACGGGGTAGGCCTGAACGGATCCGTTCCGGACGTGGAGGTCTTCAGTGTGGATCGTCTGGGCCAGCTTGTCGTGCCGACTGGCCCAGATGCTGATGCGTTCGGGTGTGAAGTGGAACAGCTCGAGGCTTTTGTTGTTGCTGAACTTCGTCAGATCCGGGTAGAACGTCTCCACGACGAACGAGCCACCTGGCTGGAGGCGATCGAAGACGCCGGACAGGCAGCGCAGCTGTTCTTTCTGGGTCAGGATTCCGTAGAAGCTGCTGAAGACGCAGTAGATCAGGGAGAAGCTTCCAGATACCAGGTTGGCGACGTCCGCGGCGTCTCCGATGATGACCGGCAGATCGCCGCCCGGCTTCGTCCGCATCACCCGTACCATCTCCGCCGACGCGTCGACGCCTTGTACGTCGAGCCCGCGGGCCGCCAACGGGATGGCCACCCGGCCGGTGCCGATACCGAGCTCGAGCACGCGTCCGCCATCGGCCAACTTCGCCAGATACTCGACAGCATCGGCGGGATCCTCCCACAGGCCGTGCCAGCCGTCGTAGATTCCGGCAACGGTGTCGCCATACGTCGATACCGAATAGTCCTCCACAGCACATCTCCTCCCACGAAGAACTCGTTCATGGGATGCAGGTGAGGCCGCCGACGTCGCATGTCGAGTCGCACTCGCGGGAGCGACTGTGAGGGCCTTCGATGCATCTGTGATGCCTAGGCTCGGCAACTGCTCTGCGACGTGAGGAGATATCGCGTGGTGACGTCTGACTTGGAGCGCCGGGACGGCTCTGGTGTGAGCATCGATTCGAACGGACCGTACTTCGTGGCGGACGGCGAACGGTGGTTTCCCAGCGGATGGTGCTGTGCGACGCCCATGGCCCTCGGACCTGGCGAGTTCGAACGGATGGCCGCCTGGGGTTGCAACACCGTGCGAATCTGGCCGGATCCCAATGAGTCAGGCAGGCTGCCCGACGAACTGCCACGGATTCTGGCGGCAGCGGGCGAGGCTGGAATACGCACGGCGGTAACGATGCTCAATCTCGGCGAGCTGTCGGACCTTTTCATACCCACCCCGAACCTGAAGCGGACCAACAATGCTTACCGGCAGTCCTGTGAGACGCCCACGGACATCCTGACGACGGAAGCGGCTGCGGAGATCTCCCGGCAGCGGGTCGACGGATTTGTCGAGGCATGTCAGGATGCCGACTCCGTGTGGGCCTGCGTGGTCAACAGCCAGACCGACGGGATATATCAGGCCCCCTTCCCGGTGCTCGAGTCGTTTCAGCGCGCTGCCACATCCTGGCTGGACCAACGAGAGCGCGGTGACGGCAAGCGCCGGCTCAAAGCGGTTACGTCGTTCGATCCGTTGCCGATTTGGTCGTCGTTCTACGACTGCCCCTCGCATGACATCGTGGCGCTGCACTGCTATTCACCCGCTGTCTATTCTCCGGTCGACAGTGTGCAAGGCGCCTGGGAAGTCGCTGTAGCCACGGCTGAGGCATGTCGCCGGCGTCCACCTGGACGACCCGTCTACTGCATGGAGTACGGGCCGATCCTGCATCTGTTCCTACGCGACCAGCCACTGCTTCCGAGCAGCCTGCTCAGGAGATGGCGGCGTAACACCACCGCAGCCCATCTGTGTGCCGGAGGCGCGGGCAGCCCACTGCTCGTACCGCCGGTGCCAAGTGACCCTGACGTGCGCCCAGAGGTGGACACGGGCGCAGATACCGGCGCAGACGCGGAACTGGATCCGATGCGGATGACGGATCAGGTTCGAGGTGTTCCAGCGACGCTGCCAGCTGCTCTGGAGCCCGAGGAGCGAGCGTTTCGCCGCTTGGTAAGGGATCCGTTGTTGCAGACCATCGATCCGAGGCCCGTGCGGATCCGTGCGCCGCAAGGAACCATGTGCGTGGCGGCGGGAGCCGACGACGGCTCAGTCTTGTTGTGGGTGGCCTCGGATCTGCGGCTCGCCGAACGGATGGATCTGGTGCGGCGAGCCCTCGACAGCGATCCGGATGTGTCGCCACTGTTGGGATATGACGCCGGGCGGGCAGCCCTCGAGGCGGTCGGTGCGTGCGTCTGGAACCCTGGTAGCCGGGCACTGATAGGAAAGCTGCTCGACAGCAGGCTCGACGACGTAGCCCAGGAACGGGTCCGGGGCGAGCTCGACAAGGTGTGGCGGCTGTTGAACGGTCTCGACGTCAGCGCTCCGGCGCGTAACCTGGGCGGACTGAGGATCGACCTGCCGATCGAACGTCGCTCCCGCGGATTCCGCTGCTACGATCTGTCGAGCGGCGAAGTCATCGAGGCCGGACAGATGCGCGGCGAGATCGAGCTACCAGAGGTGTTCGAGACGGTCGTCGCCGTGGATCCCGCCGGATAGCGAGCTCAGTCGTCGAAGTCGATGGGACGGGACCTGGTCCGGACGATGCCGGCCGCGCGCATGTGCCGAACCCCGGCGGGGAACGGATCAGGCGGCAGCGGACGCTCCCGGAACCAAGCGACGAAGTCGGTAAGGGCGTCCTCAAGTGACACTTCCGGCTTCCAACCGAGCACGGACAGCGCGGTGGCATCGGTGATCAGGTCACGCACCTCGCCCACGCGGTACCAACCCGGCATCACCGCCGAAGGTTCGACACCGAGCAACTCCGCGAGCCGATGGACGACGTCGAGCACCTTCGTACCCAGCCCGGTCCCGACATTGAACACCCGGCCGGACGCGCGGTCGTCGAAGGCCGTAAGGACGCATGCACGGGCGACGTCGCGGGCAGAGATGAAGTCCCGGCGCTGCCTGCCGTCCTCGTAGATCAGGATGGGCTTGTTGCGCAGCATTCGCTGGGTGAACAACGAAACGATTCCACAGTAGGGGTTCGTCGGGCTCTGCCGTCGGCCGAACGTGAGGCCGAACCGCATCATCGTGGTCGACACGCCATAGGCAGGGCCCAGCCGGAGCCCAGCGGTTTCCAGGAACAGTTTCGACAGCGCATACGGGCTGTTCGGAGCGGCGGTTGCCGACTCCGGCGTCGGGCTGGGTGTCGCGTCGGCGCCACATGCAGGGCAAGGGACCGTCCATCGCCCACGTTCCAGATCTTCCGCCGACCGCAGGGCCGCGTCGAAAGCCCCGTGCTCGGGACAGGTTGCCGTGCCTTCGCCGTAGATCGCTTGACTGGATGCGACGACGGCCGTCCGGAGTCGACCGCCAAGGGCTTGTGCCACTTCCAGGATCCGGGCGTAGGAGGTGACATTGGTTTCGAAGTAGTCCGCGGCGCCCGGAGCGAATCCGCCGAACGCGGCCAGGTGGAAGAGCACTTCGACGCCTTGCAGGGCCCGCCGCAGGTCCGTAGGGCTGCGGATGTCGCCTATCACGTAGTCCACGTCGGGGCGCAACCAGTCTGGCCTGCCCTGGTGAGTCGGCTCGACCAGCTTGTCGAGTACGCGGACCTCGTGCCCTGCCTCGCAAAGGGCATCGACGATGTGCGAGCCGATCAGACCGGCACCACCGGTCACCAATGCTGTTGTCATACTGGCACCTTTCGGATCGCCTCTCCGGCACGGCCGAGCCACACGCCACGCCGGGATGGACGGACCGGCCGGACATCACGGAAATGCGCGCCAAGCACTCGCACGATGGCGTCGCGCCGGCCGGGTGGGGCCAGGAGCAGGAGATAGCCGCTGCGCCCGGCGCCGAGCAGCCGGGCGGCCAGGGCTCCCACGTCGACAGCCTGAGCCAAGGCCGCTTCGACAGTCACGTCGTACATGCCTGGGTCGAGGCCTGCCTTGACCGACCAGTCGTAGCGCATCAGACGCGCGAGTCTGGCGTGGTCACCGGCGGCCAGCGCCGTACGGAACTCCGGCACAAGGCGGACTCGCTCAGCGATGGCGGCCCGGACCGAGTCGACGCCGTTCCGGCAGCTGTCGTTTTGACGGCTCAGGGTGTCCCGTGCTGTGCGGGGCTCGCCGACGCTCGCGACCAGCAGACTGTTCTCCAACAGCTCGGCACCCGGCGGAGACAGGCGTAAGGGATGCACGCCAACTCCCTCTGGCCGGAAGCTGAACTCGTTCACACCGCCGAACGCTGAAGCGTAGTGGTCCTGCTTGCCGACCGGCTGAGCCAGTTCGCATGCCTCCAGCCGCCAGGCCGCCTCGGCCACATCGCCCGGAGTCGCGGGCAGGCCGGAGAGCGCCCGTTGAACCATGACCAGTGCGACGGCGAGCGCGCTGGAACAGCCGAGCCCACGGCCGGGGCCGGCGGCGAGCCGGACGTGGACATCACCTGTTCGGGTGAGTCCTACGGCGTCGACCATCGTCGTGCCCAACCTGACATCGGCCGGCTCGGGAACAGTGAACGAGGCCTGGCCGGGCGCGGAGGCGGATGTGTACGTCACGGTGACGGCGATGTCCAGCGCGAGGTTCAGGCACTGGCCGGGGCTCGCCTCGTAGTAGGACGGGAGATCGCTGCCGCCGCCCGCGAGCCCGGCCTTCAGCGGCGCGACGACCCGTATTGCACCTTGTCCGTAAGGAGATCGCGACACGAGGTGGCCTTCCGATGCATCAGTGAGAGGTATGAAGAGTTCGGTGAGATCGAACAACCGGAGCTGTCATGCGAACGGACATGATGACAACGCACCTAGGCGACGTGACCGGCAGGCTCGGGATCCTCCAGTCACCGGCCTGTTCGGAACTGGTCGATGTCTTGCGGCAGGCACGCGAGCACGGCCGCGCCGTCCTGGTCGCGGGCAACGGCGGCAGCGCCGCGACCGCCCAGCACCTGGCAGCCGACTGGGGTAGACGTGCCGGCGTTCGCGCCTTCGATCTGTGCGGCTGCGTTCCGCTCTTGACCGCGATCGGCAACGACGACGGATTCGAGCGGACCTTCGCCGAACCGATAGAACGACTGGCGCGGCCCCAGGACATCGTCGTATTGATCACTACCAGCGGCGAATCGCCGAACCTGCTTGCCGCCGCGCGTTCTTGTCGCACGGTCAGGGGTTTTCTCGTCGCCCTTACTGGCAGGAAGGATTCCTCGCTGGCCGAACTCGCCGACCTCACGATCTGCGTCGGCTCCGATGTTCCAGAGGTTGCGGAGGACGTCCACCTGTCGGTAGGCCATGCGGTCGTCCGGCAACTCCTGGCTGACCGGGAGCGCGGCCAGGTGGCCGCGACGGCGCGTCCCGTGGAGCCATCGCGCTTGCCTGTCACTACTGCCCCCAATCCGCTGTGAACGTGGCGACCTAAGAGCACTACGAAGGAGGGATGCAGCGTGCGTGGGACCGGTCTCGGGAAGGGGCTCAAACTGGCAGTGCTGGCCTCCTTTCCAACCGATCCACTCGGACCGGTTTTCAGCTTCTGGGCAAGACTTCTCGGCATTCCTCACGACGTGCGCCTCGGAACACCGCAGCGGTTGCTCGCCGACCTCACTGACTCGGACGGCCCGCTCCTGGAGCATCGGGATGGAACCAATGCCGTCCTGCTGAGGGTCGAGGATCTCGCCGCGACTCGGCGAATCACGCACAGCGGATGGCGAAGGGCGATCGAGTCGGGCGCCGACCTGTTCGAAGCCAGTGTCGTCGCGGCGGCGAGTTCCGGCCGATCCTTCACCGTCGTTACGTGCCCGCCGTCGCCCGGCGTCCAACAGGACCGGAGTGCGGCCCGGATCGTGGCCAATGTCGAGCACGATCTCGTCGCCAGGTTGCGCTCCGTGGACAGCGTTAACGTCAGCGAGTCCGCTAGCCTGCTGGCGGAGAGCGGTCTGGCGCGCACCGGCGACTACTATTCGGCGTTCACAGACCGGCTTGCGCAGATTCCTTACACCGCCCTCTTCTACGCAGCCGCCGGAACGCATGTGGTACGAAGGACGCTCGCGGCCGAGATTCCGCGGCCGAAGGTGCTCGTCGTGGACTGTGACGCCACCTTGTGGGACGGCTACGTCGCCGAGGACGGCGTACCGGGGATCCGGATAGGTTCACACCGGCGGGCGCTGCAGGAGTTCCTGGTGGCACAGGTTCAGAACGGACGGCTGCTCTGCCTGTGTAGCAAGAACGACGAGTCCGACGTCATGAAGGTCCTCGCGAAGCACCCGGACATGGTGGTTCGCGAAGAGCACGTGGCAGCGGCGAGGGTGAACTGGCGGCCGAAGTCAGAAAATCTCAGGAGCCTGGCAGCCGAGCTGAACCTCGCGCTCGACTCGTTCGTCTTCCTCGACGACAGTCCAGTGGAATGCGCTGAAGTGCGAGTGAACTGTCCGGAGGTCCTCGCACTGCGTCTGCCCAACTCCGCCGAGCGCGCCGCGCGGTTTGTCCGGCACTGCTGGCCGCTCGACACCCGGAACGTGACGGATGCCGACCACCACCGTACCCGGCACTACCGAGTCGAACGTGAACGCAGGCGACTCCGGCGAACCGCACCGTCCCTTTCGGACTACTTGGCTCAACTCGGCACGACAGTGACGATCTCGGCAGCGACGCAGCGGCACCACGCCCGGATGGCGCAACTCACCGCGCGAACCAACCAGTTCAACCTGACCGGCCGACGCTGGTCGGCAGCGGAGTTCGCGAACCTGCCTCGACGTACCCGTGCCCTGATCGTCGAAGTGGAGGATCACTTCGACACGTACGGCGTCGTGGGACTAATGGTCTACGACCATGACGAAGAAGTCCTCCGGATCCGTTCGTTCCTATTGAGTTGCCGGGTGCTCGGACGCGGCGTCGAACACCAAATGGTGCGGCGGCTCGGCCAGGCCGCCCGGGCGAGCGGCCTGAAGCGGATCACTTTCGACTGCGTCCGGACCGGGCGCAACCAACCCGCGTTGGAATTCCTCGACGGTCTGGGCGTCGAGGAGGCCCGGCTTCACGACGACCGTCCCGCCTTGGTTCTCTCGTCCGAGCTGGCGGCCGGCGCGGCGTACGATCCGGATCGTCACGCAGGTGAGCACTCCGCGAGCAGCGACGCGGTACCCACCTCCGAATCCTCGCCCGCAGCGGAGCGCATGCCGTGGCGGCTCGTGGAACACATCGCCAACGAGTTGAACGACGCGCATCGCGTCCTGGCGGCCGTCGAGGAATCCGGAACTCCGGCCGGCGACCTTGCTGGAGAACAGGTCAGCTCAACTGTCGCGGCCCTGTGGGCGCGTCGGTTGGGAAGGCCGCCGGTCACGCCGCAAGACGAGTTCTTCGGCACCGGTGGCACTTCTCTCGAGCTGGTCTGGTTCCTCGCAGACCTGCACGACGCCTTCGAGGTACAGCTCTCACTCGACGAGGTCCTCGAGGACGGCGTCCGTTTCGACCGGCTCGTGCAGGCAGTGCACGACCTGCGACAGGCGAGGATCGGAGGAACCGTGCCATGACAGCATGGCCGACGGCCATCGTTCGCCTCACCGCGCAAAGCAAGGAGCCTATTCTCGTGGTCGACTTCTTCCGGCCACCACCCTCGCGCCCGCTGGGGAACGTGCTGGTGGAGGCGGTCGAGCGAACCCGCCGCGGGCATGCTCTCTATCGGCTGGACGTCGTCGGTGACCTCGCGAGCTGTGACACCGAAGAGGTGCCGAAGCTGGAAACCCTGGTGGCCGGTTACGTAGAACAGATCGTGCGACTCGACTCGCCGCCGGTTGCGTTGGTCAGCGACTGTGCCGGCGCGGTGCTCGTGGACGGACTGGCCGCTAAGCTGCCAACGTACGGCTGTCATCCGGCGACGATTCGGGTCGCGCCGGCTCGGCCGTCCCGGTTGACCTTGCGGATGGAGTTCGAACGGTTGCTGCACGGTCTCGGTGCCGCGCTGGAGGAGCTGCCGGATGTCGACTTCACGTCGGATCCGCAAGCGATGCTGGTGACGATGGTTGACCGCCTGCGACAGGTCGCACGTCAGCAAACGACCTCGAGGCCAAGGCAGAACCCGATCCAGGAACGCATCATCGAGGACCTCCTGGCGCGGCAGCGCGCCTGGCTCAGCTACCTGCTCACGGCTGAATCGGCGACGATGCCTGTACGCAGGACCGGCGTCGACCTCGAGGACACTGAACGGCCCGATCTCGGAGACAGGATCCTCCAAGCGGTGGGAGGTACGAGCGACCCTTGCGAAACCTCAGCCAGATAGCGGCGTGAGTGAGAGCTGGTGGCGCACGACCGGCACGGGTGCCAGCTCGGCCCATGGCCGCAACGTGCCGTCGGGACGAGCCTTAGCCGTCAGGAATTCGGCAAGCTCCCCCGCAGTTCCGATCCAGGCCTGGTCGTCACCCACCAGCTCCGTGAGAAACGGCAAGACCTCGGTCTCGCCGCCGGGCGCCGGAATGTGCGTACACAGCAGACCCAGCCCGCGTGCGTCGGATATCCAACGCCACTTGACGCGCCACGCGAGACGTACCTTCGACCAGTCGTAGCCGTCGTCGAGCAGGTCGAGGTCGGTCGGCAGCGTTACAGGCAGCTGGATGGTGTTGTTGTGCTCGACGAACGGGAAGATGGTTTCGCAGCCGAGCCAGCCGATCCGTCGCCCGCGCCATCGCGTATCCGGCCGTGAGCTGTCGTAGGCGAACAGCGCACCAACGCGCATGGCATGCGCGTCGGGACATGCGAAGTGTGGACTGCGGTAGCCGAGCGGCGGCCCCAACCCCAGCTTGCGGATGACCGCGTCGAAGTCGGCGAGTGGGGCATTCGCCTCCCGGCCGGAGTGGTCCAGGCCATGGCAGGCGACCTCGTGACCGAGCTCGCGCAGTTGTTCTGGCAGCGCCTGGTCACGCCATTGACTCGGTATCAGGAAATATGTCGCGCGGATCCCCAGCTCGGCTTCGCTGCGGGCGAGCTGGACCACCCGATCCGGGCACTCGGCCTCGACGTCATGCGTGACGACGAAGGCGGATCGCTTGTCGTCCGGCCAAGGAGTGCGCTCCACCAGTTGGTCGGCGTGCCGCGCGAGCGCACCGACGGCATCGCCTGCCGGTGCGAACGCCGGCCGGCAACGGACACCGCGCAGCCGCCGCAACTCGTGCTCGAACCGAGCCACCTTACGGCGGACCAGCAGTGGAACCCGCGTCGGATAGCGCCTGCGGGCCATGGGGTACGAGGACTCCGTGGCGATTTGCTGCTGGAGCAGGTACAGGTCGTGCTTGGGCCGACCGTCGGCGTCGAGCAGGGCCATGAAGCCTTGCGAAGTTCGGATCTCGGCCATCCCGCCACGGCTGCTCCGCAGCGCGCTCACCGGCGCCGGAAGCGTGATCGGCCCGGTTTGCACGATCCACTGAGGCAGCAGGCGCGGCGCTGCGCTGAGCTCGCCGATTGTCCAGGTGTCGCTCACGTCGACTCTCCCTTCGTCAGCAGCTCCACCACGCGCAGGCCGAGCCTGCCGTCCGAACGGATCGGCCCGCCTTCGTGCATGGCCGCGAGGAAGCTCTCCCACTCCGTGCGGAGCGGTGGTGGTCCCGAAACGTCTTCCCACGTAGGCTCGATCGGCTCTCGACGGGTCCACGTGCTCTGCCCGGACCAGACCGCTAGCCACTGCTCGCGCCCGTCGTCCACGAGCAGGGCCTGGCCGGACTCCGCGATCGCCCATACCCGTCGCGAACGTACGGCGGACAGCCACGAGCACGAGATTTCCACGGTGGTCGAGTCCGTGGTGAACCGGCCCGACGCACCGTCCTCTCTGCCGACACCGGTGACGGACCAGCGTCGCAACGGCTCGACATCGACGCGATCGGCGAGCGCACCGAGGTCGAGAGCGGTCGCGATCTCGTGCGGTGCCAACTCGAGCCAGGCGCCGGACTCTCGTTTCACCAGGCCTGGCGTCCGCCGCTCGATGCTCAGCGTGCGCAGTGGCCCGAGTCCAGCCAGCGTTTCCCGAAGGCGTGCGTATGCTCGCTGGAAGAGGAAGACATGTCCGACCATCAACGGCACGCCGCGCAGCTCTGCGAGTCGGACGAGCTGCCCGGCCTCCTGGCAGTCGGCTGCCAACGGCTTCTCGACCAGGAGCGCGACGCCCTGCTCCAGCAGCGGGGCCGCTATGGCGGCGTGAGTCGGTGTCGGTGTCGCGACGACGGCAGAGGAGATGTCCTCTGGCAGCTGGTCGACGGCTGCGACGGTACGGAAACCGAGCTGCTCGGCGGCCGATCGTCGATCGGGACAGTCGTCGACGCCAACCACCTCGGCGGGGCCGACAAGCGAACCCAGCGTCGCCAGATGCTTCGAGCCCCAGTCGCCGAGGCCGATGACAGCGATCACGTGGACCTCCTCAGGCGACGAAGGCCGGCGCGCACAGCTCCGCTGGCGACGGCGGTGCGGAAGAGCACCAGCCAGAACACGCTACGAACGGCGAACCGCCAGCCCTTCCTGCGTACGGCGTAACCGAGCCACGGCCAGTCGGCGGCAAACCACGCGGCCAACGCGACCAGCCTGATGGGCGCTCTACCGCCGAGCCGTCGAGGTAGGAATGGGCAGGCAAGCGCGACCAGGGACGCCGCCGCGGCCACCAGTTCGCGGGGCGCGGCGGCGTGCTCGAGAACTGGACCGTGGCCGGCCAGCAACTCGACCGCAGACCCGCCGCGTTCGCGATGGTCCCGCCGCAGCAGCGCGAAAGCGCCCGGCCGCGGCAGGTGCTCGACGGTGGCGGCCAGCACACTGCGCCACCGGTATCCCAGCTTCGTTCCCGCAAGTCCGAACGCCACGTCCTCCATGGCCGGCAGATGGGGGAAGCCGCCTATCCGGTCGAAGCACGTACGCCGAACCAGCAGGCAGGCAGCCGAGACATGCCGTGGCTCCTGGTGGGCTGCGACGTGAAAGCGCTGATGGGTAAGTCGAAACTCCTCGTACCCGCTGCGCCGGCTCTCGCTGTACACGCCCATGACGCCGTCCATGCCCTTGGCGAGCTCGATATGCAACAGCGAAAGCGTGTCCGGTTCGACCACGACGTCTGAATCGACGAACCAGAGTAGTGGTGCGGTGGTGCTTCGAGCGCCGAGGTTTCGAGCCCCTGCTCGTCCGATACCACCGGTACGCAGGATCGTCGCGGACTCGATGGCGTCAACGGGTTGGCGGCTTCCGTCGTCGACGACGACGATCTCGGCCGGCGTCAGTGTCCCCGCCTGGATCGCCGAGACGGCACGCCACACCGACGCCGAGTCGCGCGCCGGAACCACTGCCGCCACCGGAACCGTGCGTACGCTAGGCGTCGCCATGCGGTCCTCGTGCGGCGATGAGCGCCAACCTCGGCCAGTTGCGCGGGTTGAACAAAGTGTTGCAGACCGCGAAGCACTCGTGCGTGCACTTGCACGGCGTGGCATCGCGGCGGGCCCGCACGCGTGCGGCCAGATCGCTGCGCCACAGGGCGGTGAAGTCGAAGTCCCAGTCGCGCAGGTTCCCGACGACGAGCGGGACCTCCTCGCAGAAGGCGACGGTGCCGTCGGCGTAGACCACTCCGCTGAGGTCACCGGCATAGCAGACGTTGTGTTCAGTGGGATCACGGGCCAGGGCGACGTTTCTGCGTCTTGTGAGCACGTTCTGGGCATTGACCAACCGGGCTTCGAGAAAGTTTCCGAAGCCCCTGTACTGACCCCGCATCCAGCCGTCGGCGCAAGCCTCGACGAACGCTTCGTACTTGTCGATGTCGACGCCACCAGCGTTCGGGTCGGCCGGCGTACCGCGAATCAACGTGCTCATGACGTTCTGGATGCCGAGCTTGCTAGTGAGGTACGTGTAGATCTCGTGCAACCGATCCTGGTTGTGCTTGGTCACGGTGACGTTCACCGACACCTGGAGTCCCTCGAACGACTTCTGCAGCTCCTGGAGCGCACGGATCGTGCCGACGAGGGCTTCGAACAGGCCGGCCATCTTCCGGTTCTCGTCGTGCCGGGCTTCGACGTCGTCGACGGAGATCACGAATCCGAACCGTCTACGGGGGTCTTCGGTCAGTACGGCTTCGGCGAGCGCGGCGGAGCGTTGGGTGAACCATCCGTTGCTGCACACCTGTACGTAACTGACAGCCGAGCTGGCGTAGTAGGCCCGGATGATGCCGAGTAGGTCGGCCCGGAGCAGGGGTTCGCCGCCAGTGAGCTGCACGGTATAGAGGTTCGGCCCCAACGTCTTTGTGAGCCGCTCGATCTCCTGCAGTGTAAGGACGTCTCCGTGAGTCACTCCGTCCGGTATCGCGTAGGCGCCGTCGTGCACGATGAAACAGTGCCGGCACTTGGCGTTGCAGCGGTCAGTGACGTGATGGATGAGATAAGCCGGCGCGGTGTTGCGTTTGCGGCTCAGCGCGAGACGAGCGTACGTCGCTGTTCTAGTCATTGTTCAGTCCGGCCAGGTCTCGTCGGGAATCCCACAGATACTGCACATCGGACACGAACTCGCCGTCGAGCGCTCCGTCAGACGCACTGGCTTCGCCTTGGACCACCTTTGCGGCGGCCCAGCCTCGTTCGATGGAGTTGTCCATGTCGAGATAGGCGAACGCGCCTTGCCTGCCGACACTTTGGACCCGGGGCGACAGCTCGTCGATCCAGTTCAGGCAGCGTATTCGTTGCACCTCGGTCTCCACCAGCTGCATCGGGTAGACATGCGGCTGTCTTGCGACCTTCGCCGCGATGACCTCCCGGACGGAGATGACGAAACCGATCCGGGCGAAGTCCTCGAGACACCTGTCGACCAGCTCCTCATCGTCGGCCTCCCAGGTTCGGTCACCCGGCGAAGCGGCGATCTCGAAGCAGAGCGATGTCTTGCCTTCTGGCACCAGTGCACTGCTCCACAAGCTTGGTTCCTCGACGCGGAAGAAGAGATAGTCGGGCTCGGGTACGTAGAGTGCGTCCCAGCCGAGGGCGACCGATCGGTCGAGCAGGACGAACACGAAGACGATCCCTCGATAGTGCAGTTGGCCGGCGGCGGAAAGTACCTCTGCCGGCGGGGCGGGGCGAAGGGCGTGTACGAGGTTGGGCAACGGGGCGGTGCTGATCACGGCGTCGGCCGCGACCTCCATCGGCTCCGCCGGTGCGCTCGAGTCGCAGGCAGGCTTCGTACCGACGACGACCTCGTCGGTGCGCAGCTCGACCGAGTCCGCGACGAGACCGTAGCGGAACTCCGTCCCCGCCGCGATGCATCGCTGCTCGAGCGCTTCGTACAGCTGGCCGACGCCCAGCCGTGGGTAGAGAAAGCGCCGGACGGTTGTACCGGGCCGATGCTGGTCGGAAACGAGCACCGACTTGATCAGGCTGGCGAGCCCGCCGACCATGATCCGGCGCGGAGCCCAAGCGGCCGCGATCCGCGAGGGGTCGACGCCCCAGACCTTGGCGGTGTACGGACCGAAGAACATGCTGTAGAGCGGGCGACCGAACCGAGCAACCACCCAGTCCTCGAAGCTGGCCTGTTGGTGGTTGCCGTTCCTCAGCCGGTACCGGCCGGCGGCCAGGTAGCCCAGGAACGCCCGCGCCGCCATGCCGGGCGTGAGTCCGCGCATCGCATCGGCCATCTCCAACGGCTGCGACCAGAACCGGCCTTTGAAGAGCAGCCGGGAGACTCGCGTGCCACGAATCAGGTCGTCGCCGATGAGGTCCTCGGCGAAGTCGACGATCCGTTGGTTACGGCTGATCAGGCGATGCCCGCCGTAGTCGAAGGCGAAGTCGCCGACCCGTTCGGTCGCCGACAGTCCGCCGGGCCGGTCTCCGGCTTCGATCACTGTTGTCACATAACCGGCGGACGCCAGCACATCCGCTGCCGCCAGGCCGGCTGGGCCTGCCCCGATGACTACGACACGTCTTGCCATGGCTGCCACCTCCACCTCGCAAACCTTGGATGCGCCGAAGCCGAAAGGCGTCACGCGACGGCCGGTGCCCGCATGGCATCTTCGGTTTGGATCGAATCGGAGAGCGACACATGAAGAGTGCCGGGATTCTCAGCGACAGCGCCGTCCGCGCCCCGTCCGGCTCGAGCTATCTTGCCGCCGGCGACGAACCGTTCAGCGTCTGCGGGTTCGCGGCCCCGAAGGTGGAAGGGCTCACCGGTGACGGGATGCGGAGACTCGCCGACGCAGGCGTGACCACGGTCAGGATCTGGTCCGACTTCCACGAGGCGGGGGAGGTTGATGCCGAAGGGCTCCGCGCGCTCCGGACGGCGGCAGAACGGTTCGGGCTCCGGGTTCTGGTCGTCCTGTTCAGCCCGTCGCACCTGACCGACATCTACGAGCCGCGGTCCCGGTTCGACCTCGGTCTCACGGTCTTCAACGGGACCTGTGCGACACCGACGGACGTCCTCACAAGTCCTGCGGCGATGGAGCTGTTGGTACGGCGCTGCCGCGAGGTGGTTGCGGCGTTCGAGGATTCGCCCGCCCTGCTGGGGTGGGAGGTGGTGAACCAGTGCGAGAACCTCTACCAGGTGGGCTTCGGTGAGCTGGCATCCTTTGTCGCACGCCTGACCGAGCGCGTGCGCGCCGAGGACCGGCGGATCGGCGCCACCCGGCTGGTGACAGCGAGCTCGGTGAATCCGATCCCGCCAGACTGGCTCCTCGGCCTCGCGGAGCTCGACTTCGTGGCGTTTCATCCGTACGCGGAGTCCATCGAGTTCCCGGTCAACCGAATCGACGGCGCACTGCATGTGGGCAACGCGATCGCCTACTGCCTCGACCGCCTGCCTGACCTCCGACCGGTGCAGGACACGGAGTCGGGAATCATCGGGCAATTCTACGACCCGGGACTGCCCAGGCCGGATCAGGCCTTCCGCGCCGAGCTGCTGCACAACCTACGGTGGGCCCACTACGCCTCTGGCGGTGCTGGGTCGGGTCTCCATATCCCTGTCAACGACGAGGGTTTCAGCGCTCGCCGACGGGTGCCGCTGTCTCGACTTCGATGGACGCCAACCTCTGCGGAACTGGTCGACCTGCGAGGTCTCCAACGGATCTGGGCGTTGGCACCGGGTCGTGGCGCGGTGCGCAACCTGGCCACGGATCTGAAGGTTGGTTCGGACTCGGTGTTCGCGTTCGCGTCCGCCACGCGGGACCGGATGGTCGGCTGGCTGCTTCGCGACACCCGGCGCGCGGATCTCGCCGCGGACATCGAACGTGCCCTGGCGGCAGGCCCGACCCGGCCCGGCAACCTGGATCTTCGGTTGCATGCGGTGGACTGTTGGCGAGCCGGCCTCCAGGCGGCCGACCAGGCGATCGATCCGTACAACTACTCGTGCCGTCGAGGCATCAGCCTGCTGCTCAGGAACGGAAACGCCGTCGACCGGGCATGCGCGGCGGTTGACGAGGCCATCGACCACCTGTCCGTGACTACGCGAAGACTGCGACCGGATCTCCTCACGGCGACCGGGCCGGCGTGCGATCCGGTGGAGCTCGAAGTCTCCGGACTGCCGTATGGTCGGTGCGAGCTGAGCTGGTACGACGACGCGGCCGGCACGCTCATCGGCACGGCGGAAGTGACCGGCCCGGTCGCGCGCGTGCTCTCGCCGCCGTTCGAACGCCATCTCGCGTTCCTGATCCGGGCCGCGGGTTAGAGTGTCCCGTGGATTGGTGGCAGCCGGACCCGCCGCGGCCGACGTCTGGCCGCGTACGGCTAGAACCGTCGGTGGTGGGTCGGGTAGGCACGGAACGGCACGCGGGGGGCGAGGCCGGACCAGGCCCCGGATCGCAGGCGGCGCAGGCTCGACAAGATGTCGAACGTGAGCCAGCGGCTCAGCTCCGGATATGCCGGATGCTCCCAGAGCCCGAACTGGCCGCGGCGGTCCATCAGGAACTCGACCAGATCCGCGACCCTCGCGTCATCGAGCGATGCGCCCGCACGCGAGGCGAGGTCGAGCAGGAAGGCGAGGTCGAACCGCGCATAGAACGTGACGAAGCCGGCTGCCGGTTCTCGTCCCGTGAGCCGCGCCACCTCGGTGCCCAATGCCCATTCGTCCCTGGTCTCTCGCTGCAGGAGGCGGTCCAGCGCGGCGCGCGTGTACGGTGCACGCGACCGGTCGGGGTGTAGCACGAGGCAGGCCAGGACGCCTTCGGTCGTTGCACGGCAGCCCTTGGAGCCCGGCAGCTTGCGATAGCCGGCGATGAAGCCTGGCTGGCCGTGCGCCATACCCATCGGCCAGGCACCGTCGTCGAGTTGATGGCTGAGCAGCCAGTCGTACGCCCGCTCCGCACGCGCGTCGGTCGCGTAGCCGGCGGCCGCGAGGCCTCGTAGCGGCAAGGCAACCTGAAGCGGGGCCATTGAGTAGACGCTTTCCCGCCGTCCACGCCTGAACAGGTTCAGCGGGAACGAGCCATCTGCCGCCTGGCTGTCGAAAACCCGCTCGGCGATCGCGGCGACCTCCCAATGGGATCGGTCGACGCCCTGGTAGGAGTATCGGCAAAGGGCCCAGCTGAGCTCCTTGACGCCCGTTGCGGAGCCGGCGTCCAGCTCGGCCGCCTCTACCTCTCGTTGCCGGCCAAGGTCGTGCAGCTCGGGATCGTCTGGCGGAACGTCCATGAGCTCGGCCAGCACGCGATATCTCAGGGCGGCTGAGCGCTCACACAACAGTAGGGCAAGGGGATCGGTCACGGCAGCACCTCGGCGAGGTAGGGAGCGGTCGGGGTGTGCGCCTTCGCGAGCTGCTCGGGTGTTCCGGTGGCGACCACCTGCCCGCCTTCCGGTCCTGCGCCCGGTCCGAGCTCCAGGAGCCAGTCGCATGCCGCGAGCAGGCTCGGCTCGTGCTCGATGACGAGAACACTATGACCGGTGTCGACGAGCTCTTCCAGCGCCGTCCGCAGGCTGGCGACGTCCCGAGGATGGAGCCCTACAGTCGGCTCGTCGAGAATGAACAGGGTGGGTTTGCTGTTCTTCTTGCGGAGCTCGCGGGTGAGCTTCAGCCGTTGCGCCTCGCCGCCCGACAAGCTGTGGCTCGGCTGGCCGAGCCGTAGGTAACCCAACCCCAGCGAGCAGGCGACCTCGAGCGGTCGGGCGACGCCCGTGACGTCGAGCCACAGTTCGAGCACCTCGGCCAGGGTCCTCGACTCGAGCGCGGGCAAGCTGTGCCCGCGAACCACGAGCCGACGGGCTTCGTAGTGGTAGCCCGTGGCTTCGCACACGTCGCACGGACTGGTAATAGAAGGGAGGAATCCCATGTCCTGCTTGATGAATCCGCGACCATGGCAGGCGTCGCACCGTGGCGTGAGGTCTTTCTCCGTCAGCTCCAGCTCTGCCGCGTCCACCGTCGCCGCGTACGCACGACGCAGTGCCGCCAAGACTCCGAGGTGCTGCCCAGGTGACTGGATGCCGGATCTGCTCTGATCCGAGTAGACCGTTCTCGTTGGAGCCCCGACGATGCCGTCATGTGCTCCCGGCTGCACGCGTTCCATTGCCACCGACGTAGTCAGCACCGAAGGTGCCAGAGCTCTGGCGATGATGTCGATACCGAGCGTGGATTTCCCGGAGCCGGACACACCACAGATCCCGGCGAACACGCCCAAGGCGATGCCGATGTCGGCACCCGTAAGGTTGTTCTCGCTCGGGCTCCGCACGGTCATCCATCCGGTTGGCGTACGGCGCGGCGACGTTCGCTCGGTGGGCCGGCGCGTGGGTACGAGAGCCCGCGCGTTCTCCGAGGCAGGCTGCAACACGCGGCCTCCGTCGCGACCGGCGGCCGGCCCCAGCACCACCGTCTGGTCGGCCCGGGAGACCAACACGGGATCGTGGTCGACCAGAACGATCGTGTTGCCGGCGTCCCGAAGCCGGCACAGCGAGTCGGCCAGGCCGTCCACCTCTCGCGGATGCAGGCCGCGAGTGGGCTCGTCGAGGAGCACAGTCATTCCGGACAGGTCGGCACCGAGCAGCGAGGCGAGCTTGATGCGTTGGGCCTCACCGGCCGAGAGCGTCGCCGACCCTCTGTCGAGGTGGAGGTAGCCCAGTCCGACGCCGGCCAGAAAACGCAAGCGGCGAAGGACAACCGTCCTGGACGTCGCAACCCAGCTGGGCGTGTTGCCCGGGATCCGCACGGCGTCCAGCACGTCCGCGACCCGGACCAGCGGCCACCGGTGGAGGTCGTGGCGGTTGGCTCCAGCCAACCGTACGGCGAGGAACTCCGGCCGCAGCCGGCCACCTTCGCAGGCCGGGCAGATCAGATGGTCGAGATAGAGACCGCCTTGGTCCCAGCCGTCGACGACCGGGAAGAACCCGACCCAGCGGGACTTGTCGGGTATCGATCCCTTCGCGCCGGGCTCGCCGAACAGGAAGGCCTGCCGGGCGGATTCGGTCATCTGCTCCCAAGGAGTCTCGAACGGGTCGAACCCGTAGCGCTGACCCAGGCCCTGGATCATCCAGTAGCCGCCGTTCTCCGGCTTGGACATGTACGTGTGCGGGAAGAATCCCGGCGAGTACATCGCGCCCTTGCACAGTGGCGCCGCCGGATTGACGATGAGTCGCTCGGGACGAGGCTCTGGAACCGTTCCCATTCCGCCACAGGTCAAGCAGGCGGCGCGGTAGGACTGCGGCGAGAAGTGGTTCGGCAGGAACGTCCCGTCGCCGCCCGTACCGGCATACGCGAGCAACACGCCGACGTGGAAGCTGACGTCGGTTGCGGTGCCGACGGTACGGCGTGGGTTCCAGAGGTTGCGATCCGGCTCGATCGTCACCGTTGGGCCGAGTCCCTCGACAGAGGCCACCGCGGCCTCCGGCCCTTCCTTCACCGACTGCCTTTCGTACATCGAAAGGCACTCCAGCAGCCGCCTGCTCGCTTCCGCTGCGAGCACATCGGTGAGCAAGGACGACTTGCCGGAACCCGAGCGGCCCACGATCGCAGTGATCGCGTTCTTCGGGAACGTGACCGTCACATGGTCCAGGTTGTTGGCCGTGGCGTCCACGACACTGATCGCCGGCGAGGAGCGAGGCCGTCGCCGGGGTCGTTCGCGAGGCCGTGGCTGTTTGACCGGCTGCCGGACGGACCCCGCCGTGCCGGCGCCGAGCAGCCGGCCACCTTCGGGTCCGCCACCTGGTCCAAGGCGAATCACCCAGTCCGCGACCTCGACGATGTCCGGATGGTGCTCGACCACCAGGACCGTGCAGCCGCGGTGGACCAACCGGTGAAGGATGTCGGTGAGGCGGGACAGGTCGGCCGGATGCAACCCCGTCGTCGGCTCGTCGAGCAGGATCAGGTCGCGGGCGCGCACGCGGGTCAGCCATTTGGTGAGCTTGACCCGTTGGGCCTCACCGCCGGAGAGCGTCGGTGACGGCTGGCCGAGGGTGAGATATCCCAGGCCGATGTCGATGAGATGCGTCAGGATCTGCGCGGACTTCTTGTCGTCGGACAGGAGCTCGAAGGCGCGTTCGATCGTGCTGTCGTACAGCTCGGCGATCGCGTAGTGCTTGCCGTCGGCCAGCGGTATCCGAGCTTCGAGCACATCACGACCGAACCGCTGACCGTCGCAGGTCTCACAGGTCAACCATTCGGAGGGCAGGTGTGGCAGCTCGAGCTCGACCGCACCCATGCCTGAGCAGGTGGGACAGGCGCCGTCGGATCGGTTGAACGAGAACGCCGACGCCGGCAGCCCGGTGGACTTCGCGAAGCGGTTGCGGACATGGCTCGCCAGCCCGGTGTACGTTGCCGGATTGGAACGGGGGTTGCGACCGATCGGGCTCTGGTCGACCGTGATCGCCCGGAGTCCGGGTCCCTCCAGCTGGGTGCATCCGCGTGCCTCGCCGGCCTCGAGCGAACCGACCACGACGTTGCGGGCGAACGTGGACTTACCCGCCCCTGAGGGCCCGGTGACGACGGTCAGTCGACCGACGGGGATCGCACAGTCGAAGCCACGCAGGTTGTTGGCACTGGCTCCGCGGACGGTCAGCAGTCCGAGGTCGTCCCCGAAGGCCGGCCGAGGTGGAGCCGGCGCGGTGGCTCGCCCGGAGAACCACTGACCGGTGACCGTGTCCGACTGCCACAGCTCCGCAGGACTTCCGCGGAACGTGACGGCGCCGCCGTTCCTACCGCCACCTGGTCCGAGCTCTACCACCTGATCGGCTTGTGCCACCGCCCATCGGTCGTGCTCAACCATCACCACAGGACCGCGGAGCCTGCCGAACTGCCGGAGCAGGCGCTCCACCTGCTCCGCGGACAGGCCGATCGTTGGCTCGTCGAGGACGTGCAGCAGGTCCTCCACCGGGGTTGCCAGGAGCACTGCCAGCCGAAGCCGCTGGGCCTCACCGCGCGACAGGGTGGGGGTCGTCCGATCCAGTGGCAGGTAGCCGAGCTCCACGGCCGCCAGCGCGGCGAGCCGGACCCGTACGTCTTCCAGGGGGCGGGCCGCCGCCGATGGCACCTCGAAGCCGGAGAGGGCGGCCATCGCCTCCGAGACGGACAACTCCAGGTACTCCTGGAGAGTCAGGCCTCCGAGCCGGAAGCCGCGGACGTCCCCGGTGCGGAAATCCGTGGGGCGGAGGGTCGGAAGCCGGTCGCCGCACGCCGGGCACAAAGGGATCCGGGAGAGCTGGTGCGCCTCACCGTTCGGGCGTCTGAGCACGAGCTGAGAGCTGCCGAGCTCTCGCCCGGTATCGAGGATCCTGCGGAGCTCGTCGGCACCGGTAGCCGGGGTGACGGACGCCAGGTTGAGCATGATGTCGTGCGGTACGTCCGCGCGCAGGGCCTTCGATCGCTGACGCCGCCAGACGTTTCCGTCGACCTCGACCGCCTCGGCGCCGAACTCCTCGACGAGGAGCTCGAGCAGGCGCTGATGGCTGCCTTCGGCCTTCCTGACCAGTGGAACGACGACCTCGAAGCCGTTGTCGCTGGTTCCCGCGAAGTGCCGCAGCCAGCTGAGCTGCTGCTCGCGGCCGCTGGCGACGAACCCTGGCTCCGCACCACAGCGCGGACAGGTACGAACCGCGAACGATGCGTACAGCACCCGGAGGAACGGGTGGATGCCCGTCGCGGTGGCGACGGTGGAGTTGGGGTTGTGGTTGACGACGTTCTGCGCGACGGCCACAGCCGGTCCGAGCCCGTCGATCGCCCGTACCAGCGCGGGACGCAGATGGGACCACGGTGAGCTGAGCGACAACGTCTCTAGAAAGCGTCGCCGGGCCTCGTGGAAGAGCGTGTCGAAAACCAGTGAGGACTTGCCCGAGCCCGACACTCCGACGACGGCCGTCACGCCCCTACCGAAGGAGACATCGACGTCACGGAGCGTGTTCTCCGCAGCGCCGCGGATCACTATCGCTAGGTCCGACATGCTTCTCATCGTAGAAGAGATGCGACCGGAAGGCGTTTGGAAGCATCTCCTGGGTGATGCGAGATCACCGTGCCTCTCAGGCCAGCCATCGCGTGGGTCGTACGACCTGGCATGCGCCAGTCGACCGACCTGGACCGCTTGCGTCGATATCCGAAACCGCGAGCCGTAGCGGCGCGAAGCACGCACTGGTCTGCGACCGCGATGGCGTGATCGTAGAGAACCGGCGGGGCTACATCTTGCGCCCGCGTCACCTGCGGCTCCTTCCGGGCGCGGTTGGTGCCTTGCGACTCGCCAGGGCGTTCGGCGCGCTGATCGTCATCGTGTCGAACCAGGCCGCTGTCGGGCACGGATTGTTGAGCGAGGTCGGCGCCATGCGGCTGCACACCCGACTGCTCGGGATGCTGATGCGCCGTGGCGTCGATGTGGCGGCCAGCTTCCTTTGCCCACACGCACCGCGGGACAGGTGTCCGTGCCGGAAGCCCGCATCCGGAATGATCGAGGAGGCGCTTTCCGCGCTCGCGTTGAAGCCGGCGGACTGCTTTCTCGTCGGTGACGCGCTGACCGACTTGATGGCCGGTCGGGCCGCTGACCTGCGATCCGGTCTGGTGCTGACCGGCCGAGGTCACGAGCAACTCGCCTCGGTGTCCGAGGATCATCCGGTATTCGCCGACCTTGAGGCAGCCGCGCGGTTCGCGGTCGGGCTCTGGACGTCGCGCCAGGTCGATGGCCCGGTCTGAACACCATTGGAGGACACCATGTTCGTTGGACCGCGGGACCCGTTCGAGGTGGCACTTTCGATCATCTGGCGGGACGTGCTCGGCATGCGCGACGTGTCTGTCGAAGACAACTTCTTCCTGATCGGCGGCAACTCGATCCTGCTGCTCCAGGTCACCCAGGCCGTCAGCGAGACCTTCAGCCGTACGCTCCCGCTCTATCTCTACTTTCACTATCCGACCATCGAGGAATTCGCGGCGGTACTCCGTGAGGAGACGAAGCTCCCGTCGGGGTCGACTGCCTTGCCATTGCGCGCCTCGGCGGCAATGACGCCGCCGCTCTTCCTCGTGCACGACATCTCCGGCGACATCACCTGGGGATTCGACTTCGTGCAGCTGCTCGCGCCGGAACGGGCGGTTTACGCGTTCCAGCCGCCGGGTCTCTACGACGACTCGCTTCCTATCGACGATATCCAGTCGCTGGCGGTCAGGTATGCCGACGATCTGGTAGCGGTCGCGCCGGGTGGGACGTACCTGCTGGGTGGTTACTGCTCTGGTGGACTGATCGCGCTCGAGATGGCGACCGCCCTGGCCGAACGGGACGTTCAGGTGCCGCTCGTGATCCTGTTCGACGCCGCGCCGCCGAGACGCAAGCGAACGCCGTCGTCCCCGACAGAACTTCTCTACGGCTTCTTCGCAGAGGAGGACGTCCCCGTCACACTCAAGGAGTTCGCCGCGCTCGACCAGAACGATCAACTTGAGTACATCTTGGACGGATGGAAGCAACTCAAGATCGCACCGCCCGCGGTATCGGTCGACTTCGTTCGCAGGCACTTGCGCATACACGAGGCGTCGGAGCGTGCCTTCGCGCGGTACGAACCGAAACCCTATGCCGGATCGGTCGTCCTGTTCGTTCCAGGTGAGGCGGCCGGCCGGAATGACGCGGCCGGCTGGCGGGAACGCGTCCTCGGTAAGCTGCACGTGCAAGGAGTGCCCGGTGATCACTTCGAGATGTTTATGCGTCCGGCCGTGACCGAGCTAGCGCGGCAAGCCAGTGGACACATAGCACACGCGCTCCGGGCGCCGTCGGGGCAGTTCATGCACCACTAGCGCGGTGGATGACAGATGACGGAAGAAATTCCGCTGATGGATCCCGGGCCTCAGCTGGCGGAGATCGAGGACGAGGTCAGGCAGGGTTGGGATCGCGTGCTCAAGAGCGGCAGATTTATCTTGGGTGATGAGGTCGCGGCGTTCGAGGAGGAGTTCGCCTGCTACTGCGGCGTGCGTTACTGCGTGACGGTGAACAGCGGATCCGATGCGTTGGAGTTCGCGTTGCGCGCGGTTGGCGTCGCTGTCGGCGATCGCGTGGTCGTACCCGCGAACTCCTTCTTCGCCAGCGCTTCCGCTGTTGTTCGTGCCGGTGCCACGCCGGTGTTCGTCGATGTCGACGAGCAGACTGCGCTGGCCGACCCAAAGCAGGTCGCCTCCCGCGTCGAGCAGGGTGCACGGGCCATCCTGCCTGTGCATCTCTACGGACAGACCTGGCCGCTGGACGAGCTACGACCATATCTGCGGGAACGCGACGTGCTGATGGTCGAGGACGCCGCGCAGGCGCAAGGCGCCAGCCGGTTCGGCATGCGCGCCGGATCCGTTGGCCAGGTTGCCGCGACGAGCTTCCACGTGTCCAAGAACCTGGGTGCGCTCGGCGACGGCGGAGCTGTGCTCACGAGCTCCGCGGAGATCGCGAGCCAGGTCCGCAGCCTGCGCAACCATGGATCGCGGGAGAAGTACGTCCATGACGTGATAGGGACGAACTCGCGATTGGACGAGATCCAGGCGGTTGTCCTGCGAGCGAAGCTTCGCCGGCTCGATTGTTGGAACGATGAACGCCGCAGGCTTGCCGCCCGCTACGACGAGCTGCTCGAAATCGACGGCGTAGGCAGGCCGTATGTATTGCCGGGGAACGTTCCTGTCTGGCACCTCTACGTCGTACGGGTACGGCACCGAGACGATGTGCTCGCGCGCCTGCGTAATCGTGGTGTCCAAGCAGGCGTGCACTACCCGATTCCCATTCACTTGCAGAAACCGTTCAACGAAAGCATGAGCCGGGCGGGCCAGTACCCGGTCAGCGAGCGGCTCGCCGGCGAGGTGCTTTCCCTGCCGCTCTTTCCTGGCATGAGTGCGGAGCAGCAGGAACGCATCGTGGCGGAGCTTAGGTCTTCGATCGCCGCCTTCGAATGACGGCCCTTATGGCCGAGCCGTTTGCGCTTGCATCGTCCAGAACCGCGGTCGGCGTGACCGGAGGGGCAGGATTCAGCGCACGAAAGGACGTATATGCGCTCCTGCCTCGACGGTAGTCATGAGTGAAACAAATCCCACAGATCACGAGGTCAGGATGATGCTGAACCCGAGGATGATCGTTGCCGAGACAATCGCTCGTGAGGATATCTACCGGCGCATGCTTAGGTATGCCTATAGCCTGTGCAAGGATCGATACGGAGCGGAAGACCTGGTACAAGACGCGATCGCCGTGGCGATCGGACGGGCGGATCAGTTCAAGGGAACAGGAGCGGTCGAGGCCTGGCTGAAGGCCATCGTGCGTACGACGCACCTGATGGCGATTCGCGCCAGAAGGGAGTGGCCGTCATCACTCCACGACAGTTATGTGCGGGTTTTAGTCTCAGCCGAAGAGGAAGCGCTCGGCAACCTTCATCGTGAGACGGTCAGCCGAGAAGTCCAAGGCCTTCTCGGTGAGCGGGACAAGATGCTGGTCGATCTCTACTACGGTTTCGGTCTGAGCCTGCGCCGGATCGCCGCCCTCACTGGTTCCACGGAGTACGCCGTCAAGTGTCACCTCTATCGCCTGCGGCGTCGCATCGAGGCGGAGAGCTCGGAGCGCCTGCGCATACTCGCGTCGTGACGCGCGACGTCGTTCAGCTCAGCTTCGGTGGGCTGGAGCAGGCCGTCGCGTCGGCCTACGGTCAGGTTAGCCCGTATCCAACCGTCGACTCGGCCACAGTCGTAGTGCTCTCCGGCGGCCCGGTGGATCAGCACAGGTTTGACCTTGGCGTACTGAGCGATCGCATCGAGCGCGACGTACTCGCCCGAGGCGGGATTTGGGCCAAGCGCTTCCAATACCTCGAAGACATCGGGTGGGAGAACGAAGCGAGAGATGGACGCGAGGTTGGAGGCGGCGTCCTCGACCTTCGGCTTCTCGATGGCATCGGCGACGTATTCGTGGCCATCAGGATCTCGTCGCGGTACGACGACGCCGCAGTGCCGGAGTCGCTCGCACGAAACCTCGACGACCTGAAGTGCGGCGGGACATCCGACGAACTCCCTGGCACGGATAAGGTCCCGCAGGTCACTGCCGTCGTCCTGCCGGAGGACGAGGTCGTCGGCCGACAAGTAGATCCAGTCGGAGTCTCCGATCCAGCGGCGTGCGAGCAGGGCGGGGATCGCGGTTCCGTACGCGCCGGGTGGCTGCTCGATCCACGTGAACGTGACCTGGTTGATCAGGTCGTACCAATCGGCTAACGGGGTATACTTGGCCGACCAGCCGGCCTCCTGGAAGTAGCGTTTGGTGTGCTCGTCTTCTTCGAAGTATCGGCGGATCTGGTCGTCGCGTGGCCTTGCTACGAAGGCGATCTCACGAATGCCGGCATCGATCAGCTCGGTGACCAAGTAGTGCACGATCGGGCGGTTGCACACGGGTAGCATTCCCTTGCTGATCGCGATCCCGACCGGGAAGAGTCGACTGCCGAAGCCGGCCGTACTAATCAGGGCCTTGAGTGACATGCGCGAAATGCTACGGCAGCTTGACGGGGCGTACAACGGCCCGATCGGCCAGGTGACAAGGAAACACCGAGACCATCGGACGGCGTTTTTCATCCTAGTAGCGAGAGCTGATTCGGAGGGAGGCTTGGCGGTGTCGGTGTTGAACTGGTACGACGCGCACGAGCTGGCCAAGCGGTATGGCGTTTGTTTCGACGACGTACTTATGATCGCGCTGAACGTGTTCGGGGCACGATCGGACCCGGGGTTCCCGCGGGCGCGTATGCTGATGCACCTAAGAAGCCGCCCTGAGGAGCCACTGCGCCAGGGGCTGCCGTTGGCAAGGGCAAATTCACCGTTCTTGGTAAGAGGCGACCAGCTGTTCTTCGACAACCAACTGATCGCCGACCTCGAAGAGGTAGAGCACGACGACGCTCTCTGGGGATACTTCCGCAACCACTGCCGCGTGTTGGTGCTGAACTCCAACGCTCGCAGCCAGTGCACCGGTTGTGTGTTCTGTCCCAACACGCTGGAGGGTGCGTCCGACCCGCGGCTCGCGGTTCTCGACGACCTCGATCAGTGCTTCAGCATCATCGAGGCCGAGCAGAGCTGGTCCGACATGAGCGGGCTCGACGAGGTCAACGTCGTGACGGGCTGCTTCCACTGGGAGGAGCCCGCCATCGATCATCTGGCGATGGTACGGGAGGCGCTCGCCAAGCATGGTGGCAAAGCTCAGCTGGGCATGCTGAGCTCGGTCATCAGGACCGAGGCGGGTATGGATCGGATCGCGGAGGAGGTTGCGCCGTTCTTTCTCGTGATGACTCTGGAATGCTTCACGAACCGGAGCGCCATTCTCAAGCACTCGAAGGCAAGCCTCCGGCCAGAGGAAGTGCCGCGCATCCTCGTGGCGGCGCGGGATCGCGGGTTCCAGGCCACGTTCACCTATATTGTGGGGCTGGAGCCGATCGACGTCGTGCGGGAAGCCCTCTTCGAGCTCAGTCAGGTCGTTACGAAGTTTCCGGATTTTCAGGTCTTCCAGGCGCACAACAAGTTCATGGAAAGCTTCGGTACGCGCGGATCGGACCAGCTGGAGTTCTATCTCCAAGCGCGCCGGCAACTGGAGCAGATGTTCCGCGACTTGCCGCTGCGTCCGCAGACCTGGGCGAACTATCGGTCGTTGTGGTACTACGAATTCGCCGGTGAGGAGCTCAGCGGTGCTCGCCACTAGGAACAACGTCGGTTCGGAGGGTGTGCCGGCGCGGCATCGTATCCGTGGAGAGGTTTTCGGGCACGGCGGCTTGATGGTGGTTGGAGTGCCGGCAACCCTGCTCGGGGAACGCCGAGCGATGCGCGTGCGACTCGACCTCGGAGATGGGAGACGACGTGCTCTCGCCTTCAGGAGCGGCGATGTGTCGGCCGTCGTCGTGCCGTCAAGTTGCCCGGTCGGAAGTACCGTCGAAGGTTGGCTTGAGCCCGAACGTGAGCCGTCGGCGTTGGTCGTTCCGCCCGATGTCAGACTCGCGTTCATAAGGGCACACGCCGACATCGGGTGGATGAAGTCCGTCGAACGAAGGCAAGCGCTGCTGTTGATCTACGAGGCCCGCGGCGCTGCTGTCCGGAGCCATCGGATATCTGCACTCGCGTCTGTATGCACCCGGTCCACGGACCGTGACGGGACATAGCCAGTGCCCGAAGGCCTGTCCCGGATACCGTGGGATGCGTACCTATGAACTCAGTCGATGCCCAGTTTCTGGCTTTGCCTGGTCGGGGCATGTGCGGTGGTGGATTCCGATGGTCGTTGCGTACCCCACAGGGTGACGAGTGTCAGTGATGCCTCGTGGCGGCACTGCGGATGGATCGCATCTGGCGAATCGCGTCGCCGTTGGCGCGTGCGATCGCTGAGCAAGAGCACATCGCACCGTGGTCGTGGAGCTTGGTGTAGAGGAGGCGAAGCGATGGCCGTGTGGGGTGAGGATCCAGGTGTAGGTGTGCTCGATGCGTTGGATGAGCCCTTCGGCCCGCCACCTCTGACATCTCATCTCCGGGCCGCACACGTTCACAAGGTCTAGCGGTGACAGCGACGGAATCTGGACCCTCTCGAGACGACGCTGCGTATTTAGCGCAGTGGGAGTTCGAGGATCTCCTCTTCCGCGCGCGCATTTCGCTTGGGCAGTCACCAAAGAGGTGCACGTTATCCCCACACGGATGTGCTCATCCCCTATCATGAAGCTATCCTCCGTGCGATCCTCACGAGCGAGCGACCGGCTCCTGTGCGGAGTGGATCAATCGAGGACCTCAGACGTGTCCTTGGAAGGCGCGAGTCTATCCGTTGCCATGGCGATGCTAACCCAATCCAGCTCCACCAGTTGAGTAGCTTCCTCTACCCATCATGCGATGATCGGAGCGACCTGGCTGTAGATGATGACCAGCCTATCCGCCGTCGCACCAACCGATCGGCGGGCTCGCTTTACGAGTTGGAGATCGACCCCGATTGTACCATTCCTGCCGCGATCTTGCTTCCGGTGTCGACCCTACGACTTCCTGACCGAAACTTCTGTTGCGACGGCTGCGTGGCCGAGCAACTGTCGCGAACCCAGCAAAATTGAGGTGACCTATGCGAGTCGCATTGTTGTCATTGTTCTGGAATCCGATTCGGGAACCGTTCACGGGAGGTACTGAGGTATTTGTCCACGACCTGGCTGAGGGGCTATTGGAACGCGGCATAGAGGTTGTGGTTTACGGCTGCAAGGGAACACGCATCGCCGACGTCGAGGTTCGCACATTTGGCACCGACCCCGGTCGAGTGCTCAACCCGACGAGACTATCGTTCATGCCCGGATTTGGTGTGGCGCATCAGCGGGACTTCGAGGACGAGCTCTTCCACCGAATCGTGATCGACGCTATGGAGGATCCCTCCATCGATCTAGTACACAACAACTCCTTCTCTCCGGTGCCTCTGTATGTCTCCAAGTGGGCGCCGAAGCCCGTAGTCCACACACTACACTCGCCAGCTGGCCCGTCAGCGCTCGCACGTGCTGTATCAGTGATGGCTTCAGCGGACACGGCTCACATCTGTTGCGTGTCGGAAAGCCAGCGCCGCGGCTGGGACGCCCTACCTGCGAACACGCCTGTCATCTGGAACGGCGTCCGAACTGACAATCTTCCGCCAACCGAGGGCAATTCCGATGGATCGCTGGCTTTCGTCGGCAGGATCGATCCGACGAAGGGCGTGGAAGACGCCATCGAGGCTGCTCACCACCTCGAGATGCCTCTCAACATCTTCGGCCCGGTTCCCCCACACTGCGAAGACTACTTCCACAACGTAGTCGAACCGCTCGTGCGCGGTAGCGGCATCGTCTACTACCACGGTCACTTGAAGCGGGCGGCGCTGTACGAGAGGCTTCGATTGGCCCAGGCACTCCTCTTTCCAGTCAAATGGGAGGAGCCATTTGGGTATGTCTTGGTGGAGGCGATGGCAATAGGCGTTCCGGTTGTCTCCTACGGACGGGGTGCAGCCGCTGAGCTGATAGATCGCGGCCTCACCGGCTATGTCGTGTCGCCGGACAACCTGGAACATCTGATCGATGCAGTCCGCATGACTGAGGACCTGGACCGCATACGGTGCTCAAGGACAGCTAGGGAGAAGTTCGACCACCGACACTGCCTCGACCGCTACGTCACGCTCTACGTGGATGTTCTGTCTGAGCGGGACCAAACGTCTTGCCGAGCCGTGGTTCGGGATCGGACATCCGCAGCACATCCGTGAGGCCGGCGTATCCGCTTCAGAAGCTTCGAATCCGCCTCCGCAACATGGTCTTCCCCCCAGCGTCTCGCGGATACACGATATCGCCCTCCGTCGGCTCCGTGTCGATCGCCTGCCGGATGCAGTCGTCGCCATCCATATAGGCCGACGACCGATACAGGCGATCGTTCGGACGGTCGCTACAGTCACCGGCGAGGTCGTAGTCGCGGGTGCGCTTCTCGGTCATCCCGAACTTGATGGAAAGTGCAGCTAGGTTCGGCGGGCTGCGACGTCGTGGCGACCGATTCAACTGGAGCATGGTGAGCTTTGCTGCAACAATCGCCTCCGGGGCCTGGATTCTAAGTCGAAGGAGCTGACGGCGGGGCCTACCTGGCGCGCTTGCCTGGTCGGCGTGACCGGAGCGCAAGATCGACAGGGTGATGCCGTTGATGCGTCGAGCGGAGGCGACGGAACGGTCACGCCGTGGGGCGATCCTCAGGTCTGCTCAAGCGTGTCAGCATGCGTTCCCGGACACAAGACACCGTCCAAGAACGGTGGTTGGCGAGGTTGCCCAGGTGTGTAAGATGCCGGCGCAACCTGATGAATGCCGTGCCCATGCAGGAGTCCACGGATAGAGTAGCGGCATGTCACGCCCCGCTGCTCCTTGTCGTGCCTGATTCAGATAACACCCCAGCTTGATAGCCCCGCCAACCGTCACGAGTCACGGACCCAAGGCTCCCACAGTCAGTCAATAGTGGAATTCAAGTTCTTTGAGGATTTCTGTCCATCTGCAACGCCGCTGCCGCCTACTTCGCCTTTCAGCTCATTCGGCGAGACTGCGCCTCCGAGGAATGCAGCAAGAATTTGTGCCGCCGCTCTGTCCTGAGTAAAACCTCGCCTACTCGCCCAACTGCGGAGCTGCATGTATTGTTCCTCGCGCAGTGTAACTAGAATCTGCTTGACTCCTCCTGGGCGCACGCGAAGCACCTTTCCCTTGCCGGCAACTTCCGCGACTCCAGATCCGAGGCTGCGTGCGCTTTGCGAAAGGAAATCGATTTGTTGCGCCGTCGTCATCCGTGAGAGCGTCTTAGCGATGTTCTCTAGCTCGGACTCATCGACACCCTTCTCGCCGAAGTGATCCTCGATTCGGATCGCCGTTCGGACATCAAGAGTGCCACCTTGTATAAGATTCTTAAGTTCGGGACGAAGGCGTTCGAACTTGATGTATGCTCTCACCTTGCTATATGGTAAGGCCAACTCTTCGCTCACTGCCTTGATAGAGCCATACTTGTGATAGAGGGAGGTGCACGCATCGATGAGATCCTTCGAACTTAATCCCCTTCGCATTAGGTTCTCGCTTATAGACAGCGCTCGCGTGGTGGCCTCGTCCGCTCTTTCTTCCAAAATTGCGGCAAGAATCGTTGGCTGGTTCAACCGTTGCAACGCGAGGAAGCGGCGTTGACCAGCCACAATCTCATACTGTGCGGCTCCTTCATCACTAGGTCCTTCGATGGGGGCAACAACGATTGGCTCGAGCTGTCCGTGAACCCGTATATTCTCCACAAGCTCCTCAAGATCCTTTTCGACCTCCCGTGTTCTGACCTGTAGCCTGCTTACAACGAGCTGATCCAGCCTGAGCTGTCGCACAGTGGCAATCCGTGGCAACTGCAGCACCCCCTACCGACTTTGACCCAAGTTCAGTGGCCAACTGACGATAGGGAGTTCGGTTGCCTTAAGCAAAGTCACTCGAAGTGATCCCCATTACCGTCTGTGATCGACGGGGACACGATATGTTCCTTGACCTGCAGATCTGTCGATATGCCTTGGAGCGAGAGTGTGTCCGCTATTGGCCTTCATCGCATTGCGATGTCACTGAACCGGTCGAGAAAGCGCGCATTTGATGTTGTCTTCGCGAGTGTTTCGGCCAGTGAAACGCGGATGTGCGATGCGAGGACGAAGTCATCTCTCGGAGAGCAGCGACATGAACGCCAGCGCGGGTCAAGCCGGCGACCATCGCGCGCTCGAGACTGTGGGCTGCATTGGCAGCGAGTGGCTGCGACGATGAGCCCGGGTGGGCGGCGATCTCTTGTATCTCTTTCCAGTGAAGGTCTTCCATGATGCGCGACCACGGCGCACGGTCGATCAACTTGTGTGCGGTGCCTTCTTCGGCGGCCACATTGGCGTGAGCCCGTCGCGCTCCGTGATCCGAGCACGCCGCACGATCGTTCCGGCCATGAGGTCGGACATCTCCGGCTCCCAGCCAATGCTCACGGCTCCGGGTACCGATGACGTCCGTACGACGACTGTCTGGTGCCCCGACCTCCATGTCCGCGGCGAAAACCTGCGCGGGTGGTGTTGCGACAGATGCGTGGAACGCGCCTTGCGAGGCGCATACCTGCCACCGCCTGCTCGTTCCAGCTCGACGGTCCGACACCAGGTCCGCAAGCCCGCATGGACTGGATACGCCGCGGCGAGGTCGAGGTCGATCCGCGCGCCGCTGTCGTCGAGCCGGCACCGAACGTCGCGTGCGGCGTGCTCCCCACCAGATGGCTGCTCGTGCCCATCGACGAGCGGCACGTTGTGGTATCCGCTGCGAAGGGACCAGATCTCGTACCGGTCCGGGCTGAAGTGCTTGTGGGTGTACTCCGCGACGCCGGCGTCTACGAGCACGGGATGCCCGTCGAGCGCAACGAGGAGAGTCCCGACGTCGTTGTGGTTGTGGTCCTCGCCGTTGTGTCCACCCTTGACCGAAACGAACAGCCCGCGGGTGCTGCCGGCGATCTGACGGGCGGTCAGCAGCTCGGTGTCCGGCCACCAGGCCTGCTGGACCAGCGGCGGCTCGGTGAGGGGCTCGTCCCGCCAGCGGGTGTCGGAGAGCGCGAAGAGGCTGCGACCGAGCCCGATGCTTCGCTCCACCACCGGGCCGGAGCCTCGCATCGCGCGGGCGTGCGCGACCATCTCGGCGTCGCCGACGCGGATGCCGTAGCGGTACAGCACGTGGGCACATGTGTTGTCGGCGTCGAGCTTCGCGGATCCGTCCGCCACGTTGACGTACCAGTCGCCGGCGATGTGCACACGATGTGGGTAGCGCCCGATCTCTCGTACCAGTGGGAGATCGAACGCGTCCAGGACGCCGTCGCTCGCGGTCCGGAGGAGCTCGAGACACTCCGAGAGCGAGGCGCCGGCGCGCCACCAGTACAGGTGACCTTCGTCGCACGCACCATCGCAGGGATAGCCGCCGAGGAACACGTCCAGACCTTCGATCGCGCGCTCCACCGTCTGGAGGAGGTCGGCACGGTCGGCGTCCAGGAGCAGCGAACAGGCGAGCACGTTGGAGTTGATCCACGGATTCCAGTTGCCCACCTGGCCGCGCCTGCCGAACCAGACCCAGCTGTCAACCGTGCGTTGCGGTACGAGGACGCGGGTGCGCACCTCGTCGACGATCCGATCGGCCAGCCCTCGTTCGGCGAGCTGAGCGGACAGCACTGTGTGCGTCCAGGCCAAGAGCGCACCGGTCTCGGCGGCGAACAAGTCGAGGGTCGGGTTGTCGACGTCGGGCAGCGCCGGCAGGTTGCGGGTGCCGTGCGACTCGTCATGAGCAGGCAAGCACCAGGACGACTCCTCGCAGAGCAGCCACGCGCCGTCGGCGACCTCGTCGTGCCAGCGTGCGTCGTCGGTGAGGCAGGCCGCGAGCACTGCGGCCGCGAGCCGCCGCCGGCGGTCGTTGTACGGGTCCTGGTACCGGACGCGGTTGCCTGTACGGGCGTAGTCCAACCACCGCGAGGCAGTCAGCTGCGGCCAGTCGCCGCCCGACAGTTGCTCTGCCTGGTCGAGTAGCGCGGTCCTGGTTGTGGCGTCGAAGCCGTCCCAGAACGAGCGGTCCGTGGCCGCCGGTACGGGCCGCCACGTTCCGGGCTCGGGCAGGTGCGCCCGCAGGCTCTCCGCGGACAGGACCGCCTTGAGCGACAAGGCTTCTGCCATCGGTCTCACGAACCGCCGTGGAGTGCGGCGTAGGCGGTCTCGTACTCGCGCGCGATGTCGTCGCCGCCGTTCTTGTGCCAGGCCGCGACGGCGTCCGGCCACGTCGAGGCGGGCTTGCGGCCGGCGAAGATGTCCATCCACCTGGTCTGGAGCTGCTCACTCAGGCGGCCGCCCTTGCTGCCGGCGGTCTCGGAATACAGCCCGACGGTGGGGTCTTTGACAAGCACCGCCACGGCCCGCTTCTGAAAGTCGTGCCATGCCTGGACGACGTCAGGTTCGCCGGGCAGGTAAAGCGCGTAGGCCGAGTCCGTGATGTATCCGGTCGGCAGCGCGACCTCGACCTTCCCCTTCTCCGTCCGCACCGGGTCGCTCCCGTTCAGTGTGTAGTGCTGGCCGGGCACGCCGTACCGGCGGAACAGATACTCCTCGGTGCCGAACGGCGCCGCCAGCCAGTTCGCGAGCCGGAGTAGGTCGGCGATCCGGCCTTTGTCCGCCTTCTTCAACGCGACTACGCCGAGCGTCGGCGGGCCGCCGCGGTGCGTGCCCTTGCCGCCGCCGTACCCGGGAGCGACCATCGCGTCGATCGCGAAGGTCGGGTTGCCCTGCCGGTACGTCGTGACGAAACCTGGCCAGGCGCTGTAGCCGTCGTAGGTGATCGCGATCGTGCTCGCCCCCAACCAGGTCTTGCGGATCACAGGGTCGGAGGTGAACGAGTCCGGGTGGAACACGCCGTCTTTGATCAGCAGGCTGATCGCGTCGATGGCCTGGCGCATCTCGTCGGTGTCCCAGACTGGCTTGAACGTGCCGCCGGCGTCGACCGACCACGAGTTCGGGACGCCGAGCATCTCCTGGACGAAGGCGAGTATCTCGTTGGGTCCGCCCATCGCCCAGCGGTTCTTGCGCGTGTCGGTCAGCGCCTTGCACAGCTCGCGGAACTCCTCGAAGCTCGTCGGCTGCGCGTCGAGCTTCTTCTCAGCCACCAGGTCGGTGCGGACGAACATCGCCGCTCCGGTCACCGCACGGGGAATCGGCAAGCCGTAGAGCTCGCCGTTCACCGCAGTGGCTCGCCAGGCGTCGGTAGGGATGGCGGCGAGGAACGGGTACTCCTTGATGGCGTCGCCGGCCAGGAACTCGGTGAGCGGGGCGAACCGGGCCTTGAGGAGATCGGGCTGCCGCGGCATCAACGGGTCGATCAGCGCGAAGTCGGGAATGTCGTTGCCCGCCATCGTCACGGCGAACTTCTGCGCGTACTCGCCGTCGGGGACCATCGTGAAGCGCAGCTGCGCTCCGAGTCGCCCGTCAAGCGCTTTCCAAAAGCTGTTGCGATCCGCGCCCGGCGGGGCTGCCGAGTAGAGACGCACGATGGCCGAGGCGGTGCCGCCCTTGATCGGCGGTTCCATGATCGTGCGGGTCGGGTTGGCCGGGTAGGCGAGGAATCCCGGCGCGATGTCCGCGGTGCCGGCGAGGTCGGGTTTCACTCCCTCGAAGGGGATGTACGACGGAAGCGTGACGCTCTTCGGCTGCGCGGTTGGCTTACGGTCGGTGCTCTGGCAGCCGGCGGCGAGGAGTCCGCTGGCAGTCGCCATCATCGCGACCCCTCCGCCGAGCACCTGGCGTCTGCTCATCCTGGACGAACTCATGTGCGACCTCACTCGGAAATCCGACCTTGACACTTAAAGGTTTAAGTTGTTTCGTGATGGTAACCGAGACGAAACGATCGGTACAGCCACTTCGCATGACCGCCATGGACGGACGACCACGAAGAGGGATGCCATGAGACTGAATCCTTGGCGGCCTGATCGGCGCCAACTCCTCAGCACAGCGGGAATCGTGACCGGCGCCGCGATGCTCTCCCTGCGACCGGGTTTGGCCAAAGCGGGGACCCATCCCACCGGCTTTTACGCGGGGGCGAACGTGTCCGGGCTGGAGGTCAACCAGGGCAAGATCCCAGGTGTCCCGAACACCGACTTCGCCGTTCCCACCGCAGCGGAGTTCGACAATCTCCGCGGGAACGGCCTCGTCGTATTGCGGATTCCGTTCATCTGGGAACGGATGCAGTCCACGTTGTTGGGCGCACTCTCCGCCGACTACCTCGGCATTCTCACCGGACTGGCCGACTATGCCGCCGATCATGGGCAGAGCCTGATCCTCGACATGCACAACTACGGTGGACGGGGACCGAACAAGCTGGGGAACGGCAACCTCACACCCGCGCATTTCGCGAACGTATGGTCGCGGTTGGCGACCGCGTTCGTCGGTCATCCCGGGATCGCCGCGTACGACCTGATGAACGAGCCGTCGAACATGCCGAACGCGTCGGCCTGGCCGACCGCCGCTCAGGCGGCGATCAACGCGATCCGGCAGGTCGATCCGGCCACCACGATCTACGCCGAGGGCGACAACTGGTCGTCGGCAGCGAGCTGGGTCGCGGTAAACGGCAACCTCGACCTGAACGACCCCGCGAACAACCTCGTCTACTCGGCGCACACGTACTTCGACCGCGACTCCTCCGGTACCCACTACTCCTGGACCGAGGAGGTCGCCGCCGGCGACCAGCTGAAGAACCCGCCAGGACCGCTGACCACGCAGATCGGTGTCCAGCGGTTCACCGGGTTCGTGAACTGGCTGCAGGACAAGGGTTTCCGCGGCCAGGTCGGCGAGTGCGGGACCGGGAAGGACGACCCGAACTGGCTGGCGACGCTGGACAACACGCTCGCGTTCTGCCAGCAGAACGGCGTCGGCCTGACCTACTGGGCGGCCGGGCTGTGGTTCACCGAGTACCCGATGGGCATCGAGCCCGGGCGGGACGGCCGCGACACGGTGCAGATGGCGGTGCTGCAGAAGTACACCGGTGCCGAGCCGTCGAAGAACTATCTGGTCACCGGACCGGACCGTGGCGCGGCGGGCAGCCAGTCGGCACCGTTCACGGCCGACTACCGCGGCTACCACGCAGCCGCACTCCAGCTCACGCCGACCTCGAGCGCAGGCACCTTCCAGCCCACGAGCCTGACGATTCCGGCGGGCTTCAACGGGGCGGCGGCGTTCCGCTTCACCGCGCCGAGCCTGGCCACGTACGCGATCGCCACGGCCAACACGTCCGGCCTCACCAACCCGCCGCCGATCGGCTACTCCACGCGGACCGACGCGTACTCGGTCATCGATCCGGCCGCGATCATGACCGCGCTGTCGACGCACCGGCTCTATACCCCGTATGTCGGCGACGCGGTGACGCTGTACCGTGCGAGCGACGGTGCCCAGCGCGGTTTCCCCTTCCTTGCAAACGATTCCCTCGACACGGCCGCGATCTCCTCCTGGGCCGGCGGGTCGAACGTGTTCGTGGTGCGGCTGAGCGACCAGTCGCCCCGAGGACGGCACGCAGGCACGGTCACGTCGCAGAACCAGAACGGTCCGGGTGGAACGCAGCTGCCGTCCCACGTCGACGACTACCCGCAGCTCGTGCTGAACGGGCCAGGTGGACTGCCAGTGCTGCGGTTCGCGACCAGCCGGATGGATGCGGTGGCGCCGATCAACGGGCTCACCGGGTTCACCTGTGTGATGGTGTGCAAGCCCAGCTCTGTGGCGAGCATGCAGCGGCTACTCAGCTGGCACTTCACCGAGTTCCTGCTGCTCGCGGGTGACGGATCGGGCACCTGGCAGCAATCGGGTGAATCTTCGCTGTCGTTGGGGATCGATCCCACGGCCTGGCACATCTACACGGCCCGCTGGGCCGGTGGTGGTCAGCGCACCACCTGGGTCGACGGCGAGGTCGTCGGGTCCGCGGCAGCCGCGACGCCGAAGATCACGTTCAACCACGACAACCGCGTCAATCTCGGATACTTCCGGTGGTTCCAGAACGTCTACTTCACCGGCGACGTGCTCGCGCTGTTGCCGTTCGGAGCCGCGCTCAGCGACGCTCAGCTCAACCAGCTCTGGAGTACCCTGTCCGACCTCACCGGTATCGGTGCCTGATCGAGAGGATGTCACGCCGTCCATGCGTCCTCGCCGGGTGACGATCGCCGACATCGCCAGACGCGCGAACGTGTCGACGAGTGCGGTTTCGTACGCCCTCAACGACCTGCCCGGCGTCGGATCGCGGACCCGCGACCGGATCCTCGCGGTCGCTGACAGCCTTGGCTGGCGACCGAGCAGCGCCGCACGGACGTTGCACACCGCGCGGACCAACACGATCGGCCTGCTCATGTTGACCGTCGAGCGCCCGCACGGCGAGGGTGCCGACTTCTTCGTCGAGTTCCTCTCCGGTGTGCAGGCGTGCCTGGCCGACCACGACGTCCTGCTGACCCTGCACTCGGTACCGAACCGCGAGATCGCCAACGAAACGTACAAGCGCTGGTGGGCCGAGCACCGAGTCGACGGCGTGATCATGCTCAACCCGCTTCGTCGTGACCCGCGGATCCCGGTGCTCGAGCAACTGGGCATGCCTGCCGTCGTCGTCGGAGACCTCAGCAGCCGCCACGCGATCTCGTCGGTCCACACCGACAACCGCGAGGCCACCGCCCTGGCGATCGGTCGGCTCGTGGACCTAGGGCACCGGCGGATCGCGCGGCTGGGGATCGGACCTGCCTACCTGCACACCGACATCCGGCGCCGGGCGTTCGCCGCGACGATGCGCCGCCACGGGCTGGAGCCCGACCTCTCTGTTCACCTCGAGGACGACGAGCCGCCGGACGCGCCGATCCTGCGCATGCTCCAAACGCCGCAGCCGCCAACCGCGGTCCTGATCGAGGATTCGATGACGGCGGTCAACGCCGTGCTCGGACTGGGAACGGCCGGCATCGACATCCCCGGCCAGCTCTCGGTCATCGGCTGGGACGACTCCTCCCGTTGCCGCCTGGTCCGACCGACCGTGACCGCGCTTCGGCGTGACATAGAGGGTTTGGGCGTGAAAACAGCCGAACTGCTGCTGCGGTCGATCGCGGGCGACCCGATCACCCAGGTCACAGGCGCGACGACCGACCTGGTCGAGCGCGACAGCCTGGCCCCACCCCGTTCTTGACTCGCTGACGAACCGCCAGGCACAACTGCCTGGCGTCTGCCGAGCGAGCGTCGACCACCCACAGTCTTATGCCTGCGTTGACACAAGACGCCGGTCGCCCACCTGCAACCAATTGGCCCCCGCTCCATCTTGGGTTCTCGACTCGCCAACCTTCAGTCTCATAGAGCAGGCCGGCGTGCCGATCTCGCCCATCAGCAAACTGGGCGAGGCACTGCGACCCGGCCTCGGTCGGTCCCTCACCGCGTGTAACAACAAGGCTCTGAGCTGCTGGTTCGCAAGCGCGCCCGGTAGGATTCGAACCTACGACCGCCGGATTAGAAGTCCGATGCTCTATCCAACTGAGCTACGGGCGCTCGGGACCGTTGAGGGGTCGGCGACAAGCGTAGTACGACCCGCGTGACCGGCTCGGGACGTGCGTGCGAACAATCTCCTGGGTGCGACGCGCTACCAGAACCGTGCGGAGAGCGATCGGGCTGGATAGCCTCGCCTGACGGCGTGGGCGTGATGGTGCCCGGCGGAAGGTGACGGAGGCACCGGTGACGGAGAGCGGCGGTCTCTATCAGGCGCTCGTGCGACTGCACGCGTGCCTGGAGAACGCGCGCCTTCCGCTCCAGCTTCCGGACGTCGACGAGGCCCGCAGGCTGCAGCGGGAGATGGCGAGTCAGATCCGCGACTACGCCCTGCCGCGGCTGGCCAGGATCGAGGCCCCGCTGCTCGCGGTCGTCGGCGGATCGACCGGTGCCGGCAAGTCCACGCTGGTCAACACGCTCGTCGGCCGCCGCGTCTCCGAGACCGGCGTCCTCCGACCCACCACCAGGTCGCCCGTCGTCGTCCACAATCCCAAGGACGCCGAGTGGTTCTCCAGCGGCGAGATCCTCCCTGACCTGCCCCGATCCACCGGCGCCGAGGGCGATCCGGGCTCGCTGCGCCTCGTCCCGGAGAAGACCATTCCCCAGGGTCTCGCGATCCTCGACGCCCCCGACATCGACTCCGTCGTCACCGCCAACCGCGACCTCGCCGCCCAGCTGCTCGCTGCCGCGGACCTCTGGCTGTTCGTCACGTCCGCGACGAGGTACGCCGACGCGGTTCCCTGGGGCTTCCTCAAGGCCGCTGCCGAACGGTCCGCCGCCGTCGCCGTCGTGCTCGACCGCGTTCCCGAGCAGGGCAAGGACGACATCCGCAAGCATCTCGCCCAGATGCTCGCCGAGCGCGGCCTCGGCAAGTCGCCGCTGTTCGCCGTTCCCGAGTCCGACACCGACCGCCAGGGCCTCCTGCCGCCGGTCGCCGTCGCGCCGGTCAAGTCCTGGCTCGGCCAGCTGGCCGGTGACGCCGCGGCGCGGGCGCAGGTCGTACGGCAGACGCTCGACGGCGCCGTACGCAGCTTCGCCCAACGCACCCCTACGGTTGCCGACGCCCTCGACGCCCAGCTCGAGGCGGTCAAGCAGCTCCGCGAGGACGCGAGGCAGGGGTACGCCGCGGCTGTCGACGTCGTCGACGACGCCAGCAAGGACGGCTCGATGCTGCGTGGCGAGGTGCTCGCGCGCTGGCAGGAGTTCGTCGGCACCGGCGAGATCATGCGCAGCCTCGAAGCCCAGATCGGACGCATCCGCGACCGCATCGCCGCCGCGATCCGGGGACGCCCCAAGCCGGGGGAGGACCTCACCGAAGCCCTGGGCCACGGCCTCGAAGCCGTCATCCAGGACGCCGCCGACCACGCCGCCGAGCGCGTCGAGGCCGCCTGGCGCGCCAACCCCGCCGGCCGGCCGCTGCTGAGCCAGACGCACAACCTCGCCGCCTCCTCACCGGAGCTCAAGGAACGCGCCGCCGAGGCCGTCCGCGCCTGGCAGGTCTACCTGCTCGACCTCGTCGGCGAGGAGGGCCAGTCCAAGCGCACGACCGCGCGCTTCCTCTCCTTCGGCGTCAACGGGCTCGGCCTCGTGCTGATGATCGTCGTGTTCGCCCACACCGGCGGGCTGTCCGGCGCCGAGGCCGGCATCGCCGGCGGTACGAGCATCCTCGCCCAGCGCATCCTCGAGGCCGTGTTCGGCGACCAGGCCGTACGCGACCTGACCACCAAGGCCCGCGACAACCTGCGCGACCGCGTCCGGCACCTGATGGATCGCGAACGCGGCAGGTACGACGCCGCGCTGGACGGGCTTGGACTCACCGACGAGCTGGGTACTGACCTTCGCGAGGCCGCCAAGCAGGTCGGGGGTGCCCGGTGAGCAAGGTGCTCGAACGTTCCGCCGACACGACCGGTCGCCTCGACGCGCTCGCCGAGGCCGTCGACGCCGCGACCAACCGGCTCGACGCCCAGCTGGTCGACAACGCAAGAGCCGTGATCGACCGCGCCGAGACGCGCATGCGCCTGTCCGCCGACCACACCGTGATCGCGGTCGCCGGCGCGACGGGCAGCGGCAAGTCCTCGCTGTTCAACGCGATCAGCGGCCTCGAGCTCGCCGCCGTCGGCGTACGTCGGCCGACCACCTCGACCGCGCTCGCCTGCGTTTGGGGCGCCGAGGGCGCCGGCCCGCTGCTCGACTGGCTCGGCATCCCCAAGCGCCACCAGCTCAGCCGGTCCAGCGACCTCGACACCGACCTGAGCGAGGACGCCGAGTTGCACGGCCTGGTCCTGCTCGACCTTCCCGACCACGACTCGACCGAGGCCCAGCACCGCGTCGAGGTCGACCGTCTCGTGGAGCTCGTCGACATGCTCGTGTGGGTGGTCGATCCGCAGAAGTACGCGGACCACGTCCTGCACGAGCGCTACCTCCGCAGGCTCGCCACCCACCGCGACGTCGTCGCGCTCGTTCTCAACCGGATCGACCAGCTGACGCCGGCTCAGGCGCGGGCGTGCGTCGCCGACCTGGAGCGCCTGCTGCAGGACGACGGCCTCGGCGGCGTACCGATCCTGCAGACGTCAGCGGCGACCGGGCAGGGTACGGCGGAGTTCCGCTCGATGCTCGCCGAACGCGTGGCTGCCAAGCGCGCCGCGAGCGCCCGGCTGGCCGGCGACGCGATCCAGGTCGCGGACTGGCTGGCCGCCGAGTGCGGCGAGGCCAAGGTGCCCGAGATCGCGAAGGCCGACCGCCGCGCGCTCGTCACGGCGTTCGCCGACGCGGCCGGCGTGCCGATCGTCGTGGACGCGGTCGCTCGTTCGTACCGGATGCGCGCCAAGCAGGCGACCGGCTGGCCGCTGACGAAGTGGCTGGTCAAGGTACGTCCCGACCCGTTGCGCCGGCTGCACCTGCGGGTCACCCGCGGGCTGCGCGAACGCTCCGTCGAGGACCCCACACCCAAGCAGATCGTCACCCGGTCCTCGCTGCCGCAGCCGACGCCGGTCCAGCGGGCCCGCGTCGACACGGCCGTACGCAGGGTGATCGACTCCGCGACCACGGGACTGACCCCGCCGTGGGTCGCCGCCGTCCGAAGGGCTGCCCGCGAACGCGAGTCCGGGCTGTCCGACGCGCTCGACCAGGCCGTCGTCGGGACCGACCTCGGCGTGGCGCGGGCCGCCCGGTGGTGGACGGTCGTACGGATCCTGCAGTGGATCGTGTTCGTGGTGGCCGTGGTCGGTGGGCTGTGGCTGGGCGCCCTGTTCGGCGCCGAGTTCCTGCGGGTGCCGTTCCTGCCCGAGCCGCCGGCGTGGAACGGCATCCCCGTCCCGACGCTGGGTCTGGTCGGCGGCGTCGTGGTCGGCTTGCTGATCGCGCTGATCAGCCGGCTGCTCGCCGGCGTTGGCTCGCAGCGCCGCGCCAGGGTGGCGGATCGGCGGATGCGCGAGTCGATCGCCGAGGTGGCCGACCGGCAGGTGTTCACGCCGGTCGAGGAGGAGCTCTCGGCGTACCGCACCTGCCGCGACGCGCTCGCCGCCGTCCGCCAGCGCTAGGAACGGGTGAACTCGAGCCGCAGCGAGTCGGTGTCACGCAGAACGACCACGATGCCATCGGCCTTGGACCATGCGGCGGGCAGCAGGAAGTACTTGCCGCCGGACGCCTGGAGCAGCCGCAGCCCCTCGTACCGATAGCCGTACGCCGAGTCGTCCTGGCGGAAGCGCGTGACGGCGACGCCGGGCGCGGCGATCTGCAGGTCCTTCGCGCTGTAGACGACCACGCCGGTGCGTTGGTCGAGGGTGGCGACGACCTGCGCGGCGAGGCCGCGGCCGACGACGCCGGCGAACAGCCACAGCTCCCAGAACAGCGCGACCGCGACGACCGTGCCCGCCAGCAGCTTGACCGTCGGCCCATGCCAGCGCGCGAGCGTCCTGGGCACGCCCTCTTCGCCGGTCGCGACCGCCAACCGGCGCCGTACGGCGACCGCGTACCCGGTGAGTACGACGCCCGCCGCGAACGTCAGCGGCGCGATCAGCTCGCCCCAGCCGGGCCACCCGGCCCAGGCCAGCAATCCCAACAGGGGAAGGGCGAACCAGGACAGCCGCAGGATGGCGAACACCTGACGCAGCCAGGGGGAGTCCGGCCGCACCTGGATCGTCCTGACCACGCGTTCGTGCGCGAGCAGCCAGCCGAGGCCGAGCACGGCCAGGATGATCATCGGCGCGTAGAGCGTGTCGACGCTGCGGAGGACGTAGTCCTGCGTCGACATGCCGAGCACGCTCTCGTCGATGCCGAGCTCGCGCGCCTGGACGTAGCTGCGCGCCCAGCCGAAGTAGACGAGCAGCGCGGTCGCGAGCGTCAACGGAGGACCGAACGCGCCGAGAAGGCTGACCGCGTTCTTCAGCACGCTGGTTTCATCGGGTGCGGGCTCGGGGCGCTCCGGCGCCGGCCGTTCCGCGCTCACGGCGCACCCGACCCGTCGTCGAGATAGGTGAACGTCTGGTCCTCGGGGCTGGTCTGCTCGCCGGCGGGGGAGCGCACCGTGATCCGGACCGCGCCGGCTTCGTCCGCGGCGGGCGAGGTCGCGCGCACCCGGAGGTTGCCGTCGCTGTCGCCGAGTTCGCCCTGAACGTCACCGAACCACACCTCGGTCACGCCGTAGAGGTTCTCGCCGCGGAGGATGACCTCGGTCCCACCGCCCAGCGGGCCTTGCGCCTCGGAGTCGGACTCCTCGTCGGCGTTCGGGTCGTCGACCCGGCTGATGCCCCACTCGCAGGCGGTCCCCTCGCCGGCCGAACCGATGCTGGGCGGCTGGTCCTGGTCGGCCTCCGCCAGGCGCTCGGCGAGCTCCAGGGCCGCCTGGTCGAAGCAGCCGAGCTCGTTCCCGCCGAGGTCGTCGGCCGCGGATCGCAGCTCCTCGCGAGCTTCTGGCCACAGGTCGGCCTGGCCGTTCCGCGTCGCCTGGCAAGCCTTGGCGAGCGCGACGTAGAGCGGTCCGAGCGCCAGGGTCCTCTCGCCTTGCTCCAAGCGGGTCGCCAGGCCTTCGCAGTCACCGGACTCGAGCTGCGCGTACCAGCCGTACGGCGGCGGCGAGTCCGGCCCGGAGGGCCCGAACGGCACCCATGCGATCTCCCGATCGCCGCCGTTCTCCTCCTCGCCACCCGAGGCCGTGGCCTCGGGGTTCTCCGGGCTTTCGGGGTCCTCGCTGGCGTCGGCGGGCGAGCTCGACTCCTCACCCGGAACCGAGCTGGAGGGTGGCGGTGTCTCTGCCCCTCCGGCGTTCCCACACCCCGTCAGCGCGGCCAGCAGCACGATCCCACCCGCCACGCGCAGAAGACCTTTCAGCAACCGCACGGCTTCCCCCCTCGCGTCGGTTGCCTCGAGCATGCGCCCGAACGACGCGAGGGGGTATAGGTAGTTCTACGTATCCGGCCGACTCCGCCCCGTCGCCGCCTACCGTGCCGGGACGACTGAGGGCAATGGATGCCGCGTAAAGTCGACGAACTCGCAGGGGCTGATGATCGGGCCCTTGGCCACGTCGACGTAGTTCGTCGTCGCTACCGCGAGTCGGTCGGGGTGGGCTTGCGGCGGGAGTGTTCCGAGGTTGTGGCGGATCACCAGCGTCTCGTCGCCAGCGAGCCGGTCGCGGTCGATCGTGAGCTCGACGAGCGCGCCGTCGGACTCGGTCCACTCGTACTTGGCGTTCGCGGCCAGCTCGGACGCGTACGGCGACGTCGACGCCGTGTAGTCGAGGCCCTCGCACCGCTTTCCGGGCGGTTCGGCGACGAGGTAGGCGTGGACGCCGTGCTCCTCCAGGCGCTTCTCCAGGCCTTCGAGGTCGGCGTTGATCTCCTCGTACAGCTTGACCTTGATCACGCCGTTGCCCTCGTCGGTGACGGCCCAGGCCTTTGGGGCGGCGACCTTGCCGAACGGTGCTCCGGCGACAGCGCCCACGGTGAGCAGCGCCGCGGCTCCGGCGACGGCCGCGACCCGAGGCACCCAGTTCGGCCGCCGGTACGGCGCAGGCTGGTTCGCCACCATGGTCTCGAGCTCTTCCAGCAATGCGTTCTTGAACCGAGTCATCTCAGGCCTCCGTCAGGGTCGGGCTTGTCGCCGAAAAGGGTGGTAGGCGGTCGCGGAGCGCCTTGCGGGCGCGATGCAGCCGCACTCGGGCGCTGACCGGCGTGATGCGGAGGGCGCGAGCCGCCTCGGTCACGGTGAGGCCGTCCAGCGCGACGAGCTCGAGGACAGCACGTTCGCCGTCCGGGAGATCGCCCATCGCCTGGTACAGGCTCCGTGCCTGGGCCTCGACGTCGATGCGTTCTTCCAACTCCAGCAGGTCATCGTCGTCGAGCGGCCGCTGTCCCGCGATCCGTCCGACCGCCCGCCGCTCGTGGAACCGGCGGCGGTGCTCGGTCGCGACGACGTTGCGCGCGATCCCGTACAGCCAGGCCAGTTCACCCGCGGCTCCGGGCCGGTAGGACGAGGAAGCCTTGATCACCGCGACGAAGACGTCCGCGGTGAGGTCGGCCGCCAGGTATGGATCGTCCACGCGGCGGGCGATGAAGCGCTGCACGGCCTCGTAGTGGCTGAGGTAGAACGAGCGCATCACCGCCCGGTCGTGGGCGATCCGTCTGACGTCGTGCGGTGGACCCGTCACATGCCCTCCCAGGCTTCCAGCCGATCTTCGCCTGTTTATTGCCTGAAGGGGCGGATCCGTTACGCCGGAGGGCTGGGGAAGCGTGGCTCGTCGTACTGGAACGCCTTCAACGTCCGTCGCTGCAGGAGGAACAGCAGGATCCACACGAGCACGAACGCCGCGATGCCACCCGCGATCAACCAGCCAGTGTGGGCGTGCACGACCTGCAGGATCACCACTGCCATCGCCGCTGCCAGCGCGGAGTTCACGGTGGCGACGATGGTCGGGGTGTTGATCAGGAAGTACAGCCAGAACGAGGAGCGGTTCGGCCGATGCACCATGTACGACTTGAACACGCCCCGCTCGTCGTCGTGAATGCCCGTGGTCAGGTAGCGCTTCAGGCCCGGCTCGAGGTCGACGTACGCGTGGCGCAGGCGGTTCATCGCCAACATCAGCTGGAACTCCTCGATGTTGACGTCGACCAGCCGGACGTACGCCGCGACACCGAGCAGGAACACCACCGGCAGCAACACCAGCGCGGCGATCGTCGTCGGCGTACCGAACTCCGTCGCGTCGGCGAGGAACGCCAGCGCGATCATCGAGGCGGACAGCACGGTCAGGAAGACGCTGACCCGGCTCTGCGCCTCGTTCCAGATCAACCCCCGCGCCGCGAGCAGGCTCCAATGCTCGGTCGCCAGGAGCGACGGCGCGGCAGTCCCGAGCTCCTCCTCCGCCGGCTCACTGGCCTGGTCCGACTCGCGGTCGGTGCTTTCCATCGTGGGTCTCCTCGAAGGCGATTGGGCTGCTCGGGCCTCGGTGAGGCAGGATAGAGAGTGTCGGAACCTCTCGACCCAATCAAAATCTTCCCGGGTGGAATCAACTGTGGCTGAACTGATCTTCACGATGCGCTCCGTGCGCAAGTCGATGGGCGACAAGGTCGTCCTCGACAACGTCAACCTGTCGTTCCTGCCCGGCGCCAAGATCGGCGTCGTCGGGCCGAACGGGACTGGCAAGTCGACGCTGCTCAAGATCATGGCCGGTATCGAACATCCATCGAACGGTGACGCCACGCTGGCGCCCGACGCGACCGTCGGCATGCTCGCCCAGGAGCCCGCCCTCGACGAGACCAAGACCGTCCTCGAGAACGTCGAGGAGGGCGTCGCCGAGACCAAGCGGGCGCTCGACCGGTTCAACGAGATCTCCAACGAGCTCTCCGACCCCGACGCCGACTACGACAAGCTGCTCGCCGAGATGGGCGACCTGCAGACCGACCTCGACCACCGCGACGCCTGGGACCTCGACGCCCGCCTCGACATGGCGATGGACGCGCTGCGCTGCCCGCCGCCCGAGGCCGAGGTCACGACGCTGTCCGGTGGTGAGCGCCGCCGGGTCGCGCTCTGCAAGCTGCTGCTCTCGGCGCCGGATCTGCTGCTGCTCGACGAGCCCACCAACCACCTGGACGCCGAGAGCGTGCAGTGGCTCGAGCAGCACCTCGCGGGGTACGCGGGCACCGTTCTGGCCGTGACCCACGACCGGTACTTCCTTGACAACGTCGCCCAGTGGATCCTCGAGCTCGACCGCGGCAAGGCGATCGGGTACGAGGGCAACTACTCGACGTACCTCGAGACCAAGCGCCAGCGGCTCACCGTCGAGGGCCGCAAGGACGCCAAGCGCCGCCGCATCCTCGAGCAGGAGCTGGAGTGGGTGCGGTCGAACCCGAAGGCCCGCCAGGCGAAGAGCAAGGCGCGTCTGGCTCGCTACGAGGAGCTCGCGACCGAGGCGGAGCGCGCGAAGAAGATCGACTTCGAGGAGATCCAGATCCCGCCGGGTCCGCGACTCGGCAACGTGGTCCTCGACGTCAACAAGCTGTCGAAGGGCTTCGGCGACCGCCTGCTCATCGACAACCTGTCGTTCTCGCTCCCGCGCGCCGGCATCGTCGGCGTCATCGGTCCGAACGGCGTCGGCAAAACCACGCTGTTCCGGATGATCGTGGGGGAGGAGAAGCCGGACAGCGGCGAGCTCAAGCTCGGCGAGACCGTGACGCAGTCGTACGTCGACCAGTCCCGCGGCAACATCCCGCCGGAGAAGAACGTCTGGGAGGTCGTCTCCGACGGGCTGGACTGGATCCGGGTCGCCTCGTTCGAGATGCCTTCCCGGGCGTACGTCGCCTCGTTCGGCTTCAAGGGTCCGGACCAGCAGAAGCGGGCGGGCATCCTGTCCGGCGGCGAGCGCAACCGGCTCAACCTCGCGCTGACCCTCAAGCAGGGCGGCAACCTGCTGCTGCTCGACGAGCCGACGAACGACCTGGACGTGGAAACCCTGCAGTCGTTGGAGAACGCGCTGCTGGAGTTCCCGGGTTGTGCTGTGGTGACGTCCCACGACCGGTGGTTCCTGGACCGCGTCGCGACGCACATCCTCGCCTGGGAAGGCGATGGGGACAACCCGGCGAACTGGTTCTGGTTCGAGGGCAACTTCGCCGATTACGAGGCGAACAAGGTCGAGCGCCTCGGCGCGGACGCGGCGCGCCCGCACCGGGTCACGTACCGCCGCCTCACTCGGGACTAGCCACCTTGTAGTGCAGGAGCAGCGAGCCGCCGGGCGTACGGTCCGAGGCTCGCAGCTCCAGCTTCTTGAGCGCGTCGTCGTCGAACAGCCGCCGGCCGCTGCCCGCGACCGTCGAGGCGACGACCAGGCGCAGCTCGTCGACGAGGCTCGCCCTGAGCAGCGCCTGGCTGAGCTTGATGCTCCCGTGGATGCCGATGTCGCCGCCGTCCTGCCGCTTGAGGTCGGCGACGTACGCCTCGGCGGGGGAATCGACGAACGTCGAGTTCGGCCAGTCCTGGTCCGGCTTCGACGAGGTGAAGACGTGCTTGGTCGTGCCGTTGATGAACGGCGCGAACGGCGCGAGCTCCGACGTCGGCCAGTAGCCGGCCCAGTAGTCGTACGTCCCGCGCCCGAGCAGGATCGCGTCCTGGCTCTCGATCACCTGACCGAGGTTGTCGAAGATCTCCGAGCCGCCGTCGGACATCCAGTCCCCGGGCTCCTCGGCCACACCGTCGAGGGAGAGCAGCTGATACAGGACGACATTCCGCATGCGGGCGAGACTACCGGCGGCCATCACGGGGCGTTGAGGGCAGCTGACGGATGGGCCGGCCTTTTGGATGAAGGTGCCCTTCACCCAACGTGCTGGCTACCCGGCGTCGGGGCAGGGCAGGTCCTCGTCCTCGGGCGCGTCGGGAACCTTCTGGCGGCAGGCGGTCGCGACGGCGGCGAAGGCGCGGCCCATGGCGAGGAAGTCCTCGCGGGGGACCAGGTCGACGAACGCCTCGAGCACGCCGGCGACGTGGTCCGGCGCGGCGCGAACGATGAGCTCCCAGCCCTCTTCGGTCAGCACCGCCTCCACGCCGCGGCCGTCGGACGTACACGCCTGGCGGGTGACCAGGCCGGCCGTCTCCATCCGGGCGACGGTGTGGGTCAGCCGGCTCCGGGACTGCCGGGCGCGGTTCGCCAGCTCGGCCATCCGCATGCGCCGGCCGGGCGATTCGGACAGTTCGACCAGGATCTGGTACTCGGCGCCGGACAGGCCGTGCTTGCGCAGGTCGCTCTCGACGCGCTCCATCAAGCGGGCCGAGCCGTCCAGGTAGGAACGCCAGGCCCGCTGCTGCTCCGCGTCGAGCCAGCGGGTCTTTGTCATGGTCCTCATCCTACCGGAATAGTTGACACTTCAACTTCGTTTGCCGTAGTGTCCGGCTCAAGTTGAAAATTCAACGAAGGGGATCGTTCCAGATATGACCAGCACGATCATCGCGCCGCCCGAGCTCGCTACCGGTACGTGGGTAATCGACCCGGTGCACTCCGAGGTGGCATTCAGCGTTCGGCACCTGATGAGCAAGGTGCGCGGCAAATTCACCGAGTTCGAGGGCACGATCGAGGTGGCTGACAACCCGCTCGACTCCAAGACCGAGGTGACCGTTCAGATCGGGTCCGTGACCACCGGCAACCCGCAGCGGGACGCCGACCTCGGCACCAGCCAGTACTTCGAGGTCGACAAGTACCCGACCATGAAGTTCGTCTCCGGCGGCTTCCGCCAGACCGGCGAGTCCGCGTTCGCCCTGGTGGGCAACCTCACCGTCAAGGACGTGACCAAGCAGGTCGAGCTCGAGGTCGACTACCTCGGCGTCGACCAGGACCCGTGGGGCAACACCCGCGTGGGTTTCGAGGCGTCGACGGCGATCAACCGCAAGGACTTCAACGTCACCGGCAACGTGCCGCTGAACGGCGAGAAGGTCCTCATCGGCGACCAGATCACCGTGACCCTGCTCGTGCAGGCCGTCAAGCAGTAAGCACTGTGTGCGCTTCCACGCGGCACGCCTGAGATGATCTCAGGCGTGCCGCGTTTCGTATGCCAGGTCCCAGTCCGTTGGGGCGACGCCGATGCCTACGGACACATCAACAACGTCGAACAGCTGAGGCTGCTCGAAGAGGCGCGCGTCGCGCTGTTCTTCGTCGCCGCGCGGGCGGAGGGGATCTCCACGTTCGAGGGGCAGCTTGTCGTCGTGAGCCACACGATCGAGTACAAGCGGCCGATGTACTACCGACCCGAGCCGCTGACCATCGAGGTCTGGGTGACGAAGCTGGCGCCGTCGTCGGTGCGGATCGCGTACGAGGTCCGCGACGACTCGACGGTGTACGCGCTCGCGAGCAGCGTCCTGGCGGCGTACGACAGCGGTGGCTCGCACGTCCGGCGGCTGAACGAGGCCGAACGGAGCTACCTGGAGAAGTTCCGCGAGGACTGAGCTACTGGGCTGCTCGCTTGAGCTCGTCGAGGCTGGCGGCCTCGCGCTCCTCGCCCTCGTGCACGACCCCGGACCGTTCGTCGGCCGGGTCGAGCTCCGTGCCGGCCCAGCGGGTGAGCAGGTCGGTGGCGCTCAGGCCGTCGGCGTACGCCTTAACCAGCCGCTCGTTCCAGCCGGCGGCGGCGTTGAAGCCGCGGGGGCCGCGGGGAACGACGCCCGCCGCGGAGTCGTCGGTCGCCGCCCAGAGGTACGCGACGGGCTCGTCGTTGACATACACCGGCGTGTACCGGACGGGGCCGTCGGTGCTGTTCGCGTAGTTGCCCGGCTCCCACACGGTCCGGAACTGTGGATCCGCCGACTGCGGTCCACCACGGTCTTCGTTCGTCACGGTCGCGTCCTTCCTTGTGCTTCAGGCGGCAGCACCGTGCCGTGCACGTGCCACTTCCCCAGCTCTGGTTCGTACTCCACCTTGTCGACGCGGTAGTCCAACCCGCGATCGAGGAGCAGCTCGCGTTCGCCGGGGTGGTCGCTCACCCGGTCGACGTAGAGGGCGTTCGTACCCTCGGGGACGTCCAGATGCAGCCAGATCGGCTTGTCGGGGAACGCCGGCGTCTCGCCGAGCGACGTACTGAGGTACGCGTCGTCGCGTTCGATCGAACCCAGCTGGAGCTCCTGCGGCGGCCGGCTGAACGCGACCTCGCTCGTGCCGCGAACGACGGCGAGGTTCTCGGGGACGGGCTTGACCTCGAGGGCCGAGTCGATGGAGCCGATATGGCGGTCGACCTGCGGGCTGGTCTCTTGTTGGCCGCGCAGCTGGCCGTTGATGTCGTGGTACGTGATGCGCTCGTCGCCAGGGAACCTTGGTTCCTTGGTGTAGTCGGCGACGGCGTTTCGCTCGTCAGGGCTGAGGGACTCGACGGCCTCGTCCCAGGTGCGCTCGCCGTACTCGCGGGCCTCGTCGTCCTCGAGCTCGAGGACGTCTTCGAGCTGAGTCTGTTCCTGGTGGGGCTGCTGCTCGTTGCGCGGCGTGTGGTCGGCTTCGTCGGTGCCGGTGGGGCGGTCGTCCTGCGCGGTCTCGTCTGTTTGTTCAGGCAGGGTTGGCTGTTCGACATCGGTGGTGGTCTCAGCGGGGGCGCTGGCGGGGCCGGGGTTGTCGGGGAACAGTGGGCGCGAGTCGAACATCGCCAGGGGAGCGTTCGCGATCTCGAGCGCGACCTCGCCGAGGCCCTGGTACCAGTCGTCGACCACGTTGAGCAGCTTCATCGCGTCGAAGCCGTTCTGCTCGGGATCCTCGGTCTCCTGCTCGACGCGCTGCCGGTCGGCCTCGTCGACGCGGTCAGGTTCGTTGGAGCCGACGGTGTTGTCCTGCTGCTCCAGCTGCTGCTGCCGACCGGCAGTGGCGTCGCCAGTCTCATCCTCAGTCTCGGCCTCGGTCCCGGGCTGCTCCCGCGTCGCGGTGCCGTCCTCGGTGGTGTCGGCAGTCGTGTTGGGGTTGTCCGCGGTGGTGGTCTCGTCGCCGGTGGTCGGGTTCTCCGCGGCGGGGACGTTCTCCTTCTGCCCGGCTGTGGCCTCGTCGGTCTCGGTCTGCTCCCGCGAGGCGGCCTCATCCTCGGCCTTGTTGGCAGCGGTGTTGTCCGCCGTGTTGGCTTCCTCGTCCGCGGTCTTGCCCTCTTCGGCTGCTTTGGCGTCGCCCTCGGTCTCGGCCTTCTGGCCTTCCTGCTGCGAAGCGCCGGTCTCGGTCTGCTCAGGCGTGGCGGTGCTGTTCTCGGTGCTGTTCTCGGTGCTGTTCTCGGTGCTGTTCTCGGTGTTGTCCGTGGTGGTGTTGCCTTCCGCCGCGGTGGCTTCCTCCTTGGCGGCCGGGTCCTCGGTGGCCGGGACGTTCTCCTTCTGCCCGGCTGCGGCTTCGTCGGTCTCGGTCGTCTCGGTCGTCTCGGTGGTCTCGGTGGTCTCGGTGGTCTCGGTCTGCTCGGTCCCGGTCTGCTCGTTCGCCGGCTCGGGTGGACCGCTGCCTTGCTCCGGTGGCTCGGAGTTCTGGGCACCCTCGACCGCTGGGGTGTCGGTGGTGGCCGCCTTCTCCTCCAGTTCCTGACCCTGGCCCGGCGACTCCTCCGCCGTACTCGACTTCTCCGTCGCCGTGGAAAGCTGCTCGGCGTCGCTCTCCTCCGCGCCCACCTCCGAGCCGCCCGCCGGCGTCGATGTCTCGGTGGACTCCGCCGCCGGTACCTCGGCCGACTGGCCGGCGCCACCCGTCTCCGCGGACTCCGCCTCAACCGCGGGTGCCGGCGCCTCAGCACCACCACCCGACTCGGCCGGCGGCTCCACCTGCGACGACAGCTGCTCCGCGTCGCTCGTCGAGTTCGACTCCGGCGCACTCGGCGGGTCCGGGGGAGGCGGCGGGGTCTCCGGCGCCTCGCCGGTGTCCGCGCTCACGACGCGTCCAGCCCCAGCACCGTCGGCGCCCAGGGCACTCGGAGGTCGAGGAACGACGCAGCCTGCGCGAACCGCTCCACCGGATCCGACAGGTGGCTCAACCGCGCCACCGCCGCCGCCCACAGCGGAGGCGTCTCGGTGCCCAGCACGATCGAACGCGCCGGCAGGTAGTTGTCCGGATGCACCTTCAATGCCGCCCACTGCTCCGACCGCGTCGCGCCCGGCAGGTCCAGCCCGCGCGCGGCCCACGAGTCCGACAGCGGATGACGTTCGTCGGAGTCACCCGGCCGCGGCCGCAACGTGTGCAGAACGTCGATCCACCGGTACCGCCCCGCCTGCCACGCGATCTCCGAACCATCACAGGACAAAGGCAGTCCGTCGATGACAGCCAGCGCGCTCGCCGCCAGATGAGCCGCCAAGGACTCCGGCGCGTAATACCCCGCCAGCCCCGTGTACCGAGTGTCAATCGCCGCTTGCACACGATGCGCGAGAGCACATTCCAACGTACGCCGATCCAGCCGCCCCACCAGCCCCGCGAGCCACGAGGCAGAAGGAACGGGCGCGGGCTGACCTGCCAGATGCGCGATCGCCAGCAGCTCGATCCACAACGTCAGTTGAGCATCGTCGGACGAACGAAGAGCGGAGTTCAGCTGCCGCAGCGTACAAGGAGACTCCACGCACACCGGCCCGCACGCCACACTCCGCGTCGACAGGATCGGGGCCTTGATCGAGGCATCGACAGAGGACTCGGCAGCGAGACGGTTCGGCATCGCCAACCTGATCGGCCGGTCCATCCCGTCGGCGAAGATCGCCGCACGCCCCGGCGGCAGCGTCACCACGTGCCGCGACTGCGCTTCATCGAGGTTCATCGTCGCACCGACAGCCTCGCGATCGTCCAACGCTGGGAGGCGATGCAGCACCTTCAACGCGGTGTTCTTGATCACGTCCGGAACGATCTTCGACGGGATCTGCTCGGCGACCACGATGCCCTCGCCGTACGCGCGGATCTCCGCCAGCAGCGACGTGAACAACTCCACCGCGTGCGCCGTCGGCGACCCCTCCTCGACCCGCTTCAGCAGCCGGTGCGCCTCCTCGATCACCGTCACATGCCGCAACCCCGAAGCAGGAGACGCGGCAGAACGCACCCGCAGATGCTCGAACAGCCGGATCAGGATCGCGCCGATGAAGAACGCCTTGTCCGTATCCGAGCCGATGTCCTCGATCTCCAGCACGGTGTTCTGCTCAAGCAGGGCGGCGAAGTTCAGCACGTGCCCGCCCTCGAAGAACCGCCCGGGCGTGCCGAGTCGCAACGACGTGAGCCGTACGTCGATGAAGCCGCGCACGTTGCTCGCGACCTCCTTGCCGTAACCGATCCCCTCCACCACATCCAGCGCCACGCGCTGCAGATCGCCGAGCGTCGGGTACTTCGCCGATCCGCCGACCGTGTGCACGTCACCGGTGACGGCGTCCCAGCCGAGGTCGGCGTAGCAGCGGTTCAGCGCGTGCGCGAGTACCTGCGGGAACGGTTCCTGCGCGTCGAACGCCGCCATGAACAGCGCGCCGGTGAGGTCGATGTGCGTCTGCAATGGGAAGCCGGGCTCGGGCTGCAGCGGGTTCAGCCCCACCGGCAGGTTGTTCGGCGCGCCAGGCCGGATCCGCAGGACCTTGCCCGCCGGCCCGAGCCGCCCGGCCATCAACGCGTACTCCGCCTTCGCCGGCTCGATCACCAACCACGGTATCTTCCGTGCGCTCAGGCCTTCGAGCACATGGCGTACGGTCTGCGACTTGCCCGAACCGGTCGCGCCGGCGACGAACGCGTGCCTGTTCAACGTGTCGAGCTCCACGCTGAACTCGCCCACCGGAAGGTCCGCCTCGTCCAGCACCGCACCGAGATGCACGGTGCCCTCATGCTCTGGCGTGACGTCGAACGACGGCGGCTCGATGATCCGGATGCCGGGCAGCTCTCGCCGCGGCGGCCGCGCCAGCGCGGCGACCAGTTCGCCCGCGGCCGGGAACGGGGACGCGAAGGCATCGCGCTCATCGTCAACCCGGCCTTGCCACACCTCCGCGAGCGTGCCGGAGGCAGCGCTGGAGGGCGTCAACGCGTACGGCAACTCGTCCAAATCGCTCGCGCTACAAAGCAATCCGGCCGCCCGGCGGGCGCTCGCGAGCGAGACTCCGCCGACGAGGATGTGCACGTTCCACATCCCCGACGCCATCGCGCGGGACAGCTCGCGGTAGCGGGCTTCCGCACGTAGCAAGGCGATCCGGTCGGGTTCGGAGTTCTCGCGCTGCCGCAGCCGCGGGATCTGCGTCTCGAGTCCGAGCAGGTCCTTGTCGACGTCCTCGGCGGTCAACGGTTCGGCGACGACGAGCCACACGAACCCCTCGGACACGTGCGCGACATAGTCCTCGAAACCGCCCCGCGACGGCGGCTTCTCCGTGGCGCCAGAGTCCGGCGTCCACAGCGGATCGGAGCGCCCGGAGCAGCGCAGCCACACCGGGAACTGTTCCCACTGCTGCCCGAGCGTCGGCGTGTCGACCCGTTCGCCCAACGAGCCTGGCGGATAGAGCACCGGCTCCAGCCCGTCGCCGGGCACCGCCGGCGCGGACGGGAAGTGCGGCCGCCCGCCAGTCAGCACCCGGATCGAACGCGAACCAGGCAACCGATCCCAGGCCACCGCGACCGCGGCGCCTGGCACGTCCAGCGACGTCAGCTCCGCGTGCGCGGCCGTCAGAGCCGCGAACAGCTGCGCCGGGACCCGGTCGGTCTGGTCCCGGTTGGATTCCGTCCAGTCTGGCGCCACGTCGAGACGGGGCGTCGAGTCGAGCCGGTGGAACTGAAACCCTTCGAGCACGACCGAAGCCTAGGGTCGACGAGGTACGGTCGCGATCCGGTCGAGCAGCGTGATGCCCGGATTGCAGTCGGCGGCGACCACGCGCCGTCCGGAGCGGTCGACCTCGACGAGGATGAACGCGGTCGGCGGCAGCCCTTGGATCGTGGTCGGCTCGACCGCGTACTCGTACACCCGTGAGGTGGTGTTGCCGCGGGTGCTGGAGTCGGCCTCGGACTGGTTGACGGTCTCCTGCCAGCTGCGCATGCGCGCGGTCGAGCGGGAGCTGGTCGTGCCGAACGAGCTCGACGAGAACGAGCTGCCGCCACCGCCGCCGCCGATTCCGCCCATGCCACCGCCGCCGCTGGACCCGCCGGAGGAGAACGAGCTGGTCGTGCCGGTGCTCGTGGTCGTCGTGATCGAGCCGCCGTCGGAGCTCGCGGTGCCGTGCGTGAACGTCTGGCCCACCTGCTCGGTGAGCTGGGACAGCGTGAACCGGTGCTCGCGGCCGATGAAGTCCGCCGCGGCCGAGGCCTCGGCCGAGTTGCCGAGCCGCATGACCAGCGCGGCGCTGTCGGAGCCGCCGAGGAGCTGGGTGAGGTCGCCGCGCAGGTGCTCGAGCATGAGGACCAGCCGTACGCCCACCCGCCGCGCGTGCCTGGCCAGCGCCTCGAGGCTTTCCAGCCCGACGTGGTCGGCGCCGGCGATCGCGATCACGTCCTGGCCGCTGCCCGGCCGGAGCGTACGCATCGCGTGCAGGACGCGGTGGAACACCACCCGGTCGAGCAGGTCCTTGCGACGGTGGTGCGACGACATCGTCGAGACGACCATGAGCCCGCGCACCGGCCAGAGCGGAACCGACTGCGCGGCGCCGTCGGCGATCGGCCGGCCCTCCTCGTTGACCGTCAGGAGGCCGAGGGTGCTGGTGAGGAACTGCAGCTCGTTGGCGTTGCGCTCGGTCGTACCGACGGTGTCGACGAACGAGTTGAGCGCGCGGACCTCGCCGGCGCTCAGCGCGGACTCCGAGCCGGCGTCGTACAGGCGGCGCAGCACGCGGAGGCCGGCGACGATACGTACGAACGTGACCGGCGCCTCGAGCCGCTGCGCCACCGTGCTGAGCAGCTCTGCGTCGAGCGCGCGGAGGTCGATGCCCTCCTCGCGGCCGGACCGCAGCGTGTGCACGGACTCGGCGAGCAGCTCGGCGATCTCGTCGGGGGAGAGGCTGGCGAGCAGGTTGACCTGCTCGGCGGCGGCCGGCAGCTCGACGGTGGTGACGGGCATCCCGCCGGCGGCGGACATCGCCGCGAGGTTGTCGGCGACCTGCTGCTCGGAGAAGTCGAGCACGAGCATGCCGCCGCTGCCGGCGAGCATCGAGGCGCCCAGTGTCGTGAACAGGCTGGCCCAGCCGTCGCCCGTACCGCCGAACACGTCCACGCGGCTCGGGTGCGAGCGCAGCTCGAGCGGGTGCCAGATCAGGCTGGTGGTGAACCGTTCCCGCTCGCGCTGGTCGTGCTCGGCGACCCGGGCCTCCCAGGCGGCCTTGTTCTGCTCCCACGTCTGGATGGCGGCGCCGCGCCTGTTCTCGTGCTTCTTGACCGCGGACTTGAAGCCGCGCCAGTTGCGCAGGAACAGCAGGATCGATCCGACGATCCCGCCGAGGAAGACGACGTTCGACACCCAGTCGGGCAGGACCTCGGTGGACGACGCGGCGATCGCGAACGTGGCGATCAGCATGATGATCAGCACGATGATGGCCTGCTTGCGCCTGGCGAGCAGGGCGGGCAGGTTCGCCGGGCGGTCGAGCTCGTACCACAGCGGCGGGTTGTCCGCCTCCGGGCTCCGGCTCATTGGTGCGGGGACCAGATACTCCCAACCCCAGCGCTCCGGCGGCACGAACAGCCGCCTGGCGAGCTCGGCCGGCGCCGCTTGTGGCGTCGTCGGCGGGACGGAGACTTCCGGAGATCCTGAGCTGGCCCGCGCTCCCGGGCCCGGGCTGGGGGTCCAGCCGGCCACGTCGTACCTCCCTGACTTCGGTGTGGACGTGGAACAGCGCACCATGCTAGTACTTGCGAGGTCTGTCTGGTGAGGAACGATCTGCCCCTTGTGGAGGTTTCTTCGGGGTGCTAGTGGCCGAGCTCCTTGTTGTGCTTCTGCTTGGCCTGTTCCTGGTCGCGACGTGGCTTGCGCTTGACCTCGACGCCGCCCCAGAACGCGAACCCGGTGACGCGTACGACGGGCGCGCCGGGCGGTGCGTTGTCGGCTGTGTCGGTGATGGAGTGGTCGAAGCCGCCCATGATCCCGACGCCGGTCACGTCGACCACGACGTCGTCGGGAACGGTGATCTCGATGCCGCCCATGACGGCGAACGCGCGGATCGTCACCTCGCGCTCGGCGAACCTCGCCTCGCGCAGGTCGAGTTCGACGCCGCCCCAGAACGCGATCGCGGTGTAGGCGGGCGGGACGACCCACGGGCCCTTGCGGACGGCGCCGGACATGATCGCGATCGACACACTGGTGGTGGGGTTGCCGCCGATGCGGTTGACGGAGGACTGGGCTGACTTCGGTGTGCTCAGCGGCATGGCTGCTGGGTTGCTTGTTGTGGCGACGGGCAGGTCGCGGACGTACGGCTCGAGCTCGGCGTACGTCTTCGCCTTGTAGACCCCGTCGAGGCGCTCGTCGAGCTCCTCGAGCGACAACCGGCCCTCCCCAGCGGCGTCGCGGAGCAGATCCGCCACCTTGTGGCGGTCCTCATCGGACGCGCGGACGTCGCGGGGCTGGATCGGTCCGGACGGCTCCGGCTTCTCAGGCAGCTGGCTCACGTGCGCACTTTACCCACGGAGGGGGCGTTCCCGATGCCGGTGATCGGCCCGGGTACGCCCCCGTCATGGGCAAGGTCACGATGCGGGACACCCGCCCGAGCCCAGGTTGGATGAAGGGCACCTTCATCCAAACAGCATGCGCGTGCGGAGTGGGGCGGAGGCAGGGAGCTCCATGCCAGAGCCGACTTCACCTACTGAGCCGGGGTTCTCCAACGTGGCAAGAGCGTTCCCAACCCCGTTTCGGTAGGTGAAGTCGCGCAGGTTGTGGACAGCGGTCACCTGATCGTCCTGAGGTGAGCGTCACAGCGAGGTCGTGAGGTGACAGCGGGGTGGGCTGGTCGTGAGCGGTGTGGTGGTCGGCAGGGTTTTCGAATGAGGGCGTCCCTGTAGCGATCTATTCGATAGAGGGACGCCCTGATTCGAAACGGCGGGGCAGCTCGGCAGTCAGGGGAGGGGAGTCTGTTGGATGAAGGGCACCTTCATACGAACCTATTGAATGAAGGTGCCCTTCATCCCCGATCCACCGAGTGGGCTGGGTGGTCGGGCGGGTCGTTGCGCACGAATGCCCTTCTGGGCGGGGACGATGGGACTTGTCGAGAGTTCCAGGTCACCGGCGAGAAGGGCATCCGTGAGATGCGAGTCTCTCATAGTGTTTCGGCGGTTTTTGATGATCCGAATCTGGTTTCGTGCGCGGGATTGGTTCCGGTGCTGTCGTTGGCGCGGCGGTGCGGGCTGGCGCAGTTGGCCGGCGCGAGGGTCAGCATCGATGCCCCGGGTGGGGCGAACCCGCAGCTGAAGGTGCCGGCGCTGGTCGCCGGAATGGTCGCCGGCGCGGACTCGATTGATGACCTGGACCTGCTGCGGCACGGCGGGATGGACCGGTTGTTCGGCGGGGTGCGGGCACCGTCGACGTTGGGCACCTTCCTTCGCTGTTTCACCTTCGGCCATGTCCGGCAGCTAGACGCGGTCGCGGCAGCGTTCTTGGTGAACCTGGCCAGGCACACTCCGCTGCTGCCCGACGGCGATGAGTTGGTGTTCGTCGATGTCGACGACACCATCCGGCGAACCCATGGTCACGCCAAGCAGGGCGTCGGCTGCGGCTACTCCGGTGTGAGCGGTTTGAACGCGCTGCTCGCGACCGTGTCCACATCCACCGGCGCGCCGGTGATCGCCGCCACCCGGCTGCGGAAAGGGTCGACGCATTCGGCTCGCGGCGCCGCCACGCTGATCGGCGACGCGATCGGCACCGTCCGGAAGGCCGACGCGTCCGGCATGGTCATCGTGCGTGCGGACTCCGCGTTCTACACCCACCACACGATCGCCGCGATCCGCCGGGCCCGGGCCCGGTTCTCGGTGACGGCCCGGATGACACCGGCCGTGGTCGCCGCGATCAGCGCCATCGACGAGCAGACCTGGACGCCGATCCACTACCCCAACGCGGTCTTCGACGAAGCCGAGCAGTGCTGGATCTCCGATGCCGAAGTCGCCGAAATCGGCTACACCGCCTTCGGTAACCGCCGCGCCGGTGAACAGGTCACCGCCCGACTGATCGTGCGCCGAGTCCGCCGCCTCAACCCCACCAGCCACGTTCCCCGCAACATCCAACGCCACCTCCAAACCGACGCGGTGCAGGGCGAGTTGTTCGCGGCCTACCGCTATCACGCGGTGTTCACCGACTCTCCGATGCTGCTGCTACAGGCCGAAACTCAGCACCGCGGCCACGCCATCGTCGAACAAGTCATCGCCGACCTGAAGAACTCCGCCCTGGCCCACCTACCGTCCGGCCGGTTCAACGCCAACGCCGCCTGGCTGGTCTGCGCCGCGATCGCGTTCAACCTGACCCGCGCCGCCGGCACCCTCGCCTCGACCTTCCACGCCCGCGCCACCACCGCGACCATCCGCGCCCACCTGATCAACCTGCCCGCCCGGATCGCCCGATCCGCCCGCCGCCTCACCCTCCACCTACCACGGAACTGGCCCTGGGAACACGACTGGCAACAACTGTTCACCACCGCTGCTCAGCACGCCCCACCACACCCCGCCTAATGGGACCTGATCGGCGAGCCTCGAACGGATGATGTCTGGTTGGAGGAACGCTGGTCGCCGAGCCGCTGGCCGGTGAGCACTTCTGCCGCCTGGATCGATGTTCGACTCCTAGGGTTAGATCGTGCGCCGGCCGGTTGGTGAGGCTTCCTGTAGCGCTGATGGGGTGTCGTGCCCGTCGATGATGGCGTGAGCACTGATCCATTAGGTTGCCGCCGGGTTGCCTTCGGCTCGGACAGGTTCCAGCGACTCGGCGCACCTTGGGAGGTGATCGATGATCTTCGTTGGCGATGACTGGGCCGAGGATCATCACGACATTCACGTGATGGACGACAACGGTGAACGGTTGGCCTCGCGCCGGCTGCCGGAAGGGCTGCCCGGGATCCGGGCGTTGCATGACGTGGTCGCCAGCCACGCCGCCGTCCATGCCGAGGATCATGGCGTGGACCCGGCCGGGGTGGTGGTCGGGATCGAGACCGACCGTGGTCTGTGGGTCAACGCGTTGGTCGCGGCCGGGTACCAGGTGTATGCGATCAACCCACTGGCGGTGGCCCGCTACCGCGACCGCCACCATCTGTCGGGAGCCAAGTCCGACGCCGGTGATGCGAAACTGCTCGCCGACCTGGTCCGCACCGACCGCCACAACCACCGGCCGATCGCCGGTGACAGTGCGGGTGCTGAGGCTGTCAAGGTGTTGGCCCGCGGCCACCAGAACCTGATCTGGGCCCGCACCAGGCAGACCAACGCGCTGCGCTCGGCGCTGCGCGAGTACTACCCGGGCGCGCTGGTCGCCTTCGACGATCTCACCGACCGGGACGCGCTGGCCGTGCTCGAGCGCGCGGCGACCCCCGACCAGGGTGCCCGGCTGAGCGTCTCGTCGATCCGGTCAGCGCTGAAGCAGGCCGGGCGCCGCCGCAACCTCGACACCCGGGCCCGCGAGATCCAGGCCGCGTTGCGCACCGAGCAGCTGGCCGCACCCGTCCCAGTGGCGGCCGCGTTCGCGGCCACCACCCGCGCCGCGGTCGGCATCATCGCCGAGATGAACCGCCAGATCAGCGAGCTCGAAACCGAACTCGCAGCCCATTTTGAGCACCACCCGGACGCCGACATCTACCGCTCCCTGCCAGGACTCGGTGTCATCCTCGGCGCCCGGGTGCTCGGTGAGTTCGGGGACGACCCCACTCGCTACACCACCACCAAGTCTCGCAAGAACTACGCCGGCACGTCACCGTTGACCATCGCCTCGGGCAAGAAACGCGCCGTGCTCGCCCGCCACGTCCGCAACCGCCGCCTCTACGACGCCATCGACGCCTGGGCCTTCTGCTCCCTCACCCGAAGCCCCGGAGCACGCGCCCTCTACGACCAACACCGCGCCGCCGGCGACCTCCACCACCAAGCCCTCCGCGCCCTCGGCAACCGCCTCGTCGGCATCCTCCACGGATGCCTACGCCACCACACCCACTACGACGAACACACCGCCTGGGCCCACCGAAACCAAGATCAACAAACCGCCGCTTGACAACTTACGGACCTGGGGTGTCTAACCACCCCGACCACCCGGCCCTCAACGGGCCCGACCGAAGACCACACATGGAACAGCCGGCACCGCCCGGCAACCTCCTAGCGCCCAAACAACACCAGCCACAACAACGAACAGCAAACCCCCCGAAAACCGCACCACCAAACCCGAACGGTGGATCCGGGTTCATTCAGAACGTCGCGGCTGGTGTGGCGGGGCAGCTCGGCCGCCCGGGGAGGGGAGTGCGTTGGATGAAGGGCACCTTCATCCAACCAGCGGGAGTGGTGGCGAAGGGGATGGGGCGCGGCAGAGTTGGCGCGGGCTGGACAGCGGGGAGTGATGGCGCAGGGGAGCTGATCTGGAGTCGATCAGGCGCCACGTCGATCTCGTCCAAGCGCCCTTCCGGTCGCGGCGGAGCTAGTCAAGGGTCGAAGATCGCGAAGCGACGTCGCCCCGTCTGCGAAGCCGCCGCGGCGCCCTTTACTCGCTCCGCCGCGACCGGACACTGGCGGACGAGATGACGAGGCGGAGCACCCACATCCGCCGAGCGCGCACGGGTGGAGCAAGACAGCTGATCCACGGGGAGTGATGGCGCCAAGGAGCTGGCGGGGAGTCGATCAGGCGCCACGTCGATCTCGCTCCGCCGCGACCGGACAATGGCGGACGAGATGACGAGGCGGAGCACCCACACCCGCAGAGCGCGCACTGGTGGATCACGGGAGCTGGTCGACGGGGAGTGGTGCCGACGGGGAATGGCTGAAGTCGATGAGGCGGAGCCCCCTCCGTCCCAGCCCATGCCCCTCTCCGAAGCCCTGCCGAAAGAGGACGGCATGCACCCGGTCTCGGATGGGTACGGTGCGTGGTAGTGTGCTGAGAAAGCGCTTACCGCAAGGACTTCGTTGTACCCAAACGCTTCCGCCGGGGAAGGAACTTCAGGGATGACGCGACGCACGAGGTACGCGATCGTCGGACTGGGCTCCCGGTCGCGCATGTTCTCGACCGCGTTGCTCACCGACTACCGCGACGACACCGAGCTCGTGGGGCTGTGCGATCCGAACCAAACCCGGATGGACTACTACAACAAGGTCTTCGCCGAGGCGCACGGCATCCCCGCGATCGACACCTACCGCCCGGACCAGTTCAACCAGATGCTCGAGGAGCAGCGCGTCGACACCGTGATCGTCACCTCGGTGGACCGCACCCACGACCATTACATCGTCGAAGCGCAGAAGGCCGGCCGCGACGTCATCACCGAGAAGCCGCTGACGATCGACGCGGACAGGTGCCAGCGCATCCTCGACACCCAGGCCAGCACGGGCCAGGGCCTCACCGTCAGCTTCAACTACCGGTACGCGCCCCGCAACTCCAAGGTCAAGGAGCTCATCAAGAGCGGCGTCATCGGCGACATCATCTCCGTGCACTTCGAGTGGACGCTCGACACCAAGCACGGCGCCGACTACTTCCGGCGGTGGCACCGGGACAAGCGCAACTCCGGCGGGCTGATGGTGCACAAGGCGAGCCACCACTTCGACCTCGTCAACTGGTGGCTCGGCGCGAAGCCCAAGCAGGTCTTCGGGTTCGGCGATCTGACGTTCTACGGCAAGGAAAATGCCGAACGAAGAGGAGAGCCCGTCACCTACGCACGCGTCCACGGCAGCCCGCAGGCCGAGAACGACAAGTGGGCCATCCACCTCGACCAGGACCCCACCCTCCGAGCGCTCTACCTGGACGCCGAGCACGAAGACGGCTACCTCAGAGACCGCAACGTCTTCCAGGACGGCATCAACATCGAGGACGACATGGCCGTGCTGGTGAAGTACGACACCGGCGCCACGCTCTCGTACCACCTCACGGCCTACTCGCCGTGGGAGGGCTACCGGGTGATGTTCAACGGCACCAAGGGCCGCATCGAGCTCGACGTGGAGGAACGCTCCTACGTCAGCGGCGCCGCAGGCGACCCCAACAAACCCCAAGAAGCACAGCAGAAGAACGCCCCGCCGATCGACCGCGCCACCCTCACCGTCCGACCCCTCTGGGACATCCCCCGCAAGGTCGAGGTCGAGGAAGGCAGCGGCGGCCACGGCGGCGGCGACCGGAGGTTGCTCGAAGACCTGTTCGGCGCGACGAACGAGCCCGACCCGCTCGGACGAGCAGCCAGCCACAAGGACGGGGCGTACGCCATGCTCGTCGGCGCCGCCGCGAACCGTTCGTTCGCCACGGGGATGCCAGTGCGGATCGACGACCTCGTCCGCTTCCCAGGAAGTGTGTGACCCTTCGAGAGGTGAGCTGACATGACACAGCTGTCACGGCGCTCCTTGCTCACAGCCGGCCTCGGCCTGCTCGGCGGGAGCGCGCTCGCCGCGTGCGGCGGCACCGGCGGCGGCCCGGCCGCCAGCGGCGGTGGCGGAGGCGGCGGATCGAGTGCGATCCAGATGACGTGGTGGGGCAGTCCCGAACGGCACAAGCGCACGCAAGAAGCGCTGAAGAAGTTCCAGGAGTTGCACTCCGACGTCAAGATCCGCTCCCAGTTCTCCGGTTGGGACGGGTACTGGGAGAAGCTCGCGACGCAAACGGCGGGCGGGCAGCCGCCCGACCTGATCCAGATGGACTACGCGTACATCACCGAGTACGCGGGGCGCGGCGCGCTCGAGCCGCTCGACGCGTACGTGCCGAAGGCGCTCGAGGTCGACGACTGGGCCGACGCCGCGGTCTCCGGCGGCAAGGTCGACGGCAAGCTCTACGGCATGAACGCCGGCATCAACTCGATGGCGCTGATGTACAACGACGAGCTCGTGAAGGAGCTCGGCTTCGAGGTGCCCGACTACAAGATGTCGTGGGACGACTACATCGCACTCTGCAAGCAGATCAAGGCGAAAGCGCCCGAGGGCACGTACGCCACGCAGAACGCGCTGTTCGAGAGCCTGCCGTTCGAGGCGTGGCTCCGCCAGCGCGGCAAGAACATCTACGCCGACGGCAAGCTCGGCTACGAGCCCGCCGACCTGACCGAGTGGTTCAGCATCTGGCTCGACCTGCAGAAGTCGGGCGTCGCCGCCCCCGCAGAGGAGCAGGCCACCGCGGTTGGTGACGTGCAGAACAGCCTTCTGGTACGTAAGAAGTCGGCGTTCCACTTCGGACACTCCAACCAGCTCACGGCGTTCTCGGGGCTGTCGAAGTTCCAGGTCGGGCTGCACATGTTCCCCGGCGGCGACAAGAAGGGCCAGTACTACAAGCCGTCCCAGCTGTTCACCGTGAGCGCGAAGTCGAAGGCCAAGGACGCGACCGTCGACGTCGTCAACGCGTTGCTGAACGTGCCGGACGTCGCCATCCTGCTCGGCTCCGAACGAGGCGTCCCCGCCAAGCCCGCCGTCAAGGACGCGTTGACGCCGAAGGCGAGCGAGACGGACAAGCGGGTCTTCGAGTACATCGACTTCCTTGCCGACAAGGTCGGGCCGACGCCCGCGCCGCCGCCGAAGGGATCGACGGACATCGGTACGGCGTTGTCCGACGCCGGTGAGCAGATCGCGTTCGGCAAGGCGCCCGTGGCCGAGGCGGTGGAGAAGTTCTTCGGGGAGGCCGAGCGCATCCTCGGAAAGTAGCGGGCAGGAGGTCGCATGCACGACACGCTCACGCCGGTGAGGCCTGAGGCGGAGCGGCGCGCGTCGTCCCGCCAGAAGCGGCGACGGACGGACAGCCGCGTCGCCTACCTTTTCCTGCTCCCATGGTTCATCGGCCTCGTGGTGCTCACAGCGGGGCCGATCCTCGCGTCGCTGTACCTGTCGTTCACCGACTTCGACCTGCTCACCGCGCCCAGGTGGCTCGGGTTCGACAACTACCAGGCGTTCGTCGACGACCCGCACTTCCACAGCGCGATCAAGGTCACGTCGATGTACGTGATCCTGTCCGTGCCGCTGGCTGTCGTGTTCGCGCTGCTCGTCGCCGTCGCGCTCGTCGGCAAGCGGCGCGGCAGCGGGGTCTACCGCGCGTCGTACTACCTGCCGTCGCTGCTCGGCGGCAGCGTCGCGGTGACGATCCTGTGGCGGGAGATCTTCGGCGCGGACGGCCTGGTCAACCAGGTGCTGGAGAAGGTCGGCATCATCGGGCCGAGCTGGGTGTCCTCGCCGGACTTCGCCCTCTACACGCTGATCCTCTTGCACGTATGGCAGTTCGGCTCGCCGATGCTGATCTTCCTGGCCGGCTTGAAGCAGATTCCGCAGGACCTGTACGAGTCCGCCGCGGTCGACGGCGCCAGCGCGTTCCAGCGCTTCGTCCGCATCACCGTGCCGATGCTGACGCCGCTGATCTTCTTCAACCTCGTGCTGCAGATGATCAACTCGTTCAAGGCGTTCACGCCGGCGTTCATCATCAGCGGTGGCTCGGGTGGGCCGGTCGACTCGACGCTGTTCTACACGCTGTACCTCTACCAGGAGGGCTTCGCGAACTTCCATATGGGCTACGCGTCGGCGATGGCGTGGGCGTTGTTGATCGTGATCTCGCTCTTCACCGCGGGCATGTTCATCACGTCGCGGTACTGGGTGTTCTACGGCGACGAGGAGGGCGCCAAGTGAGCACGATCTCCGTCGTCGGTCGCCGCGGTCCCGTGCGCGGGGCGGTCACGCATGTGCTGCTGATCGCTGGGGCGCTGGTGATGCTCTATCCGCTGCTGTGGATGGTGAGTGGAGCGTTCAAGCCGGCTGACGAGATCTTCGCCAGTGCCGGTCTGCTGCCCGAGTCGTTCACGCTGAGCAACTTCATCGACGGCTGGACCGGGCTCGGCATCGGCTTCGGCCGGTTCTTCCTGAACTCGTTCACGATCTCAGCACTCGCGGTCGTCGGGAACGTGCTGTCGTGCTCGATGGCGGCGTACGCGTTCGCGCGGCTCAGCTTCCGGTTCAAGCGGGCTTGGTTCGCCATCATGCTCGTGACGATCATGCTGCCGATCCACGTCCTGATCGTTCCGCAGTACGTGTTGTTCCACAATCTGAAGTGGATCAACACGATTCTCCCGCTGACCATTCCGCACTTCCTCGCGGTCGACGCGTTCTTCATCTTCCTGATGGTGCAGTTCATCCGCGGTCTCCCGCGCGAGCTGGACGACGCCGCGCGGATCGACGGCTGCGGTCCGGTGCAGATCTACCTGCGGATCGTGCTGCCGCTGATGACGCCGGCGTTGATCACCACGGCGATCTTCACGTTCATCTGGACCTGGGACAACTTCTTCAACCAGATTGTGTTCATCTCCGATGTGGAGAAGTTCACGGTGCCATTGGCGTTACGGGCGTTCCTGGACTCCAGTGGTGAGTCGAGCTGGGGCCCGATGTTCGCGATGGCGACGTTGTCGCTGGTGCCTGTCGTGACGTTCTTCCTCGTGTTCCAGAAGCGGATCACCGAGGGCATCTCGACGACCGGGCTGAAGGGCTGACCGCAGTTGGCCGCGTGAAGTGGTCTACGACCTCTTGCGCCGGAGCGCTACTAAGACGTCACCATTGGTCACCACTGGTCGAACATTGGGGGACGCGATGTGGCGTGCGACGGCTGTGGCTCTGGCGCTGACGGCTGGGTTCCTGATCGGTGGTCCACCCGCGTCCGCGGCACAGGCACCGGGTGAGCTCGCGCAGACGCCGCCGATGGGCTGGAACAGCTGGAACAAGTTCGCCTGCGACATCGACGAGGAGCTCATCCGGGAGACGGCCGACGCGATGGTGTCGACCGGGATGAAGGCGGCGGGCTACGAGTACGTCAACATCGACGACTGCTGGATGGCGCCCACCCGTACGGCCGACGGTCGGCTGCAGGCGGACCCGGTGCGGTTCCCGTCCGGCATCAAGGCGCTCGCGGACTACGTCCACGCACGCGGGTTGAAGCTCGGCATCTACTCCTCGGCCGGCCTGCACACCTGCCAGGGCTTGCCGGCGAGCCTCGGCAACGAGGAGATCGACGCGCAGTCGTTCGCCGACTGGGAGGTCGACTACCTCAAGTACGACAACTGCGGTCACCCTGGCCTGCCCGGAATCCCGCGCTACAAGGCGATGGCGGACGCGCTCGCGAAGACGGGCCGGCCGATCGTCTACAGCGTCTGCGAGTGGGGTTCGGAGCAGCCGTGGCTGTGGGCCGACGGCATCGGCGCGGACCTGTGGCGTACGACGGGCGACATCAGCGACAACTGGTCGAGCGTGATGTCGTTGCTCGACCAGCAGGTGGGGATCGAGCAGTACGCGCGGCAGAGTGGGTGGAACGACCCGGACATGCTCGAGGTAGGCAACGGCGGGTTGACACCGGACGAGTCGCGGGCGCACATGTCCTTGTGGGCTTTGCTGAACGCGCCTCTGCTGGCGGGCAACGACCTGCGCTCGGTGTCCGCTGCTGACCTGGCGATCCTGACCGATCCCGAGGTGATCGCGGTCAACCAGGACTGGGGCGGCAGGCAGGGTTCGAAGCTTCGCGACGACGGCGCGACCGAGGTCTGGGCCAAGCCGATGTCGTCCGGTGGGGTGGCGGTCGTACTGCTCAACCGGGACTCCTCGGCGAGGACGATCTCGGCTTCGGCTGCTTCGTTGGGCCTTGCGGGGCGACGTTTCGTCGTGCGCGACCTGTGGGCGGACACGTCGCGCGAGTCCTCGGGAGTGGTGCGGGCGTCGGTGCCTTCGCATGGCGCGGCGATGTTCGTGGTGGCGCCGTACCGCGGTCCGGTGCTGGCGCCGCTGGTGACGTTGGGCCTGGACGTCGCGGCGTACGCGAAGACCGGAGCGAACGTGCCGGCGACCTTGACGCTGTTCAACGACGGGACGTCGGCGGCCACTTCGGCGTCGGTGTCCATCACCCCGCCCTCCGGTTGGACCTCGTCGCCGGCCGGGCCCGCCCGGATCGCCGCGGTGCCGCCGCGGGGGAGTGCGGCGCGTACGTTCACGTTGACTCCTGGAGTCGCGGCGCCGGGTGAGTTTGACCTTGCTGTCAGGGGATCCTGGACGGGACGTGGCACTGTCGCGCAAGCGGAGGTGGAGTCGAAGCTGGTCGTGGTCGACCCGCTGCCCGAGGGTGACTCGTACCTGTCGGACGTGCCGTGGGCGTTCGCGCAGAACGGGTGGGGACCGGCCGAGCGAGACCGGTCGAACGGCGAGCAGGGTGAGGGCGACGGGAACCCGCTGACGATCGCGGGCCAGACCTGGGCCAAGGGAATCGGCGTGCACGCGGTGGCTTCGTTGGGGTTCTTCACCGGCGGCGACTGTTCGCGCTTCGCGGCGATGGTCGGCGTGGACGACGAGGAGGCGCCGGAGAACCGTGGCTCGGTGGCGTTCGAGGTGTGGGGCGACGGCGTGCTGTTGGCGAAGACACCGACCCTGTTGGTGAACCAGCCCGCGGTCCCGTTGTCGGCCGACCTCACCGGCGTCGACCTGCTCGAGCTCCGCGCCACCGACGGCGGCGACGGAGTCACCAGCGACCACGGCGACTGGGCCGACGCCAAGGTCTCCTGCTAGCTCTCCAGCAGGCGCCGCATGGTGGTCATCCCCATCCGGGCCATCGGCGGGTTGGTCTCGACGTAGTACCAGACGACGCCCATGGCCTGCTCGAACGCCCAACCGCGGCCGCGTTCCCACTCCAGGTCGTCGCTGCCGAGGGCGTCGCGGAACGCCGCGCGGGGCTCGTCCTCGAGCAGGTGCCAGGCGCCGACGAGATCCAGGGCGGGATCGGCCGCGCCGAGGCCGCCGACGTCGAGCACGCCCGTCAGGCGGCCGTTCGCCACGAGCACGTTGCCCGGGATGAGGTCGCCGTGTGACATGACGTCCTCGGCCTCGCGGGGAAGGTCGCGGAGGTGCAGCCACATGGCGCGGAGCGCCTTCTCGTCCAGGAGCTCGGTGCTCTTGGCAATACACAGCTCGACCCACTCCTCGTGGTCGCGCAGGTCGCCGCCTCGCCCCTGCCCGCGGAACGTCCTGCCGCGGGTGTCCATCGCGCGTACGCCCTGGACGAACTCGGCCAGGTCGAGCGCGAACGGGACGGAAGCACTCGGGTCGTCGTCGGTGGCGATGGTGCCGTCCAACCAGGTCTGGACCGACCACGGCAGCGGATACCCCGCACCGGGCTCGCCGATCGCGACGGGTTCAGGGGTACGGAACCGCGTCACGCCGGCCAGCTCCCGCGCGGCATCGGCCTCCTCCTCGAGCCAGCGGCGAATCTGTGCGGGCTCCTCGGGCCGGAGCGGGAAGCGGGCCGTGTACAGGTCGCCGAGCCGGAAGATCGCGTTCACCGTTCCCTGCGAACGCAACGAGGCGATCGGTAGGGAACGCCACTGCGGGAACTGGTCGTCGACCAACGCCCGGACCGTGTCCGCGGAGATCTCCAACTCGTCGTCATGCATCGCCACAGGACGGGAGCCTCACATGATCGGGGCCGCGCTTCAACTGTTTAGTGCCCTGGCCGGTTGGTGCAGGGAGGTTGTGTCGACGTCGTAATGGCTCCTACGCTCACAACGAGACTTGCTACGAGAAATGAGTTCTGTCTTCGAAATACGAGATTGTCGTTCGAGCGGAGGCACTCGTGGGGCTGGGGATTTCGAGGCGAAGGCTGCTGGCGATGAGCGGTGCCGGAGCAGCGGCTTGGGCGGTCACTTCAACGACGTACGCACGGGCAACGCCGACGCCGAACGCCGTCGACCGCGGCACTCCCACTCCATACACTGGCGCGGCGCTGGCGCGCATCGGGATGCCCATCGGCGGAGCGTGCGCCGGGCAGGTCTATCTCGCCGGTGACGGGCGGCTGTGGAACTGGGACATCTTCAACCCGCCCGGCCCGCCGCTCGGCGGCAACGACCACGGCGGCTCGCACTACGCGAACCCGGTCACCGCCGACTCGGCCAAGCCGTTCAAGCAGGCCTTCGCGATCCGGACGATAGCGAACGGCACCACGCGCACTCGCACGCTCGACTCCGCTGGCTTCGCCGACGTCACGTTCGTCGGCCAGTACCCGATCGGCCGCGTCCAGTACCGCGCCAGCGACAGCCCGGTCGAGGTCACGCTCGAGGCGTTCTCGCCGTTCATTCCCTTGCACACCGATGATTCCAGCCTCCCCGCGACCGTCCTCGCCTACACCGTCCGCAACACCAGCTCAGCGGCTGCCGACGTCACCATGCTCGGCTTCAGCGAGAACCCCGTCTGCGTCACCTCCCGCCAGGCGCAACCGACCACGATCCGCGCCGCAGCTCTCACCGGCACCAACGTGAGGGGCGTGCAGTTCGACGCCCGGGTCCCGACCCAGGAACAGCGCCCGGACGTCGTCTTCGAGGACTGGGAACGCGCCACATACGACACCTGGACGGCCACAGGCACCGCGTTCGGCGCCGGTCCTGTCGACAAGGCGACCCTGCCCGACTACATGAAGCGCTTCGGTGACCTCGGCGGCACGGGCAACCGGCTCGTCACCTCGCACAACTACCGCGCGAGCCCCGGCGACATCGGCGCCTCCGACGCGCACCAGGGCACGCTGACCAGCGCCGCGTTCACCGTCGAGCGCAAGTTCGTGACCGTCGCGATCAGCGGTGGCAACCACCCGGGCCAGACCGGCATCGAGGTGCTCGTCGACGGTGCTGTCGTGGCGCAGGCGACCGGTGCCGACGGCGAGCTGTTCGCCACCAGAGTTCTCGATCTCCAAGCCCACCAGGGGAAACGGGCGCGGATCCGCATCGTCGACACATTCGCCGGCGTGTGGGGGCATGTGAACGTCGACCGCATCGTGTTCAGCGACCGCGCCGACATCGTCTTCGAGGACTGGGAGAACGACACGTACGTGGGCTGGACGAAGACCGGCACCGCGTTCGGCGACGGGCCCGTGCAGCCGTTCGCGGTCCCCGCCATGCTGCGCCGCTTCGGCGACCTCAACGTCAACGGGACGCGCTTCGCCTGCTCGTTCAACTACCGAGCCGGCGGCGACGGCGACTCCTTCACCGGCACGCTCACCAGCGCGTCGTTCCCGATCACGCGTAAGTACGTCGCGGTCGGCATCGGCGGCGGCAACCGCCCGGGCGTCGAGTGCGTGAACGTGCTCGTCGGCGGCCAGGTCGTCGCGACGGCGACCGGGACGAACAGCGAACCGATGGTCCCACGCATGCTCGACGTCTCAGCGTACGAAGGGAAAGCGGCGCAAATCCAGATCGTCGACAACGCCGCCGGAGCGTGGGCGCATCTGAACGTCGACCGCATCCTGTTCACCGACGTCCCGGACATCGTGTTCGAGGACTGGGAACGCGCGAACTACAGCGGCTGGACCGTCACCGGTACCGCGTTCGGCGCCTCCCCGGTGACGCCGGCCGAGACGCCGGAGGGGTTCCGCCGCCCGTTCGGCGAGATCAACGACCTCAACATCTCCGGCGGCCGCTTCGTCACCTCGTTCAACTTCCGGGCCGGCGGCAACGCGGACAGCTACACCGGCACATTGACGAGTCCGGTGTTCACGATCCAGCGCAGGTTCGCGACCGTCTGGATCGGCGGCGGGCGCAACCCGGGCCAGTCGGGTGTCGAGGTCGTCGTCGCCGGGCAGGTCGTCGCGTCCGCGACGGGCTCGGAGATCGAGCCGCTGCAGGCCGTGTCGCTCGACCTCACGGCCTGGCTGGGTAGTCAGGCGCAGCTCAGGATCGCCGACCGATCCACGGGCGCCTGGGGTCATCTCAACGTCGACCGCATCATCCTCAGCGACCGGCCGATCCGGCAGCAGCAGGTCGCCGACCGTCCTGATGGCGGCTCGTTCGTCCTTGCGGCGTTGGACGAATCAGCAGTTGTGCGTCCGTCGATCGCGGACTGGTCGACGACCGCCTCCTGGTTCGACTCCGGTGCCGGACCGGTCGAGGTGCCCGGCGGCTCGCCTGGCCAGGCCGGGGCCGTGACCGTTCGCGCGACGTTGGCGCCGGGGGAGTCGCGGACGTTCCGGTACGTGGTCGGCTGGCACTTCCCGACGCCGGAACGGCGCTTGTTCGCCCAGCTCGTCGGCGTCGCCGCGCTGCGTCGTCACTACGCGACGCGGTTCGCGACGGCCGGCGACGTGGTGCAGTACGTCGCCTCGAACGCGACCAGGCTCGAGTCGGGGACTCGTGCGTGGGTGAAGGCCTGGTACGAGGACTCGTCGTTGCCGCACTGGTTCTGCGAGCGGACGTTGGCTCCGGCGTCGACGCTCGCTACCAACACGTGCTATCGCTGGCAGGACGGTCGCTTCTATGCGTTCGAGGGCTCGTATCTGTATGCCGGGACGTGTGGGCATGTGTGGAACTATGCCCAGGCTGTGGGCCGGCTGTTTCCCGATCTCGAGCGGGACACTCGTGAGCGCGTCGACCTGGGCATCGCGCTGCGGTCGACCGGGGAGATCGGCAACCGCGGTGAATGCGCCGACGACGCGTCGTCGTTCGTTGACGGGCAGGCTGGCACGATCCTGCGTGTCTATCGCGAGCATCAGATGACCGCTGACAACGCGTTCTTGACGCGGGTCTGGCCGAAGGTGCGGATGGCGCTGGAGTTCCTCGTCACCCAACGAGACGTCGACGGCAACGGCATCTTGCAAGGTGCGCAGTGGAACACGCTCGACACGCCGTTCACCGGCGACGTTCCCTGGCTGTCCGGCATGTACGTCGGCGCACTCCGCGCCGGCGCCGCGATGGCTAGCGAGCAAGGCGATACGGCGTCCGCGCAGCGCTACACGAACCTCGCGAACGCCGGCACGCAGTTCATCTCGACCACGTTGTGGAACGCGTCTGCCGGCTACTTCATCCAGCGGGTCGGAGCGCTCGCGACGAACACCAACCGGGGTTGCTTCATCGACCAGACGTTCGGCCAGACGCTCGCCGCTCAGGTCGGCCTGCCTCGCGTACAGCCCGCCGAAAAGACGAAGATCGCGCTCGCCTCGGTGGTGCGGAACAACCATCTGCCGAGCCCACGCGACCGCCAGTCGCCGGCGATTCCGGGTGGTCGCGTCTACAGCACGTCGGGTGAGGCGGGCACGATGATGTGTACGTGGCCGATCGGCGGCGACACCGAAGCACGCAGTGGCGGCTACTTCAACGAGGTCTGGACCGGGCAGGAGTATCAGCTCGCCGCCGGCCTGTTCCTCGATGGTCTGGTGACGGAGGCGCTGGCGGTGACCCGGTCGGTGTACGACCGATACCACGCGTCGAAACGTAATCCGTACAACGAGGTCGAAGCCGGCGACCACTACTCGCGGGCGATGATGAGCTACGGCACCTACCTCGCAGCATGCGGGTACGAGTACCACGGACCGAAGGGACACCTCGGCTTCGCGCCGCGGGTGGGTCCGGAGGACTTCCGGGGCGCGTTCACTGCTGCACGCGGCTGGGGCCTGTACCGGCAGACCCGTTCGGCGAACGAGCAGGTCGGCGTCGTCGACGTGTGGGACGGCGAGGTCCGACTGGTCACGCTGGCGTTCGAGACCACGGCTCCCGCGACGTCTGTTTCGGTAAGCCTGGCTGGGAGTCCGCGCGCGGCGACGGTAGCTGCGGCAGGCACGCGGGCCGTCGTGACGCTGTCCGCACCGGTGGTCGTGTCGGCGGGCCAGTCGCTGGAGGTCAGCCTGTCGTTGGCGTGAGGTGGACGGTGAAGCCGCCGTTCTTGGCGATCTTCACGTCGATCGTGTCGCTGGTGGTGACCTGGCGGGTCTCGGCGGCCAGCGCGTCGTGCGGGTAGTCCGCCGCGTCCGCGTAGATCCGCGCGGTCCAGTCGCCGTCGCCGAGGAACGTCAACGGCACCTTCACAGTACGGGCGCGACCGGCGAACCCCGCCGCGACGAACCAGTCCTGCCCGTGCCGCCGGGCGAGAACGACGTGCTCGTGCGGGTCGCCGGACAGCAGCTTGGTCTCGTCCCACGCCGCCGGCACGACCCGCAGCAGCTCCTCCGCGAGCGGCCGCGCCTGGTACGAGGCCACACTGTCGGCGAGGTGTTGGACGCCGGACTCGTACAGCACCGCGAGCGCCAGCTCGTGTCCCGCGCTGATCTCCCGTACCGCGGTGAACGTCACGGGCGTGAAGTCCATCGAACCTTGCAGGTTGCGGGTGTAGGCGAGCGTCACGTAGTGCCGCGGCGGCATCGGCTCCTTGCCGCGGCGGGGCTTGATGTTCTCCGCGCCCTTGACCGCCTCGACGCTCATCAGGTGCGGCCAGGTGCGCTCGGTGCCGCGCGGGATCGTGCCGCCGTGGAAGTTCACCATCAACTGGTAGTGCGCGGACGAGGCGAGAACGGCGTCGAACCAGCGCATCCGGTCCTGCCCGTCGGACTCCGTAAAGTCGATCTTGACACCGACGACGCCCCACTCCTTCCAGCGACCGAGGCGTTCGCGGTGCTCGCGCGGGGAGTCGAGGTTCTGCCACCGTTCCCAGAGCCAGATGCCGACGCCCTTGTCCGCGGCGTACTCGACCAGCTCGGGCACCCAGCTCGCGTTCCAGCCGGCGTCGACGAGCACGTACTCCCAGCCCTGCTTGCTCGCGTAGTCGACGAAGCCGCGCTGGGCTTCGGGGTCGCGCGAGCTCGAGCCGTCCGACCACCACGACCAGGCGGCTCTTCCGGGATTGATCCACGAGGTGTCGTCGAGCGTGGTCGGCGCGGCGAGGCTGGTGACGAGGTCGCTCTCGACGACGGTCGCGAGGTCGCCGACGATCAGCGTGCGCCATGGGGTGGCCAGCGGGCTCGGGCCGGTGACGTACGGATCCGGCAACGTGAGCTGGAACTTCTGGTCGTCGAGGGTGAGGAACGAGCCGGCGTAGCGCGCGTCGAGGTCGGACTCGGTGACGAGCAGCCAGCTGTCGCCTGATCCGAACAGCGCTGGGTAGCCGTAGACGTCCGGGGTCGCCTTGCCGACGGTGGTGTGCTCGTGGATGGTCTCGTAGTCGTACCTGCCGTTGTCGTACGGGAGCAGGATCGCCTCGGCGTCTTTCGGCACGACGTACTCCGAGAGCTCCTCCGTGACGGTGACCGGGCCGGTCCAGTGGATCACGTACCGGTAGGCGACGCCGTCGGCGGACACCCTGATCTGGAGGTCGATCCGGTGGTCGGCCTTGCTGAGCCGGAACGTCGTTTCCCTTGCCGTGTAGGTGTGCTTTCGTCGGCGGCCGGTCGTGGTCTCGTACGCGTCGCGGATCGTCCGCGTGGACTGCCGCACGAGCTGCAGGCCGGTGGTGAGGTCGGCGTGCGTGGCCCTGACGCCGAGCCGCGACGGCTGGAGCAGCGTGGTGTCTCCGTGCTTCACCGCCAGGGAGAGGCGACCGCGGGAGAGGTCGACCGAGGCTTCGATGTGGTGGCCCTTGGGTGGGGTCAGGACGACGCGCATCGGTAGGTGCCTCCCGCTTGGGTGGTGAACGTGATCTCGTCTTCGCTCTGCTCGTACTCGACGTTCATCGTGAACGGCCTTGTGAACAAGGCATTTCTGGCTGTGTAGGTGCCGGCTCGCCCTGTGTGCAGAGTGGCGTCGACGAGGCGGCCGTCGCGCCAGGTGAGGTCGACGGTCACGTCGCCGCGGGCGCGTAGTCCCTGGACAGTGCCGTTCTGCCACGTCGAAGGCAGCGCGGGGAGGAGGTGGATCGTGCCGTCGTCGTGGCTCTGCAGCAGCATCTCGGTGATGCCGGAGGTTGCGCCGAAGTTGCCGTCGATCTGGAACGGCGGATGCGTGTCCCACAGGTTGGGGAGCGTGGAGTGCTGCAGCTGCTCGGACAGCATCTTGTGGGCGTGGTCGCCGTCGTGCAGGCGTGCCCAGAAGTTGATCTTCCAGGCCTTGCTCCAGCCCGTGCCGCCGTCGCCTCTTGCTCGCAGCGTGACCTTCGCCGCTTCTGCGAGGGCGGGGGTTGTGCTTGGCGTGATCTGCGCTGCCGGGTGGAGCGCGTAGAGGTGGGAGACGTGGCGGTGCTCGTCGTTCGGATCGTCGAGGTCGACGGGCCATTCCTGGAGCTGACCCCATTGGCCGATGGTGAGACCGTTCTCGAGGCGTTGCAGCGTGCTGCGCACTTTGGTCTGGAACGCTTCGTCCTCGTCGAGGACCTCGGCCGCCGCGAGCGTGTTGGTGAGGAGATCGCGAACGATCTGCTGGCCCATCGAGGCGCCGGCGGTGAACAGGCCGTGCTCGGGGGAGTAGTTGGGGGAGACGACGAGCTTGCCTTCGGCGTTCTCGGTGAGGAACGTGAGCCAGAACTCGGCGGTGTCCCTGAGGATCGGGAACGCCTTGTTACGCAGGAAGTCCTGGTCCTGGTTGAACTCGTAGTGCTCCCAGACGTGGCGGCAGAGCCAGGCGGCTGCTTCGGGGAACCAGAAGCTGGTGGGGTGGTTGCGGAGGCCGTTGAAGCCCCAGACGTTGGTCTGGTTGCCGACGACCCAGCCCGGTGCTTGGTAGATCTGCTCGGCGGCCTTGCTGCCGGACTTGCGGAGTGAGTCGATGTACGCGAGAAGGGGGCCGGTCGTGTCGGCCAGGTTGGTGATCTCGGCCGGCCAGTAGTTCATCTGCAGGTTGATGTTGACGTGGTAGTCGGCGTCCCACGGTGGGGTGGTGGACGCGTTCCAGACGCCTTGCAGGTTGGCGGGGAGGCTGCCGTCGCGGGAGGAGGCGATGAGGAGGTAGCGGCCGTACTGGAAGTACTCCTCCTCGAGGCCGCAGTCTTGGCCGTCGTACTGCGCGAGTCGGACGTCGGTGGGATCGTCGTTCTTGTCTGCCTGCAGGTCGATCGTGACGCGGTCGAAGAGGGTGCGGTGGTCGTTCGTGTGCTGTGCTTTGATCCCTGCGTACGTTTTGGCGCTGTCGATGGTGGTGCTGACAGCTTCGCGCGGGTCTTTTCCGCTGCGGTAGTGGGGATACGCGTCGGCGTAGTCCGTGGCGGCGGTGAAGAGGATCGTGGCCTGGGTGGCGTTGCTGACGGTGAGGTCGTGGAGGTCGCCGTCGGTGCTTAGCTTGAGCTGGCCGGCGAAGCGGAGCCCGTTGTCGGTGAGGGTTCCGTCGATGGTGAGGCTGCCGTTCCGCGTGGTGAGCTTGGCGTCGTGCGGGGTTTCGAAGCGGAGCGTGAAGCCGAGGTCTGGCGCTTCGAGGTGGATGGCGATGACGTTCGCGGGGTAGCTGGCGAGGTACTCGCGGGTGTGGTTGCTGTAGGTGACTCGGGCGATGCCGTTCCGCAGGTCGAGCTCGCGGCGGTAGCCCTCGGCTTCCTCCTCGGCGTCCGCGAGGTCGAGGTAGAGGTCGCCGAACGGTTGGTAGGCGCCGAATCCCCAGTCTGGTTGGCCAAACGCCTCGACCATCCTTGCGGGCTCGAGCGTCCCGTGCTCGGCGAGCTCTCGGCGGATCCGCTGCAGCGCGTCGGGCCGGTCCTGCTCCCAGAGTCCATACGTGTAGGCGTGGCCGTCCTCGACCGAGCCCGGTCCGCCGGTCCAGAGCGACTTCTCGTTGAGCTGGATGCGATCGGTCTGGACGCCGCCGAAGATCATCGCGCCGAGGAACCCGTTGCCGATCGGGAGAGCCTCCCGCTCCCAGTCGATCGCCGGCCTGTCATACCACATTGCCCGGATCCTACATCCGATACGATCCGCCGGGAAAGCGGTTCCCCACGCCCACGCCGATATCGGTCAGAGCTGGCTGAGAGGCTGTCCGCATGAAGCGGCTGGTCGACAGGCAGACGGACGTTGCTCTGCTCAAAGGTGGCGAGGCCCGGCTCTATCTGGCCGACGAGGCGCCGCCGGCGGAGGTGTGGGGAACGGCGTTCGGGTTCGTCTTCGACGGCGACCGCATGCTGCTGACCCACCTGCGCGACCGAGGTTGGGATCTGCCCGGCGGCGTCATCGACCCGGGCGAGACGCCCGAGGTGGCGGCCGTGCGCGAGGTCTGGGAGGAGGCGTACGCCCGCGTCGAGATCGTCGAGCTGATCGGCTTCCAGGAGCTCGAGGTCTTCTTCCCCAAGCCGGCCGACTACCGCTGGTCCTACCCCGTCGCGACCCAGGTCCACTACCGCTGCCGGCTGTTCGAGCTCTGCCCGTTCGAGGAGAACGAGGAGAGTACCGACCGCGCGTTCTTCCCGCCTGACGAGGCCCGTGCCATCGCTACGGAGAAGGGCTACCTTCCCATCTACGAGGAAGCCCTCCGCCGCGCGATGCTCGGGTAGCGGGTTGGGCATCGGCCGAGGTGGTTGCCACAATGGACGCGATGAGTGAGCAGCAGGCAGCCGAGACGTTCTACGACGCCGTCGGCGGGCATGAGACGTTCCGGAAGCTGGTCGCCCGGTTCTACGAGGGCGTAGCCGGCGATCCCGTGTTGCGGGCGATGTATCCCGAGGAGGATCTCGGCCCGGCGGAGGTCCGCTTCCGGATGTTCCTCGAGCAGTACTGGGGCGGCCCGCGGACGTACTCCGAGGAGCGCGGCCACCCCCGGCTGCGGATGCGGCACGCGCCGTTCGCCGTCACCGAGGCGGCCCGCGACCGGTGGCTCGGGCACATGCGCGTGGCGGTCGACGAGCTCGGGCTGGAGGCGATGTACGAGCAGGAGCTCTGGGCGTACCTCGCGATGGCGGCGAACTCGATGGTCAACACGCTCGACGACCCGCGTCAGAACCTGCTCGGCTGAGGAGCGCCCGCTCATGACGTACGACCCGAACTGGTGGCGCGCTGCCGTCATCTACCAGATCTACATCCGCTCGTTCGCCGACGGGAACGGCGACGGCATCGGAGACATCGCAGGCATTCGCAGCCGGCTGCCGTACCTCCGCGACCTCGGCGTCGACGCGATCTGGATCACGCCGTGGTACCCGAGCCCGATGGCCGACGGCGGGTACGACGTCGCCGACTACCGCGACATCGCGCCCGAGTTCGGCACGCTCGACAACGCGTCCGCTCTGCTCAGCGAGGCGCACGAGCACGGGCTGAAGGTCATCCTCGACATCGTTCCGAACCACACCTCCGACGAGCACGAGTGGTTCCGCGCCGCGCTCGAGGCGGGTCCGGGCGACCCGGAACGGGAGCGGTACTGGTTCCGCGACGGCCGCGGCCCGGACGGCGCGCTGCCGCCGAACGACTGGTTCTCGGTCTTCGGGGGCGCGGCCTGGACGCGGCTGCTCGACGAGGAGGGCGTGCCGGAGCAGTGGTACCTGCATCTGTTCGCCCCTGAGCAGCCCGACCTCAAGTGGACCAACGACGAGGTGCGCACGGAGTTCGAGGACATCCTGCGCTTCTGGTTCGACCGCGGTGTGGACGGGTTCCGGATCGACGTCGCGCACGGGCTGATGAAGCACGCCGCACTGCCCGACCTGGGGCTGTCGATGGAGGAAATGCTCTCCGCGCCGCCGGCGGACCACCCGGCCTGGGACCGGCCCCAGGTGCACGAGATCTATCGCGAGTGGCGCAAGGTCGCCGACTCGTACGAGGAGCCGCGTGTCTTCGTCGCCGAGGCCTGGGTGCACACCGGGTCGGACCGGTTGGCCGCGTACCTGCGTCCGGACGAGCTGCACCAGGCGTTCAACTTCGACTTCCTGCGCTGTTACTGGGACGCCGGGCAGCTGAGGACGTCGATCGACCACAGCCTCGAGACGCTCGCCGAGGTGGGTGCGCCGACGAGCTGGGTGATGTCGAACCACGACATCTACCGGCACGTCACCAGGTTCGGCCGGCCTCCGATGCCCGGCATCCTCGATCGATCGTTCTACGAGACCGTGCCGGTGGACGTGGCGCTCGGCACGCGCCGCGCGCGGGCGGCGGCGCTGCTGATGCTCGGGCTGCCGGGGAGCGCGTACGTCTACCAGGGCGAGGAACTCGGGCTGCCGGAGGTGACGGACCTGCCCGAGGACACGCTGCAGGATCCGATCTGGGAACGGTCGGGCAACACCGTCCGCGGCCGCGACGGTTGCCGCGTTCCCCTGCCGTGGTCGGGTACGTCGCCGCCGTTCGGATTCGGCGACGGCGCCGCCCCGTGGCTGCCCCAGCCGGCGGGCTGGTCCGCGCTGACAGCGTCGGCGCAGGTCGAGGCGACGGACTCGATGCTGTCGCTGTATCGCGACGCGCTCCGGATCCGCCGCGAGGAGCTGGCCGGGCTGCCGGAGACGCTCTCGTGGAACACTGACGCGCCCGACTCGGTCCTCTCCTTCAACCGCGGCGACGCGGTCCGCGTCGTGGTCAACCTGGGCGAGACGTCGGTGGCACTACCCCAGCACGTGTCGGTCCTGCTCGCCAGTGGCCCGCTGCCTCACGCCACCCTGCCCCCGGACACCGCCGCCTGGCTCCGCGTGCGCTAGACGGCAAATGATCATGTTTACATGATCATTTGCCGCTCTACCTGGGGTACACGCCGCGTAGAGCACCCATTCGCCAGGTAAGGCGGCATCGGTGCACGCTCCGCCGGCGACATCTGCCTCATCGGGCAAATGTCGTCGACACAGCGCCTCGCGCGCTTCACCATGGCCGGCATGGACACAGCAGTTACCAGGCCGCTACCAGCGGGCCATACCGTGCGGCCGCCGACGACCGACGACGTGCAGACGATCTTCGACCTGTTCGCCGCGTACAACATCGGCGCGGTCGGGTTCGCCGATCTGACCATCGAGGACATCCACAACAACCTCGCCGAGCCCGGGCTGGACGTCGCCACCGGTGCGTGGCTGGTGCACGACGAGGCGGGCAAACCGGTCGGGTACGGCTGCGTCTACGCCGACGAGGGCGTCGAGGCGTTCGACGTCGAGGCCGCCTCGGCCGACCCGGGACTGATGCGCTGGCTGCTCGACACGGTCATCGCCCGCTCCCGCGAGATCGCCGGCGAGCGAGAGCTGAAGCACGCGCGGGTCGACCTCACCGTCTACCGGTCGGACGAGCCGTTGCGCGCGCTGGTGGACGAGTACGGCTTCACGTTCGGTACGACGTTCCACCGGATGCGCATCGACCACACCGAGCCGCGGCCGCAGCCGGAGCTCCCGCCGGGCGTGACGCAGCGGCGAGGCGACGAGGGCGAGGACGTACGGCGGGCCGCGTACGACATCGTCGTCGCCTCGTTCACCGGCCAGTTCGGCTTCACCGCCCGCCCGTACGACGAGTGGCTCGAGGCCAGGGAGAAGAACGACCTGTTCGACTGGTCCCAGCTCACCGTTCTCGACCTCGACGGCAAGCCGGTCGCGCTGCGAGAGAACAACGACCAGTTCCTCGACGACGAGAACTGCGGCTACGTCGCTCGCCTCGGCGTCCGTGAGGAAGCGCGCGGCAAGGGCTTGGCGAAGTTCCTCCTGCACCAGGCCTTCGCCGACGACGCCGCAGCCGGCCGCGAGGCGACGTACCTGCACGTCGACACCAACAACCCCACGCCGGCGCTCGGGCTCTACCTGTCCGTCGGCATGCGGCAGGTGCTCATCCTCGATGTCTGGCGGCTTCAGGCCGTCTGAGTGAACTGGCCGACGCGGGCGGCGTGCAGGTGGCAGGCCACCGAGTGCGTCGCCGGGTCGGGGGACAGGACGGGCAACGCCGTGCCGCGGCAGAGCCCGTCGACCCCGGCCGCCGCGGCGGGACCGGACGCCAGCTCCTGGCAGCGCGGATGGAAGCGGCAGCCGCCGGGGATCTGGGTCACGTCCGGCGGCTCCCCGGCCAGCACGACCGGCGCGGCGATCGGGGAGTCCGGCAGCACCGACACCAGCGCCCGCGTGTACGGGTGCGACGGCGCCGTCAGTACTTGCTCCACCGGGCCTGACTCGACGATCCGGCCGAGGTACATCACCGCGAGCCGGTCCGCGATCGACCACGCCAGCCCCAGGTCGTGCGTCACGACCAGCGCCGCGAGGCCGAAGTCGTCGCGCAGCTGCAAAAGCAGGGACAGGATCTCGCCTCGTACCGACGCGTCCAACGACGCCACCGGCTCGTCCGCGATGATCACCGACGGCTCCAGCACCAGCGCGCCGGCGATCACGACCCGCTGCCGCTGACCGCCGGACAGCTCGTGCGGGTACGTGAGGAAGAACCGCTCCGCCGGCCGCAGCCCGCACTTCGACAGCGCCGACGCGACGCGTTCGCGCTCGTTGTCGACCATGCCGTGGATCCGCAGCCCCTCCGCCACGGCCTCGTAGACCGTGTGCCGCGGGTTCAGCGCGCCGGTCGGGTCCTGCAGCACGAGCTGCACCGCGCGCCGGTACCGCTTGAGGGCGCCGGTGTTGTACGCGAGCGGCGTCCCGTTGTGCGACACCGTTCCCGCGCTGGGCTTGACCAGACCCAGCAACGTCCGGGCCAGCGTGGTCTTGCCGCAGCCCGACTCGCCCGCCAGCGCGAGCACCTCGCCCGGCTGCAGATCGAGGTCGACGCCGTCGACGGCGCGCGCCTTCCGCCCACCGCGGACCGTGAAGTCCACCGACAGCCCGCGTACGGACAACACTGGCTCCGTCACGCCGTCCTCCCTGCTGCGGGTACGCGCACGCACGCGGCCTCGTGGGAGGGTCCCGCCGGCCACAGCTCGACCTCGGTCGAGGAGCACTCGTCGAGCGCGACCGGGCAGCGCGGATGGAACGGGCAGCCGCTGGGAATGTCCGTCGGGTCGGGCGGATCGCCACCCAGCCCGCGTGGAGTCCGTCGGGCGGCGACGTCGCCGATGGTCGGGAACGCGTTCGCCAACGCCGCCGCGTACGGGTGCTGCGGATCGGTGAACACCTCCGACGACGGCCCGTACTCCACCACCCGCCCCGCGTACATCACCGCGAGCTGCTGGCAGGTGTCTGACAGCACCGACAGGTCGTGGCTGATCATCAGCAGCCCGATGTCGCGTTCGGCGACCAGCCGGCCGATCAGCTGCAGGACCTGCGCCTGGATCATCACGTCCAACGCGGTGGTCGCCTCGTCGGCGACGATCAGCTTCGGCGAGCAGGCCAACGCCATCGCGATCATCACGCGCTGCCGCTGCCCGCCGGACAGCTCGTGCGGATAGCTCCGCGCGCGCCACGCCGGAAGTCCCACCTGGGCGAGGAGTTCGATCGCGCGGCGGTTCGCGTCCGCCTCGGAGACCTTCTCGTGCAGCAGGATCGGCTCGGCGATCTGCCGGCCGACCCGGTGGACGGCGTTCAACGAGTGCATCGCGCCCTGGAAGACGATCGACGTTCCCGCCCAGCGCACCGCGCGCAGCCGGCCCCAGGACATCGTAAGGACGTCCTCGCCGTCGAGCAGGATCTCGCCGGTGGTCGTCGTTCCGGCCGGCAGCAGCCGCAGCAGCGCGAGTGCCAACGTGGACTTGCCACAGCCCGATTCCCCAGCCACACCGAGGGTTTTGCCCGCGTCGAGGGACAGGTCGACACCCCGTACGGCGGGCACGTCACCGCGCGAACCGTGGTACGTGATCGCCAGGTCCCGAATCTCGAGCAACGGCATCAGGACCCACCTCGCAGCCTCGGGTTGAAGACCGCTTCGAGCGCTCGACCCACCAACGTGAAGCACAGCACGACACACAGGATCGCGATGCCGGGCGGCAGCAGGTACCACCACGCGCCGTACGTCACCGCGCCGGAGGAGTTCGCGCGGCTCAGCATCGTTCCCCACGACACCCGTGACGGGTCGCCGAGACCGAGGAACGCCAACGTGGCCTCGGCAAGCACCGCGCTCGCGACCTCCAGGGTGGTGCTCGCGAGGATCAGCGGCATGATGTTCGGCAGGACGTGCCGCGTCATCTGATGCCAGTGTCCGGCGCCCAACGCCTTGGCGCGTTCGAGGTACGGGCGGCCCTCGACCGACAACGTCTGCGCACGGATCAGCCGCGCCGTACCCGCCCACGACGTCACGCCGATCGCGATGATGATCGTGAGCAGGCTCGGTCCGAGGACCGCGGCCAGCGAGATCGCGAGGACCAGTCGCGGCAGCACGATGAACCAGTCCGTGACGCGCATCAGGACCGCGGAGATCCTGCCGCCGAAGTGTCCGGAGGCGATGCCGATCGCGGCGCCGATCAACATCGCCAGCAACGTCGCGGTGATGCCGACGACCAGGGAGACTCGCGTACCCCAGATCACCAACACCAGAACGGATCTGCCGGTCTCGTCAGTGCCGAGCGGGAACTGCCAGCTCGGTGGCTCGAGCCGGTCGCCGGGTGCCTGCGTGACGTCGAGCCCGCTCTCGTCGGTGATCACCGGTGCCAGCAGTGCGATCGAGATGATCACGACCAGCGCGATCAGGCCGACGAGACCGGTCGGTTGGCGCCGGAACGAGTGCCAAAAGCGGATGATCGCGGTGCGTCGCCGTGCCCAGGTGACCGCGCGGGTCGAGGTCAACGTACTCATGCCGCACGCACCCGTGGATCGAGGAACCGGTAGACGAGGTCCGCCGCCGTGTTGGCGAGGATCACCACCGCGGAGAAGAACACGAATGTCCCTTGGAGCAAAGGAAGATCGGGGATCTTCAGCGCTTGGTAGGCCAGCAGTCCGAGGCCAGGCCAGCTGAACACCGTCTCGGTGAGGATCGCGCCGCCGACCACCCCGCCGAGGTGGAGGAACAGCAGCGTGACCGTCGGTAGCAGCGCGTTGGGTACGGCGTGCCGGCGGCGCACGAGGTCGTCCTTGAGCCCCTTGGCGCGTGCCGTTGTCAAGTAGTCGTTGCCCATCTCGTCCAGGACCGACGAGCGCATGACGAGGACGTACTGCGCGTACACCACCGCGGTCATCGTGAGCACCGGGAGCACGAGGTGATGCAGCGCGTCGAGGGTCTGCGGCCAGAAACCCGGAGGAGTGATGGGCGAGATCATGCCGTTGATCGGGAAAAGCCCAAGCCCGCGGGCGAAAACCATGATGACGATCAGGCCGAACCAGAACGTCGGAGCCGACCAGAGCGTGAGCGCGACACCGACGTTCGCCTTGTCGAACGTACTGCCGTGCCGCCAACCCGCGCGCGTACCGATCCACAGGCCCAGCGACGCCGCGACGACGAGCGCGGTGATCGTGAGCAGGAGGGTCGCGGGCAGGCGTTCGCCGATCAGCTCGGTGACGGGCTGCTGGTACTGGTACGAGGTGCCCAGGTCACCGCGCACCACGCCGGTCACGTAGTCGACGAACTGCACCCACAGCGGCTCGTCCAGGCCGAGCTGCTTGCGCAACGCGGCACGTTCGGCCGGGGTGGTCGGAACGTCCCGCGTCAGGGCGTCGACCGGGTCGCCGCCGAGGATGCGGAACAGGAAGAACGCCGAGAACAGCACCATGACGAGCGAGATCGCCGCGCCGCCCAGTTTCATCAGCAGGTAGCGCAGGAAGCTGCTGCCGCGGGCGTCGCGCTTGGCGTCGAGTGCTGCCGAACCGGCCGAGTCGTCCGGAGACGGCTCGGCCGTGAGCGTGGGCTGCATGCGTTGCTACCTACTCGCGCTCGTCCGCTGTCCGGCGGCGGCGGAACGCGACGAAGCCAGCTGCCGCGGCGATCACCACGACACCGCCGCCCGCGATCGCGTACAGGGCCGCGTTGTTGCCGCCGGCCGACTCCTCGGCCTTCTTCTCGACCGGGGTGGCCGAGAGGAACGCCCACATGCCCTGCTGGCCGGAGATCATGCCGCGGTCGGAGGGCTGCTTGGTGAAGTTGGTCCAGCGGTCGCTGCGGTAGGCCTCGAGCGTGTCGGCGTACCTGAGGGTGATGACCGGCGCCTGCTCGTACAGCAGCTTCTGCATCTGCTTGACGATCTCGGCCCGCTTCGCGATGTCGGACTCGGCCTTCTGCTGCTCGTGGAGTTCGTCGTACTCGGGGTTGCAGTAGAAGGTGTCGGTGTCGCGCTCGGTGCCGTCGGTCGTGTTCGGCAACGTGCCGCAGGTGTGCAGCGCCAGGATCGGCGTCGGGTCAGGGCTCACACCCCAGCCGGAGAAGATGATGTCGAACTTCCCCAGGTAGAGGTTGTCGTTCAGCTTGGTGAAGTCGGCCGCCTCGATCTTGGTCTCGATGCCGATCTGCTTCCACCAGCCAGCGAGGAACTCCGAGTCGGTCGCCTCCGACGGGGTGTCGGAGTGGTTGAGCAACCTGAGGTTGAGCGGCTTCTTGCTGACCGGGTCGATCCGGATCCCGTCGGCGCCCTTGGTGTAGCCGGCGTCGTCGAGGATCTTGTTGGCCTCGGCGATGTCGAACGTCACCTTCTCGGCGTCCGACGGCTCCCAGAAGTAGGTGCTGAACAACGGCGGGATGTAGCTGACGCCAGGGATCGCCTTGCCGTCGTTGACCTTGTTGATCATCTCTTCTTTGTCGATCGCGTGGTGGATCGCCTGGCGGAGCTTGACGTCCTTCAGCGCCGGGTGTCCGTCGCCGAACGCCTTGCCCTGCTTGGTCTTCGCGCCGACGTTGAACGTGATCGAGCCGAAGCGCCTGTTCTGCGCCTGGTTGAGCGTGATGTTCGGCTTGCCGTCGATCGCCTTGTACTGAGCGGGTGTGAGGCCGCTGACGAGGTCGACCTCGCCGCCGAGCAGTGCCTGGACGGAGGCGTCGGGCGTCTTGTAGTAGCGGAAGACGAGCTCGTCGTACTTCGGCGCGCCGCCCCAGTAGTCCTTGTTGGCCTTGAGCCGGATGAACTGGTCGGTCTTGAACTCGACGACCTGGAACGGGCCGGAGCCGACGATGGGGAAGTCGAAGTTCTTGAAATCCTTGAGGGTCGCGAGCTTCGGCTCCCAGATGTGCTTGGGAACGATCGCATTGTCGAGGCCGAGCATCTGGTTGGTCGGCTTCTTCAGCTTGACGACGAACGTGCTGTCGTCCGGCGCGCTGATGCTGTCGAAGTTCTCGACCAGGTCGCTGCTCGAGGCGCGGGCGTCCTCGTTCGTCATCATGGTGTTGAACGTGAACAGGACGTCCTGGGCGGTGAGCGGCTTGCCGTCGGTCCACTTGACGTTCTTGCGGATCGTGTAGGTCCACGTCAAATTGTCGTCGGAGTGCTCCCACTTCTCCGCGAGGCCGGGGATCGGCTTGTAGTCCTCGGCGCTCCAGTCGATCAGCGAGTCGTAGCTGAGCCCGGAGATCGTGTAGCCGATCGCGAAGAACGAGAGGAACGGGTTGAACGTGTCGACCGACTGTGACGCGGCGACCACGAGCTGCTTCTTGTCCGGCTGAGCCGTCTCGGCGTGCGCGCCGGTCGCCGCCATGGTGAGCCCCACGGCGCCGACGATGGCGGCTGCGCGGACAAGGATCCGCCGCCAACGGGATGTCGCGATCCGCATCCTGAGGTACTCCTCCCGAACTTCCGGCCAGTGCCGTGAGCTGAAGTTGATCATGTGGCTGTAACTTTCTGCCGCTTACCGCCCCTGTTTCGGTAAGTGATCGCGATCGTGCCGCGACCTGGGCCTTAGGTCAAGCAGCGGCGGGTGACGAGTCCGTCTCGGTTTCGGTCCCGGGGCGGCGGTCGGGTGGCCGAACCGGGCCTTTCGGGCCGCTGCGGGGCTGCGCTGGGTTAGCGCGAAGACCTTTGGTCGCTATAGCGCTCATAGTCTTCGCGCTCATCGACGATGTGTCGGGTGGGACTCGTGTGGTGCTGGCTCCCACCAGATGCGGCGGTGGGTGGAGTGGTGCGGTGTGGGCAGCTCAATGGGGAAACTTTGGGGGTCTATGTGTCCCGGAGTTTCCCCAATGATCGGGGTGTGGCAGCTGAGACCGGTGACGCCGATGGCAGCCGTCGGCCACCACTGGGGGTGGCAGTCGAGCTGGCCTGGACAGGGGAGTGGTGGGGAGCGGACGGGCCATGGGATCTCAGCGCCGCTGCTCGAACCGGGTCGCCACGGGGCACCGGTGGGCAGGCGCAGCCTGCCCTTAACGACCTGCGTCGGGCCGCCGAGAGGCTCAATGTCAAGGGTCAGGCCGGCCACGGCCTGATCTCGCACAAACTCGCCCACCGACTGCAGCAACCACGGCAGGCCGCGAGTTTGAGCGAGACGCGAAGCGCCCTTGACATTGAGGGCGGCCCATAAACTCCCGAGGCGACCCATCAGTCGGAGATCTCGACTCCGCGCGCGGACAGCTCCCCGCACAGTGCATCTGCGCGGATGACAGCCGAGCCGACGGCAGGACACCTCGTCGCGCGGAAGTGCTGCGCGGATGACAGCCGAGCCGACGGCCACGCCCCCTCGCCACGCGGGGCGCTCCGCGGATGACAGCCGAGTCCACGGCCGCACATCTCGCCGCCCGGACGTGCGGCGCGGACCTGAGCCGAGGCCGCACATCTCATCGCGCGGACGTGCTCCGCAGTCGCCAGCCGAGTCGGTGGCCGGCACATCTCGTCGCGCGGGGTGCTGCGCAGAACGACAACCGGGATGGTGACCGCACCTGTCGTCGTGCGGGGGCGCGGCGCGGGCCACAGCCGAGCCGGTGGCCGCCACCTCATCGCGCGGACGTGCTGCGCAGAACGACAATCGGGTTGGTGACCGCACCTGTCGTCGTGCGGGGGCGCGGCGCGGGCCACAGCCGAGCCGGTGGCCGCCACCTCATCGCGCGGACGTGCTGCGCGGACCGCTGCCGAGCCGGTGGCCGCACTTCATTGCGCGGAGGTGCTGGGCGCCGGTGTGAGAGAGCCCATCTATGGTCAGCTCTTCGCTGTTGCGATTGGCGCTCTCTGAGAGCTTGGAGCTCTTCGGGGACTTTGGCGGCGGTCGATTTTGGTGGCCGGTCCGGGGCGCGTCAAGGGCGCCTCGCTGGGGGGCGCTTCGCGCAGACGGAGAGAGGCGTCGCTTCGCGATCGCTTTGCGACCCTTGACTCGCCCCGGCCCGGCCACCTGTTTTTCACGCGCCGCCCCCGCCCCCGGAACAGGTGTCCCGGGGCAGGCCTGCTTACGTTCCTGTCTGCTGCCGTGCTCGCGTCGCTTGTTGGCATCCCCCGGGTCTCTTGGCGTGCAGATGAAGCCGGGTGTGGCCCGGTCACCTGGGGCAGGCCTGCTTGCGGTTCCGGTCTGCCGTGCTCGGGTCGTTTGTTGGCTTCCCTCGGTCTCTTGTCGTGCAGATGAAGCCGGGCCGTCCGTCCCCACGTTTCGAATAAGGGCGTCCCTCTATCGATCTATTCGATACAGGGACGCCCTCATTCCAAACGGTGGGTGGGAGGTCTGGCGGTCTGCAGCCGGGTTGCTGCCTCGTGGCGAGGTGGCTGATCGGTGGCGTGGGAGGATTGGCCGCGTGTTGGTCGGGATGCTTGGCCCCTTCGAAGTTCGCACGGACGACGGCGTCTTGGCCGACCTTCCGGGCGCTCGGTTGCGCGCTCTTCTCGTTGCCCTTGCTCTCGATCCAGGCCGCGTCGTTCCCAAGACCACCCTCATCGACTGGATCTGGGGCGAGAACCCGCCTGCCGATGCTGCGAATGCTCTGCAGCGGTTGGCGTCTCGGCTGCGGAAGGTGCTTCCCGCTGGCGCGGTTGAGGGGCAGACCGGTGGCTACCGGCTGGCCGTCGCACCCGATGACGTGGATGCCAGCAGGTTCGAGCACCTCCTTGCCAAGGCGCGCCAGGCTGAGGGGCCGAAGAGGCTTGCCCTGTTGCGCGAAGCCACGAAGCTCTGGCGTGGCGCCGCGATGCAGGATGTCGGGCTCGAGGACAGCGAGGCGTTCGCCGCTGCCGTCACTCGGCTCGAGGGCCTCCGCCTCACGGCGATGGAGGAACGGTACGAAGCAGAGGTCAGCCAGGGGAACGGCACCGACGTGCTCACTGAGCTCACCGATGCCGTCGCCGCGCATCCGCTCAGGGAGCGGTTGGTTGCCGCGAAGATGCGGGCGCTCGTGGCGGCTGGCAACAACTCCGAGGCCCTCCGAACGTACGAGAAAACCAGAGAAGCCCTCGCCGACGAGCTGGGCGCCGACCCCTCTCAAGAGCTGGCCGAGCTCCACCTCAAGCTCCTCAGAGGCGAGCTCAGCAAGCCAAGAAGAGCAGAGACAAAGCGCACCAACGTACGTGCCGAGCTCACCACCTTCGTCGGACGAGACGAAGACGTGGCAGCGGTCAAGCAGCTCGTCGAGAAGCACCGGCTGACCACCCTGATCGGCCCCGGCGGCTCGGGTAAGACACGCCTCGCCAGGGAGACTGCCCGCACGATGGTGGACGACCTCCCCGACGGCGTCTGGCTGGTCGAGCTCGCCGCCAGCGCCGCCAGCGCGGGCGGCAACGAGGTGGCGCAGGCGGCGCTCAGTGGGCTCGGGCTGCGGGAGGCTTTCCTCGGCGAGGCACCGACCGCGGACCCGATCGAGGGGTTCATCGCCGCGATCCGCGACCGCGAGGTGCTGCTGATCCTCGACAACTGCGAGCACGTGATCGAGGCGGCCGCGGCGTTCGCCGATCGCGTCCTCGGCGAGTGCCGCCGGCTGCGGATCATGGCGACCAGCCGGGAGCCGCTCGGCATCACCGGCGAGGCGCTCTGGCACGTCGAGCCGCTGGCAACACAGACAGGCGTCCAGCTGCTCAGGGACCGGGCCAGCGCCGTACGCACCGACCTCGGCACCGACGACGCCACCGTGGCGACGATGGTACGGATCTGCCGAGCGCTCGACGGGATGCCGCTCGCGATCGAGCTCGCCGCCGCCCGGCTGCGCACGATGACGCTCGAGCAGCTGGCCAACAGGCTCGACGACCGGTTCCGCCTCCTCACCGGCGGAAGCCGCACAGCAGAGCAACGGCACCGCACGTTGCGCGCAGTGGTCGACTGGAGCTGGGAGCTCCTCACCGACGCCGAGCGTACGGTCCTCCGCAGGCTCTCCGTCTTCAGCGGCGGCGCCAGCCTCGAAGCCGCCGAGAAGGTCTGCGCCGCAGACGCCGAAGACGTTCTGGAGCTGCTCACCTCCCTGGCCGAGAAGTCGCTGCTCGTCACCGTCGACGACGGCGACCAACAGCGCTTCCGGATGCTCACCACCATCAAGGAGTACGCCGCAGACCGGCTCGAAGAAGCGCAAGAGCAGGACCGGCTGAGACAAGCGCACATCGCCTACTTCACCGAGCTCGCCGAGACGGCGGAGCCCCACCTGCGCCGCGCCGAGCAACTGGAATGGGTCGCCAAGCTCAAGGCCGACCACGACAACCTCAGCGCCGCGATGCGGGCGGCGATCGCGGCCGGGGACGCGGAGGCGGCGATGCGGCTCACCGCGGCCGCGGGGTGGTACTGGTGGGTCAGCGGTCGCCGGGCCGAGGGCATCGACCTGATCATCGCGGCCGCCAACCTGCCCGGTGAGGTGCCCAACGAGATCCGGGCCATGACGTACGGGATGGTCGTCTTCTTCGTGACCTCCGGGCGCGGCGACGAGCACCTCGGCGCGGAGTGGATCCACAAGGCGTACGAGCTCTACCAGCGCGGAGGGCACACCAACCCGATGCTGGAGCTGGTCGTTCCGCTCGAGACCCTGCTGCGTGACCCCGGCTCCGCGTCGTCCGCGTTCGAGGCGCTGCTGGACAGCAAGGACCCGTGGGTACGAGCCCTCGCCAGGATGCAGTCGGGGAAGATGCGGATCGTCCTCGGCCACGGCGGACCTGAGGCGGAAGCCCTGCTGGAGCAGGCGGTCGCGGAGTTCCGGGCGATCGGCGAACGGTTCGGGATCTCGACGGCGCTGTCGATGCTGGCGAGCCAGCTCGCCGTGCGGGGCGAGTTCGGCCGCGCCTGCGAGTACCTCGAGCAGGCCACCGCGGTCGTCACCGAGGTCGGCGCCGTCGAGGACGTCATCGAGCTGCGGACCCAACAAGCCGTGCTGTACCTGCTGAACGGCGACGAGGAGCGCAGCGCGGAAGCCATGGCCGACGCCGTACGGAGCGCCGACGGCGTCACCTGGCCGTACGCCCTGGTCGACCTGGCGCTGGCCAGTGCGACCCTCGCACGTCTCCGCGGTGACAAGGAGGAGGCCCGCCACCAGCTCGGCCGCGCGACCATGCACCTGGGCGATGTCGCCGAACGCGCGTACGTCCGCGCCCAGATCCACGACACGCTCGGCTACCTGGCCGACGATCTCCGGGAGTCCCGCACCCACCGGGTGGCCGCCTGGCAGGCGGCGTCGGAGGCAGAAGCCCCCCAGGTCGTCGCCCAGATCATGGTCGGCACCGCGGACCTCGCCGTGCGGCTCGACCAGTACGAGCAGGCGGCACGGTTGCTCGCCGCCGGCATCCAAGCCCGGGGAACGCCGGACCGCACCAACCCGGACGAGACCAGGCTCGAGCAGGACGTACGACGTCACCTCGGCGAGGAACGGTTCGCCGAGGTGACGCGGGAGAGTACGGGCACGAGCTGGTCCGACCTGATCGAGGCCACGCTCGCGACGTGAGGCTCAGGCTCGCTTCTGGAAGGTGGACAGCGACCACAGGTAGCCGACCAGGGCGATACCGACGCACCAGGCGATGGCCACGAGCGTGCTGCTGGTGTTGAGCTCGCCGTTCAGCAGCCCGCGTACGGCCTCGTTGATCGGCGTGAACGGCTGGTACTCGGCGAACTGCTTGATCCCCGCGCCCATCGTGCCGGACGGGACGATCGCGCTGCTCAGGAACGGCAGCATGATCAGCGGAACGGTCACCATGCCCGCCGACTCCGGGGTCTTCGCGAACAGCCCCAGCGCGACGGTGAACCAGCTGGTCGCGAACGTCACCAGCACGACGAGACCGGCGACGCCGAGCCACTCCACAGGGCCAGCCGCCGGCCGGAACCCCGCGACGAACGCCACCCCGACGAGGACCGCGATGCCGATCAGGCTGCGGAACATGCTCGACACGACGTGGGCGCTGAGGATCGCGCTGCGGGAGACGTCCATCACCTTGAACCGGTTGATGATCCCCTTCGTCATGTCGTTGTTGACCGCCAACGCGGTCGCGCTCAGCCCGTAGCTGATCGTCAGGACGATCATCCCGGGGGTGATGTAGTCGATGTAGTTGCCGGGGATGTCGAACGCGCCGCCGACGACGAACGTGAACAACAGCAGCATGATGACCGGCATCAGGACCCCGTTGAACAGGGTGAACGGGTAACGGATCGTGTGCTTGAACGTGCGGCCCAACATGGCTGTCGCGGTGCTCATCGTGCTGCCACCTCTGCGCTGGTACGGCCGGTGAGGGCCAGGAAGACGTCGTCGAGATCCGGGGTGTGTACCGAGAACTCCTCGACCTTGAGGGAATGGGTGTCGAGCAGGTCGAGCAGGGCTCGAACCGACTTCGACTTGCCGTCGTTGGGAACGCGCAGGACGAGGTCGTCCTCCTCGTCGCGGGTCGCGTCGGTCAGGACGCGCGTCGCGGACTCGAGGTCGAGGTCGCTGGCGAACTGGAGCCGTACGTGGCTGCCGGGGATCTGCCGCTTGAGCTCGGCCGGAGTGCCCTGCGCCACGACCTTGCCCTGGTCGAGGACCGCGATCTTGTCCGCGAGCCGGTCGGCTTCCTCCAGGTACTGGGTGGTGAGGAAGATCGTGACGCCCTCGGACACCAGCTGGCGGATGATGTCCCACATCGCCCGGCGGCTGCGCGGGTCCAGCCCCGTCGTCGGCTCGTCCAGGAAGATGATCCGGGGCTTGCCGACCAACGTCATCGCCAGATCCAGCTTCCGGCGCATGCCGCCGGAGTACGTCGACGCCAGCTTCGGCGCCGCCTCCGTCAGCTCGAACCGGTCCAGCAGATCGGCGATGACCCGCTTGGCCTCGCGGGAGTCCAGGGCCTTGAGATCCGCCATCAGTTGGAGGTTCTCCTGGCCGGACAGCAGCTCGTCGACCGCCGCGAACTGTCCGGTGACGCCGATGGCCGCGCGTACGGCCTTGGTCTCGGTCGCCACGTCGTGGCCGTCGACGCGGGCCGTGCCGCCGTCGGCCTTCAACAGGGTGGTCAGCAGGTTGACCGTCGTCGTCTTGCCGGCCCCGTTTGGGCCGAGCAGGGAGAAGACCGTTCCCGCGGCGACCTCGAGGTCGATGCCGTCGAGCACGACCTTGTCCTTGAACGCTTTCCGCAGGCCCGAAGCCGCGATCGCTGAACTCGTCATGTGTCCCAGCCTCGGCGGCCGCCCCGCCACCCGGCTGACACGCTCCTGACACGGCTCCTGACACGCCCTCGACCAGGTGCGGCAGGATGTGATCGTTAGCGCTGCATCTGACTTTCATCGAGGAGATTCGGTATGGCCACCACACGTACGGCCAACGCGCACTGGGAGGGCTCCCTCATGGAGGGCGCCGGCCGGGTGTCGCTCGACTCGTCCGGGATCGGCACCTACGAGGTCAGCTGGCCGAGCCGGGCCGAGGCGGCGAACGGCAAGACCAGCCCGGAGGAGCTGATCGCCGCGGCGCACTCGACCTGCTACTCGATGGCACTGTCGCACGGCCTCGCGCAGGCCGGTACGCCTCCGACGACCGTCGACACCAAGGCGGACGTGACGTTCCAGCCGGGTCAGGGCATCACCGGCATCCACCTGACCGTGCACGCGTCGGTCCCCGGCCTGGACGCCGAGGGCTTCGCGGCCGCCGCGCAGTCCGCCAAGGAGAACTGCCCGGTCTCGCAGGCGCTCACCGGCACCACGATCACGCTGGACGCCACGCTCGACGCTTAGACCGGTTCGATAGAGGTCGGAAACTGGCCGGAATGCCCGCCAGACTGGACGGACAGCGCCAGTTTCCGACCGCACCGGAGGACCGAACCATGACCGAGTTCCTCACCTTCCGCTCCGGCGCGGAGTGGGACGCGTGGCTCGCCGACCACCACGAGACCCACGCCAGCGGGGTCTGGGTCAAGATCGCGAAGAAGGGTGCCGGCGTCGAGTCGGTCACCATCCGCGAGACGCTCGACGGTGCGCTCTGCTACGGCTGGATCGACAGCCAGCGCAAGGGCTTGGACGACTCGTTCTACCTGCAGCGCTACTCCAGGCGCCGCCCGACCGGGGCCTGGTCGCAGGTCAACGTCGAACGTGCCGGCGAGCTGATCGCCGAAGGCCGGATGCGCGCCCCGGGCTTCGCCGAGATCGAGGCCGCCAAGGCGGACGGGCGCTGGGACCAGGCGTACGAACGCCAGAGCACCGCGACCACCCCCGACGACCTCGCCGAGGCGCTGGGGCGGAACGAGCAGGCCGCCAAGGCGTACGACAACCTCGACAAGACCGGCCGCTACCTGCTGATCCTCCCGCTGCTCAAGGCGCGCACGCCCGAGCGCCGGGCGACGCTGGTCGAGCGCACCGTCAAGGACCTCGCCGCCCAGGCCTGAGTCCCGGGCGGCGAGGCCGATCGATCAGCCGCGTCAGACGACCTGACCGACCTGAGGACGACGGCGCCGCAGCAGCAGGAAGGCGAGAGCCAGCACCAGCGCGCCGGCACCCAGCCAGTACGCCTTCGAGGCCCAGGCCCCGAAGCCGTCACCGGTGTCCACGGCACCGACCGGCATCTGCTTCATGCCCTCGGCGTCGAGCACCGTACGCACGGTGAGCCCGCCGTTCGCCCCGTTCACCACCAGCACCGACAGCACCGTGCCGCCGCGCAGGTTGACCGGGACGCTCGACGCCTTCGCCGTGCCACCGATCGGCTCGATCTCCAGCGAGGTCTCGCCCGCCGGCACCGCGGCGTACCCGGTCGTCGTCGCGAACTTCGTGTCCGACGCCAGCATCCCGCCGGCCGCGGTTTTCACGTTGATCGACGGGGCCGAGTTGGCGGCCTGGATGACCCGGACGCGCGACTCGTTCGCCGCCGGCGGGGTCAGGTCGTCCTCGAACAGCCGCAGGCTGAGCTGCTTGTTCAGCCCCGTTCCGGCCAGTGTGTACGCCTTCGACGTCGACAGCCGGATGTCGGTCGAGATGACCGCCGGTGTGCTCGGGTCGGCACCGGTCGCTCGCATCGCGACCGTGTAGTACCCGGTCTGCAGCGTCTGGTACGGCGACATCGCGCCGTAGCCCACGTGGTCGAGTACGAGCTTCTGCTCACTCGTACGCCCGAACGGCGACAGGTAGACGTCCACCTGCGGCGTGTCGGGCGACAGGTGGGCGAGTCGCAGGTACGTCGACGTCGCGGCCGCGGCGGGCCGCGCGAACGCGAGCAACCCGCCGAGCGCGACCAGGGCCACCACGAGGGCGACCATGGTCTTGCGTGGCACGAGCAGTGTTGCTGTCTTCACGGTTCCTCCTCTTGGGTCGCACTCAGCCGCCCGGAAGCAGGCCCACCGGACTCGGCGCGGCGAAGTGCACTTCGAACGCAGGTGCGCTCTGGTCGCCGACCACACCGAACTCGGTGGGCCGGAACGTCGAGCGCTGCAGGTTGAGCACCCGGCTGAGCCGGGCTACGTCCGCCGTACTGGTGACCGGGCGGCCGTCGATCGAGGTGATGCGGAGGTTGCGGCGCGGCGAGGCGCTGCTCTCGCCGGGCTCCTGGGCGAACCCGGCGACGCCCAGCCGGTGCTCGCCGGTCAGCAGGGACAGGACGCTCAGCAGCCGCGAGTCCACCTGTCCGGACTCCAGCGACGCCCGCGCGGCCGGGGTCAGCTCGAGCCGGTCGTTCGTCGCGAGCTCGGTCCCGGCGAACTGCCGCGCTTGGGCGTCGGCCGCGGCGTCCGCGTCGGTCGGGACGGACTGCTTGGGCAGGACGAGCCGGATCTCGATCCGGTCGTTGCCGGTCCCGAACGTCGCGATGGCCGGCGCCTGGCCGAGCCGCTGCCGCGTCGCGGGCGACGGCTTGGGGGAGGTGCGCGTGAACGAGGTCTCCACCACGTAGTCGAGGCCGGACTCGGCGAGCGCCGTCGGCGTGAGCGCCTTGGTGTCGGCGGCGCCGACGACGGAGTCGACCAGGTCGAACGGGATGAGGTACGTCGTGGAGAAGCCCGCCGAGACGAGGCGTCGCATCATCGTCTCGCCGGCGATGACCCGGCTGCCGGACGCGACGTTGCGCTCGATCCACTGGACGGCTGCAGCGCTGAACGAGGCCGCCCGCGCGTTCTGGCTCTCGTCCGGACCCGCGGTCGGCGCCGCCTGGGTGATCGGCACCCCACCGCCAAACTGGGGCGGCGAGATCACCGTGGTCACGAGCAGGATCGCGGCAGCGGCCACCCCGAGCGACGCGAGCGCCGGAATCGCGCGGCGCGGCGCACGGATCCAGGCGAACCCGCGTACGGGGGTCTGGGCGATCCGGACCAGCGCCGGGATCGGGATCGGCACGCCCGGTACGAGCTGCGGAGCGCGGCGCGCCGCCAGGTCCTCGACCCAGCCGAACAGCACGACAGCGACGGCGACCAGCGCCCAGACGATCGCGAGCTGCACCGCGACGTTGTCGACCGCGACGAAGATCAGCACGCCGACGCTGAGCAGGATCGCGACCTCGTGCCACAGGTACACCGTGACCGCTCGGTTGTTCAGGACCTCGACGAGCCTGCGGAGTATGGGAATCCGTTCGAGCCAGCCCATCGACGGCGAGAAGCGCAGCAGCAGGATGACGAAGCCGAACGACCACATGGCTTGGGCGAACGGGATCTCGTTCAGGTCGTACGTACCGAGGACGCCGTACTGGTTCCACGCCCACCAGCCGCCGATCGCCAACGTGGGCACGGCGAGCAGCGCCAGCGTCGACCGCCTCGCCCGCTTGATCATGCCGTCGTGGTGGGCGAAACCGAGCAGCCAGCAGGCGCCGTACGTCGCGACGTCCAGCAGCGCCGAGTTCAGCAGGCTTCCCTCGAAGGTGAACACGCCGACCGCCGTCAGCGCGATCATGCCGAGCGGCACCAGCATCGTGCGGACCGGCCAGCGGCGGAACGCGGCGAGCGCGAGTGGGGAGAGCAGCACGAACCACAGGTACGTACGCAGGTACCACAGCACCGCGCTGACGTCGCCGCCCCAGTCGCTGGTCGGCGGGTCGAGAATAGGGAACAGCCACAGCAGCAGCTCGGGCCCGTTCAGCGCCCGCGAGGCGTCGCCGTTCGACGTCCAGCCCTGCCAGATCATCACCGGCACCCAGACGATCGCCAGCAGCCACAGCGCGGGCAGCAGGCGGCGCAGCCGGGACATGATCACGCCGCCGGACGAGCGGTCCAGCGACCGCGCCATCAGCGAGCCAGCGAGGCCGAACATGATCCCCATCGACGGGAAGATCAGGCTGAACCAGGCGAGCCCCATCGTGTGGTACGTGACGATCCGGACCAGCGCTATCGAACGCAGGAAGTCCAACCAGCGTTCACGTTTGGCCACGGTCACCGGAGCCGCGACGGCGGACGCCACGCGCGTCGGACGTACCGGATCGGACGCGATCGTGCCCGTCCTGCTGAGCTTGTTCCACCCGAGGTGCGCGCCGCGCAGCGCGGAGACGAGCGACTTGAACACCAGGTACGCGCGGAGCGGCTCCTGGATCGCCGGATAGAGCGGCAGGATCAACAGATGGGACGGGCGTTCCTTCTGCAGGATCACGCCGATCGTCGCGAACACCAGATGGATGCCGAGGAAGACCAGTAAGTAGAACAGCACGGTCGAGACGCCCTGGTCGCGCAGCGCGAGGAACACCATCAGGTAGATGAACGGCATGAACGCGACCGACGTCGCGAGCGAGAGCGCGGCGAACGGGAGCACGACGAGTCCGAGGCAGCCGAACCGCGGGCGCAGCAGCATGCCGCGGTGCTTCCACAGCGACTGCAGGTTGCCGAACGTCCAACGCAGCCGCTGCCGGAGCAGCGCGGCCATCGTCTCCGGCACCTCGGTGTAGGCGATCGCCTCGTCGTCCTGCGTGACGAGGTAGCCGTGCTGTTGCAGCGTCAACGCGAGGTCGCAGTCCTCGGCGAGCGTCGCCTGCGAGAAGCCGCCGACGGCGAGCACCGCCGAGCGGCGCCAGGCCGCGCAGGCGCCGGGGACGGTCATGATCGCGCCCATCGCGGCGTGCGCGGCCCGTTCGACCCCGACCTGGGTCAGGTACTCCAGAGCCTGCCAGCGGGTCAGCAGGTTGCGGACGTTGCCGACCTTGACCACGCCGGCGACGGCGGCGAGGCGTTCGGCGCCGGGACGGACGAAATGCCTTACCAGGTTGGTGATCGCGTCCGGCATGAAGATCGTGTCGGCGTCTCCGGTCACCACGATCTCGCCCGCCGCGGCCTCGAAGCCGTTGTTGAGCGCGACCGCCTTGCCGGTGTTCGCCTGCCGGACGAGACGGACCCGGTCGTCGGTCGCCTTGATCCGGTCGACGATCTCCGCGGTCCGGTCGGTGGACCCGTCGTCGACCACGACGATGTCGAGGTACGGGTACGTGGTGCGGCGGAGGGTGTCGAGCGTCCGCTCGATCACCTTCTCCTCGTTGAACGCGGCGATCACCACGCTGATCAGGGGAGCGTCGAAGTGTGGTGCGTACGAACGGATCCGTCGCTTGCGCAGGAGGCGGCGGATGATCGCGAGGGTGATGTTGACCAGGCCGACCGTGACGACGAGGAACACCGCGAGGTAGAGCAGGTAGCGCAGCAGCTGCCCGCTCCACGCGGAGATCACGACGGCGCCGCCGAACGTGAGCTTGTCCCACGTCGTGGGCGTCACCTTCGAGGTCGCCGTGGCGAGCTCGGGGTTGACGTCGGGCATGGTGTGGAACGTGTAGCCGCGCGCTCGGGCCGAGTCGATCAGCTTCTTCGTGTAGGCGACGCTGTTCTCGCGCTTGCCGCCCGCGTCGTGCAGCAGCACGGTGAGGTTGTCGCCAGACAGGTCCGGCATCGGGATCGCCTTGTGGTCGAGGGCGTGCTCCCAGTCGGCGGTGTCGAAGTCGTAGTTCGCGATCTGGTAGCCCCATTGCTGGGTGCGCAGCAGCGCCTCGGTGCTTTCCCGGACCGACTTGTCGTCCGCGCCGTTGTAGGGCGGCCGGACATAGTCGACCCGAACACCACCGGTGACGCGAAGAATGCGATCGGTGAGAATCAATTCCTCGCGCGTCTGAAATGCGCTGACCGTACTGAGGTCGGCGTGGCTGTACGAATGGTTGCAAAGCGCATGTCCTTCACGCACGATTCGCGCCACGATGTTCGGGTATTTCGCCGCGTTCCGTCCCATGATGCAGAAAGTCGCGGGGACGTGTTCGCGGGAAAGGAGATCGAGGATTTTCGGCGTGTAGGTGGGATTCGGGCCGTCGTCGAAGGTGAGCGACATCGTGTGCGTCCTGGACGGTTCGTAGCCGTACCGTTCGATCGCGTACGTGCTCTTGCCCAGCCGCGAACTGTCGGCGGCACTCACGACGTGCAGGGGAGTGTCGGCGAACGGGTCCATCGCGATCAGGTGGGCGCCGTGCCGCTCGAGGCGGACGACGCGCAGCAGCGGGCCGGTGCCGAACAGGGGCGCCGTTCCGACCTCGTCCGCAGTGATGGCTGGATACCTGACGCCGGCTTCGAGTGCCGTGGGTTGACTGATCTGAGGCACCACGATCGCGAGGGCGGTGACGAGGAGCGCGGCCGCGACAAGCAGAGCCATCCGCACCACACGCCAACGCCGCCCGGTCGGGTCGAAGAACATGACCCGGTCGGGCTTCTCGGTGGAGGCGATTCCGGACACGCCGGTACGCACATCCTGCGAAGCCACAGCGACGACCCCCACGCCGTGATAATTGCCTCAGCATGACCACCGGGTGCCGTCGCTCCTAGCTTTGGCAGTCCGGCCCAAACCCCTGTACCCCTGCGCGCTCCCACGGCGCGGACATTTCGTTTGCAGACGCAATATCGAGCGTGGGTGCGTGCCTGTCAAGACGTTAGCGTGACTATCCGGAACGTGGTTCCAAATGGCTAGGTAAGTATGTTAAATGTCAGAATTTCGGAGAGTCGTCTCTGATCCGGACGGTGCCGTTACTCAGCGTCTAACGAATTGCCCTCGCACGCGTTTTCACGGTTTCGGAAAACGGTCTAAACCATGCTTTCCGTGAGCTTGGGAAGATCCCTCGCGGATGGGTGCAAGACGCGGGTTCAGGCTGGTGGTTGGCCCGGGCCAGACCACGGAACGGGCTGCGGAACGCGGATTCCCTCCACGGCGAACGCGTCCTTGAGCCGCTGCCGGAGCTCGCGCTGCACCGAGAAGTGTTCGTTCGCCGTGCATTTTCCGATCACCCTCAGCGTGACCGCGAGTCCGCTCACGCCCTCGATGCCGACGACCTTCGGCGCCTCGATCACCTTGCCGGCCCAGTCCTCTTCGGTGGCCAGTGCCGCCGCGACGGTGTTGATCAGGTCCTCGACGCGTTCGGTGTTCTCGTCGTACGCGACGTCGACGTCCAGTAGGAGAGTCGACCAGCCCTGGCTCTTGTTGCCGACGCGGAGCACCTCGCCGTTGCGTACGTGCCACAGGACGCCGTCGCCGTCACGGAGTCTCGTGGTCCGCAGCCCGACGCCCTCGACCGTACCGACGGCCTCGCCCATGTCGATCACGTCGCCGATGCCGTACTGGTCCTCCAGCAGCATGAAGACGCCGGACAGGAAATCCTTCACCAGGTTCTGCGCGCCGAACCCGAGGGCGACGCCGACCACGCCGGCACTGGCGAGCAGCGGGGCGAGGTCGAACTGGAGCAGGCCGAGCACCATCAGCACCACCACGGTGCTGACGACGACGGTGGTGATGCTCTCGAACAGCGAGCCGAGCGCCTCGGCGCGCTGCCGGCGACGCTCGTTCGCGAGGCCCGCGTGGTTGACGATCGCGGCGGCGGTCTTGCTGCCGAGCAGCCGATCGGGCGCCGTCAGGCCGACCGTACGGCGGACCAGGCGGCGGATCGCGCGGTGCACGAGCAACCGGATCACGACGCCGAGCACGATCACCAAGGCGATCTTGCCCGGCACCTCGAGGGAGTTGGCCCAGAATTGCCAGTCCAGAGCGGCGTTCATCGGTTCATTCTTTCCAGCGAACCTGAGAGCCTCGACCTAGCCCCTCTTTTGAGAGTTGCCTCGACCGGAAGGACTCCTGCCGGAGCTACAAGCCAAGCAGGGCGTTCACCGCGCTCTCCGACTGGTGCCGCCATAGCTTGGTGATCCTTATTTTTTCCGCAAGCCGGTCGCCCAGGCGAGGAAGGCCAGCGTGTCGGTGGAGAGTTCCACAGTGCGGGACAGAGCGCGGTTGCTGTGCCCGACCTCCCGCTCGTTCCGGAGCAGGATCGGGTGCGTCGCCGGGTGGGACGCCGAGGAGTGCTGCAGCGCGGCCGCCATCTTGCGGGCGTGCAGCGTGTCGACGCGGGTGTCGCCGTCGAAGACCGTGAACAGCACCGCCGGGTACGGCAGGCCGTCGGTCACGCGGTGGTACGGCGAGTAGGCGAGCAGCCAGCCGAACTCCTCCTCGTTCGACACCGTGCCGTACTCGTCCGTCCACAGCTGCCCCAGGCCGGAGCGTTCGTACCGGACCATGTCGAGCAGCGGCGCGGAGCAGACGACCGCGCGGAACGCCTGCGGGCGCTGGGTCAGCGCCGCGCCGACGAGCAGGCCGCCGTTCGAGCCACCGGAGATCGCGAGCAGGTCGGGCGTGGTCCAGCCGTGCTGGGTCAGCCAGTCGCCGGCGGCCAGGAAGTCGTCGAACACGCGCTGCTTCTGGTCGCGCATGCCGGCGCGGTGCCACTCCTCGCCCTCCTCGCCGCCGCCGCGGAGGTTGGCGATCGCGTACACGCCGCCGGCCTCGACCCAGGAGAGGATGCCGGCGGAGAACGCTGGGGTCAGCGAGATGCCGAATCCGCCGTACCCGTAGAGGATCGTCGGCCGCGGCTTGTCCGGATCGCCGTCGGCGGGTGAGATCACGAACATGCGGATCTCGGTGCCGTCGGGCGACGGGTAGGTGATCTGCCGGGTGGCGATGTCGGGCAGGTTGTCGACGGTGCCGGGCGGGGTGGCCCAGATCGTGCACTCGCCGGTGCGGGCGTCGAAGCGCCAGATGCTCGACGGAGTGCCGTAGTCGGTGTAGCCGAACCAGCACTCGTGGCCGCCCTCGGGACGTTCGCCGACGCCGCCGACCGAGCCGACGCCGGGCAGCTCGACGTCGCCGCGCTGCTCGCCGGTGGCGAGGTCGTGGACGGTGAGCTTGGACACGGCGTGCTCGGTCCACGAGGTCACGAGCAGCGGTGCCGGGAGCTCGGGGCCGTCGAGGATCGCGTAGTCCTCCAGAACGGCGTCGTCGTCCTGAGCGACGAGCGTGCGCCACTGCTCGTACGGCGGCACCCCGTTGTCGAGGTCGGCGACCTTCAGCTGTCCGCGCGGCGCGTCGCGGTCGGTCCAGGCGTAGAGCTTGCCGTCTCTCCCGACCCGGGCGCCGACGCGGGCGTCGACGCCGACCTGCAGGGGAGCGAACGTGGGCGCGTCGAGCGCGCTGCTGGTGAGGTCGGCCAGCCAGACGTCGTTGCGCGGCGCCGTACCCAGCGCGGCGCTGACCATCAGCCAGCGGCCGTCGCGGCTGACCGTGACGCCGTAGAACGTGGTCTTGTCCAGGTCCGCGCCGAAGACGATCACGTCGTCGTGGGGGTTCGTGCCGACCTGGTGCAGCCAGATGCGGCGGTGGTACTGGCGTTCGTCCTTCGGCACGTCGTCCGGGTGCAGCCTGCGGACGTAGTAGAAGGCCTTGCCATCGGGCAGCCAGGCGATTGGGGAGGACCTGGTGCGGTCGATGGGTCCGTCGACCTGGCGGCCGGTGGCGACGTCGAGGACGACGATCTCGGACTCCTCGGTGCCGCCGCGGGAGACCTGGTACGCGAGCAGGTCGCCCTCCTTCGAGGGCTGCCAGGCGTCGAGCGTGGTGGTGCCGGACAGGTCGAGCTCGATCGGGTCGACGAGGACGCGTTCGGTGCCGTCCAGGTCGATAGTGTGCAGAACGGAGTGCTCCTGGTCGGCGGTGCGCCGCAGGAAGAACTGCCGCTCGCCGCGCCAGACCGGAGCGCCGATCGCGCCGGAGGCGAGCAGCTGGCCGAGGCGCTGCTTGAACCCGTCGTGCTGGTCCCAGTCCTTGCGGCGCTCGCGGAACAGGTCCTCCTGGCCCTCGAGCCATCGCTCGGTGTGCTTGGACTCCGCGTCCTCCAGCCAGCGGTACGGATCAGCGACCACCTGCCCATGCAGAGTGTCGGTGCGCTCGTCTCGTTCGGCCTCGGGATAGGGCGTGGAGTTCGTCACGACCCTGAACCTTACTGTCCACGGCCGATCACAGCTGATCGCGGCGACGTTTCGAATCAGGGACGCCCTCTATCCATCTATTCGACAGAGGGACGCCCTCATTCGAAACGGTCGCCTCCACGGTCAGCCGTCACCCACCAGAGGAGCCCTGCTTCTGCAGCTGCTCCTCCAGCTCCGCCCGGATCTTGTCGCCGCCGCCCGCACGCCACGTCGCCACCGCGTCGTCCCAGGCCGACAGCGGCTTGCGGCCCTGGATGATCTCCTCGGTCAGGTCGTCCAGCGCCGTCGTCAGCACCGCGCCCTTCGTCGCCTCGGTCTCGGAGTACAGACCCGAGCACGGGTTGACGATCGCCGTCGGGATCACCTTCGACTCGTACGCGTGCTGCCGCTCCACGTCCGTCGGCCGCCCCGGCTCGTAGATCGGCGTCGACGGCTCCGCGATATAGCGGATCGGCAGCACAGTCTGCGACTGCCCGTTCGGTGTCAGCTTCGGGTCGCCCTCCGGCGAGAGGGTGTGGTGCAGGCCCTCCAACCCGTACACGTTGAAGAAGTACTCCTCCGTCCCGAACGGCGCCGCGAAGTAGTCGCAGATCCGCAGCAGCTCCTTCAGCCGATCCGGCGAAGCCTTCTTCAACGACGTGATCGAGAAGATCGACCCACCCGCGTGGACAGCGCCCGCGCCGCCCGAGAAGCCGGGCAGCACCGTCCAGTCCAGGTCGAACGAGGGGTTGTTCGACGAGTCCGACACGTACTGCCGCCACCCCGGATACCCGTCGTAGTGCAGCACGATCTTGCCCGAGTTGAACCACTGCTTGACGACCACGTTCTCCACGCCGAACGCATCGGGATGAACGACGCCCGCCTTCCACTGCGAGAGCGCGTAGTCCAGAGCCTGCTTCCACTCCTCGGTCTCCCGCGCGTGCGTCAGCTTCCCGCCCTCGGAACGCCACGAGTTGGGCGCCTTCAGCATCTGCGCCGCCATGTTGACGATGCGCGTCGCCGAGCCGTACGCCCACCGCGACTTGCCGTCCGTTAGCTCCTTCGCCAACGCGGACAGGTCGTCCGCGTTCGACAACGATGTCGACAGGCCGAGCTTCTTCACCACGTCGAACCGGGTGAACACCGGCGAGCCCACCGGCTCGCGCGGGATCGGGATGCCGTAGATGCCGCCGTTGAAGACGGAGTTCTTCCAAGCCCGCGTGGGAATCGCCGCGAGGTTCGGGTACTCCTTGATCGCGTCGCCGGCGAGGTACTCCGACAGGTCCGCGAACTTCGACGACAGCATCCGCGGCATCTGCGGCTTCGTCCCGCGCACCTGCATGAGGTCCGGCAGCGAGTCGGCGTTGCCGGCGATCAACGTCGCGAACTTCGCGTCGAAGTCCCCGCCCGACGGCGTCATGATCATGTTGAACGTGACGCCGAGCCGCTCGTTCAGCGTCGCCCAGTACTTGTTCTTGTCCGCGCTCGGCGGCAGCGGGAAGTAGATGTTCGCGAACGCCAGAACGGTACTTCCCGCCCCGATGTCACCGGTGACGGACTTCGGCTTGTCCTTCGGGTAGTGCACGAACCCAGGCCGTACACCGGCCTCGGTCCCAGGCAAGTCCGGCTTGACGCCGGTGTAGGCAGCGTACGTGGGGAGTTCGACGCTCTCCCGGCTCACCGCCTTCTTCGCGCCAGCACCACCGGACTCACCGCAGGCGGCCCCTGCCAGGAGGAGTGCGGCACCACCCGCACCTCCCAGGAATGCGCGCCGGCTCAGCTCGGATCTGGGCATGCCAATCACTCCTCCCCGCGGCTATGCGATGGTGCGCAGCGCTGCGGCCGCGCCGAAGCTACTTAGAGGTCGGACCACCCTGCTTCTGCAGCTGCTCCTCGAACTCGGCCCGGATCTCGTCGCCGCCGCCCTTGCGCCAGGCGTCCATCGCCTCGTCCCAGGTCGCCAGCGGCTTCCGGCCCTGAATGATCTCGTCGCGTGCGTCGTCGAGCGCCTGCGAGAGCTGTCCACCCTTGCTGGCTTCGACGTTGGAGTACATGCCGAGGACCGGGTTCGGAATCGCGTCCGGGACCGTCGCCGACTCGTACTCGTGTTGGATCTTCACGTCCTGCGGGCGTCCCGGCTGGTAGATCACCGACGGGTTCTCGGTGATGTAGCGGACCGGGATCACCGTCTCCGAGCGCCCGACAGCGGTCAGCTGCGGGTCGCCGTTCTTGTCCAGCGTGTAGTGCGTCCCCTCCTCGCCGTAGAGACGGAAGAAGTACTCCTCGGAGCCGAACGGGGCCGCCAGCCAGTCCGCGATCCGCAGCTGCTCCTTGATCCGCTCCGGGTCGGCCTTCTTCAGCGCCGTGACGCCGTTGAGGAACGTCGATCCACCCTGCGGGATCCGCGCCTTGCCGCCCTCATAGGCCGGGACGTACAGCAGTGCGAGGTCGAAGTCCGGGTTCGTCACGTTGTCGGCGATGTACTGCGTCCAGCCCTGATAGCCGTCCGGCTGGATCACCACCTGGCCCGCGTTGAACCACTGCTTGAACGGGATCGAGTCCGCGAACGCGTCCGGGTGGATCAGCCCTTCCTTCCAGAACTTCGCCGCGGTCTCGAGCGCCTTCTTGTGCTCGTCGGTCTCGTTCGCCGCCGTCAGCTTGCCGCCGTCGTTCCGCCAACCGGACGGCGTGTTCTGCATGATGCGAACGATGTCGATCGGGTAGCTGACCTGAGCGAAGGCGTAGCGGTTCTTCTTCGGGTCCGTGACCGCCTTCACCAGCTCGTAGAACTCCTCGAAGTTCTCGGGCTTGGTCGTGAAGCCGGCCTTCTTGATGATGTCGTTCCGGACGAACGGGAACGCGCCCACCGCGTCCCGCGGCACGGGCAGACCGTAGATGCCGCCGTTGTAGACGCAGGACTTCCACGCGCGCTCGGGAATGTTCGCGAGGTTGGGGTACTCCTTGATCGCGTCGCCCGCCAGGTGCTCGCTGAGGTCGGCGAACTTCGCCTTGAGGATCTGCGGAAGTCGCTGCGGCGCGCCCGTGTTGCGCGTCAGCATCACGTAGTCCGGCAGGTCGTCGCTGGCGAACGTCGTTGCCAGCTTGGTGTTGTACTCCTGGTTCGGAACCATCACCATGTCGAGCTTCGCGTTGAGCCGCTTGTTCAACGCCTGCCAGTACTTGTTCTTGTCCGGCCCCGGAGGCAGCGGGTAGTAGAGGATCGCCATCGCCTTGAACGTGTTGCCGGCACCCGGGGGCTCCGGGACCGCCTTCGGCCGTTCCTTCGGATAGCTGAAGAACCCGGCGCGGATCCCGCCCGGCGAGCCCTCGAGATCGGGCTTGACGGCGGTGTACTCGACAAGCGTCGGAAGCTTCACCGCGGTGTTGGCCTCCGGCGTGTCCGCGCCGCCCTTGTCGTCCGAGCCGCATGCCGCGAGGAGCGCCCCGCCGCCCGACGCGAGCACGGCCGCACCGCTGGCTCCCTTGAGGAAGAACCTCCGGTTGAGCTGACGATCTGTCATGACTTCCTTCTCTCTCGAATTGCCGTCAACCCTTGACCGCACCGATGAGGACGCCCTTGGCGAAGTGCCTTTGCAGGAAGGGATAGACCAGCAGGATCGGCACGATCGACACCACGAGGATGGCCATCTGGATCGACTGTTGCGGAGGCAGCGCCTCCGCGCCGATCGCCAGCTGGTCGGTGCCGAGCGGAGACTGGTTGACCACGTACGTTCGTAGCACCAATGACATCGGCCATTTCTCTGGAGTGCTCATATAGAGCAGCGCGTTGAAGAACGCGTTCCAGTACGCCACCGCGTAGAACAGGCCGATGACCGCCATGACGGCCTTCGACAGCGGTAGCACGATCTGCAGCAGGATCCGGAGCTCGCTCGCGCCGTCCAGCCGCGCGCTCTCCAGCAGTTCTTCGGGCAGCTCCATGAAGAACGCCCGCATGACGATCACGTTGAAGCCGTTCACCAACACCGGCAGGATCAGCGACCAGTACGAGTCGAGCAGGCCGAGCTGCTTGACCATCAGGTACGTCGGGATCAGACCCGGGCTGAACAGCAGGCTGCCCAACAGCAGGAAGATCATCGGACGGTGCAGCAGGCTGCCCGGCCGGGACAGTCCGTACGCCAGGGCTGCGGTGCAGGCGAGGCTGAGGAACGTTCCGACCACCGTCACACCGACGCTCACCAGCGTCGCCCGGGTGACGACGCCGCCCGCGAAGATCGCGCGATACGCGTCGAGCGAGGGGTCCTTGGGCAGGAGCAGGAAGCCGCCGGCCTCGTTGAGCGCCTGTTGGCTGGCCAGGCTGGTCGAGATCACCGCGAGGAACGGGATCAGCACCAGCAAGCAGCAGATCAACAGGACGACGGCCTTGGCCGCCGTCGTCAGCAGAGACGGCTTCTCCATCCATACGGGCCTGAGAGTGCTCATCGCTTGGTGTACACCCCCGGCTCCCCGAAGATGTGGGCGACCTTGTTGGCGCCCACGACCAGCGCGACGCCCACGACGCCCTTCACTAATCCGACGGCAGCGGAGATTCCCCAGTTACCGCCGACGATGCCGTTGTTGTACACGTACGTATCCAGCACCTCGCTCGCATCCTTACCGACGGGACCCTGCTGCAGGATGATCTGCTCGAAGCCCACGTCCAGCGCGTTGCCGAGGCGCAGGATCAGCAGCAGGATGATGAGGCTCTTCAGTGCGGGCAACGTGATGTGCCAGATCCGTCGCCAGCCTCCGGCGCCGTCCACTGCGGCGGCCTCGTAGAGGTTCTGGTCGACGCGGGAGATCGCGGCCAGGAAGATGATCGTGCCCCAGCCGGCGTCCTTCCAGATCACCTGCGAGGTGATCAGGACCTTGAACACCTCGGGTACGCCGATGATCTGGAACACGCCCAGGTCGCTCTCGCGGAGGAACGTGTTGAGCATGCCCGCGTTCCCGAGCATCTCCTGGAACAGCGCGACCACGATCACCCAGGACAGGAAGTGCGGCAGGTAGAGGATCGACTGGACGGTCCGCTTGATCCTGTCTGACAGGAGGCTGTTCAGCAGCAGGGCGAGGGCGATCGGGACCGGGAAGACGAAGACGACCTGCAGCACGGTGATGATCAAGGTGTTGATCAAAGCCGTGATGAAAGCCGGGTCGCCGCTGAAGATCACGGCGAAGTTGGTGAAGCCGACCCACTCGCTCTCGCTGAACCCGAGGAACGGTTGGTAGTCCTGGAAGGCGATGACGTTGCCGAGCAGCGGAACGTAGCGGAACGTCAGCAGGATCAGGACGCCCGGTATCGCGAGGAACAGCAGGAGCCAGTCGCGGCGGAACCGCGAGCCCAACGTGCTGTTCGACCGCGGACGTCCACCCGCCCGGCGGGAACCTCCGTCAGCCTTCCCACGCGAACGCGTGAGCAGCCCCTGGTTGGTCTGGGCCATTCGGCCGGTTCCTCCCTGTCGTGCGGTCGGAGTCTCGTGCTACGCCGAGGCAGTCCCTCGGCGTCCCGCTGCGATGGTCGAGCCGGGAGCTTCGCGATGGGGAAGCGTTTTCCCAAGCCAACCTTCTGCCATCTGCCGAACAATGTTGCGCCCTCGTGGCCCTTCCGAGATCGCGGCACCCCCGCGCGCTTACTCGAACCGTGTGGCCGTACGTCCGTCGTCGATCGCGTCCCATCTCATCGGCTGCGCTCGAGCGCGTGTTACGCCGAGACAACCGCGAGATTGCCCGGAGGCTACTACCAGTGTGGTTCGCTTCGTCAAGTACCGCAACCGGTTGCCAACTCGTTGCCAGGTGTTGACCGGGTCGGATCATTGGGCCAGAATCGGGCAGCTGGGAAAGCGTTTCCCCCTGGACCCGGGCCGTTGTTATCCATCTGTCACAGAGGCATTTTCTGTGGTCGTGAAGTGTCCGGGAACGGACTGCTTCTTTCGGTGGGCGCGGGCGACGGAGAGCTGCGGTCGCCGCCCCCTATCTTTGGCCCGTGGGTGATGAGAGCGCGGACCGAGCGGACCGACTGGGGCCGGAGCTGGCTGAGCTGGCCGCGGCGTACGGCGTCGCGACGGAGTACTGGGACTGGCGCGGCAACCATGTCGAGGTGGCCCGCGCGACGATCGTCGCCGTCCTCGCGGCGCTCGACGTCGACGCGTCCTCGCCCGCGGTGATTCGACGCGAGCTGACCGCCGCAGCGCAGCAGAAGTGGCGGCACCTCCTGCCGCCCTGCGTCGCGACGCGGGAGGACGTGGCGACTCGGTTCGCCGTGCACGTTCCCCATGGCGCGCACGTCACGGTGTGGGTCGAGCTCGAGGACGGCACGCGCCGCGGCGACGTGACGCAGGTGCATCACCTGGTCGCGCCGCAATGGATCGACGACCGGCTGATCGGCGAGGCGACGTTCTCGCTGCCGCCGGACCTGCCGACGGGGTACCACCGGCTGCTGGCCCGCTCGGACGGGCGGTCGGCGGACGTCCCATTGGTCGTGACGCCCGCGCGGATCCCGATGCCTTCGAGTGTGGCGGCGCACCGGTCGTGGGGGTACGCGGTGCAGCTCTACAGCGCGCGGTCGCGGCGCTCGTGGGGGCTCGGCGATCTGGCCGATCTCGCCGACCTGGTGTCGTGGAGTGGTCGGGAGCTGGGTGCGGGTTTCGTGCTGCCGAACCCGTTGTTCGCGTCGGATCCGACGGTGCCGGTCGAGCCTTCGCCGTACCTGCCGACAAGCCGGCGGTTCATCAGCCCGCTGTATCTGCGGGTCGAGGACGTTCCTGAGTACGGGTATCTGTCTCCTGCTGCTTTGGCTTCATTGGAGGCTATTGCTCAACCCTGTAAGGCGATGAACACCTCTCCTGCTCTGCTCGATCGGGACGCTGTGTGGGCCGCGAAGCTCGCCGCTCTCGAGGCTCTGCAGGCCGTGCCGTTGTCGCCGGGGCGGGCGGGGGAGTATCGGGAGTTCTTGGCGCGGGAGGGCTCGGCGCTGACGGACTTCGCTACCTGGTGTGTGTTGGCGGAGTTGCACGGCGACGACTGGCACGAGTGGCCGGTGGCCTTGCGTTCGCCGTCCTCGCCGGAGGTCGCCGCGGTGCGTTCGGCGTCTGCTTCGCGGGTGTCGCTGTACTGCCTGGCGCAGTGGTGGCTGGACGAGCAGCTGGCCTCCGTTCAGGCCCGGGCTGTCGCCGCCGGGATGGGGCTGGGGGTCGTGCACGACCTGCCGGTCGGCGTACATCCGGACGGGGCGGACGCCTGGGCGCTGTCGGACGTTCTGGCCAATGGCATCGGGGTGGGGGCGCCGGCGGACGAGTTCAACCAGCAGGGCCAGGACTGGTCGCTGCCCCCGTGGCGTCCCGACCGGTTGGCCGCGACCGGCTACGCGGCCTGGCGTTCGTTGGCCTCGGGTGTTTTCCGGCACGCGGGTGGGCTGCGGGTGGACCACGTGATCGGGATGTTCCGGCTGTGGTGGGTGCCGGCGGGGATGCCGGCTCATCAGGGGACTTATGTGCGGTACGACCACGAGGCTCTGGTCGGGATCCTTTCGTTGGAGGCCGCGCGGGCTGGGGCTGTCTTGGTGGGGGAGGACTTGGGGACGGTCGAGCCTTGGGTGCGGGACGTGCTGCGGGAGCGGGGGATCCTGGGGACGAGCGTGCTGTGGTTCGAGCGGCAGTCGGATGGGTCGCCGCTGCCGCCTGAGGTGTGGCGGGAGCTCTGTTTGGCAACGGTGACCGTGCACGACCTGCCGCCTTCGGCTGCGTACCTGTCGGGGGCGCATGTGCGGTTGCGGGCTTCGTTGGGGTTGTTGACGCGGTCGGTGGAGGAGGAGCTGGCTGCTTTCCAGTCGGAGCAGGCTTTGTGGCAGTCGACCCTCACGGCGCGGGGGCTGTTGCGGCCGGGGGCGGGGGAGCAGGAGGTCATCGAGGCTTTGCACCGCTACGTGGCTTTGACGCCTTCGCGGCTGGTGGGGGTGTCGCTGACGGACGCGGTGGGTGATCGGCGGACCCAGAACCAGCCGGGGACGAACAAGGAGTACGCGAACTGGCAGCAACCCCTCTGTGGCCCCGACGGCGAACCCGTCCTGCTGGACGACCTACCCACCCTCGAACGCCTCCGCGCCCTCGCCGCCACGTTGGCCACACTGCGCTGACCACCCTGCGGTGATCATGTACGTGATCATGAAGCCGGAGCTGTCATATACGCCGGGTTTGGCTTCATGATCACGCACATGATCATGGTGCGGGGTGCTCCGAGCCGATCGTGCGATCCGACGGGGTCCGGTGAAGTCGCGAGGCGAGCTGGGCCTGGCGGATCGCTGTTCCGGACGAGGATCGTCCGGAACACGGTCTACGGTGACCGGCATGAGCGAGCTGTTCGAGGGTGCCGACCTCAGCGGGGCCGTGTTTCGGGAGGTGGATCTGAGCGACGCCAGGTTCGAGCGGGCTTCGTTCCAGCGCGTGGTCATGCGCGGCGTGGAGCTGGTGGACGTCACGATCGACGGCGACATCGAGGGCCTCGTCATCAACGGCGTGGAGGTGGCTCCGCTCATCGTCGCGGAGCTCGACAGGCAGAACCCCGACCGGGTCAAGATGCGGCCCACCGACCCCCAAGGGTTCCGCGAGGCACGAGAGCTCGTCGAGCAGCTCTGGAAAGAGACGGTCGCCAGGGCCAGGCAGCTGCCACCCGAGCTGCACCACGAGAACGTCGACGGCGAGTGGTCGTTCGTCCAGACGCTCCGCCACCTCAACTTCGCCATCGACGCCTGGGTCAACCGCGTCATCCGAGGCAACCCCCACCCGTGGCACGAGCTCGACCTGCCGTTCGACGGCATGCCCGACATCCAAGGCATCCCCCGCGACCGCGACGCCAAGCCGAGCCTGGACGAGATCCTCACCGTCCGCGCAGACCGGCAAGCCAGCCTGCGCGAGGTCATCGACAACCTCACCGAAGAACAGCTCGCCAGCAGCACCGAGCCGGTCGAAGAGCCGGCCTGGCCGAGGAGCGAGAGCTTCTCCGTCAAAGAGGTCCTCCACCTCCTCCTCAACGAGGAGTGGCAGCACCGCCTCTACGCCGAACGGGACCTCGCCGCCCTCGAGGCGCGGGTCGATCACCACGAGGCCCGAGAGAGTCGATAACGTGGACTCGTGAAGATCCGGAAGGCTCTGCGCTGGGCCACCGTTGGGGCAGCCACCGCCGCCACCTTGGCGGTGCCGGGCATCGCCGCCGCGGAGACGCCGTCGTCCTGGACCGAGAACGGACCGATGCCGTGGGTCGAGGTCATCGGCATCTACGTCGGCATCCCGGTCGGCCTCTTCCTGCTCATCTCCGTGCTCGTCATCGCCCCCTCGCTGGTCCGCGGCTCCGGCTACCGGCCCGGCGGGTCGTGGTATTCCGAGCCGCTCTCGTTCGGTCCCGAGTCCAAGCCGGTGACCGCCGAGGCCGAGACGGCAGCCGCCGCGAAGCGACGAGGAGGTGCCGGTGCCAGCTGGTGAGGGCCTGAGCCCACGCGAACGCGGCGACATCGCGCATGCCGTACGCACCGCGACCGAGCTCTGCGGCTACCCGTTCACCGTGCACATCAGCGGCGCGGACGAGGAGACTCGCCCGTACGCCGAGACCCTGCACGCCGGGCTGCCTGACAGCGACCGCGCGGTGCTCGTGTTCATCGACCCCGGCGCGAACCGCCTGGAGATCGTCACCGGCACCGAGGCACGCCGCGTGCTGAGCGACGACGACTGCGCCCTGGTCGCGCTGACCATGCAGTCCGCGTTCGCCGTCGGCGACCTGGTCGGCGGTACGACGTCCGGCGTTCTGCAGCTCGCCGAGCACGCCCGCCGCCCGACGACGGTCCACACCGACACGCCGTAGTGCGCCCGGAAGCGGTCGAACGAGCCCTCGCCCCGCTGCCCGAGGGCTACCGCACCCTGTTCGACCGGCTGCTCACCGTGGTGGAGCACGACGAACGGATCCGCGCGCTCTGGCTCTCCGGCTCGCTCGCCAGAGGAGACGCCGACGCCGGCTCCGATCTCGACGTCCTGCTCGCGGTGGCCGACGACGACCGCGACGGGTTCGCCGAGAACTGGCGCGAGTGGCTCGCGACCATCACCCCGACGCTGATCGCCAGACCGCTCACGTTCGCGCCCGGCAGCTTCTACTCCCTGACCAGGGACTGCGAACGCCTCGACGTCGTCGTCGAGACGGTGACCACCGCGAGAACGACGACCCCGTTCCGCACCAGGCTCGTCGTCCTCGACCGCGACGGCCTGCACGAGGACCTCCCCGACCCAGAGCCGCCCAAGCTGCCCGACCGCGAGCGCATGGAGTGGATCGTCGAGGAGTTCTTCCGGCTGCTGGCGATCTTCGTCCCGGTCAACCTCGTCCGGAAGGACTATCTCCTCGGCGTCGTTGGCGTCCAGGGCACGCGGCAGATGCTGCACGAGCTGTTCGTCAACGCCAACCAACCCCTGCCCGCGACCGGCGTGAAGCAGTGGAGCTCGAAGCTCACACCCGCCCAGCGAGCGCTGATGGAGTCACTCCCGCCGCTCGACGCGACCCGGGAGTCTCTCGTGCCGGCGATGCTCGCCACCGCCGAGGCGTTTCGTACGGCGGGCCGCGAGGCCCTCGAAGCGCAGGGCATTCCCTGGCCCGAGGACCTCGACCACACCGTGAGCGCTCACGTCACGGCCGCACTCGTTCAGCTCTGAGCGTCGCGCTCCTGCGCCTTCAACGTACGTTCCAGGTCCGCCAGACCCTCCGACACCAGTCGCCGCACCGCGCCCGAGGGCTGGTGCGTCTCCAGCCACGTGCGCACCTTCGCGGCGGCCTCCGGCGTCGGCAACGCCCGCGGGAACAAGCCCACGAGGAAGTTCGTCGCCATCTCCGTCGTCTTCCGCTCCCACACCCAGGTCGCTGCCTCGAGGTAGCGGTCCACGTACGGAGCCAGCAACGACTCCTGCCCGAACTGCCAGAACCCGCGGATCGTCTTGGCCTGCGTCTGGTTCGGGACGTCGTCGCGCTCGACGGCGTCAACCCAGGCTTGCTCCTTCGCGTCACCGGAAGGACGAGCGGCCCGAGCCGCGGCCGCCTCTTCCTGGCCGCGGATCGTCCCGTCCCGCGACAGCTCGGCGTCGATCTCGACCGTGCCGATCGCACCGAGCCGCGCCAGCTCCTGCACCAGCAGCCACCGCACCTCGGCGTCGACCGCGAGTTCCGGCAACGTCACCGATCCGTCCAGCAGACCGGCCAAGAACGCGGCGTCCTCGGACGACTGAGCCGACGCCGCGAACATCCGCACGAACGTCAGCTGCTTGTCCGAACCAGGCTCAGCAGACTCCGCCAGACTCCGCAATCCCGAAGCCCACAAGGCCAAAGCCTCGTCCCGACGCGCCGGAGCGCTGTAGAGCTTCGACGCGAAGTTCGCCGTCCGCACCAGCATCTGCACGGTGTTGATGTCGGGCTCCGCGGCGACACCGTTCAGCACCAGCTGGACGTAGTCGCGACCCGCCAGCTCGGCGTCGCGACAGGCGTCCCACGCCGACATCCAGCACAGGGACCGCGCGAGGGAGTTGTCCAGCGACCCGATGTGCGACACCAAGGTGTCGAGCGAACGCGCGTCCAGACGGATCTTCGTGAACGCGAGGTCGTCGTCGTTCAGCAGCAGCAGATCCGGCTGCGCGGCACCGATCAGCTCAGGCACAGCGGTGCGCTCGCCGACCACGTCCCGTTCGACCCGCGACTGCCGCACCAGCCCGTCGGAGGTCAGCGAGTAGAGCCCGATCGCCAACCGGTGCGAGCGAAGCGTCGGGTACTCGGGGACCGCGGTCTGCCGGACGAAGAACGAGGTGAACCGCCCGTCGGAGCCGACCTCGAACTCGGCCGACATCGTGCTCACGCCCGCCGTCTCGAGCCACTCCCGGCTCCACGCGTCGAGGTCGCGCCCGCTCGTCGCCTCCAGGCACTCGCGCAGGTCCGCGAGCGAGGCGTTCCCCCACTCGTAGGTCTTGAAGTAGTGCCGCAGTCCCGCGAAGAACTCCTCGCGACCGACCCATGCGACGAGCTGCTTGAGCACACTCGCGCCCTTGGCGTACGTGATGCCGTCGAAGTTCGTCTCGACGTCCTCGAGGTCGCCGATGTCCGCCGAGATCGGGTGCGTGGTCGGCAGCTGGTCCTGCCGGTACGCCCACACCTTGTCGGTGTTCGCGAACGTCGTCCACGAGTTCGTCCACCGCGTCGCCTCGGCCTGGCAGAGCGTGCTCGCGTACGTGGCGAACGACTCGTTCAGCCACAGGTCGTCCCACCAACGCATCGTGACCAGATCGCCGAACCACATGTGCGCGAGCTCGTGCAGGATCGTCGTCGCGCGCACCTCGTACGCCGCGTCGGTCATCCGGCTGCGGAACACGTACTCGTCGCGGATCGTCACGCAGCCGGCGTTCTCCATCGCGCCCATGTTGTACTCGGGCACGAACAGCTGGTCGTACTTCGCGAACGGGTACGGGTAGTCGAAAAGCTCCTCGTAGAAGGCGAAACCGCGCCGCGTGACGTCGAGGATCTCGTCCGCGTCGAGGTGCGCGGCGATCGACTGCCGGCAGTAGACGCCGAGTGGGATCTCGCCGTTGCGGGCCTGCACCGTGCCGTGGACGCCGTGGTACGGGCCGGCGACGAGCGCGGTGATGTACGTCGAGACGCGCACCGTCGGCTCGAACTCCCAGCGCGCGACGCCGTCGCCGAGCGAAGTCGGCGCGGGCGTGGCGGAGTTCGAGACGATCTGCCAGTCCTCCGGCGCGGTCACGGTGAGCTGGAACGTGCCCTTGAGGTCGGGCTGCTCGAACGTCGTGTAGACGCGGCGGGCATCGGGGACCTCGAACTGCGAGTACAGGTAGGTCAAACCGTCGACCGGGTCGACGAAGCGGTGGATGCCCTCGCCGGTCGTCATGTACGCGGCGTCGGCGACGACCCGGAGCTCGTTCGTCTCCTCCAGCCCGGAGAGCTGGATGCGCGTTCCGTCGTAGGCCTGCGCCGGGTCCAGCTGCCGCCCGTTGAGCGTGAGCTCGCGGACGTTCGGCGCGACGAGATCGGCGAACGTCCCCCCGCCCGGCTCGGTGCAGCGGAAGCGGACGACCGTGGTGGACGGGTACGTCGCGTACGACTTGTCAGGGGCGCTGGTGAGGTCGAGCTCGACGTCGTATCCGTCGACGGAGATCAGACGGGCTCGCTCCGCAGCCTCGGCGCGGGTGAGGTTGCTTCCTGGCATTAGTCCATCCTCGCACGGTCAGTTCCGGACGCCGGAGGAATGCCCGGAAGGGTTCGCCGAGTTGCGCTGGAGGTAGGGGTCAGACGTGAGGGCACGTACGTATGGAGGAGCGACAATGTCGGACGACCGTCAGGTAGCCGATTTCTGGTTCGACCCGGGTTGCCCATGGGCGTGGATCACGTCCCGATGGATGCTGGAGGTCGAACGGGTCCGGCCCGTGACGCCGCGCTGGCACGTGATGAGCCTCGCCTACCTCAACGACGGTAGGCAGCATGGCGCGGTGCGGGCGATCATGGCCGCGGCCGCCGAGGCGGAGAAGGCAGGCGAGGACCGCTCGGACGCGCTGCTGAGGCTCTACACGGCGTTCGGAACGGCGTTCCACCTGGACAAGAAGCCGCGCGAGCAGGCGACGTACGAGGACGCGCTCGAGGCCGCCGGCTTCGACCGGTCCCTCGCCGCCGCCGTCGAGACGGACGAGTGGGACGAGGCGCTGCGGAAGAGCCACGACGAGGGCATGGACCAGGTCGGCACCGACGTGGGTACGCCGGTGATCAGCGTCAACGGCTCGGCGTTCTTCGGCCCGGTCGTGACGCCCGTCCCGCGGGGCGAGGCGGCGGGCAAGCTCTGGGACGGCGTCCTGCTGGTCGCCAACACCGAGGGCTTCTTCGAGCTGAAGCGCACCCGGACCGTCAACGCCGACCCGTCCTGGACGCCGCTCCCGCCCGCCTGAGCCCCGTGATCATGTACGTGATCATGAAGGCGTACCCGTCGTATACGACCAATTTCCCTTCATGATCACTCCCAGACGTCGAACGCGGTGCTGGGCCGGCGCGATGCCGGGTCGGTGCCGTACGCCATGAGCTCGGCGACGGTCGCGTCCTGCACCGTCGCCGAGGCCCGGCAGTCCGAGGTCGACAGCGGGTCGGTGTCTTGTTCGGAGACGTACGCCGGCGCCCCGGTGCACTGGGTCGAGAGCACGACCAGACGCAGCTGGGTCGCCGACACGTCCGGGACGTCGAACTCGCGGAACACCAGGTCCGGCGTCACTGGTCGCGGCCGCCCGGCCGGGAACGCGTCGGCCGGCGAGGTGTAGAAGCGCCGCCAACCGGCGTCGGTACCGCACGCCACGCTGCACGCCTCGAGCGCGAAGCTGCGCAGGCTGGCGAAGCGCATGCCGCCGTCAGCGCTGGGCGTTCCGGCGATCGAACGGGGGAGCGCGCTCACCCGTACCGACCGCACGGCCTGCGGCGCGGACCCGGCCAGGTCGATGGTCGCTGCCGCACCGATCGCGTCCGGCGTCCGGCCGGTCACCGACCAGGCCGACGCCTCGGAGTCGTCGATCAGCCCAGCCGCGCTCGGCTCCTCGGCGGCGGCGCGAGCGCCGTTCGTCGCGGAGGCGACGTTGCGGGACAGGTGCAGCGTCAGCCACGACGTCCGGCCGGCGACGATCGTGACCCGCGCGCGGCCCATGCCGTATCCCTGCGCCGACCAGGTGAGGTCGTACGTCCCCGGCACGAAGTGCAGATGGCGTGGAACGCCCGCCCGCGCGTCGGTGGTCGTCACCGGCGACGTACCGGCCTGGTAGCGGCCGATGCGGATCGCGGCGGCCAGCGGACGGCCCGAGGAGGCCTCGACCGCCTTGACGAGCAGCGTGCCCTCGGCGCCGAACGGCGTGGTGAAGTCCGGACGCGCGGCGCCGAGCGGCGTCAGCGTGGCCGCGATACCCAGCCCGCGGTGCGCGAACGCCTGCCAGATCTCGGCCTGGTTGGCGCCGCCGAAGCGCAGCCGGTCGGCGGCGAGCAGCGCGTCCCGCGCCGTCGGCATGCCGGAGTCGGGCTGCAGGAGCAGCAACGAGTCGAAAACCAGCTGCAGCCAGCGCCGGTTGCCCGGGCACTGGGCGGTGGGGCGCTCGCCGGCGGCGCACGCCTGCTGCAGTTCGGCGTTGGCGACGGGGAACGCCTTGTCGTACTTGGCGATCAGGGCGGCGCGGACGTCCCAGTTCGCGGCGGACCAGATCTCGCCGTCGGCGGCCGCGTCGGGGCCGGCGAGGTCGTAGCCGAGGTTGCCGAAGTTCAGCGGGCTGGACCCGACGGGGTAGTTGCGGATCCCGCGCTTGGGGTTGCCCGCGACGTACCCGCCGATCGCGGTCGCGCGGGCCTCGCCGCGGCCGGTCTCGCCGTGCGCGAGCAGATACTCGGCGGCGATCAGGTCCGACCAGGACTCGCCGAGCCCCTGCGCGTTCGGCGCGGACAGCCCGAGGTCGGGGCCGGCGGCCAGCCGTTCGGTCACGGCGTGCGCGTACTCGTGCGCGACGACGGTCGGGTCGAACGCGCCGTCCACGCACGGGCCGTACCACTGCGCGGCGACCGGCTGGAACAGATAGAGGTTCGTAATGCCGGGGATGCCGTCCTGCAGCGTGGCCTGGTTGGCGTTGTTCCGGCCGAGGTACGTCGGGTAGCCGCCGGTCAGCGCGCCGGACTGCACGTACCCGACCTCCGGGTCGCCGGACGTCGCGCTCGCGCGCTGCAGGTTGGCGGTGCGCTCGGTGAAGCCCAGGTCGTACGTCCAGTCGTGCAGCGCGTTGTGGCGGGTGAAGACCTCTTTGACCGCGGCGTCGATGTCGTTGCCACCCGGCGTGAGGTTGGCGACGTCGCAGCCGGAGGTACGCCAGACGTCAGCGAACTCCCGGCTCGGCGCGGGGCTCCCGTAGGGCGGCGAGCTCGCGCCGGCCGCGCTCAGTGGGCTGCTCCAGGCCTCGGTCGTGATCGCGTTCTCGCCCTGGCTGCCGCCGAGACCGCCCAGGCCGTTGTCGCCCTGCGGACCGCCGGCGAGCATGCTCGAGATCGCGTTGACGGGTCCGGAGCTCAGCCGCACGCCGCAGCCGGTCAGCGTGGCGTCGCAGCCGCTGGGCGGTGCCTTCTGCACCTTGCCGGTCAGGGCGTCGAAGCCGCTGGGCGGTGCCTTCTGCACCTTGCCGGTCAGGGCGTCGACCCGGTTGGCGCGGACCAGGATGGCGCCGGTGACCGCGTCCACGAACGAGGTCGCGGCGAGCGCGGTGCCGTTCTGGACGTCGACGACGTTCGTCTCGTACGCCGGCCGCACGCCCTGCCCGGGCACGCCGACCGCGGTGAGCCGGACCTGCTGGACCTGCGCGAGACCGGCGACGGTGAACGTGGCCCACTGCCTCGGGTCCGTCGGCGTCTGCAGCGGACGCACGGCGTTGCCGGGGAGCTGCCGGCCGAGGCTCCTCGCGGCCGCGCGCCAGGCGGTGATCGCGGTCAGCGTGGGCTTCGCGGGGGTGGACGCGGCGCCGTACGCGGAGGAGCTGGCGTACTCGACCCGGTTGCCGGCGACGGCGATCGTGATCAGACCGCCCGCGCCGGCGGGGATGCCGCCGAAACGTTCTCTCAGCACCACGACGCTGGCCGGGGTCGTGGTGCCGGGGAGCGGGGCGTTGGTGACGACCTCGAGCTGGTCGACGCTCTGCGCGTTCTGCCGGAACAGGACGCGGTTGGCGTCGACGAAGCCGCGGGCGACGGCTGCCGGGTCCCCTTCGCGGCCCTGCGCGAGGGGCTTGTCAGGCGTCGTTGGCGAGAGGGTCGCGACCGTACCGAACTTGGTCCACCGGGCCGTCGCGCCCAGCTCGGTGACCCGCGCGCGCTGGGCGTCGGTCGGGCCGATCCGGCCCTCGCGGTGGTCGGTGCTGAGGGAGTCTGCGGCCGGGACGCCGCTGGAATTCAGCAGCGTCCCTGGCCGGTTGGTGCTGGCTCCGTCGGCCTGGGCGGGCTGGTGTACGGAGACGACCAGCGCCGCGGTCGCGAGCGCGAGGATCGGCGCACGACGAAGCACATCGGTACAGCGGGTGCGCGGGGCGCGCATGACACTCCTCACGTGCCAACCCGTTCGGGTGGGGCCAACCCGATTAGGCGGTGGTGGGGAAGTTGTGGTGGTGCAAGGCCTCGGTGGAATGAACGACAGCCCGGGGCAGAAGGTTACGCACCGATACGAAAGTGAACGAAATGGTACGCAGCGTCACCGATAGCCCTGCGTGATCATCCCGAGCTGGGCGGTGCTGGCTGGGTCGGGGGCACCCACGTCCGAACCTAGGGGACCAGGGTGCCCCTCACCCCAACCTCCCCGTGACCTGCCCCGTGATCATGTACGTGATCATGAAGGCAAACCCGGCGTATATGACCAGTTCGGCTTCATGATCACGTACATGATCACGGGCGTTGGCGGCGCTTGGCGGAGGGGCCGGCCGATGGGACAGGGGTGCCCCCGACCGAGGGCGCGTCCGCCGGAGATCAGGTGCGGCTCTGCTGCGCGGGTTCGTCGATGGTCGTGGACCAGCTGCCGAGCAGGCTGAGGGCGTCCTCGGTCGGGGAGCCGGCGGCGGCCGTGTAGATCGTCAGCGTGAGCCCGGGATCGGCCGGCAGCGCGAGCGCTTCGAAGGACAGCTCGAGGTCGCCGACGACCGGGTGGTGGAACTGCTTGATGCCGGTCCGGTGCAGCCGCACGTTGTGCGCGGCCCACAACGTGCGGAACACGTCGCTCCTGGTCACGAGCTCGCGGACCAGGTCGGTCAGCGCGCGGTCGTGCGGATCGCGCCCGGCCTCGGTCCGCAGCAGCGCGACCGTGTTGTTCGCGGACAGGTCCCAGTCCGGGAAGAAGTCCGTGGCGCGCGGGTCGAGGAACGTGAAGCGGGCGAGGTTGGCGCCGTTCGCCGGGTTGTCGAACATCGACGAGTACATCGCGCGGCCGAGCCGGTTCGCGGCGAGGACGTCGAGCCGCCGCGAGCGGACGACCGCCACCGCGGTGGTCAGCGCGTCGAGGATCCGCAGGATGCTCGGCCGTACCTGCGCGGCCCGCCGCCGTGGTCGGCTGGCCGGCGCCTGCGCGGCGCGGGCGAGGTCGTACAGGTGCTCGCGCTCCGCCTCGTTGAGCTGCAGCGCCCGCGCGATCGCGTCGAGAACGGACTCCGAGACGCCGCCGAGGTTGCCCTTCTCCAACCGCGCGTAGTAGTCGACGCTCACGCCCGCCAGCAGCGCGACCTCCTCGCGGCGCAGCCCGGGGACGCGGCGCTTGCCGGCGCCGTACACCGGCACGCCCGCGAGCTCCGGGGTCAGCCGGGCGCGACGGGTCGAGAGGAACTCCCGCACCTCGGCCCTGTTGTCCATGGGTTCCACGCTACGACGGCCGTGGGCCGCGAAGGGGGTTCTGTCAGGACCTGGAACGACGTGACCTTGCCCGCTCTGGGCTCGGGCGGCTTCCATCGGGGGCATGGACACACGCACACTCGGCTCCGGCCTCGAGGTCTCCGCGATCGGCCTCGGCTGCATGGGCATCAGCCAGAGCTACGGCCCGAACCCGGGCGACCGGCAGCAGATGATCTCGTTCCTCCGGACCGCCGTCGACCGCGGCGTCACGTTCTTCGACACCGCCGAGGCGTACGGCCCGTTCCGCAACGAGGAGCTCGTCGGCGAGGCGCTCGCCCCGGTCCGCGACGAGGTCGTGATCGCCACCAAGTTCGGCTTCCAGTACGCCGACGGTAAGCAGGACGGGGTCAACAGCAGGCCCGAGCACATCGAGCAGGCCGTCGAGGGCTCGCTGCGCCGGCTCGGCGTCGACACCATCGACCTGCTCTATCAACACCGCGTCGACCCCGACGTTCCGATCGAGGAGGTCGCGGGTACGGTCAAGCGGCTCATCGAGCAAGGCAAGGTCCGGCACTTCGGCATGTCCGAGGCGGCGGCCGCCACGATCCGCCGCGCGCACGCCGTGCAGCCGGTGACCGCGGTGCAGAGCGAGTACTCGATCTGGTGGCGCCGCCCCGAGGTCGACGTGCTCGCGACGCTGGAGGAGCTGGGCATCGGCTTCGTCCCGTTCAGCCCGCTGGGCAAGGGTTTCCTGACCGGAACGGTGAGTGATGCGACACCGTTCAGCGACGGCGACATCCGTACGAGGATCCCGCGCTTCACCCCGGAGGCACGCAAGGCCAACCAGGCCCTGCTCGACCTCCTCGGCACGATCGCCGCCCGGCTGGGCGTCACGAACGCTCAGCTCGCCTTGGCTTGGGTGCTCGCGCAGAAGCCGTGGATCGTTCCCATCCCCGGCACCCGCCGGCTCGAACGGCTCGACGAGAACCTCGGCGCCGCGGCCGTCGAGCTCACCGCCGACGACCTCGCCGAGATCGACCGCGTCGCCGCTGCGGTGGACGTCCAGGGCGGCCGCTACCCCGACCACCTCGAGGCGATGACCAACCTCTGACCCCGCCCCAGCCGGTGATCATGTACGTGATCATGAAGGCAAACCCGGCGTATACGACCAGTTCGCCTTCATGATCACGCACATGATCACGGGACTCGGGTGAGGGCGGTGAGGAGGTCGTCGAGGCCGGACTTGATGCGCTCGACGGACAGGCCCTCGTCGCGGTGCTGGCGGACGAACTGGGCGGCCGCGACCTGCGCCAGCAGCGCGTCGGCGAGGTAGTGGGTGTCGGCGCCCGGGCGCAGCTCGTCGAGCAGCGCGACGACGTGGACGTGGTGCAGGCGGTACGCCCCACTCTCGTAGCGGGCGGTCGGCGTGGCCGTCTCCGCCACCACAAGCAGGTCGGCCTGGGTCGACAGCCGGTCGACGAACGCGTGCAGGAACGCTCGCAGCCGGTCCCCTGCCGGAGCGCCGGGACCAAGCGGCGGCGGACCAGTCATGAACGAGGCCTGGAACGCCTGCTCGTGCGCGTCCATCAGTCCCTGGGCGAGCTGCCCTCGGTCGGCGAAGCGCCGGTACACCGTTCCGACACCGACCCCGGCGACCGCCGCGACCTGGTCCAACGCGAGCCCGTCCACGCCGCGCTCGGCGTAGACCGACGCGGCCGCGGCCAGGATCTTCGCCCGGTTCCGGGCGGCGTCCGCCCGCTCGGGCGAACCCGACCCAGTCAACTGGAATGGTTTCCGGTTACCCTCGCGTTCAGGCATAAGTGGAAACTACTCCAGTTACGAGAGGGTGATGGTCATGACACGAGTGGAGCACTTCACCAGCAGCGACAAGGCTCTGACCTGGTTCCGGCGCGGCGACCAGGACCTCCGGCTCGCCGACGCGCTCGACCACACGTCGGACGCCAAGATGAGCGTCGGCTTCGTCCACCACGGCGCGGGCGAGTCCAACGAGTGGATCGTGGCGTACGACGAGGCGCTGATCGTCACCAAGGGCCGCTTCACGGTGCACACCAAGGACGGCGACTACACGGCCGGCCCGGGCGAGATCATCTACCTCTATGCCGGGACCGAGCTGACCTATCACGCCGAGCACGAGGCGACCGAGGTCGTCTACGTGACGTACCCGCACTGGCTCCGCGCCACCGAGCAGGCCGCGCACGCGGCCAAGCTCGACGAGTATCAGCCGGTCACGGACAACGGATGACGAGGCCGGCGTAGGTCACGCCGCCACCGAAGCCGAGCAGCAGGACGGGGGCTCCGGACGGCACCTCGCGGCGTTCGACCAGCTTCGCGAGCGCGAGCGGCACGCTCGCCGCCGAGGTGTTGCCGGAGTCCACGACGTCTCGCGCGACGATCGCGTTCTCCGCGCCGAGCTTCTTCGCCAGCGGCTCGATGATCCGCAGGTTGGCCTGGTGTGGAACGAAAGCCGCCAGCTCCGACGGCGAGATGCCCGCCTTCTCGCACGCCGCGCGCGCCAGCTTCGGCAGCTCGGTGGTGGCCCAGCGGAACACCGCCTGGCCTTCCTGCTTGAAGACCTGCGGCTCGCCGTCGATCGTGATCGTGTGTCCCATCTCGGGTACCGATCCCCACAGCACGGGGCTGATCGCCGGCTCGTCCGACGCCGACACGACCGCCGCGCCCGCGCCGTCGCCGAGCAGGACGCAGGTCGAACGGTCGGTCCAGTCGACGAACTTGGACAGCCGCTCGGCGCCGATCACCAACGCGTTCCGCGCCACGCCGGCCTGGATCGCGTGGTCGACGGTCGCGAGCGCGTACACGAAGCCTGAGCAGGCGGTGTTGAGGTCGTACGCCGCGACCGCCTTGATGCCCAGCGTCTCGGCGACGCGCGCCGCGACGTTCGGGCAGCGGTCCTCGGCGGTCAACGTCGCGACCACGACCAGGTCGATGTCGGACGGGGAGAGCTCGCTGTTCGCCAGCGCTTTGCCGGCCGCCGCGGCGGCCATGTCCGCGACCGTCTCGTCGTCGGCGATGCGCCGCGTCTTGATCCCGACGCGACTCTGGATCCACTCGTCGGAAGTCTCGACCATCTGCGCGAGCTCTTCGTTGGTGAGCACGCGAGCGGGCTGATAGTGGCCGAGGGCGACGATGCGGGATCCAGGCACGGGAGGCTCCTTCAGGCGGGCGGCGTACCGATCAAGCCTAGGTCGCCGCCGGCCGTCCGCCGAGGACGGCGAGGACAACATCCCGCCTCCCGGGTTGTGGGAGTACGAAGTACCGGACCGGCCGCGACGGCCCTCGGGCAGCTCAGGCCACTGAACGAGTCCAAGGGCCGACGAGGCCGGTCCGGTGGGTTTGCGACTAATGCGCGCCCGTCGTCGTCACGACGTCGGCGACGACCGAGATCTCTTCGTGGTGGGCACGTTCGGCGTCCATCGTCGAACCGGTCTGCCGCCGCCGGTCGCCCGTTCCGCCGCGCTGCCAGGGGTGGCTGCCCTCGAACGGCCGGAACTCCACGCCCGCCGCTGCGAGCCGGCCCAGGTGTGCGTCGAGGCGCAGGTCGACCGCCGGTCCACCGCGCCACACGACGTCGGCGAGCACGGATGCCCGCGGGAACATCAGGTAGTCGAGGTGCCGCTCGTTCGGGATGTACTCCGACCACGCCTGGAACTGGCCACCGAGAACGTGAGCCCGTTCGGCCTCTGACCACTCCGACGGCAGCGGCTCCCACTCCGCCACCTCCGACAGCAGGATCGGCCCGCCCTGCGACAGCGGCTCGTCCGGGCTGTCGGACTGGTCGTAGTTGAGGTACGTCGGGAACACCGGCGCCCGCACCACGTCGTACCCGGCCGCCGCGGCCCGCCGCGCGACGCCGTCGCCGCGCCAGGCCATCACGATCGAGTCCTCGAGCAGCCCGCCGGTGACGAACGCCTCGTCCCAGACGACCATCCGGGTGCCGAGCTCGGTCAGCCGGCCGCCCAGCGCTCGGAGGAAGTGGCCGTGCAGCTCCTCGTGTTGGCTGAGGCCGACCTCGGCGAGGTACGCGGTCACCTCGGGGTCGGTCGCCCAGTCCTTCATCACGCACTCGTCCCCGCCCAGATGCACGTACCCGGTGGGGATCGCCTCGACGAGCTCGCCCACCAGCTCGGCGACGAACTCGAAGGTTGGCGGCGTCGGCTTCAGTACGCCGGAGGAGATGCCCCAGCCGGTCAGCACCTGGTGGTCGCCGATGCCGAACTCCGGATGGGACGCGAGCAGCGCGGAGGAGTGTCCGGGCAGGTCGATCTCCGGCACGATCGTGACGCCGCGCTCGGCAGCGTACGTCGTGACCTCGGACAGGTCGTCGAGGGTGTAGAAGCCGCCGTGTGGCGTGCCGTCGTTCCGTCCGGCGGAGCGGTCGCGGCCGGCCTGGGTGTACGGGCGGTGGCTGCCCTGCTCGTGGACCTCGGGGTGCAGCCGGCTCTCGATCCGCCAGCCCTGGTCGTCGGTGAGATGCAGGTGCAGGTGGTTCATGCGGTGCATGGCGAGCAGGTCGACGTACCGCAGGAGCGTCCGCTTCGGGAAGAAGTGGCGGCTGACGTCGAGCATGCCGCCGCGCCACCACAGCGCCGGCGAGTCGGCGACCTCGCCGGCCGGGACGCGCCAGGCGGTGCCGCGGCGGCCGACCGCGCGCCAGGCGTCGTCGGGCAGCAGCTGCTTGAGGACCTGGGTGGCGTGCCATACGCCGTCCAGGTCGGCGCCGACGATCGTGACGCCGTCGGTGGTGACCTTCAGCTGGAACGTCTCGGGTCCGCCGACGGTGCGGTCGATGCGGACGGTGACGGCGTTTCTGGCGGCCTGGCTCGCGGGCCGCAGGGGGAGCCGCAGCGTGGTGAGCAGCAGCCGTACGGCATCCGCGGCCGCGAGGTCGTCGGCGACGAGGACCGTGTCCGGCCCGAGCTCGAACTCGCCCGCGGCGGCTCGCGCCTCGTTGGGCTTGGGGACGAGCGTCTCGTAGCGGTCGGTCACGCCTGGCTCCGTTCGGTTTCGACGGCCGGCAGGACGGCCGCGTAGTTGTTGTAGCGACGTAGCGAGAGCCCGATGCCGGCGGCGATCACGGCCAGGATCGGGACGGTGGTGAGCGCCCAGGGGAGCCCGAACTGGTCGGCGAGGAAGCCGATGATCGGGCCCTGGCCGAGGATGCCCGCGCCGGCGAGGAGCACGACGCGGCTGACGCCGCGCGGGCCGCCGATCGCTCCGGCTCTGGCGATGGCGATCGGGTAGACGTTCGCGAGGCCGAGGCCCAGCAGCACGTACCCGGCGATCGCGAGCGGTAGGCCGCCGCCGTCGATGTGGCTGGCCCAGGCGGCGTTGACCATGCCGACGGCGGCGACCAGGAAGCCGCCAGTGAGCACGGCCGTCGCGCCGATCCTCCGGATCACCGGGCTGCCGAGGAGACGGCCGGCGGCGATCGCGCAGGAGTACGCGGCGAAGACGTACGCTGCGACCGAGGCGGAGGCACCGAGGTTCTCGCGCAGGTGCAGGTTGGCCCAGTTGTTCGCGGCGAACTCGCCCCAGGCGGTGCAGAGTCCGATCACGCCGAACAGCACGATGATGCCGAGGTGCTTGGTCCTCGCTGGCGTCGCCTGCTTCGGGTCGGTGTGCGCTGCGGGAGTGGTGCCGCCGGCGTCCGCCCGCAGCATCCTCGGTGCGAAGAGGGCGACCACGACCAGGCTCAGCGCACCGATCACGGCGAGGTGGACGGTCGGGCTGACGCGTCCCGCCGCGAACCCGCCGACGACCGCGCCGACGAGCCCGCCGACGCTGTACGTGCCGTGCAGCGTCGGCATGATCGAGCGCCCGTACGCGGCCTCGACCTCGACCGCGGCGGAGTTCAGCGAGACGTTGAACATCGAGTGGATCACGGTCAGCACGATGAGCGCGGCGCCGAGCCAGCGGACGTTCGTGGCGAGGGCCGGCAGCACGATCGCGAGCGAGAGCAGGACCGCGCCGAACGCGATCGGCGGCCGCGTACCGATCCGCATCGCGAGCCGGCCGCCGAGCGGCGTCATCAGCAGGCCGCCGACCGACCCGGCGAGCAGCGCGAGGCCGAGTGACGCGGCGGACGCGCCGACCTGCTCCTTGACGTCGGGGATGCGGACCAGCCAGTTCGCCGGGACGAACCCGACGAGGAAGAAGTAGACGGCTAGGGGGAACCGGCGTCGCACCGGCGTCCGCCACTGTGCAAGCACGTGCGTTGCCCTCCCGAGTCGGTGTATGTTCCGAAACTAACAGGCAGGGTTCCTGATGAAAAGAGGTTCCGGTGGGTTCCGAGCGCGAAGGCCCGGCGTCGCCCGCGCTGGTGCGCCAGCTGAACGACCGGAAGGCGTTCGACCTGTTGCTCTCCCGTGGGCCTCTGACTCGGCCGCAGCTGCGTTCCTTGACTGGGCTGTCGCGGCCGACGGTCGGGGACCTGGTCGATCGGATGGAGGCCGCCGGGCTGGTCGCTGTCGTGGGGGAGTCGGGGACGGACCGGCGCGGGCCGAACGCGGCGCTGTACGGGGTGGTGGCGGATCGGGCCTTCGTCGCCGGGGTGGAGGTGCGGCCTCGCGTTGTGCTGGCTGTCGTTTCCGACGTGACGGGGCGGACAGTCGGGTCGGCGCAGGTGCCTTTCGACGCTTCTTCTTCGCCGGTTGAGGTGGTGCACGCTGCTGTGGTTGCGGCTTCTGCCTCGGCGTCGGTGTCTGCGCTGCGGACGGTGGTCGTGGGGACGCCGGGGCTGGTCGATCCTTCAACGGGCGATTTGAGCTTCGCGGCGTTCTTGCCGACGTGGCACGCGAATCTGCTGCCTGGGTTGCGTTCTCGGCTCGATGTGCCGGTGCTGTTGGAGAACGAGGTGAACCTGGTCGGGCTCGCCGAGCACCGGCTGGGCGCGATGATGGGGCGGTCCTCGTTCGCGCTGTTGTCGTTGGGGTCGGGGATCGGGATGGCCGTCGTGTTGGGCGGGCAGCTTTATCGGGGCGCTTCTGGTGGTGCGGGGGAGACGGCCTATCTGCCGGTGGGTACGGGGACGTTCCAGGAGCTCGTGGGTGGGGCGTCTGTGCTGGCCCTTGCCCGTGCGCATGGGGTGGATTCGTCTGGCGGGCTGGAGGGTGTCGTTATCGCCGGGTCGGAGGCTTTCCTCGACGAGCTCGCCGACCGGGTGGCGGTGGGTGTGGCGGGGATCTGCTCGATCCTCGACCCGGGCACCGTCGTCCTCGCCGGCACCGTCGGCCGCGCCGGGGGCACGGCGTTGGCCTCGCGCGTCGCGACTGGGGTGGCCGAACGGGTCCCGCTGCCGACCGAAGTCGTCGCCGGCACCGTCAGCGGCGCCCCCGTCCTGCGCGGAGCGGTCCTGGTCGCGCTCGACCTCCTGCACGCCGAGACCTTCGGGCCTGCCTGATCCGGACCATGCCGGGATCTGTTACGCCGGTAACACCATGAACGGACGTTTTACGTCCGTATCAGCAAGCGGGCGGGTGCTGGGTTGTCTTACGCCTGTAGTAGCAAAGGTGGACTTGTTACGTCCGTATCGGTGGGCGGGATGTCTTACGGCCGTATCACCAAGGGCGGGCGCGGGAGGTCTGTGCTCGCATCGCGGAAGGTGGACGTCTTATGTCCGTATCACCACACCGGGATCTGTTACGCCGGTAACACCAAGAGCGGACGTTTTACGTCCGTATCAGCAACCGCGCGGGCGCTGGGATGTTTTACGCCTGTAGTAGCAAAGGTGGACTTGTGACGTCCGTATCGTTGGGCGTATCGCGAAGGCGGTTCGGCGGTAGCGTCCGAGGGGTGGCGGAGTTCGAGTACGTGACGCGCCGGCCGCCCGAGCCGTTGGAGCCGTTCGTCGAGTCGATCTGGTACGCCCGCGGCCAGCTCATGCACAACAGCGAGCGGATCGCGCCGACGGGATCCACCGTCGCCGTCTTCGTCCTCGGTTCCCCCATCCTCGAGACCCCACGCAACGGCGAAGGCGAGCCGTTCCTCGCCGAACGGGGCTGGCTCGCCGGACCGCACGACGGTCCCGTGCTCAACGCCCCGACGGCAGAGACGCACGCGGTCGGCATCGTCTCCACACCAGTCGGTTGCCGGGCCCTGTTCGGCGTCGACCCGTCACCACTACGCGGACGCGTCGAAGACCTCGAGCACGCCTGGCCCGCCGCCACAGCGCTCCGCGACGCCCTCCACGACAAGTCGCCGCACGACTGCCTCGACGCCGTCGAGGCCACCCTCAGCGAGGGCCTGCGACCACCACCAAACTGGCAACGCGCCGCGAAAGCCATCGCCAACCTCGAGCAGGACCCGCGACGCCCGATCCATGAGCTCGCCACAGAGCTAGGCATCACCCACGCCCACCTCGACCGCGAGTTCGTCCGCGTCGTCGGCCTCACCCCACGCGTCCTCGCCCGCATCCTCCGCCTGAGAAGAGTCCTCCAAGCCCTCGACCTCAACGAAGGCACCACGTGGACAGGCATCGCGGCCGAGTGGGGCTGGTTCGACCAGAGCCACTTCATCCGCGACTTCCGCCGCCACACCGGCGTCACGCCGTCCGCCTACAGGCAAGCCCAGCGCGCCGCGTACGACGTCGGCCAGCAGGAGCCCGGCTTCGTCCCCGTGATGTGAATTCCGTCCAAGCGCCACGAGCAACAAACCAAGATGCTCGCCGGCATGCGAAGACTGTTCCAGGTCGACACCGTGATCGACCGTCCCGTCGCCGAGGTCTGGACCGAGCTCACCGCCTGGGACCGCGCCCCCCGCTGGATGAACGGCGTCGACACCATGCGCGTCGACGGCACCACCGTCACGTACGAGGCCCGCGGCAAGACGATCCAAGCCGAGATCACCGCCATCGAGCCCGGCCGCTCCGTCACCATCGTGAACAAGCAAGGCGGCGTGACGGCCCAGTACGTCTACAAGCTCAGCCAAGAAGGCGAACGCACCCGAGCCACCCTCACCGCCGACCTGCAGATCAGCGGGTTCCCGACCGTCCTCCTCGGCCCCGTCATCCGCACGGCCATCAAACGCACCGACTCGGGCCAGCTCCAGAACCTCCGCGAGGTACTGGAGCGGGCTGGAACCCGCGACTCCACCTAGCGCTACCGACCGGGACGGCCGCGAAGCCGTAACGTCGGGCAGGTGACCCCGCAGTACGCCCCGGCCGTCCCACCCCAAGCGGCGAACCAGACGGACCAGACGGCACAGAAGGCCAAGAAAGAGCCGGTCACCGCCTGGGACGCGATCCGCCTGCCACCGCTGAGGTTCCTCACCTCGTCCTGGCCGTGGCGCGCGTTCGGCTACCTCGTCACCAGCAGCGTCTTCGGCCTGGTGCTACTGCTCGTCCTGATCGGCATGGTCGGGTTCGGCCTGCTCGCCTCGATCACGGTCATCGGCGCCGCGGTCCTCGTCGCGATCCCGCTCTTCGCGATCCCGGTGGCCGCGTTCGAACGCCGACGCCTGGGCCTCGTCGACCGCGAGCCCGCCCCCAGCCCGCACAAGCAGCTCCCAGCAAAACCAATGAGGCTCTGGCTGAAGGAGCGCCTCAAAGAGGGCGCCACCTGGCGCGAGCTCGCGTACGCGTTCGTCGTCGTCTCGGCCGTCTTGATCGGCGACCTGCTCGGCGTCTTCCTCTGCCTCAACCTCATCGGCTTCCCGCTCGCCGCGATCATCATGCCGACGCTCGGCGACGACTCGGTCGCGTTCTTCGACTGGCAGATCGACAGCTGGGGCGAGAGCGCGCTGTTCCTCGGCATCCTGCCGATCGCGTACGCGTTCGCCGCCTACCTCGCCTGCGTGGTCGTCGGTGCCCGGGCGAAGATCGCGCGGGTGATGCTGGTCGGCTCGGTCGACGCGCCGCAGTACGTCGAGGCCGTCACCTCGCGGGCCCGCCTCGTCGACGCGTTCGAGGCGGAAAGAAGGCGGATCGAACGAGATCTGCACGACGGTACGCAGGCCCACCTCGTCTCGCTCGCGTTCCGGCTCGGCGTCGCGGAGCTCGAGCTCGGCCGCGAGAACCCCGACAACCAAGAGGCCCGCGCGCTCGTCAAGGACGCCCACCGGGAGGCGAAGGTCGCCCTGCAGGAGCTCCGCGACCTGATCCGCGGCATCCACCCGCAGGTCCTCACCGACCGCGGTCTGGCCGCCGCCGTCGCGGAGGTCGCCGGGCGGTCGGCGGTGCCGGTCCAGCTCGACCTCAGGCTCGACCAGCGGCTCCCACCCGCGGTGGAGAGCGCCGCGTACTTCGTCGTCACCGAAGCGCTCACGAACGTCGCCCGCCACTCGCAGGCGTCGGTCGCGTTCGTCCACGCCCGGCACGACGGCCGCCAGCTCGTGGTCGGCATCACCGACAACGGCGTGGGCGGCGCCGACCCCGCGAACGGCAGCGGGCTGCAGGGCCTCGCGGACCGGCTCGCGGTCGTAGCCGGCAGACTCATCCTGTCCAGCCCGCCCGGCGGACCCACCGTGCTGACCCTGGAGATTCCGTGCCCGACGATGGGACCCGTTCCCTCACGATCGTGATCGCCGAGGACGCCGTCCTGCTCCGCGAAGGCGTGGTCAGCCTGCTCGAACGCCTCGGCCACCGCGTGCCCGCGGCGGTCGGCGACGCGGTGGGATTGGTCGCCGCGGTCGACGAGCACCGGCCGGACATCGTGATCACCGACATCCGGATGCCCCCGACCCATACCGACGAGGGCCTCCGCGCGGCGGTTCGGCTGCGGGAGAAGTACCCGACGCTCGCGGTCCTCGTGCTCTCCCAGTACGTCGCGTCCGCGTACGCCGCCGACCTGCTCGAGTCCCCGGGCACCGCGGGGCTCGGCTACCTGCTGAAGGACAGGGTCAGCGAGATCACCGAGTTCGTCGGCGCGATCGAACGGGTCGCCGACGGGCAGACCGTGATCGACCCCGACGTCGTACGCCAGCTGCTCGTCCAGCGCCGCGACACCGGCCCGTTGACGCGGCTCACGGCGCGCGAACGGGAGGTGCTCGCGCTCATGGCCGAGGGCCACGCGAACGCCGCGATCGCCCGTTCGCTGGTCGTCAGCGAGGCCGCGGTGGCCAAGCACATCGGCAACATCTTCGCCAAGCTCGACCTGTCCGAGGTCGAGGACGGGCACCGCCGCGTGCTCGCCGTCCTCGCGTACCTCAACGGGTAGAGGCAGGATCGCAGCCGGGTGCCGCGGTCCTTTCCTCCGCGGCCTGCCGCCCGGCACCGGGCAGGCGACCGAAACTTTGGGCCGCGGTGGAAGGGACCGCGTTCAAGCACCCGGTTCGTCGCGCGGAGCGCGACAATGAGCCAGATGCACTACTGCCAGAACTGCGACGACCCGATCCCGATGAAGCCCGCCGTCACCGAGGACGGGCGGCAGGTCGCGCGGTGTACGCAGTGTGGGAACGACGTCCCCGCCAAGCGGCTCCCGCTCTTCGTCGTGGCCGGAGCGTCCGCCTCGGGCAAGACCGCGATCACCCAACCGCTCATCGACGCCCTCCCCGAGTGCGCGGTCTTCGACGTCGACTGGCTGATCGACCCGCTCGGCCGGATGTGTCTGCCCGACCCGATGGACTGGGCCGGCTTCCGCGACGCCTGGCTGGCCGTCGCGCACGGCCTCGCGCAGGGCGGACGGTCGACCGTTCTGCTCTGCCCGTTCGTTCCCGAGCAGCTCGACGAGCTGCCCCTCCGGGAGTGGGTCGGCGACACCCACTTCGCGGCCCTCGACTGCAACGACGACGTCCGCCGAGCGAGGCTGGAAGCGAGACCGGCCTGGCGCGAACGCAACATCGAGCAGCACCTCGAGTTCGCCGCCGAGCTCCGCAAACGCCTCGACACGGTCGTCAGCACCGACGAGGGCACGCCGGAGGAGGCGGCGGCGAGCGTGGCGCGCTGGGTGCGTTCTCACCTGAGGTGAAAGACTCTGCCGCGTGCGAGTGCATCTGGGTTCCGACCACGCCGGCTACGAGCTGAAGCAACACCTCGTCGCGTGGCTCGCCGGCCGCGGCCACGACGTCGTCGACCACGGTCCCGAGGCGTACGACCCCGACGACGACTACCCGCCGTTCTGCCTCGCGACCGCCGCCGCGGTGGTCGCCGACGAGGGCAGCCTCGGCATCGTCATCGGCGGCAGCGGGAACGGTGAGCAGATCGCCGCCAACAAGGTCGCCGGCGTCCGCGCCGCCCTCGCCTGGAGCACCGAGACCGCCCAGCTCGGCCGCCTGCACAACAACGCCAACGTCTGCTCGATCGGCGCGCGCATGCACACCGTCGACGAGGCGGCCGCGTTCGTGGAGACGTTCCTCAGCACCGACTTCACGAACGAGGCCCGCCACGTCCGGCGGATCGAGATGCTCGCCAGCTACGAGTCCTCGGGCGTCATCCCACCCGTCTGAACGGTCTGGGTCAGCATCTCCGGGATCGGTCCCGGGCAGACGACCCCGAGCCGCTTCGTCGCCCGCGTCACCGCGACGTACAGGTCGGACAGACCCCGCACCGAGGAAGCCACGATGGCCGAGGGGTCGGCGATGAGCACCGAGTCGAACTCCAGGCCCTTCGCCTGCCCGACGTCGAGCACAGCGATGGTCGAGTCCAGCACCCCCGGATGGGTTCCGAACGCCACGCCCTCGACCTGCGACGCCAACAGCGACGTCAGTTCGGCGTACCGCGACGAGGGAACGAGCACCGCCAGCCGCCCGTCACCCACCTCCGCCTGCTCTGACCGCACCGCGGCCACCAACGCGGAGCCGAACGAAGCAGCCGGGACGCTCGAGCTCCACGGCTTCACCCCCGTGTCGCGGACCGACGTCGGAGGGGTCGCCGACGGGTCGATGGCCGCCAGCACGTCGGCGGCCACGGCCATGATCTCGGCGGGCGTCCGGTAGTTCACCGACAGCTCCGCGGTACGCCACCGCCGCGGCGCGTACCGGTCCAGCACCTCCGCCCACGACCGGGTGCCGGCCGCCGAACCGGTCTGCGCGATGTCGCCGACCAGCGTCATCGAACGCCGCGGCACCCGCCGCATCAGCAGCCGCCAGTCCATCGCCGACAGTTCCTGCGCCTCGTCGACGATCACGTGCCCGAACTGCCACGTCCGATCGGCAGCGGCCCGTTCCGCCAGGGTCCCGACAGCGTCGGTCTGCGTCGTCCACTGCGCCAACATGCCGGTGAACTGCTCGACCTCCCACGGCATCAGGACGATCCGATGCGCGGTCGACTCGAGCTCGATCACGCCGCGGATGTAGTCCAAGTGTTCCTCCGCCCCGACGGCCTGGTTCACCGCGCCCTGCTTGCGCGCGTACACGTCGGAGTCGAGGTCGCCCAACAGCTCCGCCGCCTCGTCCAGCAGCGCCACGTCCGACGCGGTCCACGGGGCGTCGTTCGCCCGTACGAGGGCGGCCCGCTCCGACTCGCTCAGGTCCGGCGCCGCCGCGGCGAGCCGCGAGTCCGAGGACAGCAGGATCGTCACGAACAGCTGCGGCGTGAGCTCCGGCCAGAGCTGCCGCAGCAGGTCCCGGACCACAGGGTCCTCCCGCAACTCCTTCCGCAGATCGGCGATGTCGTCGTCGGAGATGAACTCACGACCGAGCTCGTCGACGACCTGGTCGGTCAAGGCGTCGAGGATCGCCTTGACGAAGAACCGCCGCGCCCGGTTGTGCGGCTCGTCGGCGTCCCGCGCTCGCTTCCGCGCCCGCCGGACGATCGACGGCGTGAGCGTCAGCTCCCGGTTGTCCACCTTGAGCGCGATCGGCTCGGCGGGCACGGCCTGGAAGTCGCGCACGGCCCGCGCCAGCACCTCGACCATCTCGAGCGAGCCCTTCACCCGCGCGGCGAGCGGCGACTCCGGTGCGGACCCGACCACGCCGGGAAAGAGCTCGCCGACCGTCGACAGCACGACGTCGGTCTCACCGAGCGACGGCAGCACCTGGTCGATGTAGCGGAGGAACGTCGCGTTCGGCCCCACGACGAGCACGCCGCGCCGCGCGAGCTGCTCGCGGTGCGTGTAGAGCAGGTACGCCGCGCGGTGCAGCGCGACGACCGTCTTGCCCGTACCGGGACCGCCCTGCACGACGAGCACACCAGGCAGCTCGGAGCGGATGATCACGTCCTGCTCGGCCTGGATCGTCGCGACGATCTCGTTCATCCGGCCGGTTCGGTGCGACGTGAGCGAGGCGAGCAGCGCGGCCTCACCGGTCAGCGTCGACCGGTCCGGGTCGCTGAGCGCCTCGAGGTCGAGCAGGTCGTCGTCGACCGCGACGACCGTCCGTTGGTGCAGCCGGATGTGCCGGCGCCGGATCACGCCCATCGGGTCGGCCGGCGTCGCGCGATAGAACGACTGGGCGACCGGCGCGCGCCAGTCGACGAGAACGGGTTCGTAGTCGTCGTCGAACAGCCCGATCCGGCCGATATGGAACTTCGTGTCGTCGGTGTTGTCGACGCGGCCGAACACCAGACCTCGTTCGACCGACGAGAGCTGTGCGTGCCGCCCCTGGTAGAGCGTGGAGAACGAGTCGCGTTCGGAATCCCCCTGGTCGTGCCCCAATCTCTCCTCGCCCTGCACACGCTTCAGGTCGGCGGCTGCCCTTTCGCGCAACACGTCCAGACGGTCGTACAGCATGCTCACCTGGGCTTGTTCTTCGGCGATCTCGTGCTTGATCGTGCTTTCAGTCAAAACTAGGTCCCCTCACCCTTTGACGCGGCCCGCATTGCCGAGCTATACTTTTCGATAGAACCTCCGAAAGAGGTTCTATTTTTGTGTGTCGACACAAATCGAAAAGAATAGCAGAGTTCTCGCTATGCCGACGCATTCAAAGATCGAAATTCGCCCCTCCGGCGACGACTGGGACCAGATCGTCCACCTCGTCGAGCTCGCGTTCGCTCAGCCGTATCCGGAACAGGAGCGCGAGCTCGACCGGTCCGCGTTCGAGCCGGACCGCAGCATCGGCGCGTACGCCGGCTCCGAGCTGGTCGGCCACGCCACCACGTACTTCCGCCCGATGGCCGTCCCGGGCGACGTCAACCTCTGGACCGAGCTGCTCACGCTGGTCGCGGTCCGCCCGACGCACCGGCGCCGCGGCGTGCTGTCGTCGCTGATGCGCGACCAGCTCACCGGGATCCACGAGGTCGGCGGCTCGCCGGTCATCGCGCTGACCGCGTCGGAGCCGGCGATCTACGGTCGCTTCGGGTACGGGCTCGCGAGCGAGCACGCCCAGGTCGAGATCAACCGCACCGACCGCGCGCTGCGGCCCGTCGCCGACGTGGAGAACGTCCGGATCGAGTACGCGTCGCTCGAGGAGAGCCTCGCGACGTGCTCGGCCATCCGCGAGGCGACCAGGGCCGAGCGCCCGGGCATGTTCCACCACGACGACGCCTGGCAGCGCAAGCTGATCGCCGACCCGCCGGAGCTGCGCGAGGGTGCGGGGGAGCTGCGCTGCGTGCTGGCCGACGTCGACGGGACCGTCGGCGGGTACGCGTACTTCCGGGCGTCGGGGCCCTGGGGCGACCGGCGGATCGAGGTCATGCGCCTGCACGCGACCGACCTTCTGTCGTACGTCGCGCTGTGGCGGTTCCTGCTCGACCAGGACCTGGTGGCGCGGACGACCTGGGGGAGAGCGGCGCTGGACGAGCCGCTGGTCTCGCTGCTGATCGACCCGCGGGCCGCAAAGAAGCGGATCTGGGACGGGCACTGGGTGCGGCTGATCGACGTGGACCGGGCGCTCGCCGCTCGGCGGTACGCGTCGCCGATCGACGTCGTGCTCGAGGTCGCCGACCCGTTCTGCCCGTGGAACGCCGGCCGGTGGCGGCTGGCGGGCGACGCGACCGGCGCGACCTGCGAACGGACCACGGCGCCGGCGGAGCTCGCGCTGGACGTCCGCGAGCTCGGCGCGGCGTACCTCGGCCGGCCCTCGCTGGCGGCGGCCGGGCTGGCCGGCCTGGTCGTGGAGCAGAAGGCCGGTGCGCTGGCCGTGGCGTCGCGGGCGTTCGTGAGCGAGCCGCTGCCGATCTGTGACACTGGCTACTGATGCCGATCGACAGACCTTCCCAGCTCGGCCTGTCCGCTGCCATGCGGGCGCGGGACGCCTCGCGCCCTCGGCCGGAACACCTGCCCGCTCCGTCGGAAGCGGAGCTGGCCGAGAAGCCGAAGGAAGTCGAGCCTCAGGCGGACGCCGACTCGTAGGACGGCTCCGCGACGGCGGGCGCCGTCGCTGTGCGGCGCGGCCGCAGCCCGAACCAGATCACCACCGCCGCGGCCACGGTGCCCACGACGTTCACGATCACGGCCAGGTGGATGCCGTCGAGCAGGTTAGCCTGGGTCGCCACGATCGCGGCGAAGATCGGCACACCGATCGTCGACCCGACCTCGTCGACCAAGGTGGTGAGGCCGGTCGCCAGGCCTTGCTGGGAGTCCGGCACGCTCGACGTCGCGGTCACCATGAACGCCACGGTGCCGGCCACGAAGCCGAAGAAGCCGACGAACAGGGCCGGGACCACCAACCAGACCCAGGCCTCGGACATGCCGAGCAGGACCATCGGCGCGGTGAACGCGGTCTGGGTCAGCAGCCCGGCCACCAGCACCTTCCGCGACCCGAAGCTGGCGATGAACCGGCCGGCGAGGACACCCCCGGCGACGGCGGCGAGCCCGGGTACGCCGAACGCCAGCCCGGTCAGGAACGGCGACAGGTGCAGGACCTTCTGCAGGTAGAGCGTCATGACGAAGATCAGCGAGATCTCCATCGCGAACAGCACCAGGCCGGCGACGATGCCCCACTTCACGCCCGGCCTGACCAGGATGTCGACCGCGGCGAGCGGTGCCTTCGCGCGCTTCTCGACGAACCAGAACACCACCAGCATCGCGACGCCGCCGAGCAGCGCGTAGACGTTCGCGTTCGTCACGCCGTACGCGATCGCCAGCAACCCGAGCGTCACGGTCACGGCGCCGGGGACGTCCAGCCGGACCCGTTCGGTGGCCCTGCTCGCGCGGATCACGAACGGGGTGACGACGAGGGCGAGGATCGCCATCGGGACGTTGATCAGGAACGCGCCACGCCAGCCGAGGATGCCGACGATCGTCCCGCCCACGAGCGCGCCGACGGTGAAGCCGGCGGCGCCGAGCGCGCCGTTGATGCCCAGCACTCGTGCCCGCAGCTTCTCGTCGCTGAAGGAGGTGACGAGCAGCGACAGCGCGTTCGGGATCGCCATCGCGCAGGCGACGCCCTGGAGCGCGCGGGCGCTCAGCAGCATCGCCGGGTTCGCGGCGAGCCCACCGAGGACCGAGGCCACCGCCAGCACCGCGATGCCTCCGAGGAACATCCGGCGCCGTCCGTACAGGTCGCCGATCCGGCCGAACAGCAGCGTGAACCCAGCGGCGGGCAGCGCGTACGCCGTCGCCACCCAGGCGAGCCCGGACACCTCGAGGCCGACGGCCTCGCCGACCTGCGGCAGCGCGACGTTCAGGATGGAGAAGTTGGCGGCGAGCATGAAGCTCGCGCCGAGCAGCACGAAGATCGTCAGCCGCTGCCTGCTGGTGAGCTTCTGGGGTGTCATCGGGGGTTCCTCTCGCCTCGTCGTTGCCCACCGACGATCGGGACCCGGCATGATTCGACACCCGCGACCAAGGAATTCGACGGCCTGAACCGGACGGCCCACGTTGCCGACTCCGGTCGCTCCGGTTACGACCGTGCAACGCGCCGGAATCGTCCATTGACACAGGCATACGGCAGTCCTACGGTCGGGACCGTAAGTCCGTAAGTATGGACGACAGTCCGTCCGCCTGGAGACGAGGTTCGCTCGATGGACCAGCCCGCAAGCTCGCGTTCGACCAGCCGTTTCACCCGATCTCAACTGCCTGGCTCCACCCGCCGCGAGTTCCTTCGCGTCAGCGGTCTCATCGGCCTCGCCGCCGGAAGCTGGTCGCTGACCGGTTGCGGCCTGTTCGGTGGCGACTCTCCAGAGGACCCCGGCAAGCCCGGTGGGCAGCGCACGCTGCGGCTGAGCTTCGTCCCGGTCGAGGTCCTCGACCCGCAGGTCATCACCAACGGCATGTGGCTGCTCACCCGCGGCGTGCTCGAGGGCCTGGTCGCGCAGAACCCGGCCGGTGACGACGTCATCCCCGCGGTCGCGGAGAAGTGGACGATCTCGCCGGACAACCTCACCTACACGTTCCAGCTTCGCGCCAACGCGATGTGGTCGAATGGCAAGCCCGTGCTCGCCACCGACTTCGAGCGCACGTACGAGCGGCTGTTCACGCCGGCCGGCACCTCCGCCGGCGGCACGACGCTCGGCGCGAACTCCTACCAGGCGTCGACCAACATCAAGGGCGCGACGGACTTCCTGTCCGGCGTCCTCACCGACTGGTCGCAGGTCGGGGTCAAGGCGAACGGCGAGCGCGAGCTCGTGCTCACCCTCGCCAACCCCAACCCGGACTTCCTGCTCGCGCTCACGCACCCGGCGCTGCTGCCGCTGAACATGGACCTGGTCGACGAGAAGCCGGAGGACTGGCAGAACCCGCCGAACTTCGTCTCCAACGGTCCGTACGCGGTCCAGAAGTGGACGAAGAACTCCAGCATCGAGCTGATCCCGAACGAGAAGTACTGGGACCGCAAGAACGTCAAGCTGGACAAGATCGAGGTTCAGCTCGTCGAGCCGACGACCAGCGGCACCGCGACCGTTCCGTACGAGAACGGCGAGACCGACATGGTCAACATCTTCGACGCCGACGTCGCGCGGTTCGAGAAGGACCCGGAGCTCAAGAAGCAGCTGCAGTCGATCCCGACGTACTCGATCGTCTACCTCGCCAAGCTGCGCAGTGAGAACCCGACGATGGACGACCCGCGGGTCCGTCGCGCGCTCTCCCTCGCGCTCGGTCGCGACACGCTCGCCAAGGTCACCCCCGGCCTCCGGCCCGGCCTCTCGCTGGTCACCGACCGCACCAAGGGCTGGGACGAGAGCATCGCGATCAAGGAGGACATCGCCCAGGCGAAGCAGCTGCTCGGCGAGGCCGGGTTCCCCGACGGCAAGGGGCTGCCGGAGATCCGTCTCCTCGCGGGTGTGCAGGCGCCGATGGTCGACGCGATCGTCGACACCTGGATCCGCAACCTGGGCATCAAGGTGAAGTCGGACATCGTCGAGAGCGGCGTCTACACGACACGCCGCTGGCAGGTCCAGAAGGGCGACTACATCGGCTTCTACTACGGCACGTTCGCCGGCCTGCCCACCTGGCCGACGATGGTCGGTGCGCTATGGTCGCCGAAGGACAACCAGATGTTCAGCCTGCCGGCCGCCAAGTGGGCGGAGTACCAGGAGCTCCAGCTCGACAAGAACCTCAAGCCCGCCGAGAAGACCGCGAAGCTGGACGCGATCCTCGCCAAGGACGCGTCGCCGGAGACCCGGCAGATGGGCGAGCTCGTCGCGCAGGCCACGAGGGAGCCCGACGAGGCCAAGCAGCTCGACTTGTTCAAGCAGGCCGCGAAGATCCGCGAGGAGCAGGCGCTGTACATCCCCGTGGTGTGGACTGCGGCATACTTCGCGGTGCGGCCGTCGATCAAGGGTCTGCAGCTGCGGCCGTACCCGGACTACTTCTACCTCAAGCCGCTCGATGTGGAGGCGGGATAGTCAGTGTCTGACGACGTACGGGTCGGGCTGGTCGGTGTCAACACCTCACACGCGGGGGCGTTCGCTCGAATCCTCAACGAGAACAAGGCAATCCCGGGCGCACGGCTGAGTTGGGTCTGGGGCGGCGAGCTCCGCCCGGACCAGCCGGACGCCTCGACGCTTGCCGAGAAGTACGGGATCGACGCCGTCGCCGGCGAGCCGACCGAGCTGCTGGGTCAGACCGACCTGGTGCTGGTCGTCGACGACACCGGCGGCGGCGCGACCCACGCACCGATGGCGCGGCCGTTCGTCGATGCCGGGATCGCGACGTTCGTCGACAAGCCGATGACGCTCGAGCTCGGCGAGGCGCATGCCCTTTTCGCCTTGGCGGCAACGAAGAACGCGCCGCTGTTCAGCGCGTCGGCGTTGCGGTTCTCGGCCGAGCTCGAGGCGGATCGGGAGAAGTTCGCGGCGCTGGGCGACCTGTCGTCGGTGGTGAGCGTCGGGCCGGGGGAGTGGTTCTACTACGGCGTGCACGCGGTCGAGCAGCTGTTCACGGTCGCCGGAGGCGACGTCGAGTGGGTGCAGCGGTTCAGCTTCCCCGATCGCGACGTGGCCGTGCTGTCGTACGCGAACGGCGGTCCGACCGCGACCGTGCAGACGTTGCGTGACGCGGCGTACGCGTTCCACGTGACCGCGTACGGCAAGGAGGGCTTCCACGCCGCGCAGGTGAAGGACTCGACCGCCTACTACACCAACCTCGTCCGCGCGGCGGTGGAGATGGCACGTACGCGCGTCGCTCCCATCGCGGCGGAGGAGACCCTCAACCTGCTCGCCGTCCTGCAGGCCGGCGTGCTGTCCGCGGAACGCGGTGGCGAACGCGTCACCGTCGCCGAGCTGGTGCGATGAATCTCGCGGTCTACCTGGCCAAGCGGCTCGTCCGCCTGGTGATCTCGATCGCCGCGGTGTCGATCATCGCGTTCACGCTGCTGCAGCTGGCGCCGGGCAACTTCGCCGACATCCAGCGCGTGGCGAGCGGCGCGACGAACATCGGCAGCACCGGCACCGAGCAGATGGTCGGGGAGCTGACGACCCGGTACGGGCCCGATGTTCCGGCGTGGAAGCAGTACCTGCTGTTCATGAAGGGCGCGGTCACCTGGGACATGGGGCCGTCGTACAAGTACGCGACGATGGACGTGCAGGACATCATCGAGACGGCGTTCCCGGTGTCGGCGACGCTCGCTTTGATCGCGGTGATCCTGGCGTTGCTGATAGCGGTGCCGATCGGCGTCTTCGCGGCACTGAGGCAAAACTCGATCGGTGACCAGGGCACGATGTTCCTTGTCACGTTGGGACATGCGCTGCCGAGCTACCTGACGGCGGCGTTCCTCGTGCTGCTCTTCACCGCGACCTTGCACTGGATGCCGTCGAGTGGCTGGGATCGGCCGATCCACCTGGTGATGCCGGTGCTGGCGTTGGCGCTCGGTCCGGCGGCGGTGCTGGCGAGGTACGTACGGTCCTCGATGCTCGAGACGCTGCGCGAGGACTACGTGATGGCGGCGCTCGCGAAGGGCGGGCGCCGCAGCACGGTGATCGTGCGGCACGCGCTGCGCAACTCGTTGATCCCGTTGGTGACGGTCGTCGGACCCTTGTTGGCGGCGCTGATGACCGGCACCGTCTTTGTCGAGACACTGTTCCGGATCCCCGGTCTCGGGCTCTACTTCGCCTCGGCTGCGGCGAGTCGTGACATGCCACTGTTGATGGGAACGGTCTTGTTCTACGGGCTGATCCTGATGGTGACGAACCTGCTGGTCGACCTCGTCTACGGCGTTCTCGACCCGCGCGTACGAACGGTTGGGGGGTGGGGAAGATCGCGACCGCGACGGATATCGACGCCAGCGGCGGCGGCCCAGGCCCCGTCGGTGTAACGGCCGATCGTCGGGCCATTGGGCCGTGGGCCCGGGCCTGGCAACGGTTCCGCGGCAACAAGCTCGCGCTCGGCAGCCTGATCTTCTGTGGCTTGCTGATCGTGTTGGCGTTGCTCGCGCCGGTGCTGGCGCCGCAGCACTACGCGGAGACCGACTTCGCCAACCTGCTCGCGCCTCCGGGGCAGGGCGGGCACCTGTTCGGCACCGACCAGCTCGGCCGGGACATCCTGTCCCGGTTGCTGTTCGGGCTGCGGACGGCGTTGACGGTCGCGTTCGGCGCCGAGCTGACCGCGCTGGTGTTCGCGTTGGTGATCGGCCTCGTCGCCGGGTACGTAGGCGGCCGGGTCGAGACCGTGCTGATGGCCTTCACCGACGTGATGTACGCGTTCCCCGCGTACCTGTTCGCGGTGATCATGGTGACGGTGCTCGGCCGCTCGGTCTTCGCCCTGATCATCGCGATCGGCATCGCCTCCTGGGTGACGCAGGCCCGGCTGGTGCGGGCGCAAGTGCTGACATTGAAGGAACGCGAGTACGTCGAAGCGGCGCGCTCGATGGGAGCCGGCGGCGTGACGATCGCGGTGCGCTACATCCTGCCGAACGCTATCGGGCCGATCCTCGTGACAACCTCGTTCGCGATCCCGGCGGCGATCGCGGCCGAGGCCGGCCTCGCCCTCCTGGGCCTCGGCGTCCAACCCCCGACGCCGTCCTGGGGCGCGATGATCACCGACGGAACGCGCAACCTGCTGTCGGCCCCACACATGCTGGTCTTCCCAGCATTCCTCTTCGCCCTCACCCTGCTGGCTTTCACCTGGCTCGGCGACGGAGTCCGAGACGCCTTCGACGCCGCCGGCGAGGAACGCGGCTAGCCCAAACCCGTTGTATGAAGGGTCCCTTCATTCGAACCTATTGAATGAAGGTGCCCTTCATTCAAAACAACCGGCAACGGACGGCCCCGGCTTCATCCGAGCAACAAGAGACCGGGGGCCAACAAGCGACCTCAGCACGGCAACAAACCCCAGCAAGAAGGAACCTCCCCCGGGACACCTGTTCCGGGGGCAGGGGCGGCGCGTGAAAAACAGGTGGCCGGACCGGGGCGAGTCAAGGGCCGCTCCGCGGTCGCGAAGCGACGTCGCCCCTCTGCGAAGCCGCCGCGGCGCCCTTGACGCGCCCCGGACCGGCCACCAAAATCGACCGCCGCCACAGTCCCCGAAGAGCACCAAACAGCCGGAGAGCTCTCAAAGGAACACCGCATCAAGACAGCACCAGCCCCAGAAGAGCTTCGCGGTGATCATGTCTGTGATCATGAAGCCAAACCCGTCGTATCCGACCAGTCCAGCTTCACGATCACGTACATGATCACGCCCGAGCGGGCACCTGCGGATGCCCTCCATTCAAGAGGTCAGATACCGCGCGCCACCTTCTCAATAGCCGCAGCGGCGTCGCGGATGTCGTCCTCCGAACCGAGCAGCACATTCTGCGGCAGCCAGATCGTGTCCTCCGACAACCGCTCGCTCACCGGTACCTCAGCCACCGGAACGGGCTGCCCGAGCCGCTTGCAGAGCGCCTCGACCTCCTCGAGCAGGGCCGGGTTGCGGTGCAGGCCGTCGTACCCGGGGCTGCACGGCACGCCCTCGGCCTGGAGCGCGGAGGTGAACTCCTTCTTCCGCTCGACCCCGCCGATCGAAGGCAGCCGCAGCAGGAACAGGTGCCAGCCGTGCGCCGTCACCGACGGGTCCTCGCTCGGCAGCGCGACGCCCTCGACGGACCCGAGCAGCGACCGCAGCAGCGTGCCGTTCGCGGCCCGTACTGCCTGCAACGAGGGGTGCTGGCGCAGCTGCTCGCGCAGGATCGCCGCCTGGAACTCGGTGAGCCGCAGGTTGTAGCCGAGGTGGTCGTGCTGGTACCAGCCGCCGCCGGGTACGCGCCCGACGTTCGCCGCGGCGTACAGGCGCCCCGCGATGTCCGGCGAGTTCGTCACACACGCGCCACCCTCGCCGGCGGACATGTTCTTGCTGGTCTGGAAGCTGAACGTCCCGACGTCGCCGATCGCCCCGACGCGGCGGCCCTTCCACTCCGCGCCCGCGGCCTGCGCGGCGTCTTCGATGATGGCGAGCCCGCGACGCTGACCGAGCTCCACGAACGCGTCCATGTCACAAGGCCGCCCCGCGATGTGCACGGGCATGATCGCCTTCGTGCGCTCAGTGATCGCCGCCTCCGCAGCGGCCGGCGACAGCAGGTGGCTGTGCTCCTCGATGTCGGCGAAGACGGGGATCGCTCCGACGAACGTCACCGCGGCAGCGCTCGCGATGAACGTGTACGGCGGCACGATCACCTCGTCACCGACACCCACCCCCACCGCGCGCAGAGCGGCCGCCAACGCGAGCGTGCCGTTGCACACGCAGATGCCGTGCGCGGCCTGCTGGTACTCGGCGAACTCGGCCTCGAAGGTCGCGACGACCTCCCCGTGCGTGCTGCCCCACTTGCCCGATGCCAGGACCTGACCGACGGCTTCCGCCGTGGCGTTGTCCGAAGTCGGCCAGGTCGGGTATGGCCGGGTACGGACGGGCTCGCCACCTCGGACGGCGAGTGTCGACGACATGCGCTTTTCCCCCTTGGAGAGTTGTCCATTAGTGCCCGCCCCGAGCAGTGTCGAGGCACGTTCTTGCGCTAGCGTCCCATACGGGTGCGCACCAGATCGAGCTTAAGGAGTGGGGCGTGGGCGAAGGGCAACAGGGCGATCCGGTCCGCCGGGTCGGAGTGATCGGACTCGGCTTCATCGGCCGGGTCCACCTGGCAGGGTTAAGGAACATCGGTGTCGAGGTGCACGCGTACGACGTGCTGCCCGACCTGCGGACCCGAGCGGTCGAGGAGTACGGCGCCACCGAGCACACCTCGCTCGAGTCGATCCTCGGCGCGGTGGACGTCGTCGACATCTGCACGCCGACCGACACGCACGCGGAGATCGCGTTCGCCGCGGCCGCGGTGGGCAAGCCGGTGATCAGCGAGAAGCCGCTCGCGCGGACGAACGACCAGGCCGAGCAGATCGTCCGCACATTCCGCGAGGCCGGCCTGCCGCTGCATGTCGCGCAGGTCGTGCGGTTCTTCCCGGAGTACGCCGCCGCGCAGCGCACGATCGCCGCGGGGAAGATCGGACGTACGTCGGTGGTCCGCCTGACCCGCGAGGGCGGGGTGCCGAAGTGGAGCACCTGGCTCACCAACGCCACCCGCTCCGGTGGGCTCATCCTCGACGTGATGATCCACGACATCGACTACGCGCGCTGGATCGCCGGCGACGTCGTTCGCGTCTGGGCCAAGCAGTTCCGGCCCACCGGCGACGACCAGGTGCTGTCGCACGCGTACGCGATCCTCACCCACGTCGACGGCGCGATCAGCCACATCACCGCCTCCTGGGCGCGTGAGGGCGCGGGCTTCCGGACCAGCTTCGAGATCGCTGGCTCAGAGGGCCTGCTGTCGTACGCGACCGACGAGCACGTGCCGGTACGGTTCGCGCCGCCGGAGCTCGCCGTCTCCGGGAGCGGCCTGCCGCCGATCACGCTGGACGAGGACCCGTACACCACGGAGCTCAGGGAGTTCCTGCCCGCGATCGCCGGCGGCCCGACGCCGCGCGTGACGGCCGAGGACGGCGCGGCCGCGGTGGCGATCTCGCTCGCCGCGATCGAGTCGTCGGAGACCGGGCGGGCCGTCGAGCTGCCCGTTCCGGACCAGCCCTACCTCGGCAGCGCGCCGGCCTTGGAGACCGCATCATGAGCAAGCTGAAGCTGGGGATCCTGTCGTTCGCTCACCTGCACGGCGCGGGCTATCTGTCCTTGCTGGCTGGGCGATCCGACGTCGAGGTCCGGGTGTCGGACGTCGACCCGTCGCGCGGGCAGAAGATCGCGTCGACGTTCGGCGTGGAGTTCGTGCCGACGTACGACGAACTGCTCGCCTGGGAGCCGGCGGGCGCGATCGTGTGCTCGGAGAACTCCGTGCACCGTTCGCTCACCGAGAAGGCCGCCGCCGCGGGCGCGCACGTGCTGTGCGAGAAGCCGTTGGCGACGTCCCTGGCCGACGGCCAGGCGATGATCAAGGCCTGCGAGGCGGCCGGCGTCAACCTGATGACGGCGTTCCCGATGCGGTTCTCCGCGCCGGTGTGCGGTGTCGAGTCCGTCGTCCGGGACGGGCGGCTGGGCAAGATCTACGGCGTCGCCGGCACCAACCCGGGCCAGATGCCGGGCAAGGCGCACCCGTGGTTCGTCGACCCCGAGCTCGCCGGCGGCGGTTCGATGATGGACCACACCGTGCACGTCGCCGATCTGCTGCGCTGGATCCTCGGCAGCGAGGCAACCTCGGTCTACGCGCAGACGAACAAGCTGATGTACCCGGACCTGCCGGTCGAGACCGCGGGCACGCTGGCGGTGACGTTCGAGAACGGCACGGTCGCGACGATCGACTGCAGCTGGAGCCGGCCGGAGTCGTACCCGACCTGGGGTGGCGTGACGCTGGAGCTCGTGGGCGAGAACGGGATCGCGTCGATGGACGCGTTCCGGCAGACGTACGCCTCGTTCTCCGACGGTCCCGGCCGCCAGGGGCCGCACGAGGTGCGCTGGAACGGTTGGGGCTCGAACGCCGACGCGGGCATGCTCGACGAGTTCATCTCGTCGATCCGCGAAGGCCGCGCGCCGGCTCCGAGTGGCTGGGACGGCTACCGGGCGACCGAGATCGCGATGGGCGGCTACAAGTCCGTCGAGTCCGGCCAGCCGATCGCGTTGCCGCTCGCCGTCTAGGCCTGCCACTCGAGCGTGAGGGGGATCCGGACGGCGGCGCCCTTGGCGACGTCGTAGACGAAGCCCTGGCCGGTGTCGTCCGGATCCGCGAAGCGCCTGATCGTCGTCTGGTCGCCGAGGTCGAGCGCGAGTTTGCGGTTGCTGAGCTTGCGTACCCGCTTGATCCGGTAGACCGCGTTGCGCTCGCCGTCGTTCGCGACGTACACGTACGCCCCGGCGAGCGCCTCGAAGTCGTCGACCGGGTTGGGTACGCGCACTGTCAACGTGTTCTTGCCGGTGAGCTCTCTGGTGAACCCGACGAGCACACCCTCGATCGCCCTGTCTGCCTTGCGGATCCCTGCCTGCGCGGCGTCGTGCCCGAACGCGTACGTCTGCTCGCCGCCCTCGAAGCTCATGACTCCGAAGGCGCCCTCGAACCGGTGCTGCCCGTCCACGGTCAGCACGAGGTCCGTTCTCAGTGAGCTGACGATGTAGTCCACCCGGCCGTTTGTCAACGTAACCTTGACAGCCACCGCTTCGTTCGGATCGAGGCCGCTCGCCTCGACGTCGACCAGCCGGGCATCTCGTACGAATCGCGAGTCGACGTACGGCTCGATCACCGACACGAACTGGCTGGCCAGGTTGCCGTCCTCGCCGTGCCGGTGCGCGACCACGTACCGCAGCCGCTTCGGGTTGCCCGGCTTGTTGCGCGGTGGCGTGCCGTCGCAGACCGCGACCTCGTCGACGTCGGTCAGCATCGTGTAGCGCAGCCGCAGGTCGGGATCGGGGTCGAGGACGCGCCAGGTGTCCTTGATCTTCCACTCCAGCGCGAAACCCCGGCGCGGACGTTCGGCGCGGAAGACGTTCGTGAGCCAGTCGAAGCCGTTCGCGTCCGGCCTCGCCTTCGCGGTGTCGGCGGGGCGGGGGACGTTGCGGCCGGCGTACGTGCCGCGCGACTGGTGGCTGAACCCGATGCCGTCGGCCGTGAGGTCACCGGCTGCGGCGTGGAAGCTCAGGTGGTGGTCGGAGCCGCCGACGACGCGGAAGATGTCGACCACGTAGGAGTTCTGCTCGTCAACGTCGACCATCGCGCTGACGCGGCGATAGACCGAGGTCTGCTGGTAGACGTTCGGTGCCGACGTGTCGACGACGCGAACCCGTTCGCCACTGGCGAAGCCGTGCGGCTCACCGACCCAGTGCGGTTGCTGCTTGCTCGCGTCGACCACGACGGTGTTGTGGGCAACGGTGTTCTCGTTCCACTCGCGGGTGCGGATGCTCTTGTCGGCGTATTCGGGGTAGCCGAGGTCGGGCATGAGATCGACGCCGAACGCGTACAGGCCGAGGTTGAGCGCGTCGTAGTCGCCGTGCCCGGTGGTGCGGCCGTAGTACGTCCAGAGGCCACGCAGGTTCTCCTTGTCGCCGGTGCGGAGGGCGGCGAACCCGTACCCGGTGAGGTTGTCGCTCTCGAGCTTGAAATCGCCGTACTGGTTGACGATCTGCTGGATGCGCTCCTGCGTCTTGGCCGGATCGGGGCTGAAGATGTCGCCGTACAGCAGGTCGATCCGGCCTCGCGCGATGTGGTTGGCGAGCTGGGCGTACTCCTTGTTTCCGTACCGTTCGAAGGAGCGGACGTACGCGTTCAGGCTGCCGATGATCGCGGGCTCGCCGGTCGTGCCGGTGTCGCCGATCGAGGGGGTGTAGCGGTTGAGCATGATCAGCGGCAGGCAGCCGGCGAGCAGCTTGCGCACCTTCGGGTGCCGGTAGAGGTCGGCGGTGGGGTAGCGGTCGTACCCGGCGAGCACGTCGGCGATGCCGCGGATGTACTCGGTCCACAGGTAGTTGTAGCCGGGCGCGCCCTCGTCGCCCATGCCGTCGCGGTCCACGCGGTCGATCAGCGCGGCCCGTACGCCACCGCCGGTGATCTTCCAGGCGGGCGTCTGGATGAGGCCGCCGTTGTCGAGGACGAAGTCGATCCAGCGCTTGGACTCGCCCGGTGCGTCGAGCACGACGGCGGCGAGCGCGAGGGCGCGTTGGTGCATGCCGAAGTTGCCGGCGATCTGGGCGTCCTGGACGGCGGGAAAGACCTGTCTCAGCAGGTTGTTCTCGAGGTTGGCGCGGATCGCGGCTGGCGTGTTCTTCGTTGTTGCCTTGTTCTTGAGGAAGTCGACGACGTTGCCGCGGTCCTTGTTGGAGATGGCGGGGAAGAACGCGTCGTACGCGAGGATGAGGTCGGCGACGAGCTGCGGCTCCCAGATCGCGCCGACGGTCTTGCCCTTCTTCATGTTGCCGTCTGAGTTGAGGAAGCCCTGGTCGGCGGGGTACTCGGAGATGTCCATGTCCGGGTAGAGGTCCGCGACTCGGTCGAGAAGGATGAGCCCGGCGCGGGCGTACTTGACGTCGCCGGTGTAGAGGTAGCAGTCGCGGAACGCGTTCAGGGCTTGGACGATCTGGCCGGTGTGCCAGACGTGCCAGTGGTTGTAGTAGGCGACAAACGTCCAGCGGTTGCCGTTCCGGTCGACCCACCCGGTGCCGTCGTCGACGCCCCAGGACCTGCCGCGGGCGGGGTAGAGGCGGTTGACGAGGTAGGCGGGGTTGGCGCGCTCGGGTTGGAAGCAGCCTTGCTTGTCCAGGCCGCTGGCGTAGTAGGAGGCGAAGTCGTTGGTGGGGAACGTGTAGCCGCTGGACGGGTCGACGAGCTTCCACGGGTTCTTGATCGGGTCGGCGCGCCAGGGGTAGTTGCCGAACTTGTTGATCGCGGTGCCGGTGATCGGGGAGCCGAGTGCCTGGTTCACAGCGTAGCTCCTCGGGACGCATTGGCTGGTGGGGAGGCGCCAGAGCCATTCGTCGCCTTGGTCGAGGAACGGTTGTGCTCTCTCTTGCGCCTTCTCGAGGAGTTGGGCGGCCCACTCGAACTGGGCGATGTTGCGCCTGGCCGCCTTGACCTTGTCGTGGGTGTAGAAGGTCGGCCTGGTCTTGCTCGTCTTGCTGGTTACGGGCGGCCCCGCCTGCGCCTGGTGTTGGCCTGCCGCCGCTGATCCGGCCAGGAGCGCGCCGGCGCCCCAGAGGACCTCACGTCGTCCCGGTGCCCATGCCCCCATGGTCAGCCTCCTTGCCGGCCGGACTCTCCCGGAGACTCCTCCTCTCGGGCAAAGAGTTCAAGACTGGACTTTTCGGGCATTCGGGGTCATGATTCGCCCTCACATCAGCCCCACCGACCTCACCCGTCACAGCTGCTGGCGAACGTCCTGCAGGTGGTGGCACGCCTCGTGGGCGGCACGGTGGGCGAGCTGTTCCACCGTCCGCGGCTGCCCACCGGACCCGACGCCCTCCCGCTGCCAGGTTGCCGCGGGCAGATTTTCCAGCAACTCCACGAACGTCGCGCACCTCCAGCCCACGCTCGCGAGCACCTCATCAAGCCGTCGCTCGCGATATTGCTGACCCTCTGTGTAGGCGTCCCAGTCGAACGGCTCGAGCTTCGGCTGGTCCTCGGTCAGCACGCGGTGGATCCGTTGTTCGTACCAGCCGATCGCATCCCCGGTGTGCGCCACGTACTCGAGCGGCGACCACACCTCCGGCGCTGGCCGTGCCCTGAGCCGTTCGTCTCGGTCACCTCGCTCGCCGATCACCTTTGACAGCGCGGCCGGGAGCTCGCGGATCGTCGCGATCGCCTCGGCGGGGCGGCCGTCCCAGTGGTATCCACATTCCTCGCAACGACTCACCCGCCGCACGCTATCCGCCCCGCGCTCTCGGGGAGTGGGAGCTCCATCTCGACCTCACTCCACCACGAGCAGCTGCCGCCCGCTGCCGTCGCCCGCCATCCGCAGGGACACCCACCAGCGCCCGCTGACCCCCACCTGACGACATCACTCCACCAGGACCAGTGCGCGTCGGCTGCACGTCCCCACCACCTGCCGACATCCCTCCCCGTCGCTCAGCTGCCGCCGCTTCCCGACGAGCTGTCTTGGCGCGATCGAGCTGTCCGGCTCGCGGGTTCGTCGGCGGCTCTCCGGGGAGTGGTGCTCCGCCTCGTCATTCTCGTCCGCCAGTGTCCGGTCGCGGCGGAGCGAGTAAAGGGCGCCGCGGCGGCTTCGCAGATGGGCGGCGTCGCTTCGCGACCGCTTTGCGGCCCTTGACTAGCTCTGCCGCGACCAGAAGGGCGCATGGACGAGATCGACGTGGCGCCTGATCGACTCCCCGCCAGCTCCTTGGCGACATCACTCCCCGCTGTCCAGCTCGCGCCAGCTCTCGCCGCACCCCATCCCCTTCGCCACCCTCCCACTGTTTGGATGAAGGGCACCTTCATCCAATAGGTTTGGATGAAGGTGCCCTTCATCCAAACCGGCGTGGGTCAGGCACTCCACTGGCGGGTCAGCGGGATCCGCACGGACTTCCCGATCACCGGATCGAAGCGGAACCCCAGCGAGGGCTCGTCAGCGTCCTTGTAGCCGCGGATCGGCGTCGCGTCCCCGATGTCCAGCCACAGTGTCTTCGCGTCGAGCAGCTTGGCGCCCTTGATTGCGTACACCGCGTTCCGCACCCCATCGGTCTGCGCGTACACGTACGACCCCACCAGCGTCGACGGCGTGGGGCAGGCGCCGCTCAAGGTCACCGTCAGCGAGTTCTGCGCCGACAGGTTCCCGGTGAAGCCCTTGATCGTGCCGCCGACCGCGTGCAGGCCTCTCATCGCCGTGTTCGGCCCGCACTGTGTCGCGTCGTGGCTGAACGCGTAGACCGCCTTGCCACCCTTCAGCTGGTACACGCCGAAGCTGCCGCGGAACGTGAACAGGTTGTCGATCAGCAGCGGCACGTTCGTCCGCGTCGACGAGACGATGTAGTCCACGCGGCCGTTCGTCAACTCTACCTTGACGGCCGCCGACTCATGCGCGGCGAGCGTTCCCGTTGCCGGCTTGATCGAGACCGCGGTCAGCTTCTTGATCAGCCGGGCGCCGACGTACGGCTCGATGACCGACACGAACTTGCTTGCCAGCTTGGTACCTCGCCGGTGTGCGATCACGTACCGGAGCTTGTCGGGGTTGCCTGGCTTGTTCCGCGGCGGGATTCCGTCGCACAGCGCCACGTCGTCGATCGGGCCGAGCATCGTCAACCGTACATGGAGATTCGGGTCGACCGGATGAACGTTGTATGTGTCCTTGACCTTCCAGTCGACGCTGAACTGGCTCGCCGGCGCCGAGCAGCGCGACACGTTCACGAGCCAGTCGAAGCCACTCGCCCCGCTGCGCGGCGCGGCGTTGTCGGACGGCGGCGATACGTTGATGCCGGCGTACGACCCGCCGCCCTGGGAAGACAGCGAGAGCCCGCTCGTCGTCACCGGACCCTCGGCGGTGTGGAACGAGAAGTGGTGATCGGTCCCACCGACGACGCGGAACACGTCGAAGACGTAGGAGTTCTTGGCGTCGATCGCGATCATCGCGGTCGTCCGGCGGTACGTGCTCGTCTGCGAGTAGACCTTCGGCGCGGCGACGTCGAACACCTGGACCGCGTTGCGTACGGCGTAGCCGAGCGGCTGCCCGACCCAGTGCGACGACTGGCGCTTCCGGTCGACCGTCACGGTGTTGTGCGAGATCGTGTTGGCGTTCCACTCGAACCGGCGGGCGTTGTTGTCGGCGAACTCGGGATAGCCGAGGTCCGGCATGAGATCGATGCCAGTGCCGTACATGCCGATGCTGAGGGCGTCGCCGTGGCCGTGCGAGCCGGCGTTGCGACCGTAGTACGACCAGACGCTGCGCATGTTTCCGCCGGTGCCGGTGCGCAGGGCGGTGAACCCGTACCCAGTGAGGTTCATGCTCGGCAGCGCGAGCGGGCCCTTCGCCGCCAGCACATCGGCGATCTTGCTTCGCGTTCCCGCGACGTCCTTGGAGAAGATGCTGCCGTACAGGCTCTCCAGTCGCTGGTGGTTGAGCTGATACGCGAGCTGCGCGAACACCGGGTTGCCGTACCGCTCGAAGTCCGCCACCAGCTGCTGCGACGTCGCCATCGCTATCGCCTTGCCGGTCGATCCGCTGTCGCCGATCGACGGCAGGTACTTGTTCAGCATGGTGAGCGCCGGACGAGCGGCGATCATCTTCGCGTACTTGGGATGCTTGAACAGGTCCGCCGTCGGATAGCGCTTGTAGCCGGCGAGCGCGTCGGCAACGCCGCTCAGCGCGGTGATCCAGCCGAGGTTGTACTGCGGCGCCGCCTCGTCACCGAAGCCGTCGCGGTCGAGCTGGTCGACGAGCGTCGCCTCGAGGTTGCCGCCGGAGATGCGCAACGTGGGATCGCCAACTCGCCCGCCCGCTTGGAAGATCCAGTCGATCCACTGCTTGGACTCGGTCGGCGAGTCGAGCACGACTGCCGCGGTCGCCAGCGCTGCTTGGTACATGCCGAAGTTGCCAGCGATGCGGTGCGCCTTGACGGCGGGGAAGACCGTACGGATCAGGTTGCCCTCGATGTTCTGCTTGATCGCGTCGATCGAGGCCTTCGAGGGCAGACCGTGCTTCTGCGCCTTGGCGTGCAGGAACGACACTACGTTCGCCACGTCTTTCGTCGCGATCGCGGGGAAGAACGCGTCGTACGCGCTCATCAGATCCGTGACGAGAAAGGGCTCCCAGATGCACCCGAGGACCTTTCCGCGCTCGGTTCCGCCTTCGGAGTTCAGGTACGTCGGCGCCTTGTAGACGCTGATGTCCATGCCGGGATAGACGTCCGCGACTCGGTCCAGCATGATCAAGCCGGCGTGGGCGTATTTCGTCAGTCCCGTATAGAGAAACGCGTCGCGAAGCGATCGAATGGTGCGGTGGATCGCGCCGCGGGCGGTGTCCCTGGTCACGTCGCCGAACCAGTTGTGCCAGTGGTTGTAGTACGCGACGAACGTCCAGCGCTTGCCGTTCGCGTCGACCCAACCGGTGCCGTCGTCGACGCCCCACTTGGCGCCCTTCTCCGGGTAGAGCTTGTTGACGAGCAGGCTGCGGTTGGCCTTGGCGGGATCGAACAGTCCCTTGGCGTCGAGTCCGCTGGCGTGGAACGCCGCGAAGTCGTTCGTGGGGAAGACGTAGTCGCTGGACGGGTCCACGATCTTCCACGGCTTGCTGACCGGGTTGGCCGTCCAGGGGTAGTTGCCGTACTTGTAGATGTTCCGGCCGGTGATCGGGGAGCCGAGCGCCTGGTTGACCGCGTAGCTGCGGGGGACCCGCTGGCCGGAGATCAGCTTCCACAGCCAGTCGTCGCCCTTGGCGACGTACGGGTCGGCCGCGGCGACCGCGTCGTCGCGCAGCTTGCGCGCCCAGGCGAAGTCGGCGATGTTTCGACGTGCCGCGGCGACCCTCTCCGGGGTATAGAGGGTGGGGGCCGTCTTCGTCGCGTATGCCGCCACGCCACGCGGCGGTACACCCAGCAAAGCGGTCATTAGGGGAAGCCCTCTCGCGCAATTGTGCGAACGCGGATTTCGGGAGGTTCCCCTGAAACGGACTAACGGCGCAAGATGGGATATCCAGTTCTGGTCATTTAACTCGCTCCGTAGCCGAACAACTATTGTTCGGTGATTTGAGCGAAATGCGAGTAACCGATTACTCGCTCGCTGTCATGTTCTGACTGAGCGCGAGGATCACCTGACTGGACGTGATCAACCCATCCACTCGCGGGTCAGCGGGATGCGCGCGTTGGCGCCGACCGCGACGTCGTAGCGATAGCCGAGGTCGAAGTCGTCGGGATTGACGTAACCGCGAATTGTCGTCGTGTTACCGACCTTGAACTCGCATTGATTGCCGGAGATCTGGCCAATTCCCGCGATGCGGTAAACAGCGTTTCGTTCTCCGTCATTGGCGACGTACAGATAGTGACCAATCAGCGTCGACGGGTCGTTTAACGCAGAGTCGAGAGTCAGTGTCACGCTGTTGTCGGCGGAGAGCTCTCTCGTGAACGCGTGCACCTTTCCGGTGAGCGCGGCGGGGCCGCGGCGGATGCCAGGCTCACCGACGCGAGCCGCGTCGTGACCCATCGCGTACACCGGGCGGCTGTTCCGCAACGAGTACACGCCGAAGCCGCCCTGGAACGGAAAGCGCCCGTCGACGGTGAACAGCACGTCGGTGCGCAGCGAGCTCACCACGTAGTCGGTACGCCCGTTCGTCAGCTCGACCTTCACCGCGACCGTGTCGTGCTCGCTGAAGTCCTCGCCGCCCGCACTGACGACGGGCACCTCGGTCACCGCACGGATCGTCGGCTGGCCCACGTACGGCTCGATCACCGAGACGAACTGACTGGTGAGCTGCAGGCCCTGCCGGTGCGCGATCAGGTAGCGCAGGCTCGGCGGGTTGCCCGGCTTGTTGCGTGGCGGGATCCCGTCGCACAGCGCCACGTCGTCGATCGGGCTGAGGACGTTCAGCCGGAGGTGCAGGTCGAGGTCGGGATCGTGGACGTTCCAGGTGTCCTTGATCTTCCAGTCGGCGGTGAACGGGCCTTCGGGGTTGGCCCTCGACACGTTGGACAGCCAGTCGAACCCAGACGCGTTCGGTCGCGGCAGCGCGTTGTCGGCCGGCGGGAGGATGTCGGGGCCGGCGTACGTGCCGGTGGGTTGCGCGGCGAGGTCGAGACCGGTCGTGGTGACGGGGCCTTCGGCGGCGTGGAACGACAGGTGGTGGTGCGTGCCGCCGGTGACGCGGAAGACGTCGACCGCGTACCAGTTCGCGTCGTCGATCGTGACGGTTGCGGTGACGCGTCGGTACCTGCTGGTCTGTGGGTAGACCTTGGGCGCGGACAGGTCGAACAGCTTGACCTGTGGAGTGTTCGCGAACGCGTGTGGTTGGCCGACCCAGTGGTTGCTCTGGCGCTTGTTGTCGACCGTGACGCTGTTGTGCGCGATCGTGTTGGCGTTCCACTCGAACCTGCGCGCGTTGTTGTCGGCGAACTCGGGGTAGCCGAGGTCGGGCATCAGGTCGGTGCGGAACCCGTACAGGCCGAGGTTGAGCGCGTCGCCGTGGCCGTGGCCCGCCGTTCGGCCGTAGTACGCCCAGGCCGCGCGCATCGCGTCGCCCGTTCCCTGGCGGAGCGACGCGAGACCGTACCCGCTGAGGTTCACGGTCGGAAGTGCGAGCGGGCCGTCGCTTTCGACGACCTGACGCATCCGCTCGAGCGTGCCTTCGACGTCGGTGGAGAAGATGCTGCCGTACAAGCCGTCGAGGGAGTTGTTGTTGGTGAGGTAGGCCATCTGCGCGTAGACGGGGTTGCCGTACCGCTCGAAGTCGGCGGTGAACTGCTGCGGCAGGCCGGTGAGGATCGGGCGGCCGGTGGAGCCGCTGTCGCCGATGGAGGGCTGGAAGCGGTTGACCATCGTGAGGATGGCACGGCCTTCGAACATCTTCGCGTACTTCGGGTGCTCGTACAGGTCGGCGGTCGGGTAGCGGTCGTACCCGCTGAGCGCGTCGGCGGCGGCCTGGATCGCGGTGATCCAACCGAGGTTGTAGCCGGGCGCGGCCTCGTTGCCGAAGCCGTCGCGGTCGACGTCGCCGACGAGCTGGGCGTGCATGTTGCCGCCGGTGATATGCAGCTCGGGAGTGGTGACTCGTCCGCCTGCCTTGAAGATCCAGTCGATCCACGGGTTGGACTCGGTGGGGGAGTCGAGTACGACGGCGGCCATCGCGAGGGTGGCTTGGTGGGAGCCGAAGTTGCCGGCGATCTGGTGTCTCTCGATGGCGGGGAAGATCTGGCGGATCAGGTTGGTCTCGATGTTCTGCTTGATCGCCTCGACGTCGGCCTTGGGCGGCTGGCCGTACTGGCTGGCCTTGCCGTTGAGGAATGGCACGACGTTGGCCTGGTCGGTGGTCGCGACGGCGGGGAAGAACGCGTCGTACACGCTCACCAACTCGCGGGCGAGGCCGGTCTCCCAGATGCAGCCGACGATCCTGCCGCGGCCGGATCCGCCGTCGGAGTTGAGGAAACCCTGGCTGGACCTGTAGGCGCTGGTGTCCATGCTCGGGTAGACGTCGGCGACGCGGTCGAGGATGACCAGGCCTGCGTGCGCGTACTTCAGGTCGCCGGTATACACGTACGCGTCCCGCAGCGCGCGGAGCGTGAGGTGGACGGCGGCCTTGGCGGTGTCGCGGGCGACGTCGCCGAACCAGGTGTGCCAGTGGTTGTAGTAGGCGACGAACGTCCACTTCTTGCCGGCGTCGTCGACCCAGCCGTAGCCGTCGTCGACGCCCCAGGTGGGGCCGCGGTCGGGGTAGAGCTGGTTGACGAGCTTGGTGCGGTCGGCTCGGGCCGGGTCGAACCTGCCTTGGTCGTCGATGCCGCTCGTGTAGTACGCGGGGAAGTCGTTGGTGGGGAAGACGTAATCGCTGGACGGGTCGACGATTTTCCACGGTGCGGTGAGCGGGTCGGCGCGCCAGGGATAGTTGCCGTACTGGTAGATGTCGCGGCCGGTGATGGGGGAGCCGAGCGCCTGGTTGACGGCGTAGCTGCGGGGGAGCTTCTGGGTGGTGACGAGGTTCCAGAGCCACTCGTCGCCCTTGGCCACGTACGGGTCGGCGGCGGCTCGCGCGTCGTCGCGGACTTGCTGTGCCCAGTCGAAGTCGGCGATGTTGCGCCGCGCGGCGGCGACCTTCTCGGCGGTGTAGAACGTCGAGGCCGTTTTCGTGCTCGCGCGTCCGAGGTCGCTCACGGGGTTCCCTCCGTCGTTGATTCGGTAGGGTCCCTTACTCGTTTTGGTATGGGCAAGCGTTTGCCCGTGCCGGCCACCGAGATGTCCGGCTAGTCCCGATGCGTCCCCCGGGATATCCAGCTGCGGTGCGGACGGTGACGCGGATATCGTCACGGTCGTGACGGTGGCAGTGGAAGCAGTGAACAGAGTCCTCGCGGCGTTGGAGTCGCACGGCGCGAAGGGGCAGCTCGTCAAGCTCGACTCGCCCATCCCGACCGCGGCAGCCGCCGCCTCGGCGCTGGGCTGTGAGGTCGGGGCGATCGCGAACAGCCTGATCTTCATGGCCGACGAATCGCCACTGCTCGTCGTCGCCAGCGGCGCCCACCGGGTGGACACCAAGCTCGTCGCAGCGTTGATCGGAGTACGCAAGGTGCGCCGAGCCACGCCCGAGCAAGTCCTCTCCGCGACCGGCCAGGAAGTCGGCGGCTGCGCCCCGATCGGCCACCCCCACCCGGTGCAGACGGTGCTCGACGATACGCTCGCCAAGTTCCCAGTGGTCTGGGCAGGTGGGGGCGACCACTTCACCATGTTCTCGAGCACGCTGGCCGAGCTGGAACGCATGACCGGCGGCAAAGTAGCCTCCGTCGCCGCAGCGCCCGCCCTTTCCTAGGAAGAGGTGCGTCGCGCTGGCGTGCCGCCCGCAACAGTCGGCAAGGAGTGTGCTACCGCGCGGTCGGTGACCGCACGCGCACGACGCGGCCCGACCCCGCAGCCCGCGACCCACCTCGCAGCGCATCAGCCGCCGCCTTACGCCGATCGCGCCTGCCGCGAGGTCACGCAACCCGAGCCGTCGCCCGCACAGCAGCACCTACGCTGCGACGGCACCACCGCGCGCGAGGCAGCACCACCGCTGCGCGCACCGGTCGCGGCGACGCATCTTCACCCACCCGCTCGCTCTCGTCACCTCCATCGAGCCGGCGCGCCGCCCTCCTCCACGATCCCTCGGCGATGTGGCGGCCGTAGGGTTCGGGGCATGACGGGTGCAGCGCTGCCATCGGCGGGTGGGCGGTTTGTTCGCGTGCCCTACACCACGTTGCGCGTGGATGAGCGGGGTCCCGTCGACGGACCACCTGTGTTGTTCGTTCATGGCGGGCCGGGGCAGGGGTGTGCGGACTTCATGGCGTGCGTCGGCGATCTGCTCGCACGTGAGCTGCGGGTGATCGGTGTCGATCAGCGTGGCGCTCTCTACTCCGACGCGCTTCCGGACGACGTCTCGCTTACGGTCGACGACCTCGTAGCCGACTTCGAGGCGCTCCGGCTTGAGCTCGGCATCGATGAGTGGACCGTCCTCGGCCACTCCATCGGCGGCCGCTACGCCCTCCGGTACGCGCTCCAGCATCCGAACCGGGTCAGCGCGGCGATCTTCGAGAATCCCGAGTGGGACTTCGTCAACTCCACTCGCGCTCAGCTCGCCCGCGCGCTCCCGCTCCTCGACGGCCGCGACCGCCAGGCCGACGCCGAACGGATCCGCGAGCTCCTCGCCGGCGAGTTGTCACGCACCACCGCGATGTGGCAGGAGAAGCGCCAACTCCTCGCCGGACTCGAGTCCATCTACCTGCACGACACCACGACCGCCCTGATGGACCGGCTCCCGCAACTCGATCCGGACGCCCGAGCACGAGGCCAACGCCATGCGCAGCTGCTCACCGAGGACCCCATGCTCTACCGCTCGTACCTGGCCGACCTCGACCAACTCACGCAGCCCGCGCTCCTCCTCGCCGGCGCGCACGACCCGATCGCGAACGAGCCCGTACTCGACGCGTTCCGCCGAGCTCCGCGCGGGCACCTCGAGGTCTTCGAGCAGTCCGGCCACTTCATCCATCTCGAAGAGCCGAAGCGCTACGCCAAGGCAGTCAGCGCGTTCATGACCGCGCTGCATCCAGCGTGACGCTCTTCGGCCGCAACCCGAACCGGCCATAGAACCGGATCGCACCCTCGTTCGCCGCGTACGCCGTCACCGCGACTCGGCCGACGCGACACTCGTCCGCCCAGCGCAGGAACGCCCGCACCAGCAGCGATCCCGTGCCGCTGCTCCGATTCGGCGGCCGGACGTACATGCTCTCCAGCTCTCCGGTCAGCACCGGTCGCATGCTGTTCGGCGCGTGCAGCCGACCGATGAGATAGCCGACCGTCCCGGCGTCCCCGGCATCGGCGACGTAGACGACCACGTTCGCGCCATCGTCCAACGCGGCGGCGAAGTACCCACGTGCCTCGCGAACCGGCCACGTCTGGTCGAGGAACGGGTCACGCGTTCCCGAGTCCTCCGCGAACAGCGCCGCGTTCAGCTCGGCCAGCACGTCCAGGTCGCCCGGACCCGCCAGTCGCACGGTCGTCTCACCCATGTCGGCGACGGTACAGCGTCCTCCCCTCGTTGATAAATGCCTCCACTAGGCTTGGTGAAACCAGCTACGGAAGGGATGCGCGATGATCTCGATCGGTCGACTCGAGCCCGAGGATCGGGCCGAATGGGAGGCCCTCTTCCGCGGCTACAACGCCTTCTACGGACGCCCATCTCCGGATCAGGAGATGATCGACCGAGCTTGGCGCGAGTTCCAGGCCGACGATCGCATGCACGCGCTCGGTGCTCGTCTCGATGGACAACTCGATGGACAACTCGTTGGCATCACCCACTTCTTCGTGCATGTGAGCACGACCTCGCCGGATGTCTGTTACCTGCAGGACCTGTTCACCGCTCCCGAAGCGCGCGGCCACGGTGTGGGCCGAGCGCTGATCCAGGCCGTCGCCGACTGGGCGCGTGAGCGGGACTGCGTCCGGGTCTATTGGCACACGCATGACTCGAACGAGACCGCTCGCCGGCTCTACGACAAGGTCGCGGTCAATCGCGGGTTCATCGAATACAACCTCCAGCTGTGACGCGGTAGGTAAACAGGTTGCCGGTCGGCACCACCGTCCGGTTGGTTGGAGTCATGGACGAGCCGCAGAACGACGAGCCGCCCGAACACGCGCGACGCAACCGTGAGCTGTGGGACGCCAGCTACAGCGCTTGGTTCGGATCGCTCGCTCGCGACCAGTGGGCGGCGGACCCACACTGGGGCTTGTTCGCGATCCCGCAGACCGAGCTGCCGGTGTTGCCGGACGACCTCGCTGGGCGCGACGCGATCGAGCTCGGCTGCGGCACGGCTTACGTCTCCGCATGGATCGCTCGAGGCGGCGGCCGTCCGGTCGGCATCGACAACTCCGAACGCCAGTTGGCCACCGCGTCCGCGATGCAGGCCGAGTTCGGTGTGAGCTTTCCGTTGCTCCATGGCAATGCCGAAGCGGTGCCACGGCCGGCGGCTTCGTTCGACCTCGCGATCAGCGAACACGGCGCCGCATCCTGGTGCGATCCGTACCGATGGATTCCCGAAGCGGCGCGACTGCTCCGTCCAGGCGGGGAATTGGTGTTCATGCGGAACTCCACGCTCCTTGCTTTGTGTCAGCCTCCGGAAGGACCTGCGGGCACCGAGCTGCTGCATCAGCAGTTCGGCATGAACGCGCTCGACAACGGCGACGGTGGTGTCAACTTCCAGTTGCCCACCGGACCGATGATCCGGCTGCTGCGGGAGAGCGGCTTCGTGCTCGAGGATCTGATCGAGGTGCAGGCGCCGCAGAATGCCACGTCACCGTACGACTACGTCGATCCCGCGTGGGCTCGGCAGTGGCCGTGCGAGGAAGTGTGGAAGGCGCGGCGCGTCTAGTGCGAGTCGGCGAGGTCATCGTCGTGGCTCCGTTCGGGTCGGTGACTTGGTGCTGAGGATCCTGCCTCAAGCCATCGACAAACGCATCGAGCACACTAACGAATCGGGTGCTCCAGGTAGGCGCCGGAAGTGTGAAAGCCCAGCGTGCGGTACAGCTGTTCGCCCTCAGCGGACGCTTGCAGGACGACGATCGGATGGTCGTACGCACGGGCGAGCTCGAGCGCGGCGGCCATCATCGAGGTTCCGAATCCGCGTCGGCGATGGGTTGCCGCCGTCATGACGGCGTAGATTCCCGCTACGCCCGCGGAGAGAAACACCTCGGCCGTGGCCATCGGCTCGCCGTCGACATAACCCACGAGGTAATGCGCCGGGCAGCTGTCGAGGAGGGCCGCGTCGGCAGTCCTGGTGACGAACTCGGGGAGCGTCGTCGACGGCGGATCCCAGCCATGTCCAAGCACAGCGGCGTAATCCACAAGGTGCTTCGGCTCGGTTGCCATGTCGACCCGAAGCTGAGGTACGTTGTCGGCGGTCGGGTTTACGGTCTCGTTCAGGTCGATCCACATGGCCGACTCTGGATCGGACGCAGGCAAGCCCGCCTTGACGAGGAGCTGGGAGAGATCGTTCGGAGTCGACGTCGGGCCAACCCACCACGAGAATGGGCGTTTCGTGGCACGGGTGGCGGCGATGACGTCGTCGATCCGAGCGGCCGCGGTCTGTTCGGTGAAGCGAGCGCGCGCGACGATGTTGAAGGTGTCGTCGGCCAGACCGCTGTCTGAGATGAGGATGTCGGCCGACTCCTCAACGGTCATGGGTGCATGAGTGCGATGCAGATGGCAGGCATGCTCGGCGAGGTTGTGATCCATCCGCTCGAGCAGGTCCTGCAGGCCGTACGTCATGTCGGGGAGCGTACGGGTTCCGGGCTCGTTCGTGCCCGCCATTAACGGAAGGTAGGTGGTTGCTGAGAGGAAGGAGGTGGCCGTCAGGAGTGTGCCGCGATGAGCTTGTCGAAGAACGCGTTCGTCTCGTCGTCGACGGTCTTGCGCTCGGGATGAGCGTCATACCAGTCGATGATCTGGCGGGCGCCGAGCGCGAATGGGATCGTCGCGACGTAGTCGGGGACCAGCGCCTTGACCTTGCTGTTGTCGAAGATCACTGAGTGCGTCTTGTCGCCGAGCAGTGAGGCGCCGAGCTTGCTGTCGGCGGCAGCGATGGTGTCGGAGGCGACGTGCACGAGGCGTGGTTCGACTCCGGCGGCAACGGCGAGGAACTCGTAGATCTGGTTCCAGGTGAGCACCTCGTCGGAGGTGATGTGGAAGCTGTCACCGATCGCCTGCGGGTGGCCGAGCAGTCCCACGAACGCCTTGGCGAAGTCGACGTGGTGGGTGACCACCCACAACGACGAACCGTCGCCGTGCACCACGACCGGGAGGCCGCGGCGCATCCGGTCGATGTCCGTCCAGCGACCCATGAGAGGAAGGGAGGTGCGGTCATAGGTATGTGACGGCCGAACGATCGTGATCGGGAAGCCCGAGTCGCGATAGGTGTCGACCAGCAGCGACTCGCAGGCGATCTTGTCGCGCGAGTACTGCCAGTGCGGGTTGTACAGCGGCGTCGACTCGACGATCGGCAACCGCGCGGGCGGTGTCTGGTAGGCCGACGCCGAGCTGATGAACACGTACTGACCGGTCCGGTCACGGAACAGGTCGAGGTCGGTCTGCACGTGGTCGGTGGTGAACGCGACGAAGTCGACGATCACGTCGAACTCCCGATCGCCGAGTGCCCGGCGAACGGACTCGGGCTCGCGGATGTCGGCGACCACACTCTCGGCACCGTCGTGAAGTGGCCGGATCGAAGTCGTCCCGCGGTTCAGCACGGTGAGCTCGATCCCGGTGTCGAGCGCGCGCTCGACGCAGGCCGAGCTGATGATTCCGGTGCCGCCGATGAACAACGCCTTGAGTGCCGTCATATTCGCCAGCATGTCACTCGCACGGGTGACCTAATGCCGAGAGTCCGAGTCCGGCCGCGCCGCAACCGCGGCCGACAACGGTCGCTGGCCGACCGGTTGTTCGCGACACCAAGCGGCAACCCGTTCGATGTCGACCGTTGTGCTGGTGTCGACCCGGAGGACCGGTCCGATGGCGAGTGGGCCAGGTGAGTCGGTGGTTGGGATCGTTCCCGCAGAAGAGGCGTGGATCGCGTGGCGTGTCGGTTGGCGCTCGTCACACCGCTGGGCGGCCAGCTCCAGCGGGACGTCGCACCAGAGCTCGAGCGGATGGCCGATTCCGGAGCGGGCGAGGCCGGCCTCGACGTGCGGTCGCATCGCCTCCGTATGCGGGCTGTCGACGATGCCGCCGATCGGTGACTCGGCCAGGAGCCGCCACATGGTCTCGCTCGCGGCCGCGCCGAGGAGCATGCTCCACTCGCGCGGCGAGCGCCCATCTGGAGCGAGGAAGTCCGCCCAGGTCTCCTTGATCACGTCCTTGGCGAACAGAGGGAGCCCGAGCGCCCGAGCCAACGGTCGGGCGAGCGTCGACTTGCCCGAGCCCGGGACCCCGTTGACCAAGATCACCACCGGATGGTCGGGCACGGCTACGTTCCCGACCCTGCGGCGAGAGGCGCGAAGGCCCCGTTCTCGTCGGGCTGGAACTCGTGCACGGCGACGACCGCGGCGACGGGGAGGGGCCCGTAGAGGTGCGGAAACTTCGGCGACGCGGTGTCGGTGGGGTCGCCTGGTTCCCAGCGAAGTGGGGCGTCGACGCGGTCGGGGTCGAGCTCCAGCAGGACGAGGTCGGTACGGCCGCGGGCGATGAGGTTCGCCGGGACGTGTACGAGCTCCGCGGTGGAGCAGTGGATGAAACCCTCGGTGTCCAACGTGTCGCCGCGATACTCGCCAGCCGACTGCGCCGCGGCCCAGTCCGCCCGCGAGCAGAAGTGCAGGATGGTCATGCCGGGCACAGTACGCTGGCGGCCATGGCGGAGCTCGACCTCGACGTGGTGCAAGGCGAGCTTGACGCCCCCGAGCACACCGTTCGCTGGTTGGCCGCGCTCGAGCCGGCTGCCGACGTCGATGGCCCCGAGCTGCCCGACGACGAGGCCGAACGGCTCCTCGATCGCCTCGAGGTCCCCCGGGAAGACCAGGCCGATCTGCTGGCGGCACGCCCGGATCCCCAAGCGGACAAGGCGTATTGGTGGATCCTCGACCGACTCCACCGATCGTTCCTACCCACGATCGGTAAGCCCGTCACGACCGACGGCTTCCAGGCCTGGCAGCCGCTGACGACCAACGCGGCAGACGCCAAGGCCCGGCAGCTCTATCTCTGGGCCTACCTCGCACTCCTCCCCGCCGTGCGGCGCTATCACGCCGAACGCGGAGTACCCGACGAGGTGTCATGGGCGACCCTCTCGCTCGCCTTCGCGATCCGCATGCACAAAGACCTGACCGGCCACAACGGCCTTGGCCTCAGCCATCAATGGGGACCGCCCATCAGGCTCCGCGGCGTGTTCTACAAGCTCGGCCGCCTCGACTTCAACCGCGCCGAGCTCTCGTTCAGCAACGGGCCGGGCGGTTTCGCGCTGTCGGTGCACATCCCGCCGGATGGTCCACTCGACAAGGCCGCCGTCGAGGAATCCATCGCCGCCGCTCGCGAGTTCTTCCCGCGGCACTACCCGGACGAACCCGTCACGTTCTTCACCTGCGACTCCTGGCTCCTCGACCCGCAGCTGGCCGACTACCTGCCCGCGGAGTCGAACATCCTCGAGTTCCAGCGCCGGTTCACACTCACGCCGCAACCTCACCGCGACGAGAACGGGAATGGCGCAATCCTGCGCTTCGTGTTCGGCCGCCAGGGCAGCGGTGAGAACGTGCTCGACACGCTCCCGCAGGAGACCACGCTCCACCGGGCCGTCGTCGCACATCTGCGCGCAGGCAGACAGTGGTACGAACGCACCGGCTGGTTCCCCTTCGAGGAGGCACCGTGATCCTTCGCAACGCGCTGTACGCGATCTACGCCCGTCGGCTGCGGCGGCAGCTCGCCGGCGGCCCGATGCCCAAGCACGTCGCGCTCGTCATCGACGGAAACCGCCGCTGGGCCAAGCAGGTCGGCCTGGCCAACCCCAGCCTCGGCCACAAAGCCGGCGCTGAGCACATCGAGCGCGTCCTCGAATGGTCGGCCGACCTCGGCATCCGGCACGTGACGATCTTCGTTGCCTCGCTCGACAATCTGCGCAAGCGCGGCGACGACGAGGTCCGGTTCCTGATGGAACTGGTCGAGGCCGTCATCACCGAGCGCCTCGTCCACCGCCGGGGCCGATGGCAGGTACGGGTCGCGGGAAGGCTCGACGCGCTGCCCGACTCGACTGCGTACGCCCTGAAACACGCCGTCGACCTGACGGCCGAACGTGACACCGACTCGGAGGTGACGATCGCGATCGGGTACGACGGGCGGACCGAGATCGCCGACGCATTCCGTTCGCTGCTGGACGACGCGGCCCGCCACGGCCGGTCGCTGGAGGACCTCGCCCAGACGATCACGCCCGACGACCTCGCCGCGCACCTGTACACCAGCGGGCAGCCCGATCCAGACCTGGTGATCCGTACGAGCGGGGAACGCCGCATGTCGAGTTTCCTGCTCTGGCAGGCCGCGCGATCCGAGCTGTACTTCTGCGACGTGTACTGGCCCGGCTTCCGCTACGTCGACTTCCTCCGCGCCCTGCGTTCGTACGCCGCGAGGTCTCGTTAACGGTCAGTCCCGTACGGGTGAAACTCCTCCCCAAACGGCACGCGCCGACACCCGATCTCGCTAGGGTGCGAGATGCCAACGTCGGCACCGATCAAGGAGGGGCTATGGCCTCCCGACTCAACCCATACCTGAACTTCGACGGCAACGCCAAGCAAGCGATGGAGTTCTACAAGGACGTCTTCAGCGGCACCCTGACGCTCAACACGTACGGCGAAATCGGCGGCATCGAAGGCGACGGCGCCGAGAAGATCATGCACAGCCAGCTCGAGACCGACCTGGACTTCGCGCTGACGGGCGCGGACCTGCCGCCAGGTATGGAGTTCCAGGCCGGCAACAACTCATCGGTGAGCCTCAGCGGCGACGACAGCGACGCGCTGCACGGCTACTGGGACAAGCTCTCCGGCTCCGGCCAGGTCGTCGTGCCGATGGAGAAGCAGATGTGGGGCGACGAGTTCGGTCAGTGCGTGGACCAGCACGGCGTCTCCTGGCTGGTCAACATCAGCCCGCCGCAGGCCTGAGTTACTCATTCAGCCGATCGAGCGCGGCGCCGAGCCGCGTGGCGAGGGCGTCCCGAGCGGGCGATTCGGCTGGCTCGGGACGACCCAGGTAGCCGAAGATCTTCGGACCGCGGAGCTCCGGATCGAGGTCGACCGGCCGCGGCACCACGTGGAAGTGCAGATGGAAGCCCGGCGCCTCGCCGAGTTCGATGATGTACGTCTTGGGCGTACCGAGCTCCTGCGCGAACACCCGCGCCAGCCGCACCTGCCATCGACCGAGCGCGGCCGCCTCCTCGTCGGTGAGGTCGGCGACCTCCATGACGTGCCGGCGCGGAACGAGGACCAGCCAGCCCAGCAGTTCGCTGCCGGTCGCGTGGCTGACGCGCCACAACGAGTCGTGCCCGATCCGTTCGCGCGGCGGCAGCTGGTCGAACTCGGCCTCGCGGTCGCACGTGTAGCAGTCAGTCACCGGCATAGGTATACCGGTCAATTCGGTTGAACGCAGGTCGCGCCGTGCGACAGCATCCGGCTCGTGTCCCTGCACGCGATCCTCACACCGCCGGACTTGTCCCTGTTTCGGGAGCTCACCGGCGTCGGCGAGGCTGAGCTCGAGGTCAATTTCGACGGTTGGTCGAAGCTGGCCGTGCTGAGCTCGGACCGGGTGTTCCTGTTTCCGCGCCGGGGCCGAGACGAGCAGTTGCTGCACGGCGCGCGGGTGTCCGAGGCGCTGACGGCTCTCGGCGTTCGCTGTGTCCCGCGGGTGGTCGGGCAGTGGGGCGAGGGCGTGTTGTCGGCCGGCCCGTTCGTCGCGTACGAGCGGCGGCTCGGCGTGCTCTGGCAGTACGTCGAGGACGACGCGGACCTGTCGGCGATGTCGCGGCTGCTGGAGAGCCTCGGCGGCGCAATCGCGAGCTGGCATCGCCTCGACCTGTCGTTGCTGCCGGTCGAGCTGCGTGGTCCGGGTCGGTTCGGCCGGAAGCAGCCGTGGCTGAACGAGTTCCTCGAACCCGACCTGGTGGATGACGCCGCTGATCGCGTCCTTCGGCTGCTCGATCCGCCGACGAGCTGGGCGTCGATCTGGCGTACGGCATTGGGCGGGCTGGCGGCGTTGCCTCCTGTTCTGCTGCATGGCGACGTGACCGAAGGGCAGCTGCTCGTCGACGCCGACGGCCGGGTGGAGACGGTGCTCGACTGGGACACCGCGGGGATCGGGCACCCGCTGCACGACTTCGACTTCGGTGAATGGGGCTTCGGCATCTTCGGTTGGGAGCCGGACTTCGCGTCCCTCCGGCAGGTGATGTGGGACGCGTACCGCGCCGGCCGATCCGATGCCGAGCTGCCGGGGTGGGAGCAGGTGCATCTGCTGTTCACACTGGCGGAGCTGGCGTATTTCGAGCAACGAGAACGCGACGGCCTGAACGACGACTGGGGCCGCACGCGCCTCGCCCACTGCCGCGCCGCCCTCGCCCCCGCGACGGAATCGGCCGCCTGATGGCCGTCGCGGAGGGGCTCGTGACGTTCGTGGCGAAGAGCGCGACGCGAACGGCGGCCTGGTTCGGCGAATGGATCGGACTGGTCCCCACCCGATCCTGGGAGATCGGCGACCTCGTCGGCAACGGCTTCACCGGACGGCGGCACGACGGAGCAGGCTGGGAACTCGAACGTGAGCTCGCCGATGGACCGGAGCCGCTGAACGCCGCCTTGCTCGACCTGCTCAGCGCGTTCAATGGTCGCGAAGACCGGCTGAGGGAGCTGCGCGAGAACTTCGAGCTGGAGCTCTGGTGCTATGTGTCGTCCGACTCCACGCAGGGAGGTTTCTGGCTCAGCCCCGAGGCGACCGGGTGCCTCGGCAGACTCGGGTTGCCGTTCTTCTGCACGGTCTACCTCGACGATCCGGCGTAGAAACGCGACGACCGCACCGGCCAGGTGGGCAGGTGCGGTCGTCGGACGTTCGTGGTGCTAGTTCTCGTCGGACTCCGAAGACCCGTCGGCCTCGGCGTCGGCGTTCCGCTCGTCCTCCGGCACGATCGTGCCGTCGGGGCGGAGCCACTTGAGCTCGATCGGCTGGCCGTTGTTGTCGGTCACGGTCGCGCTGTCGATCACCAGGTTGAGCGCCTTGTTGCGCACCACCTCGCGGACGAGGCTGGGGACCATGCCCTGCTTCATCGCGAGGTCGGCGTACTCGTTCGGGCTCACGCCCACCTGCTGCGCCCGCATCACGATCTGGCTGGTGAGGTCGTCCTCGCTGACCGACAGCTCTTCCTTCTTGCCGAGCTCGTCGAGGATGAACTCCGCCTTCATCGCGTCCCGCGCACGCTTCTCGAGGTCGGCGGCGAACTCCTCCTCCGTCTGGCCTTCGGCCTGGAGGTACTGCTCCTCGGTCAGGCCGGCGTGCCCGAGCTGGTGGCGGAGGTTGTCGTGCCGCTGCTCGATGTCCTGAGCGAGCGCGGCCTCGGGGAGGGGTACGTCGACCGCCTCGAGCAGCTTGAGCAGCACCGCGTCGCGGGCCTCGCGGGCCTGCTCGATGCGCTTGCTCCGCTCGAGCCGCTCACTGAGATCCGCGCGCACCTCGTCGAGCGTGTCGAACTCCGTGGCCAGCTGGGCGAACTCGTCGTCCAGGTCGGGCAGCTGCTGCTCCTTCACCGACTGCACGGTGACGGTGATGTCGACCTCCTGGTCGGCGAGGTCACCGGCCGGGAGCTTGCTGACGAACGTCGCCGTGTCGCCGGCCTGCTTGCCGCGGAGCACGTCGTCGAGACCCTCGACCAGCTCGGAGTTGCCGGCGAGCTTGTAGCTGTAGCCGGTGAGCTGGGCGTTCTCGACGGGCTCGCCGTCCTTGCTCGCGGACAGATCGAGGCTGACGTGGTCGCCGTCCTGCGCGGGACGTTCGACGGTCTGCAGCGAGCCGAACCGCTCACGCAGCGACTCGACCTGCTCGTCGACCTCGCTCTCGGCGATCTCGAACGCGTCGACGCTCGCCTCGATGCCCTGGTACTCGGGCAGCGTGATCTCCGGACGTACGTCGACCTCGGCGGTGAACTTGAACTCGCCGCCGTCGACGAACTCGTCGTCGAGCTTGACCTCCGGCTGGCCGACCGGCTCGACCTGCGTCTCCTGGACCGCGCTCGAGTAGAGCGCGGGGAGCGCGTCGTTGATCGCCTGGTCGAGCACGAAGCTGCGACCGACGCGCTGGTCGATGATCGGCGGCGGGATCCTGCCCTTGCGGAAACCGGGGATCGTCACCTGCTTCGCGATCTCCTTGTACGCGGCGTCGAGGTTCGGCTTCAGCTCCTCGAACGGAACCTCGACGGTCAGCCGGACCCGCGTCGGGCTCAGGGTCTCGACGGCGCTCTTCACGATGGTGAATCTCCTCGGCATTACGACAGGTGGTGTGGCGCGCTCACTGGCCTGCGGGTATGCGGCACCGGCGCCGTGGGCAGTGTACGCCAGCGACACGCGAGGGTCCGGGGGTCGCCCCCCGGGCTCGCACGCTGCCGTGGTCAGCACACAGGTCTAGCTCGTCGGGGAGGGGGGATTTGAACCCCCGGCCTTCGGCACCCAAAGCCGACGCGCTGCCAAGCTGCGCCACTCCCCGCGGGTCCGCGAGACGTGACGCTACGCTCTTGTCTGCGGTTCCGCCTGCGAGTTTAGTGGACGGGATACCTGCTCGTGCGTTCAGCCCGGCGCATGCGATCATGTCTGTGCACAACCACGCGGGCGTAGCTCAATGGTAGAGCCCCAGTCTTCCAAACTGGCTACGCGAGTTCGATTCTCGTCGCCCGCTCCCCACGCCAAACCCCCAGGTCAGGGAGTAGGCATGCCCACGGACATCGTCCCGTTCCCCCAGGATCGGTACGCCGAGGTGCTGGGGGAGTTGCTCGCGGCGCACGAGGAGTTCTGGGACGGCCGGGACCTGCGCGCGCTGCATGCGGCGACCTGGTTCCGCCAGTTCGGCGGCTGGGCGCTGCTCGCCATGGACGGTCCGGTCATTGCGGGCTACCTGTGCGGAACGGTGACAGCGGACGGCCTCGGGTACGTGCAGCTGGTCGCGACCAGGCAGCCGTATCGCGGCCGCGGCATCGCGCGCGACCTGTGGGCGACGTTCACCGCGAACGCGCGGAAGGCCGGCGCGACGCGGCTCGAGGCCGTGACCAGCCCGGGCAACGCCGGCTCGATCGCCTTCCACCGGAGCTTGGGCATGACGGCCGAGGAGATCGCGAACTACGCCGGCAACGGCGGCACCACCGTCCTCTTCCGGCGCGACCTCGACGACGCCGGCTCGCCGTAGCGCTGGACCTGTCGGTGGTCGCTGGTAGGCAACTGCCATGGCGAACGACGACAGGGCGCGGGTTGTGATGGCGGTGGGGATGTCCGTCGATGGGCGGATCGCGCACCGACGCGACCAGCTGTGGTTCGACGAGGACGCCAAGCGCGACTGGGAGGCGGTGAAGCCCGCGAGTACGCCCAGCCTCGAGGCGGCGCGGTCGGAGCTCATCGACCGCCTCTACCAACCGCAGGCCATTCTCGAAGGAAGCGGCTCGCTCGCCCGGTCGACGGCTGGACCGGTCGCAGGGCTGCCGCCGGAGGAACCACCGGAGGTCCTCTATTCCGACTTCCTACCCGACGAAGTCGTCCATCGCCAGGGCCACGAGAGGTGGTTCACCACCGTCGACAGCCGTGGCCGCGTCGAGTGGGAGGACGAGGACCACGGTGAGTGGGACGTGCTCGTGCTCGTCAGCAGAGCTACCCCCGCCGCGTACCTCCAGTTCCTCCGCATGCGCCGTCTCTGCTACCTCGTCGCCGGCGACGAACGGGTCGACCTGGCTGAGGCGCTGCGCAAAATGAAGGCGAGCCTCGGCGTCACCTGCGTGAAGTCGACAGCCGGCGGCGGCCTCAACGGGGCTCTCCTCAGAGCCGGCCTGATCGACGAGATCCACCTCATGGTCTCCCCGTACGCGATCGGTGGAGCAGGCACGCCGACGATCTTCGACGGCGTGCCCCTCGCCAAGGGCGAGCTCCCGACCAACCTCCGCCTGCTCTCCACCCACGCCGAGTCCGACGGCATGCTCTGGCTGCGCTACGAGGTCGCCTAGAGCCGGCGGGCAGCCTCGTCCAACCGGCTCAGCCAGCCGAGCGCCTCAGCGGAGCCGTCAGGAGAGTCCGCGTACGACAAGATCCCCTGGGACACGGCGGCCAACAAGGCAGGACGAAGACCAACCGACGTCCCATAGGCCGCGATGGTGTCGTCCCACTGTGGCGCCGAGACCGACGACACCAACAACCAGGCGAGGTCGCCCAGCCCAGGGCCGACTCCGACGTCCTCCCAGTCCAGCAAGGCGATCTCTCCGTCCGGACTGGTCCGTACGTTGCGCATCGACGCGTCGCCGTGAACGAGGGTGAGCGGCCCAGCCGTAGCGGCATCGCCGACGATCGCGGGAAGCCGCCCGCGGAGACGTTCGCCCAAGGCGAAGGTGGCGGGCGTGCAGTCCGTGCGGCGCGCGACAGCAGGCCAGGTCGAGTCGAAGAGCGACCCGACCAGGTCGACCGCGGCCCCAGGCCGGCGCAGCCAAGGCCACCGGTCGGCGGCATCCGAGCGCCAACGCTCGTGCAGGGCAGCCAGCAGACGCGCCACGGCCACCGGATCGGCGCCCGGCGTCCACGCGGTCAGGTCCTCGAGCTCGAGCAGAGTCCCACGGTCGTCCTCCGTCGCCGAGAAGCAGGCGGGCACCCGCACCCCGACCGTCGGAGCGATCTCGCGATAGAAGCGCACCTCCGCGGCGAACATGCCCAACGCCTCGGGGATCGACCCCGGCTCAGGTCGCGCCCTGCGTTTGACGAACGGCGTGCTCATGCGGACACCGGCACCGACGCGCGATCGTCCCGCGGCCGGTCCAGCTCGGTCCACTCGCGGGCGAACGCGGGCAGCGTGGTGGCTAGTAGGTAGACGATGCCGAACCCCACCAGCACCGGGGTCAGGCCGACGAGGCCGACCAACACTCCGCCCAGCAGGGGACCGAAGGGGATGCCGGCCCAGGCGAGGGAGTCGGTCAGGGCATGCACGCGGCCGAGCAGGTGGCGAGGGATGCGTTCGAACATCACGGCACCCAGGATCGGGTTCAGCACGCCAGACGCCAACCCACTTACCGCGAAGACGCCCACGGCCAGCCAGACGGGCGCTCCGGCGATGGCGAGCACGACGAAGCGCGGCAGACCGGTCACCAGGTAGCCGATCAGGTACGTCGCCCGCCGCGGCATCCGATGCCCGACGGCCGCCGTCACCAGGGCGCTCAGAGCCGAGAACGCCATCATCGCGGCGAACAGCAGCCCCACCATCGAGGCGCTGTGCCCGTGCGACAGCGCCCACACCGGGACGAGCACGGCGGCGAACGCGGAGTCCAGCACGTTCGTCACGCCGACCATCAGCGCGATCAGTCGCAGCAGCCGGTCGCGGCGCAGGAACGAGAAGCCCTCCTTCAGCCGCTGGAAGTACGGCAGAGCATCCGACTTCGACGGCTCCCGCGAAGCAGCGGCAGAAGAACGCACCGTCGCCACCACGATCACCGCCGACACCGCGAACGACAAGGCGTCGAAGGCCAATGCCGTCAACGGCCCGAGCATCGCCACGATCACTCCCGCCAGAGCCGGCCCGAACGTCGAAGCAGACCGCTCGACCATCGCCGACAACCCGGTCGCCCGCTCCATCGGCACCCCGGCCTGCGCGACCACGTCCGGGATCAGCACGCCCTTCGCCGAGTCCGACGGCCCACGCATGGCCCCAGCCACAGCCACGAGCACCAACAACAAAGGGAAGGACAGCACAGAAAGCACGTGCAGCAACGGGATCAACCCGACGACGACCGCCGACACCAGATCGCCGGTGATGTTCACCCGCCGCGCGCCGATCCGGTCGACCAACGGCCCGGTCAGCGCCTTGAACAGCACGTACGGCGCCATCTCGCACGCCGCGACCAAGCCGGTCATCGTCGCCGACCCGGTCGACACGAGCACGAACCACGGGATCGCGATCGCCGACATCCGCGTACCCGTCAGCGACACCGCCTGAGCGGCGAGCAACCCGATCAACCCTCGACGAGACCTCATGACGACTCCTCCGGAGCGAGCACTCCTGGACGGGGGAAGAGCTGGAACTGCAGGGAGACGGGCACGGTCCCCTCAGCCTCCGCGGCCGCGGTCGGGGAGTCGCGCCGATACCGGGCGACGATCTCGTGCACCTCCGAAGCCAGCCGCCGGGTCTCCTCGGGCGTCAGCCGGAGCAGCTCGTCGCCGAACGAGCCCGCCCCTCGCCACGCCGAAGGCAGCAGCGGCATCTCCTCGACCGCCGCGAGCATGTTCTCGGTGTAGATCTGCACGATGCCGCGGTAGAACGCGGCGCCGGCCTCGCGGTCCTCGGCGCTGACCTGCTCCAGGTCGACGTGGGTCATCCGGTGCGCCGCGCGCCACCAGCGGTCGCGGGCGTTGCCCCGCGCGGCGTCCTCGACCACGAAGCCGTGGGCGGCGAGCTGGCGCAGGTGATAGCTGGTGGCGCCGGTGTTCAGCCCCAGCCGCGCGGCCAGCGTCGTCGCCGTGGCCGGCCCGTCCGTACGCAGGATGGCCAGCATCCGCAGCCGCACCGGATGGGCGAGGCCGCGCAGGGATCGCGCGTCGGGGCGGGCGACCGACGGCTCGGGTTCTGTCATGCGGCTCACGATACGTTTGCAGAGATATCTTTGCAAACACTTCTTTGCGATCGCTGCGCCGTGAGCGAACAGGGCGCGCTGAAGGGCCGTCCGACCGCAGTGGTTGGCTAATGTCGAGGAACAGGTTCGCGCGGAACGGAAAACTCAGGTGGAGGACATGAACGCTTTCGCACCCACGGCTCAGCAGGACGGCTCTGCGTTCGGGCTGGACGACCAGATCTACCAGCGGCTGCTCAGGGAGCGGATCATCTTCCTCGGGTCCGAGGTGCGCGACGTGAACGCCAACGCGATCTGCGCGCAGATGCTGCTGCTCAACGCCGAGGACCCCAAGAAGGACATCTGGCTCTACATCAACTCACCGGGTGGCTCGGTCGACTCCGGCATGGCCATCTACGACACGATGCAGTTCATCTCGAACGACGTCGCGACGATCGCGATGGGGCTCGCCGCGTCGATGGGCCAGTTCCTGCTCGCGGCCGGCACCAAGGGCAAGCGGTTCGCGCTGCCGCACGCGCGGATCATGATGCACCAGCTGTCCGGCGGCCTCGGCGGCTCTGCCTCGGACATCAGAATCCAGGCCGAGCAGAGCCTGCATCTGAAGAAGAAGCTGCACGAGCTGCAGGCCCTGCACACGGGCCAGACGTTCGACCAGATCGAGCTCGACTCCGATCGCGACCGCTGGTTCACCGCGGAAGAGGCGAAGGCGTACGGCTTCATCGACGGTGTGGTGAAGACCGCGGACCAGGTCGGCTCCGGCGGACCGGTTTCCTAGGACGACAAGGACAAAGACGATGACAACCCCTGACCTGTCCCCGCGGATGGACTACTACATCCCGCGCTGGGAAGAGCGGACGCCGTACGGCTACCGCCAGATCGACCCGTACGCGAAGCTGTTCGAGGACCGCATCATCTTCCTCGGCACGCCGATCACCGACGACGTCGCCAACGCGGTGATGGCGCAGCTGCTGTGCCTGGAGTCGATCGACCCCGACCGCGAGGTGCAGATCTACATCAACAGCCCCGGCGGCTCGTTGACCGCGCTCACCGCGATCTACGACACGATGCGCTACATCACGCCGGACATCCGCACGGTCTGCCTCGGCCAGGCCGCCTCGGCCGCCGCGATCCTGCTCGCCGCCGGCGCGCCGGGCAAGCGGTCGGCGCTGCCGAACAGCCGGATCATCATCCACCAGCCGCACACCGAGGGTGGGTACGGCCAGGCGAGCGACATCGAGATCCAGGCCAACGAGATCCTCCGGATGCGGGCGCTGACCGAGCAGATGATCGCCGACAACACCGGCCGTCCGCTGGCCGAGGTCGAGCGCGACATCGAGCGGGACAAGATCCTCACCGCCGAGCAGGCCGTGGAGTACGGCCTGGTCGACGAGGTCCTGCTCAGCCGTAAGAAGAGCCTCGTCGGAGTCTGAAATGTGTAGGTCCTGGAGAGTGCCACGCCGGTCGGCGGGGTACTCGCCAGGTCAAGATCACGCCTGTACGGTGTTGTCAAGGGCAATACGGTTCGCCTGCGGCGTACAGGACGCGAAGCCGAAGCCGACCGTTACCCGGCTAAACCGGGTACCGTCGGTGTCTGTACGGCTTCGGACCGACCATGTCGGACCGGTCGTCACGAGCCGAAGAGCGGCTCGAGACACACGCTGGCTCGACGATCGCCCGGTCCACCGGGCGAACGATGCGAAGGAGACGTTCCGGAGTGGCACGCATCGGTGACGGCGGCGACCTGCTGAAGTGCTCGTTCTGCGGGAAGAGCCAGAAGCAGGTCAAGAAGCTGATCGCAGGGCCGGGCGTCTACATCTGCGACGAGTGCATCGATCTCTGCAACGAGATCATCGAGGAAGAGCTCAGCGAGTCCTCCGAGGTCGGCCTGCACGAGCTGCCGAAGCCCCGTGAGATCTACGAGTTCCTCGACCAGTACGTCGTGGGTCAGGACAGCGCGAAGAAGGCGCTGTCGGTAGCCGTCTACAACCACTACAAGCGGGTGCAGTCCGGGCTCGCGAGCGGGCGGCACACCAAGGACGAGCCGGTCGAGCTGGCCAAGTCCAATATCCTGCTGATCGGCCCCACTGGCTGTGGCAAGACCTACCTCGCGCAGACGCTGGCGAAGATGCTGAACGTCCCGTTCGCCATCGCCGACGCGACCGCGCTGACGGAGGCTGGCTACGTCGGCGAGGACGTCGAGAACATCCTGCTGAAGCTGATCCAGGCCGCGGACTACGACGTCAAGAAGGCCGAGACCGGCATCATCTACATCGACGAGGTCGACAAGATCGCTCGCAAGAGCGAGAACCCGTCGATCACCCGCGACGTCTCCGGCGAGGGCGTGCAGCAGGCGCTGCTGAAGATCCTCGAGGGCACGACCGCGTCGGTGCCGCCGCAGGGCGGGCGCAAGCACCCGCACCAGGAGTTCATCCAGATCGACACGACGAACGTGCTGTTCATCGTGGGCGGCGCGTTCGCCGGTCTGGAACGGATCATCGAGCAGCGGATCGGCAAGAAGGGCGTCGGCTTCGGCGCGACGATCCGGACCAAGGAAGAGCGCGAGAAGTTCGACGTCTACTCCGAGGTCATGCCCGAGGACCTGCTGAAGTTCGGCCTGATCCCGGAGTTCGTCGGTCGGCTCCCCGTGGTGGCGACCGTGCAGCCGCTGGACCAGCCCGCGCTGACCCGGATCCTCACCGAGCCGCGCAACGCCCTGGTGAAGCAGTACCAGAAGCTGTTCGAGCTGGACGGTGTCGAGCTGGAGTTCTCCGCGGACGCCGTCGAGGCGATCGCCGAGCAGGCGCTGCTGCGCGGCACCGGCGCGCGGGCGACCCGGGCGATCATCGAAGAGGTCCTGCTGAACGTCATGTACGAGGTGCCCAGCCGCGACGACGTGGCCCGGGTGATCGTCAACCGTGGCGTGGTGCTGGACAACGTCAACCCGACGCTGGTGCCCCGCGAGAAGGTCAACCGCAAGAACGAGCGCCGCGAGAAGTCCGCGTAGCTCCGTACGAAGCTCCCCCCTCCGGCCCGGTACCCCCGGGCCGGTAGCGTCTGCGGTCGAACACGATTCGGACATTCGGGGGAGAGATGCGCATTTCCAAGCTGGTGGTGACGGCTCTCATCGCGCTCACGACCGTGGTCACGGGGGCAGTGCAGGCCAGCGCGGCGCCGGCGGGGTTCGCGCCGAGCTCGACGAGCTGGCCGTCGGTCTCGCACGGGTGGGTGCTCGGCTGGGTTCCCTGCGGCAGCGACAAGTGCGCGCGGCTCTACCAGACCATGGACGGCGGCAAGACCTGGGCGCAGCGGGTCGCGCCGCCGATCAAGCCGTCGGAGTACGGCGACCCCACCCGCTTCACCATCGGCTACGACGGCGGCAGCACCCGCGGCGCCTCGACCGCGCTCGTGACGAACGGCACGACCGCGTACGCCAGCTACGACGGCGCCCGGACCTGGCAGACCGAGACGTTCGGCGCCGGAGGTCCGCTCAGCGTCGGCACGATGAAGGCCTCCACGACCGACGCGTACGTGCTCGCGACCAGCGGCGGGACCACGCAGCTCTACCGTTCGCCGCTCGGGAAGCGCGCCTGGACCAAGGCGACACCCGCGCGCAAGCTCGACCTGACGTACCCCAGCGGCGACATCGCCACCCGGGGAGCGACCGCGGTCGTCAGCATCGGCAGCGACAGCACGGCGTACGCCGTCTGGACGACCAAGAACGGGACCAGCTGGACCAGGCGCGAGCCCAGCTGCTTCCAGGGCGCGCTCACCCAGCTCGCCGTGCCTGCTGCCGGCAAGGTGTTCGCGCTCTGCAGCTGGGCGCCGGGCCGCGGGTCCATGCGCAAGGAGCTGAAGTTCTCCGACACCGGCGCCGCGTTCTGGACCGCCGGCTACCCGAAGGACACCGGCATCACCTCCGACTTCGCCGCCGCGAGCGCCGAGGTCGCGGCGGTCGGCTCGACCGGCGGCGACGAGGCGTTCGTCCAACTCACCACCGACGGCGGCTACACCTGGCGAACGACGCTCGCCCAACCCGAGACCGGCCCGGTCCACGACCTCGCGTTCGTCGACGCCAAACACGGCGCGCTCGTCGCCGGGTACGCGGACCTCGGCACCAGCAAGCCGTTCCGCACGGTCGACGGCGGCAAGACCTGGACCACGTTCAGCCCCTGACCGCCCGCCGACTTTGTCAGGATGTCTTAATGTCCTGACATCCTGACAAAGTCGGCCGGAGAGGTCAGCCGACGGCGATGCGGAGCTCGGACTCCGCGTCGTCGCCCCTGAGGTCGAGCGTGCCGATCCGGCCGGCGGCGGTGAGGTCGCCGCGGGCCTGGGCGATCCGGTCCACGTCCTCCTTCGGACCGGACACCGACACGCGCTCGAGCTCCGCCCGCATCGACAACTTCGCCGCCGTCTTCGCACCGCGCACCGCCGACAACGCCACGCCCACCGCGCGCAGCACCGCCGGATCCCCGACCGACCCGAGCTCCGACTCGGCCGGCCAGGGCGAACGGTGCACCGAGGTCTCGCCCTGCCACCACGACCACACCTCCTCGGTCACGAACGGCAGGAACGGCGCGAACAACCGCAGCTGCACCGACAGAGCCAACGCCAGCGTCGCCTTCGCCGAGGCGTCGCCGGCGTACGCGCGGTTCTTCACCAGCTCCACGTAGTCGTCGCAGAACACCCAGAAGAACCGCTCGGTCGCCTCGAGCGCGGTCGTGTAGTCGTACGCCTCGAAGGCCGCCGTCGCGTCCACAACGTTCTGCCGCAAGGAGGCGAGCAGCGACAGGTCCAACGGCGACGTCACCGAAGCGAGGTCCGGCGTCGTGGCGTCCAACCCGAGCACGAACTTGCTCACGTTCAGCACCTTCATCGCCAGCCGGCGGCCGACCTTCATCTGGGCCTCGTCGAACGGCGAGTCGAGCCCCGGCCGCGCGCCGGCAGCCCGCCACCGCACGGCGTCCGACCCGAACGTCGACAGCACCGCGGTCGGCGTCGTCGCATTGCCCGTCGACTTGCCCATCTTCTTGCGGTCCGGGTCGGTCACGAACCCCGAGATCGCCGACAGCCGCCACGGCAGCACGCCGTTCTCGTAGTGTGCGCGCACGATCCGGTTGAACAGCCAGACGCGGATGATCTCGTGCGCGTGCGCGTTCAGGTCCATCGGGAACGTGCGCGCGAACAGGTCCGGATCGCGTTCCCACCCGCACACGATGTGCGGCGTCAGCGACGCCGTTGCCCAGGTGTCCAGGATGTCGGGGTCGGCGACGAAGCCGCCCGGTTGACCGCGCTGCGCCTCGGTGTAGCCGTTGGGCACGTCGGACGACGGGTCGATTGGCAGCTGCTCCTCGCCAGGCAGCAACGGGTGTGCGTAGTCGGGCTCACCGGCGGCCGACAGCGGGTACCAGATCGGGAACGGCACGCCGTAGAACCGCTGCCGGCTGACCAGCCAGTCGCCGGTCAGTCCGCCCACCCAGTGCTCGTATCGATGCCGCATGAAGTCCGGCACCCACGCCAGCTCCTGGCCGCGCGCAAGGAAGACTTGACGCAACGCCTCGTCGCGTCCGCCGTTGCGGAGGTACCACTGCCGGCTGGTCACGATCTCCAGCGGCAGGTCGCCCTTCTCGTAGTACTTCACCGCGTGCGTGATCGGCCGCGGCTCGCCGAGCAGCTCGCCGGACTTATGCAGCAGCTCCACGATCCGGCGCTGAGCCTGCCGCACCGTACGGCCGGCCAGGTCGGCGTACGGGGCAGGATTCCCCAAGCCCGCTGGAGGATCCGCCAGGAACCGGCCGTTCCGGCCGATCACCGCGCGGATCGGCAGGTCGAGCTCGCGCCACCACGTCACGTCGGTCGTGTCGCCGAACGTGCAGATCATCGCGATCCCGCTGCCCTTCTCGGGATCGGCGAGGTGATGCGCGAGCACCGGCACGTCGGCGCCGAACAAGGGAGTCCGCGCGGTCTTGCCGAACAGCGACTGATAGCGGGGATCGCTCGGGTGCGCGACCAGAGCCACGCAGGCCGGCAGCAGCTCCGGCCGGGTCGTCTCGATCTCGATCGGTCCGTCCGGCCCGGCGAACGCGAGCCGGTGGTAGGCGCCCGGACGTTCGTGATCTTCCATCTCCGCTTGGGCAACGGCGGTCTGGAACGTCACGTCCCACATCGTCGGCGCGTCCGCGGAGTACGCCTCGCCGCGTGCGAGGTTGCGCAGGAACGCGCGCTGCGAGGTGGCCTGGGCGATCGGGCTGCTGGTCGAGTAGATGTGTGACCAGTCCACGCTGAGACCGAGCTGGCGCCACAGGTCCTCGAACGCCGTTTCGTCAATGGCAGTGAGGAGTTGGCACAGCTCGGTGAAGTTGCGGCGGGACACATTGAGCGGCGGGTCGTGCGGCTTGCTGGGCGGCTCGAACGCAGGGTCGTACGGCAGGGACGGGTCGCAGCGCACGCCGTAGAAGTTCTGCACCCGCCGCTCGGTGGGCAGGCCGTTGTCGTCCCAGCCCATCGGGTAGAACACCTCGCGGCCGCGCATGCGTTGGAAGCGCGCGACCAGGTCGGTGTGGGTGTAGGAGAACGTGTGCCCGACGTGCAGCGAGCCGGACGCGGTCGGCGGGGGAGTGTCGATGGAGAAGACCTCTTCGCGGGTCTTCGTACGGTCGAAGCGGTAGGTGCCGCGTTCCTCCCACAGGCTGGACCACTTGGCTTCCAGGCCGTCAAGAGTGGGTTTGTCGGGCAGGGTGGGCGTGGGCATGGATGGCTCACAGACGTGCTCGGGCGCGCATCGGTGGGGCGCGTCACGGGACAGGAACGGTCGAAGGGGGCGCCTCAGTGGCGCACGAGTACTCGCCCGCTGCCGACCAGGGCGCGGGCGGTACGAAGGATCGAACCGTTGGAGGCCATCGCCGGAAAGTGTACGGGTCTAAGAGCTGGCAGCAACAGGCCAATACATATCGCGGCGCGAACAGGCCCGCATAGCGTGATCTTCGGCGGAGTCCGGCGCGCGCGTGGGGAGCGAAGATGCGGTCACCCATCAGGTACGTCCTTGTCCTGCTCGTGAGCTGTCTCGTCGGCGCCCTCGGCATCGTCGCGCCGGCACACGGCGCCGCGCCCAAGGCAGGGCCAGCACCGCAGATCGTCGTCCCGCCGAACGTGACAGCGGGCGTCGCCGTCTTCGACCGCCAGACCGGCCAGTTCACCGAGCAGCTCAACACCGCGATGCAGTTTCGCTCGGCCTCGTTGGTGAAGCTGCTGCTCGTTCTCGACTTCCTGTGGAACCGCGGACCGACGTACGACATCCCTGCCGCCGACCGCACCCGGCTCGACGTCATGCTGCAGCGCAGCGACGACGCCGCCGCGAGCCACTACTGGTCGACGCTCGGCGGCAGCGCGGTCATCAACCGGATGGTGCCTCGGCTCGGGCTGCAGAACACCGCGCCGCCGCCGTCCACGCACCCTGGCTTCTGGGGCTACGTCGCGATCTCGGCGGCCGACGTCGTACGGATCTACCGCTACATCCTCGACCAGGCGCCGGCCCAGGTCCGCGACTACATCATGGGCAACCTGCACGCCGCGAAGCGCTGCGGGACCGACGGCTTCGACCAGTACATGGGCATCCCGTCGTCGTTCAACCGCCCGTGGGCGATCAAGCAGGGCTGGTCGGGCATGTCGTCCGGCGGCTGCACCTCCGCCACGCTCGCGTCGCTGATGGGCGCGAAGGAGCCGGCGGTCGCGCCGGCGGTGATCGGGCCGATGGCCGTCGACCTGACCCGCGAGGCGCTGCACTCGACAGGCACGGTCGGCGCGGGCGACCGCGTGATCGTGGCCGCGTTGACGCTCAACCCGGACGGCACGTCGTACGGCGCCGCGTACTCCCGTCTCAACCAGCTCGTTCGGTCGCTGAACGTCCCCGGCGCCACGAAGCCCGCCGGAACCTGGTTCGGCACCTGGGGCTCCGGCGTTCGCGTCCGCTCCGGCACGAACACTGGGACGTCGATCGTCTCCGAGCTCCCCGCCGGCGTCGAGGTGCTCGTCGACTGCCAGGTCCAGGGCCAGACCGTGAACGTGCCGCCGTACACGAACAACTGGTGGGCGCACCTGCCGCTCTACCCGGGCTACATGACCAACATCTACGTGAGCTCACCCGGCAACCAGCTTCCGGGCGTCCCCACCTGCTAGACCCGCACCCACCTCGCCTACTACAGTTCGTAGCACTACGAATCGTAGTAGGCGGGGTCGTGTGTGGGGAGCGTGAGGGATGTCGGCGGTGCCGTCCTGGGCCGAGCCGCTCGTGGACCAGGTCGCCGGGGAAGCCCGGCGGGTGATCGACGCCGAGCTGGAACGGCTCGCGCGCAAGAGTCCGACGCTGTCGCCGCGCGACGTCGAGGCGGTCGGCCAGGCGTTGGACGAGCTCGCCGAGCGGCTGCTGATCCGACGCCTCGTGACGCTCGCGGAGGCGCGGCCGGACCTGTGGGGCGAGGCGACCGCACTACTGGCGGGGCGCCGGCAGCAGGTGCCAGGGGCTGGCAGCTAGCGGCCAGATAGCAAGGCTTTTCTACGTTGAGCGCTCTACGGTTCCGGCATGAAGACCGTGCGCTCGTTGATGATCGTCGTACCTTTCGTGATCGCGCTTGCGGTAGCCGGTAGTAGCGTTTCCGCGGCGCCTGTGCAGACCCAAGCCACGGCGGTCGTCGCCCAGGACTGGCTGGCGATCGCCGACCAGGCCGCGGCGGAGTCCGCGACCGCGATGCCGTTCGTCGAGTCCGACGGCGGCGGCGCGATCCCAGTCTGGTGGATCGCTCCCGTCGCCTACTACGCCGGGAAGAAGTTCGGCTGGCAGGACTCGCGGACGACGTACTGGACGAGCCGCGTGCTCGCCCGCAAGAACCCCGACGGCGGCTACGGCCTCGGGTACGCGTGGGACTGGCGCGGCGACGGGACGACGAACCCGGCCAACACCTCCTACACGATCACCACCGCCGGCCACGTCGGCCGCACGCTGATCGCGGCGTACGACGACGGCGGGTTCTTCGTGAACGAGATCAAGCAGGCCGCGACGTCGCTGCTCAACACCTCGACGACCGCGGGCGGCAAATGCATCTCGTACTCCAACTCCACCCACGACCGGAACAAGCCCTGCGTGTTCAACGTGACCGCGCACGGCGCCTGGTTCCTGTGGAGTGCCGCCCGCCGCGGACTGTATCCCGCCGGGCGGCAGGCCGAGATGGACACCAAGTGGCGTACCTGGCGCGACTACACCTGGACGCACTTCCGCGACGACCTCGAGGGCTACGCGGGCGCTCCCGGCTGGGCGTACGAGCAGGGCCAGAACGTCCTGCAGGACCCGTGGCACCACGCGGCCACGGTCTGGCCGCTGTACGAGATGGATCCGGTGACGGGCCTCAAGGGTCTGAACGGCCACTACGCCAACTACGGCTCGACGAACGGCGCCAACGCCGACCTCGTCGTCTACGACTGCGCGCGCATCGCGCCCGCCCTGCTCGCCGACGTGCGGCGGCGCGCGACCGAGCCGTACACGACGCAGCGCGACCGGCTCACCAAGCGCTCGCGGTGGGCGCTGATGGCGATGCACGTGCACCACGCCTGCTACAGCTCCGACGGCCCACACGCGCTCGGCAACTTCGACGGCGACACGAAGGCCGACCTCGCGACCTGGCGTCCGGACGGGACCTGGTGGGTGCAGAAGTCCGGCGGCGGCACGGTCGACGGCGCGCAGTGGGGCCAGGCCGGCGACATCCCGCGCGTGTACGACCTGGACGCGGACGGCAAGGACGACTACGCGGTGTTCCGGCCGGACAGTGCGACCTGGTGGATCCAGCACGCGGACGGGACCCAACGGACGAACGTGGCGTGGGGCAAGCGCGGCGATGTCCCACTCGTCGGCGACGTCGACGGCGACGGCAAGGGCGACCTGGTGACCTGGCGGGCGAAGGAGGCGCTCTGGAGCGTCTCGTACTCCGGCGGCGGCACGTTGTCGGTCAAGCACGGCGCGATCGGCGACCTTCCGTTGCTCGGCGACATCGACGGTGACCACAAGGACGACCTGATCCTGCGCCGGCCGTCGACGGGGAAGTTCCACGTGCGGTTCGCGAATGGAACGACGCTCGTGCACGGTTGGGGTGGCAAGGCGAACGACGTTCCGCTGATCGGCGATGTCGACGGAGACGACAAGGACGACTACGTGGTCTGGGCGCCGGGCGGCGCGTTCTGGGTGTCGTACGCCGCCGGTGGCAGCCTGAACAACTTCGCGTGGGGCCAGCCCGGCGACGTGCCGCTGCTCGGCGATGTGAACGGGGACGGCAAGGAGGACCTCGTGGTGTTCCGGCCGTCGAACGCGACCTGGCACGTCGCGTACACCGGCGGCGGCACGCTCGTGGACGTGCAGTGGGGCGCCGCGAACGACGTTCCGGCCTGAGCTACCCTCGCGGGCTGGCTCGCAAAGCAGCGGCTAGAACCGCTGACGTGCACGTCGTGTCGACGGAGTGAAACTGCCGCGAGCCGGCACGCGACAAGCTAGTACTACGCTGCGTCGTGTGATTCCTTGGCTTGGCAACGGACTGATGATCGCGGCGCTGCTCTTCGCGGCGTTCGCGATCATCACGTTCTTCCGCAAGCAGCCGCCCGGCACGATCGACCTGACGCTCGCGCTGATCCTCGAGGTCGCGGTGCTCGCGCAGGTCGTCGTGGCGATCGTGCTGATGGTCGGCGGCGACCGGCCGGTGGAGTTCGGGACGTTCATCGGCTACCTGGTCGCGTCGGTGCTGATCCTGCCGCTCGCGATGTTGTGGGGGCTGTCGGAGCGCAGCAAGTGGAGCTCGCTGGTTCTGTTCGTCGCGTTCTTCGTGGTGATCGTGATCGTGTTGCGGATGCAGCAGACCTGGCTGGGACCTGGTGTCTGAGCCTCGTCGGACCGGCTCGGGGCCTGGTCGCGTGCTCGTCGTGGTGTACGGCGTTTTCGCTCTCGCCGCTACCGCGCGGGCGGCCGTGCAGATCGCGTCGAAGTTCGGCGAGGCGCCGGTGGCGTACCTGCTCTCGGCGTTCTCCGCTCTCGTCTACGTCGTGGCGACCGTGGCGCTCGCGCGGTCAGCGCGCCGGCTGGCCTGGATCGCGTGCGGCATCGAGCTCGCGGGTGTGCTGATCGTCGGAACGTTCAGCCTGCTCGACCGGGCGGCGTTCCCGGACGAGACCGTGTGGTCGGTGTTCGGGATGGGGTACGGCTTCGTGCCGCTCGTGCTGCCCGTTCTCGGTCTGCTCTGGCTCCGCCGTACCCGTCAGGTCTGAGCGAGGATCTCGCCGCACAGCTCCAGGCACTCGCGGCAGATCTTCGCGCTCGGGCCTTCCGCGACGCGGTTGGCCTCTGTGTGCGCCTTGCCACAGAAGTTGCAGGTGGCTGCTGTGTCGACTGGGACGAGCGCGAGGGTGCCGCGCTGGTCCGCTCCGCCGGTGACCAGGGCGATGGCGTCGCCGACGCAGCGGTCGCACACGTACAGCCCGGGACCCGCGATGAGCTTGCCGACGTCCAGCCCGCCGCGGCCGCAGAACGCGCAGCCGAGCCCGGCCCAGCCGATGCGCTTGCGGACAGCCTCGAAGTCGACGCTCGCCTCGGCGAGGATCTTCGCCGCGACGCCCTGGCCCTCGCGGAGCAGCGCGAGCAGCAGGTGCTCGCTGCGGACGTGCGTGCTCCGGTCATGCTTGGCTTCGCGTACGGCGAGGTCGAGCACCTTCTTCGTGCGGGGCGTGAGATTGAGCGTCTCCGGCGCGGACTCGGCGCCGCGGCCGATGATCCGTACGACCGCGTCCCTGGCCTGCTCGACGTCGAGCCCCGCGAGAACCAGCACCCGCGCGGCAACGGTGTGCTCGGCGCGGAGGAGGCCGAGCAGCAGGTGCTCGGTGCCGAGATAGGGCTGCCGGAGCTGCCTGGCCTCCTCCTGGGCGAACGCGATCGCCTGCCGCGAGTCGGCGAACAGCTGCCCGAAGAGCTGGTCGGTGACCTTCGCGGTGGGAGTCCGTTTGGACAACCTTCGGAGGAGGCGGTTGGGCTTCTGCCCAGGTGTGGTGGCGTCACCGCCATCGACGATCTGGTGGACGCGCTGATGACTCATGCCGAGCGCCTCGGCGATCTCGCGCATCGAGGCGCCCGAGGCGTGCAAGACGCGGATGAGGTGGTGGTAGTCGACCTTCGCCGTATCGGCGTCGTGCTGCAGATTGAGCAGCCGATCACGGGCAACCCGCGCCTGCTCGAGCAGTTCCTTGTCCAGAACCATCCGTCTACAGTGATAGACAGAGACTACGGCGTCAACCCACCTAGACAAGCCGTTTCGAATGAAGGGCACCTTCATTCGAACCTATTGAATGAAGGTGCCCTTCATTCAAAACAAGGGACGGAACGCCCGGCTTCATCGCCACCACACGCAAGCGGGGCCAACAAGCAACGCGAGCTCGGCAAGAGACCCGAGCAAGAAGGAACCTCCTCCGGGCACCCGTTCCCGGGGGGTGGGGCGGCGCGTTAAGAACTGGTGGCCGGGCCGGGGCGAGTCAAGGGCCGCTACGCGGTCGCGAAGCGACGTCGTTTGCAAACTGCGCGAAGCGCCGTCCAAACGGCGCCCTTGACGCGCCCCGGACCGGCCACCAAAATCGACCGCCGCAACAGCCCACGGCGAGCACCGATCCCGGACAGCTCGCGAAAGATCAATCGAGCTCGAAGCGCCAAGAACAGCAGCGATCCGCTGACAGAGCAGGAGATCCGCCCACCATTGAGCCATCGACGACGGCCAACGGGGGGGGCGCCGAGCTGGTCCGAAAGGGACGGCCGACCGGCCGTCGAAGGGATGGCCGACCGGTGATCGCGGGGCCGACGACCCTGGGGTGGCGGGGCCGACCGACCGGAGGTGGCGGCGCGACCGAGCGGTAATGGCGGGACGTCACCGCTGGACCTTGGATGAAGGGCACCTTCATCCAATGCCCGGCCCATCCACCCCGCGCCCTCCACACCGCCGTGATCATGAACGTGATCATGAAGCCGAACCGGTCGTATACGCCGGGTTAGCCTTCATGATCACGTTCATGATCACGTTCATGATCACGTTCATGATCACGGGCAGGTGGCCACCGTTTCGAATGAGGGACGCCCTCTATCGAATAGATCGCTACAGGGACGCCCTCATTCCAAACCACCACGGGCGGTCAGAGCGTCAAGACCATCGTGTCGGCGTCCGCATCCCCGCCCACCACCTCGTAGCCAGCGGCCGCGTAGAGCTTCGCCGCGTGGTTGGCCCGTTCCACGCTCAGACTGATTCGCGCGATCCCCGCAGTACGCGAAGCCGCAGCGAGCTCCGAGAGCAGCAGCCGTCCGAGGCCCATGCCGCGCCAGTCGGGGACGACGGCGAGCGTCAGCTCCGGCACGTCCTCCGCCACGTAGCCGTAGCCCGGCGACGAAGCCGGGAAGTACCGCAGCCACGCCGCCCCCGCCGGGTCGCCGGCCAGAGACTCGGCCACGACCCCGAACTCGCCGGCAGCCGGCCAGGGCGCCAGGTACTTCGCCAGAGAAGCGTCCGCACGGATCTGCTCCAGCGTCAGCTCAGCCCGGTCCGGCGCCCAGTTGAACGCCTCCACCGTGAGCTCGTCGAGGAACGCCGCGTTGTCCGCCGTCGCGGGGCGGAATCGGAAGGTGTCGGTCACCCGTGCATCATGCCGGAACGCCGTCTCTAGACTTCCCGCATGAGTGCAGCGCAACCCGAGCTCCCCCCGGCGTTCGTTCCGGCCGACGTCGAGGGACCGCTCTACGACAGCTGGGTCGAACGCGGCTACTTCGCGCCCTCCGGCAAAGAGGATGCCGAGCCGTACAGCATCGTGATCCCGCCGCCGAACGTCACGGGCTCGCTGCACGTCGGCCACGCGCTCGACCACACCATCCAGGACATCCTCATCCGTCGCCGCCGGATGCAGGGGTACGACGCGCTCTGGCTGCCCGGCATGGACCACGCCGGCATCGCGACGCAGAACGTCGTCGAGCGCGAGCTCGCCAAGGAGGGCCTCAGCAGGCACGACCTCGGCCGCGACGAGTTCGTCAAGCGGGTCTGGCAATGGAAGGCCGAGTCCGGCGGCCGGATCCTCGGCCAGATGAAGCGGCTCGGCGACTCCGTCGACTGGGACCGCGAGTCGTTCACGATGGACGAGCAGCGCTCGCGCGCCGTCCTCACGATGTTCAAGCGGCTGTACGAGGACGGCCTCGCGTACCGCGCCGAACGCATCATCAACTGGTGCCCGCGCTGCCTCACCGCGCTGTCCGACATCGAGGTCGAGCACTCCGACGACGAGGGTGAGCTCGTCTACATCCGTTACGGGGAAGGTGATTCCTCGATCGTCGTCGCGACGACGCGAGCCGAGACGATGCTGGGTGACACCGGCGTCGCGGTTCACCCCGAGGACGAACGGTACAAGCACCTGATCGGCACCGAGGTCGAGCTGCCGCTCACCGGCCGCCGCATCCCGGTGGTCGGCGACGAGCACGTCGACCCCGAGTTCGGCACGGGCGCGGTCAAGGTGACGCCCGCGCACGACCCGAACGACTTCGAGATCGGCCGCCGCCACGACCTGCCGAGCTTCACCGTGATGGACGAGCACGGCGTGATCACCGCGCACGGCCCGTTCCAGGGACTCGACCGGTTCGAGGCGCGGCCCGCCGTCGTCGCGGCTCTGCGCGCGGAAGGGCGGATCGACAAGGAGGTCCGCCCGTACCGGCACGCCGTCGGCCACTGCCAGCGCTGCGACACGGTGGTCGAGCCGCGGGTCTCGCTGCAGTGGTTCGTGAAGGTCGCCCCGTTGGCAGAGGCCGCGAGCGCCGCCGTACGCGAAGGACGCATCGCGATTCACCCGCCGGAGATGGCGAAACGCTACTTCGACTGGGTCGACAACATGCACGACTGGTGCATCTCCCGGCAGCTGTGGTGGGGGCACCGGATCCCGGTCTGGTACGGCCCCGACGGCGAGACCGTCTGCGTCGGACCGGACGAGGAGCCGCCGTCCGGCGACGGCTGGACCCAGGACGCGGACGTTCTCGACACCTGGTTCTCCTCCGGGCTCTGGCCGGTGACGACCCTCGGCTGGCCGGACTCGACGGAAGACCTGGCGCGCTACTACCCGACCAGCGTGCTGGTCACCGGGTACGACATCTTGTTCTTCTGGGTCGCGCGGATGGTGATGTTCGGCCTGCACGCGATGCGGGACCAGGGGCCGGAGGGGGCGGTGCCGTTCAAGACCGTCGTCCTACACGGCATGGTCCGCGATGCGCACGGCAAGAAGATGTCGAAGTCGTTCGGCAACGTGGTCGACCCGCTGGACTGGATCGACCGGTACGGCGCCGACGCGACCCGTTTCACCTTGGCCCGTGGGGCGAACCCCGGATCGGACGTCCCGGTCTCGGAGGAGTGGTGCCAGGGCTCGCGTAACTTCACCACGAAGCTGTGGAACGCGACGCGTTTCGCCTTGCTCAACGGGGCTTCCGCCTCGTCGCCCGTGCCGCCGGCCGCCTCATTGACCGCTGCGGACCGGTGGATCCTGTCGCGGCTGCACACGGTGATCGCCGAGGTCGACGCGTACTACGAGGGGTACGAGTTCGCCAAGGTGTGCGAGACGATCCAGGCGTTCGCGTGGAACGAGTTCTGCGACTGGTACGTGGAGCTGGCGAAGACCTCGCTCAACGCCGGCGGCGCCGCCGCGGACGCCTCGCGGGCGGTGCTCGGCCACGTCCTGGAGCGGTTGTTCCGGCTGCTGCATCCGGTGATGCCGTTCGTCACCGAGCGGCTCTGGCTCGCGCTGACCGGCGGCGAGTCGATCGTCGTGTCTTCGTGGCCGTCGGCCGAGTCGTCGTACCTCGACGCCGCTGCCGAGGCCGAGCTGGCCGCGGTGCAGCGGCTGGTGACGGAGGTGCGGCGGTTCCGCGCCGACCAGGGCTTGAAGGACGGCCAGCGCGTGCCGGCTCGCCTGGTCGGGATCGAATCGACGGTGCTGGTCGCGCACGAGCCGGCGATCCGTACGTTGCTGCGGCTGGAAACGCCGGCCGACGGCTTCGCCCCGACCGCGTCGCTGCTGGTGGAGAACGTGACCGTCGAGCTCGACACCGCCGGCACCATCGACGTCGCGGCCGAGCGGAAGCGGCTGGAGAAGGACCTCGCCGCGGCCCGGAAGGAGAAGGCGCAGTCGGAGGGCAAGCTGGGCAACGCCCAGTTCCTCGACAAAGCCCCGCCCCCGGTCGTCGAGAAGGTCCGCGCCCAGCTCGCCACCGCCGAAACCGAGATCACCCGCCTCGAATCCCAGCTCGCCGGCCTCCCGACGGCTTGATATAGTGGCGTGAATCAGGCAGCTCCACGTGGCATACTGTGGGCATGGCGAAGCGGAACCTGACAGTCCAGCTGGATGAGGACGTCATCAGTCGTGCCCGAGTGGTCGCCGAGAAGCGCGGCACGTCGATCAGTCAGCTCGTTGCTCAACAGATCGAGCACCTGGCTGACGAAGATGAGCGTTATGAAGCGGCGCGGAAGCGTGCCATGGAGCTCATGGACACAGCCGCGACGCATGGGGGAGGCCGCAAGTGGAAACGCGAGGATCTGTACGACCGTTGACCTTGGTGCATTCGATCACCTTTGTTGACACGAACGTGTTGGTGTACGCCTACGACCTTGATGAGCCTGAGAAGCGGAAGCGGGCAAACGAATGGTTGTCGAAGCTGTGGCAGGGCGGCGCTGGAGCCATCAGCGCTCAGGTCATGCAGGAGTTCTACAACACGGTGACAAGGAAGTTCGCCCAGCCGATGGCGGCGTCGACAGCCCGCGAGGTCCTCACCACGTACTCGGCTTGGCGAGTCGTGACAGCCGATCCGGAACTCGTCCTCGATGCGTCGAAGCTGGAAGAGCGTGACTCCGTCTCGTTCTGGGACGCACTCATCATCGAGGCGGCCAAGCGGGCGGGTGCGACAAGGCTGCTTACCGAGGATCTGCAGCATGGGCGTAAGTTCGGTTCGGTGACCGTCGAGAACCCCTTCGTGGAAGAGCCCATCACTCAATGACCCAAGGCGATGAAGAGCGCGCGCTGTATGTCGATGTCGAGCGCGCGTTGCTGGCGCGGCTGCCGGAGCACAAGTCGGTCGAGGGGCCGACGATCGAGCGGATCAAGAGGCTGTGCGAGCTGCTCGGCGAGCCGCAGCACGCCGCGCCCGTCATCCATCTGACCGGGACGAACGGCAAGACCAGCACCGCACGGATGGTCGACAGCCTGCTGGTCGCGTTCGGCGTACGGACCGGGCGGCTCACCAGCCCGCATCTCGCTGAGATCAGGGAGCGCATCTCGTTGTCGGGCGAGCCGATCGACTACGAACGCTTCGTGCAGACGTACGCCGAGGTGATGCCGTTCGTCGACCTGGCTGACCCGATGCTCGACCGGCCGCTGTCGTTCTTCGAGATCATCACCGCGATGGGCTTCGCCGCGTTCGCCGACGCTCCGGTCGACGCCGCCGTGCTGGAGGTCGGGCTCGGCGGGACGTGGGACGCGACGAACGTCGCCGACGGCAAGGTCGCGGTCGTCACGCCGATCGCGGTCGACCACGCCAAGTACCTCGGCAACACGCCGCCGGAGATCGCGCGGGAGAAGGCCGGGATCATCAAGCCTGGCGCGATCGCGGTGATCGCGCAGCAGGAGGTCGAGGTCGCCGAGGTGCTGATGCGCCGCGCGGCCGAGGTCGGTGCGACCGTGGCCCGCGAGGGGATCGAGTTCGGCGTCGTCGAGCGCGAGATCGCGGTCGGCGGGCAGATGATCTCGCTGAAGGGCCTGTCGGGGGAGTACCACGAGATCTTCCTTCCCCTGCACGGAGTTCACCAGGCGCACAACGCGGCCTGCGCGCTCGCCGCGGTCGAGGCGTTCCTCGCCGGCGGCGCCCCAGAGGGATTGAACGCGGACATCGTTCGCGAGGCGTTCGGCGGCGTGACGTCGCCGGGGCGGTTGGAGATCGTCCGCCGGAGCCCGACCGTTCTGCTCGACGCGGCACACAACCCGCACGGCGCCGAGGCGACCGCGGCGGCGATCAGCGAGGCGTTCACGTTCGAACCGCTCGTCGGCGTGATCGGCGTCATGCAGGACAAGGACGTCGCAGGTGTGCTCGAGGCGTTCGAGCCGGTCATGGACCACGTCGTGGTGACGCAGAACTCCACCGAGCGTGCGATGCCGGCCGCGGAGCTGGCCGAGATCGCGATCGACATCTTCGGTGAGGACCGGGTCGAGGTCGCGCCGCTGCTGCCGGACGCACTCGACGCCGCCGTCCGCACGGCTGACGAACAGGCCAAGGAGATGGGCGGGGGCGGGGTGCTCGTGACCGGCTCGGTGATCACGGCCGGCGAGGCGCGCGTGCTGTTGGGACGGGGCGAGGCGCAGTGAACCTGAACGTGACGGTGATGCGGGGAACGCTGTCGGCGATCCTCGTCTTCGAGGCGATCATCGTCGGGCTCGCGATCCCGGTGGCGATCGGCGTGGCCGATGCACCGCGTGGGTTGGCGATCTGGGGCGGCCTGGCGATCGTCCTGATGTGCGTCGCGGCGGCCGCGACGCTGCGTAAGCCGGTCGGCGTGGTGCTCGGCTCGGTGGTGCAGGTGGCCGCGTTCGCGAGCGGATTCGTGGTGTCGATCATGCTCGCGCTCGGCGCGATCTTCGGCATCCTCTGGTTCGCCTGCCTCGTCTTCGACCGCAAGATCGCTGCCCAGGCACCCAGCGAGGGATGAGCGTCGGCTACGCTGCGTGTGCTTTGCCGTCGTGACCTCGTTCTTAAGGAGTTTCTGTCGTGTCCGAGCGCACCCTGGTCCTGATCAAGCCGGATGCGGTCCGTCGTGGGCTGGTCGGCGACGTCCTGGCCCGGTACGAACGCAAGGGGCTCTCGATCGTCGCGATGGATCTGCGCACGATCGACGGCGAGACGGCCGACCAGCACTACGGCGAGCACCTGGAGAAGGCCTGGTACCCGCCGCTGCGCGAGTTCGTCATCAGCGGACCGCTCGTGGCGCTGGTGCTCGAGGGCGACGAGGCCGTGGAGGCCGTACGCCTGCTGAACGGTGCGACCGATGCCCGGAAGGCCGCCGCGGGATCGATCCGTGGCGATTTGGGCCTGTCGAACCGGGAGAATCTCGTCCACGGCTCGGACTCGGTGGAGTCGGCCGCACGCGAGATCAAGCTGTTCTTCCCCGACATCTAGGCGCCCGAATGGGAAATCTAAGTAGTCCTCCCCATGCCGCCCGGTCTCGCGCCACCGCACGCTTGAACGTATGAACGAGAGCACCGCCCGAGACCTGATCGACAAGCTGCTGAAGCACCGCTCCGACCGCGGCTGGTCGGCGCTGTATGCCGACGACGTGCGGCTGGACTTCCCGCAGGTCGGAGCCGCGGCTGAGTGGTCCGTACGCGCCCCGAACGTGTGGGTGCACGAGTACCGCCTCGACAACGACGACGGCGAGCCCGCCCTCGCCGTCGTCGTCACCGAGTTCGCCGACGGCGTCGTCGCCCGAGAACGGGTCTATCTCACCCAAGCTTGGACATGACCCCGGCGAGTCACCGCAAGCCACGGCTACGTAGCGTGTCAAACTGGCTACCGAAATGGCGAACAGCTTTCTCGGCCGGGATCTGGCCGTCGACCTCGGAACGGCGAACACCCTCGTCTACGTGCGCGGGCGCGGCGTCGTGCTCAGCGAGCCCTCCGTCGTCGCCACGAACACCGCGACCAACACGATCGTCGCCGTCGGGACCGCCGCGAAGCAGATGATCGGCCGTACGCCCGGCACGATCACCGCGATCCGCCCGCTCAAGGACGGCGTCATCGCGGACTTCGACGCCGCCGAGAAGATGCTCCGGTACTTCATCCAGCAGGTGCACAAGCGGCGCTACTTCGCCAAGCCGCGGCTGGTCGTCTGCGTCCCGTCCGGCATCACCACCGTGGAGCAGCGCGCGGTCCGCGACGCCGGCTACCAGGCTGGCGCCCGGATGGTCTACCTGATCGAGGAGCCGATGGCTGCCGCGGTCGGCGCCGGGCTTCCCGTGCACGAGCCCACTGGCAACATGGTCGTCGACATCGGCGGCGGGACGACCGAGGTCGCGATCATCTCTCTCGGCGGAATCGTCACGAGCTGCTCGATCCGCGTCGCCGGCGACGAGCTCGACAAGGCGGTGATCTCCTACCTCAAGAAGGAGTACTCGCTGATGCTCGGCGAGCGCACCGCCGAGGAGATCAAGTCGACGATCGGCTCGGCGTTCCCCGTTCCGGACGAGCCCGAGGCGGACGTACGCGGACGCGACCTCGTCAGCGGGCTGCCGAAGACCGTCACGGTGTCCACCGACGAGATCCGCAAGGCGCTCGAGGAACCCGTCAACGCGATCATCGACGCGGTCCGCACCACGCTCGACACCTGCCCGCCCGAACTCGCCGGCGACATCGTCCGGCGGGGCATCATCCTCACCGGCGGCGGTGCGTTGCTGAACGGGCTCGCCGCCCGCCTCCAGCACGAGACCGGGGTGCCCGTACGGGTCGCCGACGACCCGCTGCAGTCGGTCGCGGCCGGCGCCGGCATGTGCGTCGAGGAGTTCGAGACGCTTCGACGGGTGCTGGTCTCCGAGCCCCGCAAGAGATGATGCGGCCGCGGTCCCGGGTGCTGCTGGTGCTGCTCCTGCTCGGCTCGTTCTCGCTCGTCACCGTCGACCTCGCGGTCGAGGAGTCTCCGTTGAACGCCGTACGCGCCGCGGTGGCTGAGGCGGTCGCTCCGCTGCAGCTCGGCGCGCGGGTCGCGACGCGTCCGATCGTCAACGCGGCAAGGGATGTCGCCTCGCTCGGCGAGCAGCGGAGCGAACTGCTGAAACTGCGTGAGGAGAACGCCGCCCTGCGCGGGCAGCTTCGGACGGACGCCGAACGCCGTGCGGAAGGGCGAGCCGTCGACCAGCTTCGCTCGGCCGGGCACACAGTCCCGGCGCGGGTCGTGGGCTTCGGGGCGCAGCAGAGCTTCGCGCATACGGTGACTCTCGATGTCGGCACGCGGGACGGGGTTCGCGCCGACCAGGCCGTGGTCGCGGCCGACGGGCTCGTCGGCCGGGTCGTTCGCGCGGGTACGACGAGCGCGACCGTCCTGTTGCTCGGCGACGCCACGTCGACCGTCGGTGGGCGGCTGGAGACGAGCCGCGAGCTCGGTTTCCTGCACGGGACAGGCGATGTGGTCGGCAAGGCCAGGTTGACGCTGCAGCTCGTCGACCACTCGGCCCGGGTCAAGCAGGGTGACCGGCTGGTCACCTGGGGATCGCCGAACGGATCGCCTTACCCTGCGGGGATTCCGATCGGCCGCGTCGTCTCGGTGGATCCGGCGACCGCGGGTGTCGCGCCGAAGGCGTCGGTGGATCCGTACGTCGATCTCACTGCCCTCGATGTCGTCGGTGTCGTGGTGGGGGAGCGCTGATGCTGCTCGCCGCGGCTGTCGTTCTGGTCGCCTGGCTGGTCCAGGTCACGCTGCTGCCGAGCGTCTCCTTGGCGCTCGTCGCCGTGCTGGCGTTCGCGTACGTGCGGGGGCCGGCGTTCGGTGCGGTGCTGGGGTTCTGCGCCGGTCTGCTCGTCGACGTCGCGCCGCCGGCGGACGGGGTCGCCGGACTGTGGGCACTGTCGTTCACGCTCGCGGCGTACCTCGTCGGCGCCGCTGGCGTGACCCGCGCCGACGACGGCAACCACCGGGTCCTCATCGGCGTGCTCGCGATGACCGGTGGCGCCGCGCTCACACTCGCCACGTACGCCGGAATCGACGTCCTGCTTGGCGATCCGCGAGTCGACTGGTCGGTCCTGCTCAGTGCCGGCGGCACGTCGATCCTCTCCGCGGCGGTGCTCGCGCTCGTCCTCGTACCGCTGTCAGCCCGGGTCGCGCCGCAGTGAACGCGAGGACCACGGCGCGGATGGCCATCCTCCAGCTGCTCGTGCTCACGCTGGTCGCCGTCCTGCTCGGCCGGCTCTGGATCGTGCAGGTCGCCCGCCCTGTCGAACCCAGCGCACCCATGACCGACGTCGGCGAGCTGCGGACGATCTCGGTGCCCGCCGTCCGTGGCCGGATCCTGGACCGGAACGGCCGCCCGCTCGTCGACAACGAGAGCGCCCTCACCGTGCTCGTCGATCCTTCGGCGGTCGGCAAGCTGGACAAGCCTGGCCGGACCGCGCTGTACGACCGGCTCGGCTCCGTCCTCGGGAAGCCCGGTGCCGACCTGGCCGCGCGGACGGTGCCTTGCGGGACGCCCGGGGCCCGCCGCCCGCCGGTGTGCTGGAGCGGCCAGCCGTACGAACCGGTGCCGATCGCCCGGAACGTGTCGACCCAGGCAGCGCTCGCGATCTCCGAGCGATCGGAGCACTTCCCGGGCGTGGTCGTCGACTCCCGTGCGACGCGGCGTTTTCCCAAGCCCGATGGGGTTTCCGCCGCGCATCTGCTCGGCTACGTCGCGCCGGTCAACCGCACCGAGCTCGACGCGTCCCACGGCGAACTGCGGACGACCGACCTGGTCGGGCGGGCCGGGCTGGAGAAGCAGTACGACGCGCTGCTGCGCGGCACGCCGGGTCAGCGGACCGTGCGGATCGACGCGCAGGGCCGGGTGCTGTCGGTGGTGTCCGAGCGGCCCGCGAAGCCTGGCGCGGACCTCGTCACGAACCTCGACGTTCGCATCCAGGCCCTCGCCGAGCGCGAGCTCGCGAAGACCCTCGCCGCGACGCGGACCCGCTTCGACAAGGTCACCAAGCGGAAGTACGTCGCCGACGCCGGCGCGATCGTCGTCCTCGATGCGCGAACGGGTGGAGTGATCGCGATGGCCAGTAACCCTGGTTACGATCCCTCACTCTGGCTAGACGGTCTAACAAGCGCCGAGCGGAAGCGGCTGCTCGCCTCGGGCGACGCGCCCTTGGTGGCGCGCGCCACGCAGGGCGAGTACGCGCCGGGGTCGACGTTCAAGGTGGTCTCGGCGACCGCGGCTCTCACCCACGGCTTCCGGACGTCGGAGCAGCTGCCCTGCCCGGGCACGATGGAGATCGTCGGCCGTACGTTCCGCAACTTCGAGTCGCTCGCGTACGGCGACCTCTCGCTCGCCGACGCCCTCGCGGTGTCGTGCGACACGTTCTTCTACCAGGTCGGGCTCGACCATCGGCGGGACGACGCGATCGAGGCCGCAGCCGCCGCGTTCGGCTTCGGTCGGCGTACTGGACTCGACCTGCCGGGCGAACGCGCCGGCCACGTCGGACGCCAGACCTCGTACGCCGGGCACGCCGCGCTGCTCGCGATCGGGCAGGGCGACACCACGGTGACGCCGTTGCAGCTCGCTCGTGCGTACGCGGCGCTCGCGAACGGCGGCTCGCTCCTGCAGCCCTCGTTGCGGAAACAGGTACCGAAGGTGGCCGGCAAGCTGCCGTTGACGCCGTCGCAGTTGCGCTATCTGCAGGCGGCCCTGCGCAAGACCACGGTGTCGGGCACGGGCGCGGCGCCGTTCGCCGGGTTCCGGCTCGACAAGACGCCGGTCGCGTCGAAGACCGGGACTGCCGAGGTCGACGGCAGGCAGTCGACATCGTGGTTCGCGTCGTTCGACCAGAGGTACGCCGTGGTGATGATGGTCTCGCAGGGCGGTACGGGCGCGGCCACCTCGGGTCCCGCGGTGCGGCGATTGTGGGAGGCGCTGCGATGACTGCCGTCGCTCCGCCTCGCCATGCCGGGTCGACCGCCGCCCGGCAGCTCGACTGGTCGCTGCTCGTCGCGGTGATCGCCCTGCTGGCGTTGGGTTGTCTGCTGGTGTGGTCGGCGACCGCGCACCGGCCGTCTCTCACCGGTGGTGACCCGCAGGCCTACCTGCTGAAGCAGATCCTCAACATCCTGATCGGCGTGGTGATCGCCGTTCCGGTCGCGATGATCGACCATCGCCGGCTGCGGCTGTACGCGCCGGCCTGCTACCTGGTCGTGGTGGCGGGACTGGTCCTCGTGCTCGTGCTGGGCGCGACCGTGAACGGATCCCAGTCCTGGATCCGGCTGCCGGGCGGTTTCTCCTTACAGCCCGGGGAGTTCGCGAAGGTCGCGATCGTCGTCGGGATGGCAGTAGTCCTCGCCGAACGGAGAGACAATGCCCGCCGTTCGACCCGATCGGCGCGGTCCGATCTGCTCTGGGCGCTCGCCGTTGCCGCGGTGCCCATCGGGCTGGTCGCGATCCAACCCGACCTCGGTACCGTGTTCGTCCTGCTGGTCACAGGATTCGGCGTCCTGGCGCTCGCGGGCACGCCGTTGCGCTTTCTCGCCGGACTCGTACTCGTCGCGGCGACGGCCGGGTACGCCGCCGTGCGGGTGGGGCTGCTGGAGGGTTACCAGCTCGCGCGGCTCACCGCGTTCGTCAACCCTGGCGTCGATCCGGAGGGGATCGGCTACAACGCCGAGCAGGCGCGGGTCGCGATCGGGTCGGGCGGGCTGTTCGGGGCGGGCTTGTTCCACGGCAGCAGGACGAGCGGTGCGTACGTTCCCGAGCAGCACACCGACTTCGTGTTCACGGTGGCGGGGGAGGAGCTCGGCTTCGTAGGCTCGAGCGCCTTGCTTCTGTTGCTGGCGTTCGTGCTGTGGCGCGGCGTACGCATCGCGCGCGCTGCGCCCGACCTGTTCGGCCGCCTGCTCGCCGGCGGCGTCGTGTGCTGGTTCGCCGCGCAGATCTTCGAGAACGTCGGCATGACGCTCGGGCTGATGCCGATCACCGGGCTGCCGTTGCCGTTCGTGTCGTACGGCGGCTCCAGCATGGTCGCCTGTCTGGTTGCCGTTGCCCTGTTGGAGAACGTGCACCTGCGTGGTCAGGACGTCGCACCGGTGTAGCGGCGCACGCCCACCGACCATGCACCGATCGCGAGCAGCGCGATGCCGGCGCCGGCGGCGATGGCTGCCGCCGTACCGACGAGGGTCGGGCCGCGCAGCAGCGCTGTGGTCGGGAGCGTGGTCACGACCGCCATCGGGAACAGGTAGGTGAGCACGATGCGCAGTGGTCGGCTGTAGATGTCGACCGGGTAGCGCGCGAGGTTCAGTGCCGAGCTGAACAGGATGTCGAGCTCCAGCCGTGGTGCCCAGAACGCCAAGCAGGACACGAGAACGCCGAGGCTCCACATGATCACTGTGCCGGTGGCGAGCAGTAGTAGCCAGGTGAGCAGGCCGGCGATCGTGGGGAGCTTGCCGTGGTCCGCGATGCCTCCGCCGATGACCGCCAGGCCGAGGACCGCTCTGGTGAGGGCCACCGGCGAGTGCGAGCTCAGGCTGGCCAGGAACAGGCTCGACGCCGGCTGGATCAGGTAGAGATCCATCTTGCCGTTGCGCACCTGATCGGTGAACCAGCTCAGGTTGGGCTCGATGAACGCCGTACGGATGCCGGCCATCAGCTGGAACGTGCCGACGAGGACGAGCAGCTCGGCTCTGTTCCAGCCGGCGAGGTCGTCGGTGCGGGTGAAGATCAGCTGGACGACCGCCAGCTCGCTGATGAGCGTGAGGATCGCCAGGAGGACGTCGAACGTGAGGTTCGTGCGGTGGGCGAGGGATCGCCTGAGCGACATGGAGAAGCCGGCGCCAAAGAGCCTCAGGACGAGCACGGTTTCAGCCTCCTACGGACGTGTAGCGGCGGACGCCGACGCGCCAGAAGACGACCGCGAGGATGGCGAAAAGGGCGATCCAGCCAAGCTGGTAGGCGAATCCGCGTACGACGTCCGCTCCCGCGACGGTCCCGGTGGCGAGCTCGGCGGGGAAGCCGAGCATCGCGCGGAACGGGAGCGCACTGGCGATCGAACGCATCGGTTCGGGCAGGAACGGCACGGGTGCCGCCGATCCGCCGAGCAGGAAGATCAGTACGCCGCCGAAGCCCATCGTGGCGTGGGCTCGTTCGGTCCAGAACGCGGAGAGCGCGAGGACCCAGCTGAACAAGAAGCGGAGGATCGCCGCGAGTCCGAGCGCGGGGACGGCGAGGAGCAGGTTCGTCGCGGTGAACGTCACGCCGAACGCGGGGATTGCCACGGCCAGCATGGGGATTCCCATCAGGATCAGCCAGACGCGGATCGCGAGGTTCTCGCCGGCAACCGCGATCCAGGTGGCGCGTGGCTTGAGCAGCTCGTGGGAGATGGTGCCGTCGTAGATGCCGTTCGACAGCGTGTGGGCCTCGTAGGAGGCGGTGGCGAGGAGGACGGCCAGGAGCGCCACGTAGTAGGTGCCGACCTGCTCGCCAGGGGTCACGGCAGTCCAGATGAACAGGCCGAGGAGGGGCGAGATCGCTTCCTGGGCGGCGAGGGTGACGACGAACCACCAGGAGCCGGACCAGGTGAGGATCTGCCGCCAGATCTCGAGCCTGGTGAGGGCGAGCGTTCGGGTCACGCGACACCCTCGCGGTAGACGCGGTCGATGACGTTCTCCAGCGGGGGCTCTTCGACCGCGAGGTCCACGATGGGGAGCTCGTTCAGGAGTCTGGTCGTGGCGTGGGCGACCTCGTCGCGGGCGACGCGGATGACCCAGGTGGTGCCGTCCTTCTCGACGACCTCGCCCACCTGCGGGACTTGGTCGGGCTTGGCATCGGGGGCGGAGACGCGGATCAGTTTGTAGGGCGCGAGTTTCGCGGCGAGGGCGTCGATCGGCCCGTCGTACTGGAGGCTGCCCTTGTCGATCAGGATGAGACGCGGGCACAGGGACTGGACGTCGCCCATGTAGTGGCTGGTGAGCAGGATCGTGGCACCGGTGCGTTCGGCGTAGCTCTTGAGGAACCTGCGCACGATCGCGGCGGCGCTGACGTCGAGGCCGATGGTGGGTTCGTCGAGGAACAGGACGTCGGGCTTGTAGAGGAGGGTCATCGCGAGGCCGGCGCGCATCCGTTCGCCGAGGCTGAGGGCGCGGACCTGGCGGGGGAGGAGCTTGGCGAGCTCGAGCAGGTCGGTGAGCTCTTCGAGGTTGTCGCGGAAGTCCTTGGCGGAGACGTCGTACAGAAGCTGCTGGTAGCGGAGGGAGTCGAGGACGGTGAGCTCGACGGGGCCGCCGATCGGTTGGCTGCCTCTCACCAGGGCGATCCTGCGGAGGAACGTCGTCTTGCGTTGCCAGGGGACGTGGCCGAGGACGCTGACGGTGCCCTCGGTGGGGTGCAGGATGCCGGAGAGGATCTTCATCGTGGTGGTCTTGCCGGCGCCGTTCGGGCCGATGAAGCCGACGACCTCGCCGGCCTGGATGTCGAACGTGATGTCGTCGACGGCCTTCACGTCCTGGTAGCGGCGGTGAACGAGCGTGCGGAGAGCGGCCTTGAGCCCGGCGTCGCGGATGGGGGCGCGGTAGGTCATGCGGAGATCGCGGACTTCGATCATGCTTAAAGTTTCTCATTGAACCGCAGTTATAGACTTTGACGCGTGTCTCGCTCACGCGGAACCGTGAAAGCCTCCACCGCCGCTGTAAAGCGGCCGCGGCTCGTCGACCTCGCGCGTTCGGCGGGCCTGTCGGTGCAGTCGGTACGCCAATACGCCGACGTCGGCTTCCTGCCGCCAGTGTCGCGGACCCCGAGCGGCTACCGGGTCTTCACGTCCGAGCACGCCGAGGCGCTGCGCGTGGCGCGGGTGCTGATCAAGGGGTACGGCTGGGACTCGGCGTTGTCGGTGCTGCGGGCGGTGCACGGTGGGTCGCGCTCGCTCGTGTTGTCGTTGGTGGACGCGTCGCACGCCGAGCTGCATGCCGAGCGGCTGCGGATCGACCGCGTGCTGGGAGCGTTCGAGGCCGTGGTGGTGGACGCGCCTCCGCCCTCGTCGGCCTACCTGCGCGTCGGCGAGGTGGCGCGGTCGCTCGGGGTGCGAACGTCAGCCCTGCGGTTGTGGGAGAAGCGAGGGCTCCTGCGGCCGACGCGGGACCGTACGACGGGATACCGGGTGTACGACCGCGGCCAACAGCGCAACGCCCACCTCATCGCCATCCTCCGCCGCGGCGGCTACGGCATCGAGCTGATCCGCCCCGTGCTGGACGAGCTGCACTCGACCGACCAGTCCCGCAAGCCCGAGAGAGTCCGCGCCGAACTGGCCCGCCGCGAAGCCGACCTCGACCGCCTCAGCACCCTCCGCCTCCAAGCCACCGCCACGCTCTTCGGTTATCTCGAGTCCCTTTGAGTACGTGGCCCGGGGAAGAGCTCCCCGGGCCACGTACCGCGTTGGGCGATCAGGAGCGGTTGCAGAGGCCGATCTTTCCGACCGGGCTCCAGTTCACATTCGTCGCGGAGCCGCCGCCGCGCCAGCCGATAATGCCGTAGGAGTCGTTGAGAAGGTTGACTCTCGACGTTCCATGATTGTGAGCGTCGTATTCTCCGACGAAGTTGTCGAGGTCGTAGATATCGCAGCCCGTCAGCTTGTAGCCGCGGTATCTGTCGTTGTTGTATCTCTGGATGGTGCAGAACGAGTCACGGCAATCGACTCCGCTGTGCACCCACGCTCGCGCCTTTGCGCCAGCGGAAGAGTCGGAGAAGAAGAAGTCCTTGTGCACGACCCTTCCACTGCCCTCGGCGTCGATGTGCGGCTGCCCTGCGAGGGGCACCACTTCTGTCGACTGGGCTCCCGCTGGAACGGCGCTCATCGAGATAGACGCTATAAACGCGACAAGCGCTGCTATCAAAGCGACCACAATTCTCCTCGGTGAAATTCGAGTCGATTTCATCAAGTCCCCGATCGGATGAGGTGATGCCGTTTGCATCGGCCGAGGGAACGGTAAACGGCCATTCACGGGAATGCATCCACTGTCCACGTACGTGAACTTCGAGCTGCTGAAGAACGAATTGATGACATGGTGAAGCCGCCCCCTTCCGATGCGGAGCGAGGGGAGCACATCCCCCGTGCATGGCTAGTCTCGCAAGCCGCGCTGGCGTATCGCTGGCGGCATAATCCCCGCACACCAAAGAAGCACCCGCTGTCGAGAGTCTCGACAGCGGGTGCCCCTGTGGGAACGCGCCGGTTACGAGTCGATGCGCAAGATCGTCGAGCCCACCGGGTTCGTTCCGTCTCCGTAGACGACTCGGCCGAGCCACCGCTTCCCGGCAGACAGACCGGTCCACGCAGCCGTCACCGAGCTGGACTTGCCGCTCTTCGCCGGCTGGCTGGCCGGCGTCACCGTCAAGTTGCCCGTGGACGTGGAGCCCAGGCCCCAGGTGAAGTGCTTCACCGCGAGCGACGTCTCTCCCGGCGCCAGGCCGAAGAGGTCGACGTACACGTCGTACGAGCCCGCCTCCGGGTCCGCGATGTCGATCTGCTCCTCAGCCGATCCACCCGCACTCGAGCCGACGAGCTCGTTCGTGCCCGCCTTGAAGACGAACAGGTCGAGGTCCGTTCCCGCCGCGTAGTCCGAGTCGTACAAGGAGAATCGGGCCAACGACGAGCCGGCCGCGATCGGCACGGTGAACTTCGCCACGTGGTCGTTCGCCGCCGGAGCATCGGTCGGGAAGGCCGAGCCGTCGGGGTTCGTCAACGTCGCGTTGCTCTCCGTCCCCGCCACCAGGCCGGCGGCCGAAGCGGTGAGCGTTCCCGTGTAGCCGGCCTTCGTCGCGATCTTCGCCGACCCCGAAGCGCCAGCACCGCGCACCTCCAGAGCCGCCGCCACCCGCACGGGCTTCACGACGATCGGGCTCTGAACGGAGTGCTTGCCGTCCTTCCACACCAGCGAGCCGAACGCGTACGCGTCGAACGCCGCCGACGTACGCGTCAACTTGATCTTGACCTTCGCCGACTGCCCAGGAGACAGCCGCAGCTTCGAGGGCACCACCGACACCGAGAAGCCAGCCGGCGACGACACGTGCGCCGTGTACGTCGAACGAGACCGCGACACGCTCGTCACCGTACGGGTGATCGTCTGATCCCCGGCCAGGTCGCCAGCCGCGATCGACGGGTAGTTCAGGTTGCTCGCGTCGATGCTGCCGAGCTTCTTGCAGTTCCGGTCGGACGAGGGCAGCTGCCCGAGCCCGCACAGGTAGCGGATCCAGTCCTTCGGGCCGCTGTCGTACACCAGACCCGGGTCGAGCGCCTTCGTCGGAACGACCTGCCCAGCGCCGTAGTCCAGCGCGCTCGCGGGAGTGCCGGTGTCATTCGTGATCGGATTCCCCTTGTTGTCAAGGGTTGTCGCGGTCGTCATCAGCGCCGACTTCACCGCCGCCGGCGACCAGCGCGGGTGCGCCTGGATCACCAGGGCGGCCAGGCCAGCGATGTGCGGCGACGACATCGACGTACCTGAGTAGTAGTCGAAGTCGCGTCCACTGTTCGACGGCGGTGCCACCGCGGCCAGAACGTCGACGCCAGGCGCCATGATGTCCGGCTTCAGCAGGTCGCCACCGCCGGCCAGAGCCGGTCCACGCGAGGAGAACGAGGCCACCCACGGAGCCTCCGCGCCAGCCACACCGGTGCCCTGCGCGAGCGAAGCGGTCGCCGCCGGGTTGGCGGAGACGTACGCCTTGATCGCCGCGCCAGCCGTCTCGTCGACGTGCACGGTCGGCAGCGTGTGCAGGTCGGCGTTCAGCGAGCTCGGCGAGGTGTTCGCGAGAACGACTCCCACACCGCCGGCCTGCTTGACCGCCGCGCTCTTGTCGACGCGCGCGTTCACTCCGCGGTCGCAGACGACGATCTTGCCCGCCACCTTGGCCGGGTCGAGCGCGCCGATGTAGCAGAGCTGGACCTCGTTCGCCGGCTTGCCCGGCAGGCCGACGGCCGTCGACAGGACGACCGGCGAGGAGGGAACGGCCGCGCCCTGCCCAACGCCGGCGTAGGTCGCGCCGTTGCCCAACGTCACCGAGGACTCGTACACGCGGTCGTGCGTGCCAGCGGCCACCGTCGCCAGCCACGGGCTGTTGTGCGCCACCGTGCTCGAGCCCGGACCGGAGTTGCCGGCCGAGGCGGCGACGAAGACACCCGCGCGGGCGGCGCGGAAGAACGCCAGCTCCACCGGGTCCACGACGCTCGCGGTCGACCCGCTGATCGAGAAGTTGATCACGTCGACGCCGTCGGCGATCGCGGTGTCGATCGCGGCCACGCTGTCCGAGCCCGCGCAGCCCCCGCCGCCGGTCGTCCAGCACACCTTGTAGATCGCGAGCCGCGCGTGCGGCGCCATGCCGCTGACGTTGCCCAGGTTCGAGCCCTCGACCACGGCCGGTACGCCGTTGTTGCCGGCCGCCGTGCTCGCGGTGTGCGAGCCGTGACCGCCACCGTCGCGCGGCGAGATGTAGTCGGACTTGTCGACGTTGTCGACGCCCGTGCCCTCGAGGAAGTAGCGAGCGCCGATGACCTTGTTGTTGCACTTGACGTACGGCTGCTCGATGCCCTTGTCACAGGTGCCGTCGAACTTGCGCTTGATCAGCCGGTCGGAGGCCTTCGTGGTCTTGATCGGCGCGAAGCTCTTGCTCTCCTGCCAGAAGCCCGAGTCGACCACGCCGACGATCACGCCGTCGCCCGCCTTGTCGATGCCGCCGAGCTTCTCCCACATGCCGCCCTTGCCGGTGAGGCCGAGGAACGTCGGGGTGGTCGAGGTGTCGAGCTTGCGGATCTCGTCCTTCGTCACCGACAGCACGCCGGGCGTCTTCGCGAGCTCCGCGGCCTGGTCGCCGGTGAGCTTCGCGGCGAAGCCGGCGAACGCGTAGTCGTAGTCGTACAGCTTCTTCGCGCCGCCGATCTTGGCCAGCAGCTTGCCGCGCTGCTTGCCGAGGTACGAGCGGTAGCTCTTCACGGCCGCGTTGTCGCGCCGGACCTTGGCGCCGACCGCGGGCTTGGTGGATTTGAGCCCGGACAGGCCGCCCTCGTAGGAGAGGACAGGCTGGTCGGCGAGCTGGACGATGTACGTACCGCTCTTGTACGTCGGCGCGGGGTTGGCCGAGGTCACGACCGGCTTACCGGCGCTGTCCCCGGATCCGGGAGCGGCGGCCGTGGCCGGGATGGTAGCGAGAGCGATAGCTGCGGCAGACAACCCTGCAAGGGCTATGCCGAATGTTCGGCCTGGTCCGAACACATGGGCCTCCGAGGGGCTTGATGGTGATGACTTTCATTCGCGGGGGATCACCCGAACGGACAGAGTCTGGATCACCGGAGGCTGATTTGTCGCTACCTAGGCCCCTGTTCTCAGCAAAATCGCCTTTCGTGAACGGCACCAAAGGTGCGAAGTCGGGACAAGACTCCCCTCATTCGGCTAGTGGAGGGGGAACCGGGCCAGCGGCTCGAGCACCTCGCGCTCCTCGTACGCCAGGTGGGACAGCAGGGTGTCGGTCATCAGGTCGACCACGTTCCGCAGCCCGTCGATGTCGCCCGTCCCGTCGACCAGGGCTACCAGCGCCAGGTCGACCCGGTCCAGAACGGCGTGGATCACCCGGTGCTCCTGCTGCAGCCGGTCCATCACGGGCACGAGCGCCGGGTCCGAGCGCCGCAGGTGCGGGAACAGCTGCGCGTCCTCGGCGCCGTGGTGCATGGTCACGAACCGGCAGTACGACTCGCAGTACGTGCCGAGCGTCCAGTTGTTCTGCCGCACCGTCATCGTGCTGAGCTCCGACCGCGCGCGGCCGGCGTCCATGGTCCCGGCGGCCACCTGCTCCACCAGGTCGCGAATGTTGTCGAGCTCCGAGCGCAGGTTGTCGTGGATCGTAACCAGCTGCTGGGCGGCGGCCACCGCGTCCGGGCTGTAGGTGCGGTTCGGGTCGCGCACCGGGCCGGTCGGGCGCTCCGCCTCGTCCCAGAGGCGTTCGTCGCTCCGACGTACGCCGTCGTCCGGCGTCGGCCGCACCTCGAACCCGCCAACGGAGGCGGCCGGTACAGGCGTCAGCGTCGGTACGTCCCCGGCCCGACCCGCCGCGACCGCCTCCCGGACGGCAGCCGCGACGTCAGCGAACCGGCGCAGGTCGTCCGCGGAGTCGGTCGCGAGGAGGTACGTCGCGACGCCCTGGGTGAGCGTGAGCTCGGTGAGCTGGCGGACCCAGTCCAGCTGCGAGCCGCGCGGGAACCCGTTGCCCGAGCCGAACTGGGCGAACAGGTTGTACATCCGCAGGATCTCGCTCGGCGACCGGCAGGCCTCGACGGCGGCCTCGTCGACGATCTTGTGCATCGCCTCGGTCTGGTCCGGCCCGAACATCCCGCTGTTCGGCATCAGCCAGCCGTCGGCGACGCGCCCCGGTCAGCCGCAGCATCCGCGGCTTGAGCGCGCCGAGCCAGATCCGCGGCTGGTGCGGTGGGATCGGCCCGCGCTTGGCGCCGGCCAACGAGAAGTGCTTGCCTTCGAACGTCACGCCTGCGCGGTCGGGAGTCCAGAGCTCGCGCATGATCGCGATGGACTCCTCCAGCGCCTCGATGCGTTCGCCAGGCGTCTGGGGCGGGATCCCGTTCGCCTCGGCGACCTCGGCGTACGCGCCGGAGCCGAGGCCCAGGTCGACCCGGCCGCCGGTCAGCAGGTCGAGGCTCGCCACGCTGCGCGCGAGCACGACGGGATGGCGGAACGGCAGGTTGGCCACGTCCAGCGTGACCCGTACCGACTCCGTGGACGCCGCGATCACCGACAGGATCGTCCAGGCCTCGAGCAGCTCGGGCGTGTACGGGTGGTCCTGGATCCCGATCAGCTTCAGGCCGACCTGCTCGGTCACCTGGGCGAGGGCGATGGTCCGTTCGGGATCGGCCGCCACCGGGGTGAGAAAGGATCCGAAGGTGAGCTCGTGGCCGTAGTCCGTCATTCCCAACCTCGTTCGTGTCACGTATTATTGGTGCCACGAACAAAGTACTTCGTGCCACGAACAACCGCAACGCAGGAGCTCGCACGGTGCAGCAAACCCTCGGTCCGGCCACGGGGCTGATCCGGCTCGCCTTCCGGGTGCAGGAGGTCTACGCCCAGGTGGGGCGCGACCACGACCTCACCACGGCGCAGGCGCAGATCCTCTGCACGCTCGCCGACCGCCCGCACGGGATGGCCGAGCTGTGCACGATCCTCGGGCTCGAGCGGTCCAGCCTCACCGGCCTGGTCGATCGCGCCGCGCACCGCGGCCTCGTCGTCCGTACCGCCGACCCGAACGACCGCCGTGCCGTCCTGGTGACGCTCACGCCGGAGGGTGCGAAGGCGGGCGCGGAGTTCCACGACGACCTGATCGCGCGGATGGACGAGCTGCTCCTCGACCTCCCTGCCCCCGAGCGCGAGCGGTTCGCCCGTACGGTCAACCGGCTCGTTGCGGACGTGCCCGCCGTGTTCCACGACTGAACGGGCGTTATGGCGCTTCGATAACCGATCCATAGCGGAGTCCCCTATCGTCCCCCTCCGATCGACGAACTCGGAGGAGTCACATGGCCCAGCGGGAGTACTTCACGACCTACCAGCAGGTCGAGGAGGATCGGCTGTTGGCTCAGGGGAGGGTTCTCGATCCGCTGACCCGGCGGTTGTTCGCTTCGGCCGGGTTGTCCCGCGGCATGCGGGTCCTCGATCTCGGCAGCGGGGTGGGGAACGTGTCGCGCCTCGCCGCCGAGTTCGTGGGGCCGGAGGGGCGTGTCGTCGGCGTCGACCGGGATCCGGAGGCCGTCGAACGGGCGGCGCGGCTGGCCGCGAGTGCCGGATTCGGCAACCTCGAGTTCCGCGTGGGCAGCGTCGAAGCCCTGACCACCGAGGACGGTGAGTTCGACGCGGTCGTTGGGCGCGGGGTGTTCATGTATCTCGCCGACCCGGTGCTGGCGCTGCGCCGAGCCGCCGGGCTGGTGCGCAGCGGCGGGCTGGTCTGCGTGCAGGAGCCGGACATGACCTACACCTGGTCGACCGTCGACGGGCCTACCTGGCGACAGCTCAGGTCCTGGATCGTCGAGACGTTCGAGACCCTCGAGGTGGACCAGCGGATGGGCCCGTCCCTGTTCGCCACGTTCCACGCCGCGGGTCTGCCGGATCCGGAGCTGGTCATGGAGTCGGCCGTCGGCGGCGGCGAACGTGCGGTGGCGTTCGGCTGGGCCAACGTGGCGACCGCTGCCCTCCCGCTGATGGAACGCCTCGGCATCGCCACCGCGGCCGAGGTCGACCAGGACACACTGACCGATCGGCTGCTCGCCGAGGTCCACGCCGAACAGGGGATCGTGATCGGGCCCTGCATGTACGGCGCCTGGACGACCGTGCCCTAGCCTTGCCCTAGCCTCGATCTTTCGTCCAGCGGTGGGTACGCACGGCCCCGCCCCTTGGGGCCAATGATCATGTTTACATGATCATTTGCCGCTTTACGTGGGGTGGACGCCAGGTAGAGCGGCCACTGGCCGGGTAAGGCGACCACGACGCTTCACCTACGGAGAGCGTTCCCGCTCGGATCACTCGAGATGTCGCCGTCCCAAGTTTCCCAGCATGACAGGCACTTCCGTCTTCCCAGGCCAATGTCGCCCACCAACACCTGAAATCCCGAGGTTAGGTGCTGAGCGCGAACGCGTACGGGAGGATGCCGAACGGCGCGTTCGTCAGGAAGTGCGCCACGATCAGCGGCACCAGTCGCCCCTGCCGCTGGTAGATGATCCCGGCGAGGGCGCCCCACAGCGTGAACGCGATCGCGTACGCCACGGCCGCCTGCCAACTCGGGGCGAACGCGAGGTGCTGGAGGCCGAACGCGACCGCCATCACCGCGATCCCGACCCGCGGCTGCGCCCAGGCGCGGTAGTGCAGCTCCTCGGTCGGCGCGTTGAGGAACGGGAACAGCACGCCGATGCCCAGCCCGAGCCAGAGCGGAACGGCCGTGCCGGTGCTGTCGGCGTAGACGCCGACGAAGAGCTCCTCGTAGTCCGCCCGGAGCACGAGCGGGACGACCAGCAGCGTCAGCGCGAACGGCACGTACAGCACGAACAGCCAGAGCAGTCCCCAGCCGACGTCGCGGCCGATCCGCGTACGGTCGAAGCCGACCAGCTCGCGAAGCCGGCCGCCCTCGCGGTGGACGCCGCGGCGGAGCAAGGCCAGGTTGACGACGTTCGTGAGCGTGACCGCGATCGTGGAGGTCGACAGCGCGAGCGCCAGGGCGTGCGGCTCACCCGCGGCGCGGAACAGGACGTAGGCCAGCGCGAGGCAGCCGAAGATCAGCGGGATCCGCAGAAACGTGAACCCCACGGCAGCGGCCGGTCGGCCGAGCCTCACGCCGGTGGCAGGACGGACTTGGAGACGGTGACGGGGATCGTCAGGGCGCTGGTGCCGGAGCGGTTGATCGCGGCCGGGGGCTCGCCGAGTTGGACCGGGGTGCCGTCGGTGGCGCCAAGCGCACGGGCTCGGTCGACCCAGGCGGCGATGTCGGCCAGGGTGAGGTCGGACCCCGCGGCGAGATAGAGAAAGGCGGCCATGGCGCTATCGTGCCATTCCTTCCGACTGCTTCAGCCGTTCGGGCCGGGTTGGTGCCCGAACCTGGTCGGAACGTAGCGGCCGTCGTGCACCATCGGGTCCACCCGGCGCTGCCCACCCAGCTCGAGGGTGGGGGTGGGTGCTTCGGAGATCGTGGCCGTCGGCTCGCCGGCCTGGGCCATTCGTCGCAGCAGTACCCCTCGAAGGGCGGTGGCGACGGAACGATGGGCCGGGGAGCCGGCCAGGTTGACCAGTTCGTAGGGATCGTTGGCCAGGTCATAAAGTGCTGTCTCTACATACGAAAGTCCGGATGCGTCGTCCCAGGCATCCGCCGAAGGGTCCACCACGTAGTACTTCCAGCGGTCCGTTCGTAGCACCCGGCCGACTTCCGACTCGGACACTTGGACGTACACCTCCTCCGGCCAGTCCGCCCGCGCGTCGGCGAGCAGTGGCAGGAACGACCGCCCGTCCATCGCGTCCGGCACGGGCACGCCGGCCGCCGCGAGCAGCGTCGGCGGCAGGTCGAGCACGCTGACCGGTCGCGCGACGGCCCCGCCGCCGTCGAAGCCCGGACCGCGCAGCGCGAGCGGCACCCGGATCGACGCGTCGTGACAGGACCGCTTGTACTCGGAGTTCCGCGTCTTGAAGTGACAGCCGTGGTCGGACGTCTGCGCGACGATCGTGTCGTCCAGCAGATCGAGGCTGCGGAGCGCGTCGAACAGCCGGCCGAGCCCCTCGTCGACCCGCTTGATCTGGCCGAGATAGCCGCCAAGATGCCGATGGGCTGTCCCGCCGAGCTCGGCGAGGTCGGGCGGCAGCCAGCGGCCCTGGTAGCGCTCGACGTAGCCGGTCGGAGCGGGGTAGGAGTCGACCTCGTTCTGGTGGTGCGGCTCGATCAGCGAGAGGAACAGGTAGAACGGCTCGTCGACGTGGTCCGCGGCGAACCGGATCGCCGCGTCGAACAGGGCGTCCGAACGGTAGCCGGGCAGCATTACCGACTGCTCGTCCTCGTCGAACACGATCGTGCGGTACGCGTCGGAGGTGAACTCGAGCACGTTCGCGCCGAGCCAGCTCTGGTAGCCGCCGCGTTGGTCGGCGGGGACGGGCTCCTGGTCGGCGAGATGCCACTTGCCGAGGTAGCCCGTCGCGTAGCCGGCGTCGCCGAAACAGTGCGCCAGCGTGCGGTTCTCGGCTGCCAACGGGATCCCGTTGCGGTACGTGCCCGTCGCGGTCGGGTAGCGCCCGGTCTGGATCGCCGCCCGCGCCGGAGCGCAGACCGGCTGGGGGGTGAACGCCTGCGTGACGTGCGTTCCGGACCGTGCCATCGCGTCGAAGTTCGGTGTGAGGTCGAGCGGGTTGCCGTGCACCCCGGTCGTGTCCCACCGCTGCTGGTCGGTGAACACGACGATGACGTTCGGGCGTTCTCCCCGCATGTGGACGGCCTTTCCTACTTGAGTCCGGTCAACGTGATGCCGCGAACGAGGTATCGCTGGCTGAACAGGAACAGCAACGCGGTCGGGACGAACAGGATCACCGAGCCCGCCGCGGTGAGGTGCCAGAGCGTGAAGTACTCCTGGTTGAACAGCGTGAGCCCGACCGGGATCGTGCGCATGTTCTCGGTCGTCGTCGCGACCAGCGGCCAGAGGAACTCATTCCACTGGAAGACGAACGTGAACAGCCCGAGCACCGCGAGCGCCGGCCGTACCTGCGGCAGGATGATCCGCAGGTAGATGCGGAACTCGCTCGCGCCGTCGATGCGCGCCGCGGCGATGAGGTCGTCGGGGATCGGTTGGATGAACTGGCGCATGAGGAAGATGCCGAACGCGTCCATGAGGAACGGCGTGATCAGTGCCTGGTAGCTGTTCAGCCAACCCAGGTTGGCCATCATCACGTACAGCGGGATCATCCGGACGAAGAACGGCACCATCAGGGTCGCGAGCAGCAGCACGAACAGCGTGTTGCGCAAGGGGAATCGGAACTTCGCGAACGCGTACCCGACGAGCGGGTCGAACACCAGGTGCGCGATCGTGATGCCGCCCGCGACAACGAGGCTGTTGACGATGAAGTTGCCGAACGGAGCGCGCTCGAACAGCGTTGCGTAGTTGCCGAACTGCGGGTCCGACGGGAGCAGCACCGGGTCGGCGGCGAGCGTCTCGGCCTCGGTCTGCAGGGACAGCGAGAGCATGTAGAGCAGGGGAACGACCGTGATCGCGCAGACCAGGCCGAGCGCTGCGTAGGTGAGGGCGCGTCGCATCTAGTACTGCACCTCCGCTCGCCGGCCAGCGCGCAGCTGCAGTGTGGTGAACAGCACGATCACGATCAGCAGCAGGAACGACAGCGCGGAGGAGTAGCCGAAGTCGCGCGAGGTGAAGGCGACGTTGAAGACGTGGAACACGTACAGGTCGGTCTGGTTCGCCGGACCGCCGCCGGTGATGATGTACGCCTGTCCGAACGCCTGCAGGCCGGAGATCACCGACATCACCGAGACGAACAGCGTGGTCGGTGCGAGCAGCGGAAGCGTGATCCTCCAGAACTGCTGCGAAGGGCTGGCACCGTCGATCTTGGCCGCCTCGGCGTACGTCTCCGGAATCCCTTGCAGGCCAGCGAGAAACAGCACCATCGTGTAGCCGACGTGCTGCCACAGCGTCACCGCGACGATCGTCGCGAGCGGGTGGGTGTTGAGCCACTGCTGCTGGGGGAGGCCGGCGCTGTCGAGGAGCCGGTTGAGGATGCCGAGCTGTGGGTCGAGGATGTTGCGCCACAGCAGGCCGACGATCGCGACCGACGTGAGGTACGGGACGAGCAGCGCGGCGCGGAACACCACGCGTCCCTTGAGCGGACGGTCGAGCAGCAGCGCGAGCCCGAGGCCGAGCACGATCGAGCCGACGGTCGTCGCGACGGCGAAGATCAGCGTGACCTTGAACGAGTTGTGCATCGCGGCGTCGCCGAACGCCTTGACGTAGTTGTCGATTCCGGCAGGCACGTTCGCCTGCGGACCGGTCTGCGTGCCGGTGGAGAGGATGTTCGCGATCGGCAGGTAGAAGAAGATGCCGAAAAACACCACCGCGGGCAGCAGGAACAGGTACGCGGTGACGGCGTAGCGTCGGTTGAGCGAGCGCATGCCTAGCTTCCGAGCACCTTCTTGGCTGCTTCGACGAACGTCGGCACGGCCTTCGCGGCGGGCTCGTTCCGCATCACCACGCTCTGGTAGAGCGTCTTGTACAGCTCGCCGATCTCGCCGCTCTTGCCGGTGAGCCGGAGCTCCGCGCTCGAGTCCTCCGCGAACGGGAACGACTGCGAGAACGCCTTGTAGCGTTCGTCGTTCTTGACCTCGGGCTGCTGCGCCCACGAGCGGCGCGGCATCAGCATGCCGACCTCCTTCGTGGCGGCACGTTCGACCTCCAGGGCGGTGATGCGCTTGATGAAGTCCCACGACAGCTCGGGGTTCTTCGCCTTGGCCGGAACGAACAGGCTGGTGCCGGCCGAGATCGTCGCCTGCGTCTTGTGGTGCAGGGGAACTGCGATGCCGAGCTCGAGGTCGGGGCTGGTCTGCGCGATCGGCGCCAGGTCCCACGGGCCGGTGAGGATCATCGCGGCGCGGTTGGCGCTCAGCAGCTTCTGCGGGCCGGAGTAGTCGGTGCCGGGCGTCGGAACGGGGGAGACCTTGTGTTTGTGCACGAGATCCGCCTGGAACTGCAGGGCTTCGACCGCGGCCTCGTTCGGCGCGAGGACCTGCTTGCTGTCGGGGTCGTAGTACTTGACCGCGTTCTGCAGCAGCCACGGCCAGCTGTAACCGGCGTCCTGGTTGAGCGCGACTCCGTGCACGCCGTCCTTGGTGAGCTTCTTCGCCACAGTGAGGAAGTCGTTCCAGGTCGTCGGCGGCTCGACACCGGCAGCGGTGAGCATCGCCTTGTTGTACAGGAGAAGCGTGCAGGTGTAGTGCAGCTGGACGCCGTACACCTTGCCCTCGAAGGAGTTGCGGTCGACCGTTCCGGGTTGCCAGTCCTGCGGGAAGCCGATCTTCTCGCCGTCCTCGTCGACGTACTCCTGCAGCGGGCGGGCGTCGCCGGAGATCGCGAACTCCTGTACCCAGCCGCCGGGCTCCTCGACGACGTCGGGGACGTTGCCGGACGCGAAGTCGGCGAGCAGGCGCGTCCGCAGGTCGGGCCACTGCTGCTTGTTCAGGTTGACGGTGACGCCGTGCGCCTTCTCGAACTCGGCGATGACCTTGTCGTACGCCTTGTACGCGTGGCCGGCGTTCCAGTACACACTGAACGTCTTGGCGTCGCCACCTCCGCTCGTGGTCGGGTCCTTCGGCGCCCCGGCGCAGGCCGCTGCCGCGGCGGCGACGCCGGCGAGGCCAGCGAGTCGGAGCAGATCGCGTCTCGTGGTGGTCATGGGCTGACTCCTAGGCGGACTCGCGTTGGATGAACGACCAGGGCGTCGTCACCTCGCGGCCTGCCGGTGGGTCGGTCGCGGCGAGGCGTTCGAACAGCATCGAGGTGGTGGCGCTGAAGTCGAGCTGGGGAGGGCCGACCGTACTGAGCGGTGGCTTGGTGATCAGGCCGTCCTCGAGGTTGCCGACGCCGACGACGGCGAGGTCGGTCGGGACGGCGAGGCCGGCGTCGCGCGCCGCCCAGATAGCGCTGATCGCGGCGCGGTCGGAGGCGGCGAAGATCGCGTCGGGTTTGTCCTTCTGTCGCAGGAGATTCTCGACGGCACGGTAGGCGACGACGCGGTCGTCCGCGCCGTCGACGACGATCCGCTTGGCGCCGTGCCGTTGGATCGAGTCCTCGTACGCGGCGAGCCGTTCGTGGTTGCCCGAGTCGCCGGAGACCTCGCGGTGGTGGCCGACGTACGCGACCCGCTTCCGGCCGATCGCGAACAGGTGGTCGACCGCCTCGGTGCAGGCCGGCCGCTCGGGGGCGCGAACGACGTCGAAACCCTCCGGCTCGAGCTCGTTGCTCATCACCACGAGCGGCAGCCCGCTGCGGGCGAGGGCGCGGAGGGCGTCGCCGTCGAGGAACGGCACCGAGCTCGCGATCACCGCCCCGTCGGCGATGCGTTGGTGGAGGAGCTCGATCGTCTGCGCGGCGCGCTGGGCGTTGTTGACGACGATCGTCAGAACCCCATGCCCCTCTTCGTCGGCCTTGTCGTGCAGCTCGCGGGCGAGCTGGTCGTACGCGGGAACGCCGATCGAGCCGACGACCAGGCAGATGCGCTCGGTCTTCCTGCGGCGGAGGCTGCGAGCGGACTGGTTCGGCGCGTAGTCCAGCTGCCGGGCGGCCTCCAGCACCCGCTGCCTCGTCTCGGCGCCGACCTTCGTCGCGCGGCCGGTGAGCACGTAGGAGACGGTCGCCACGGACACGCCCGCCAGCGCCGCGACATCGCGCGACGTGGGCCGGCCGGTCCGCTGCTGCATGGTTATACGTTTAACCATGGCGAGGTGGATCGTCAAGAGCCGACCGGTTTCTTATGAAGGGCACCTTCATCTCAACCTATTGAATGAAGGTGCCCTTCATTCAAACGCTCGAGGCCGGTGCCCGGTGATCATGAACGTGATCATGAAGGCTGAGCGGCGCATAGAGGGGCTCCAGCTTCATGATCACGTACATGATCACGGCGCGCGCGGCACTGGCTCGAGCGCGGCCCTCCGACGTCGACTGGGCGCCCCGGCTTCATCTTCACCACAAGAAGCGCCGGGCCGGCGCGCGGAGAGCTGGCGGCGCGAGGGGTTGGGGGCGTCGACCAGGGGCGGCGTCGTTCTCGTCCCCGCCGCCCTTTGGCCGGAGTCGTACGGGTCAAGGGTCGCAAAGCGATCGCGCAGCGACGCCATCCCGCGCGAAGCGCCGCCTATGGCGCCCTTGACGCGTACGGCTCCGGCTAAAACCCTGGCGGACGAGAATGACGCAGCACGAGCTCGTCACGCCGAAGATCCCCGGCTGGAGCACTCGGGCCGCAGCGTTGGATGAAGGGCACCTTCATCCAAACCTGTTGGATGAAGGTGCCCTTCATCCAACAGCGCCGCCACCCGCCCCGTGATCATGAGCGTGATCATGAAGGCAAACCCGTCGAATACGACCAGTTCGGCTTCATGATCACGTACATGATCACGGGGCGTCGCGGGTGGAGGGGCCGGCCTATTGGATGATTCATCCAAAGATGGCGGGGTGGCTGGGTCGGGGGCACCCTCGTCCGAACCTTTGGGACCAGGGTGCCCCCGACCCAAAGCGGGCTCGGGCTAGCTGACCAGGCCCAGCTGGTCGTCGGCCGTGCGTACCAGGCGCACCGTGGGCCAGCCACGGTCCACCGTCACCGCGACGAGGTCGGCGCGCTGGCCGGGGGTGAGGGTGCCGCGGTCGGTGAGGCCAACCGTGCGGGCGGGGCCGGAGGTCACCAGGGCGACGGCGGCCGGTAGGGGGAGGACGGGCGAAGACGCCAGCCGGAAGACCGCGGCCAGGAGGGCGCTCGGCAGGTAGTCGCTCGACAACGAGTCCGCCACGCCCTCGGCGACCAGTTCGGCCGCGGACACGTTGCCGGAGTGCGAGCCGCCGCGCAGAACGTTCGGCGCCCCCGCCACGATGTCCATGCCATGCGCCCGCGCCGCCCGGGCGGCCTCCAACGTGGTCGGGAACTCTGCCACCGCGACGCCGTGCTTGGCGGCCACGGCGATCTCCTCCTCCGTCACCGGGTCGTGCGCCAGCAGCCGCGCCCGCCCAGCAGCGGCCGCGTCGGAGAGCCAACGCAGCGCGACGTCACGATGCCAAGCCCGGCTGGCGCGCTCGTTGATCAGGTCGTCAACCCGACGTTGCGCCTCCTGCTCGTCCAGACCCTCGGAGCCCTCCAACCACTTCCGGTAGTAGCTCGGGTCTCGATACTGACCCTGCCCCGGCGTGTGGTCCTCGAACGACACCAGCGGAACGAGGTCGTCGGAAACAGGCCCGTCAAGCGCACGTTGCAAAGCCGCCAGCGCGTTTGGGTCGCGCGCGTCGAGCCGGTGCAGCAGCCGATGGTCGACCAGCGCGCATCCACTGGACGCCCGATCCTGCAGTGAATGAACGATCTGCAGCGCCCGCTCGATAGTCCGCTCCTTGCGCACGCTCACCTCGTACCCGATGCCGTGGTAGCACGTCGTGACCCCAGCGGCCCGCGCCCGACCCTCGAAGCTCGTCACCGCGAAGTCGAGGCCGAGCTCCACGTTCGGTCGCGGCCGCAGCTCCTTCTCCAACCCGTCGCTGTGGCTGTCCACCAAGCCAGGAAGGAGAAACGCGCCACGCAGATCGATCGCCCCGCGCGGTACCGCGCCCGGGAGCGCCGCCGAGACCGACACGATCAGACCGTCTTCGACCACGAGCACCGCGTCGTCGAGAACGCGGTCCGGCAGCACCGCCTGCCCGTGCGCGAAGATCGTTGTCATCGAGCCACCTCCAGGTCGAGTTCGGAATCGCGAAGAGTCGCGGCCGGCGGCCCATCGGCGACCACGCGGCCGTCCGCGAGGACGACGACCCGGGTTGCCAACCGTTCGATCGCCTCCAGGTCGTGGAACACCGACAGCACCGCCACCCCCGAGTCGGACAGCGAGGCGATCATCGACAGCACCGCCTCGCGGTTCGCCGGGTCCAACGCCGACACCGGCTCGTCGAGAAGCAGCAACCGGGGTGGGGAAATCGTGCCCGCGGCCAGGTTGACCCGCTGCTTCTGGCCGCCCGACAGGACCGTCGCGTGTACGGCCCACAACCGTTCCTCGATCCCGAGCCGAGCCAACGCCGAAGCCGCGGCCGAACGAGCGTCGTCGATCGGCATCCCGCGCGCGACGCCCGCCCGCGCGACCAGTTCGAGCACCGAACGCCGCGGCTCGGCCCGCAGGAACTGCGACACGTACCCGATCTCGTGCCCCCGCAGATCCGCCATCGACGCGTCCGACAACCCCACCAGATCGACGACCGCCCCCGACGCCGTACGGAAGAGCAGCGACCCCGCGCTCGGCAGGTACGTACGGAAAACGCAACGCAGCAACGACGACTTGCCCGCACCCGACCGCCCCGCCAGAGCCACATGCTCGCCCGCGCGCACCGCGAGATCCACCCCGCGCAACGCCGAGACCTCGCGCCCGTCGATCGTGTGCAGCACGAACGCCTTGTGCAGCCCCCGAACCTCCAACACCGCGCTCATCCGCGGGCCGCCGCGACGAGCTGCTGGCTGTACGGATGCTGCGGATCCTCGAACAGCTGGTCGGTCAGCCCTGCCTCGACCACCCGGCCGTGCTGCATCACCAGCACGCGCCGCGTCAGCATCTCGATCACCCCGAAGTCGTGCGACACGACGACCGCCCCGACCTCCAGCTCCTCGAGCAGCCCGCGCAGCAGGTCGAGCACGCCCGCCGCGACCGACGCGTCGAGCCCGGTTGTCGGTTCGTCGAGCAGCAACACCGGTGGCCGGTTCGCGAGTGCCTTGGCAATCTGTACGCGCTGCTGCATGCCGCCGGAGAACGTGCTCACCTGGTCGTCCATGCGCACGAGCGGCACCTCCGTACGTTCCAGTAGCTCGCTCGCCCGCGACCGGATCCGCCCGAAGTGCCGCCAGCCCGCCGCGGTGAGCCGGTCCGCGACGTTGCCGCCCGCCGAGAGGTTCAGGTCGAGGCCGGTCGCCGGGTTCTGGTAGACGACCGACAGCTGGTCGATCCGTAGCCGCCGCCGCACGCTCGGCGGCTGCTCGAGCAGATTCGCCTTGCCTCGTTCGAAAGTACGCAGGTACGCGGAGCCGGAGGTCGCCACATCGTCGCCGGCGATACACCGCAGCAACGTCGACTTGCCCGAGCCGGACTCGCCGATCACGCCGAGCGCCTCGCCCGGCGCGACCTCGAACGACACGTCCCAGCAGGCCACGACAGCACCGGTCGCGGGGGAGACGGCGGTCCCGTACACGGGTCCCGTGCCCGGCAACGAGTCGGGGCCAGTAGGCCCGAAGATCTTGCCGAGCCGGTCGACCCGCAGCAGCCAGTCGCTCACGCGTCCTCCCTCCGGCGGTCGCAGTGGTCGGTGTCGCTGCAGACCCACCTCACCGAGCCGTCCGTCGACGGCACCTCGACGAGGTAGGAGTCGTCGGCGCCACAGAAGTGACACGCGGCGCCGTCGGTACGTTCCGTCTCGAACGGCACGTCCTCGAACGTGAGCGGTTCGACGTCGGTGTGCGGCGGCACCGCGTAGATCCGCTTCTCCCGCCCAGCGCCGAGCAGCGTCAGGTGGTCGGACTGGTGCAGCTTGGGTACGTCCCAGCGGGGGATCGGGGACGGCGCGAAAACGTAATGCCCGTTGACCAAACACGGATATCCCGCGGACTGCATGATCACACCGTTGCGGACGATGTCCTCGTACAGGCTCACCCACATCTTCGCGTAATCGGCCTCGGCGTGCATGCGCTGCTGCTCCCGCGCGTCGCCGACGACCAGCCGCAGCGGCTCCGGCACCGGGACCTGCAACACCAGCACCTGGTCGTCGCGCAGCCGCGTCTCGGGGATCCGGTGCCGCGACTGGATCACGGTCGCCTTCCTCGTGTCGGTCACCTCCGCGCAGCCGACCTGGCCGACGATCAGCCTGCGCAGGTTGGACGCGTTAACACCGGCGTCCTCGCCCTGGTCGATCACCTTCAGCTGGTCCTCGGCGCCGACCACCGCGAGCGTGACTTGCAGCCCGCCCGAGCCCCAGCCGCGGGCGACCGGCATCTCCCGGGAGCCGAACGGCACCTGGTAGCCGGGCACCGCGACGGCAGTGAGGACGGCGCGGCGGACCTCGCGCTTGGAAAGCTCGTCGAAGATGCCGGACGTGTCGTTCTCGCCGGCGAGTGCCCACAACGTCATCGAACGGCCTCCGCGGGCGGACGGCGGACGGCGCGCTTGCGGTCGATCACCGAGCGGAAGTCCACGTAGTGCGGCAGCTTGAGGTGTTCGAGGAACCCGGACGACTCGATGCCGTCGAGCGTCAGCAGCACGCGCTGCTCGAGGTCGGTCTGGCCTTTGTCGCGGTGGACGAGCAGGTCGAGGCCGGCCATCGCGATCGCCTTGCGTTCGTTGTGGCCGAAGCACATGCCGTAGCCGATGTCGAGCCGCGTACGGTCCTCGTCGAGCCGGTCCAGGTCGTCGATCGTCTCGACCTCGGTGACGCGCACCTCGGCGACCGTGACCGGGTTGCCGGTGACGGGGTGGCGCAGTCGTACGGGAAGCGTGCCGTGCCGGACCTCACCGGGGAACTCGTGTTGGTGCTTGGTCGGCGTGAACGTCTCCGTGTACCACAGGTGCACGAGCGCGCCGGTCTCCGCGCGCGCCATCGCGGTGAGCCGCGCGGAGCGCTGCGCCGAGCCGGGCCGTGGTGGGACGCGGGTGATGTCGTCGGGCTCCGGGTCGTCCTCGGAACGGCGGTCGACGACGAGATCCATCTTGCGCAGCAGGCCGAGCAGCCGCGGTGGGTGGCGCGGATCGACGCCGTTCGTCTCCACCGGCGCCGCGGGGTGGTCGTGGTGGTGAACGTGGGTCGCCGGCTGGGAGTCGGCGTCCTCCGGCTCCGGCATCAGGTCGAGCAGCCGGCCGACGTAGTCGAGCGTGCGGCCGAGCAACTGCTGCCCGGGTGGGTTGCGGAACGCGGGGGAGATCCGCCGCTGCACCGAGAGCTCGTCCGCGTGCACGGGCTCGGAGTACGCGAGCCGCGGGATCGTCGACCGGTGCGCGCGCAGGATCTGCGCCGCTTCGGAGACGTCGCCCTCGGCCTGGCGGAACGCCCTGGCCGCGAGCTCCGGCGCCCAGAGTCCGCCCTCGCCCTGGACCCGGTCGACGGCGAGGCGGAGTCGTTCGCCGATCTGGTCGAGTCCCAGCCACGCACTCCCGCCACCGTCGCGGGCGCGGCGGACGAGGTCCTCGGCGGCGAGGATCGCTTCGGTGCCGCCACGTGCGGCCGCGTACCCCATCAGACAGCTCCTGACAAGTCGAGGTTGACACTGCGCGGTAGACCGGCGACGAGGCCGTTCCCGGCGACGAGGAACGTGTCGACGCCGGCCGGGAAGTCGGCGTTGACAGCCGAGAGCGTCGCGAAGAACTCGGTCGGCAGCCCGCGGACGGCGATCCGCCGCTCGCCCGGCACGCCGGGCCCCGTCAAGCGGAGGTTGACGCCGGCCTGGCGGTTCGGGACACCAAGCCCGGTGACGCTCTGGACCAGTCGCGTGCCGTGTTCGGGATGCATCGGGTCGCCGCGGTGGAGGCTGGACAGCTCCGCCGTTGTAAGAGGTCGGAGCGCGAGCACCATCCGGGCCTCGGTGAGCGGAACGATCGGTGCCTGCGTGGCGACCTCGACCGCCCGCGTCCACCTCGCGTCAGAAGAGTCGGCGACGATCGCGAGCGGCACCTCGAGGTCGGCGAGCCCGATCACCGGGACGACCGCCGCGGGTCCTTCGGGTGGCGGGAGCAGTGTCCCGATGCTGCCCGGGCGGGCCAGAACGTCAAGCAGCGTGCGAAAATCTCGTTGCGCCTGGGCAGGCGTGCGGCGGATCGCGGCGACCTGCTGGCCCACCGGCGTGGACATCGCGGGCACGGTCAGGTCAGCTCCTCGAACGCGACGATGGTCGGCTCCAACGCGGCCCACTCGGCGGCGAGGGCTCGTTCGCGGCGGTCCGCGACGGCTTGGCACAACGTCTCGACCTCGGCTGCCGCCGGCAGTGCGGCGGCCGCCGCTCCGTCGAGGAGCGCGGCGGCCAGCGTCGCGACGCGGTCGTCGCCGGCGCGTACGCACCAGCCCGTCGCGCCAGCGACCTCGACCGTGCAGCTCGTCACGAGCACCTCGCCGAGATAGAACCGTTCCTCGACGACGGGTTCGCGGACCTGCATCATCACCATGCCGATCTCAGGCCCGGCGAGGACGGCGACGTCGCCGAGGACGCCGCTCTCCACGAGTCGTTCGGCGACCGGGACGACCTCGTCCGGAGAGGCGGCGGCCAACAGCTCCGCGCGCTGGTCAGGGGTGAACGTCATCGGCTCTCGTCCAGCTCGAACACGACGTCGAGGACCTCCGGTCGGATGTACGTACGCGAGTACTCGATGCGGCGACCGCTGTCGCCGGCGACCCGGTTGACGCTCTCGGCGAGCCAGAGTGGGCCGCGGTCGCCGCCGGTGAGATGACCGGCGACGACTTCGGAGGGCACGTCGAAGCCGAGCCGGTACTGGGAGCGGACGAGCAGGAAGCCGTACCTCCGGCGGAGTGTCGCGAACAGCGATCCGTCGTCGGCGAGCGCGCGGGCGAAGCCGGGCAGCAGGTTGTGGGGGAGCACGCTGGTGGCGAAGCCGGCGACCTCGCCGTTCACCTCGAACAACCGCTCCACCACCCAGACGGCGGTGCCGCCGTCGAGCTGCAGCTGGTGGCGTTCGCGTTCGACGGCTCGCCGGGTGGTGCAGGAGAGCAGCCTGGTGTGCGGGATCGCGCCGGCCTTCTTGACCGTCTCGTGGAACGAGGGCGGGTCGTTCGCCGAGATGACGTACGTGATCCGGCTGCGGCGGAACGTGCCGAGCCCGCGCACGCGGCGGACGAGGAACCGGCGCTCGAGCTCCTGCAGCGCCGCCCGCGCCGTGGGCCGGCTCACCTCGAACCTGGCCGCGACCGCGTGCTCGCTCGGCACCCGTTCGCCGACCGGAGCGCGGGCCAGCTCGGCCGTCAGCTCGTCGGCGATGTCGAGATACCGCTGCGCGGTTGTCATGACAACCACGCTCGGGGCCGCCGGTGAACGGGTGCCGAACGTGGGGGAAAGCTGCGAGAGCCGACGCGCAAGACCCTCGGTCGCCATCCACAACCGCCGCCACTTCCCTTGCCGAACCGGGGTTTCTAACGTGGCAGAAGCCACCCAAACCCCGTCCCGGTGAGGGAAGTCGGTCAGGCCGGAGCGGTGTGGACGGCGAACTCGTCCAAGAGGAGCTTGGCGAGCACGGAGTTCGACTTCTCGCGCAGTACGCCGTCGACGTACACGTCGAGCAGGTCGTCGTAGAACGCGACGAGCCCGGCGAGGTCGGCGACCTGCTTGCGCGGCTCGGGGTAGCTCCACGCGATGTCGGTGAGTCCGGGAGCGGAGAAGTAGCTCGCGTGCCCCTTGTACGCGCAGGCCGTCCTCGTGCTGCTGGGCGTGAGGTCGGCGACGACGTCCTCGCGCGGCAGGTAGTAGCGCACCGGCAGCGAGGTCTCGTACACGAACGTCGGCCTCGTGCTCTCGGCGATGAGGATCCCGTGGTGCTCGATCCGGACGTGCCGGGAGCTGGGGAGGGTCCGCACCCAGTGGTACGGCTCGCGGGCGTGCGAGACAAGGAGCTCGTCCTCTTCGTACCAGGCGTCGAACGCGTCGAAGTCGAGCACCGCGTGCTGGTCGAGCTGGCTGTCCTCGAGGCGGAACGCGGCGGCCGGCAGCGTCGTCTCGCCGACGACGACGTCGAACGACTCGCCCTTGGCCGAGTGCACGGCGAACGAGATGCCGGGGTGCAGCAGACCGCCCGGATCGGCCGGCGGCGCTTCCTGGCTGGTGGCGAGCGGGACGCGCAGGTCGGTGAGCGGCACCGCGTACGACGGCACGACACGGCGCGGCTCCCACACCAGGACGGCCTTGGTGGTGTCGACGATCTCGGTGTCGCCGAACCGCACGCGCAACCGCCACTCGGTCGGCTCCCGCCGCACCTCGTCGACGGCCCCGAACAGCAGCTCTCGCATCGTGATGCTCATGCCGCCAGCCTAGGTATCCGGCGGCGCGCCGGGCATGGGCAACGACTGCCCATCTTTGCCACCTAGGGTGAGCACATGGGACTGCGAATGGGTGCACTGGTTGTCGATGCCGGCGATCCGGGACGACTGGCGAGGTTCTGGGCGGAAGCACTGGATTGGGTGATCAGCCAGGCCGAGGATCCCGAGTGGGTCGTCGAGCCGCACGAAGGCAGCCGCGACGACTGCGTGGTGCCCGACCTGCTGTTCATCAAGGTGCCGGAGCCCAAGGCGGGCAAGAACCGCCTGCACTTCGACCTGCGCCCCGAGGACCAGGCCGCGGAGGTCGCCCGCCTCGAAGGGCTGGGCGCTACTCACGTCGACGTCGGCCAGGGCGACGTTGCCTGGGTGGTGATGGCCGATCCGGAAGGCAACGAGTTCTGCGTCCAGCCGGCCCATCGGCCGGAGGTCCGAGCGGAGTGGCTGCGGCGGTACGAGTCCCACCAGCCGGCCTCGACCTGACCAGGGCCTGCCGGCTGTTCACCTGCCGGTCAGTGAACGGACCACCGCTGCTCGCTCCGCCTCTCCTCGGGCGGCCGAACGTTGGGGAGCGTGACCGCACCCAAGGCATTCCTGCTGGCCGCCGCCGCCCTGCTCCTCGCTGGCGCCGCCGCGGGCTGCGCAAGTGACAACGCGAGCTCGGGCGGGGGCGACGCGTTGACGCTCGCGGCGATTCCGGCCGAACAGAACGTCGATCCGACAGTCAGCTACGAGAATCTGGCGAAGCTGATCGAGGAGAAGACCGGCCGCGAGGTCAACGTCGTCCGTTCGACCGACTACAACGCGGTGATCGAGGGCATGGTGTCGGGCAAGATCGACATCGCCGAGTTCGGACCGCTGTCGTATGTCCTCGCGGTCAACAACGGCGCCAAGATCACGCCGGTCGCGTCGACGATCGAGAAGGGCATGCCCCCGACGTACCAGAGCTACGGGATCGTCGGGAAGGACAGCAAGATCACTGGCCTGGAAGGCTTCAAGGGCAAGAAGGTCTGCTTCGTCGACCCGAGCTCGACCTCCGGCTACCTGTTCCCGAGCGCCGGGCTGCTGTCCAAGGGCATCGATCCGAAGAAGGACGTCCAGCCGGTGATGGCTGGCGGGCACGACAACTCGGTGACCTCCGTCGCGTCCGGCACCTGTGAGGCCGGCTTCGCGTTCGACAACATGGTCGACCACACGCTGATCGACAAGAACGTGATCAAGGCCGGCGACGTCAAGGTGATCTGGAAGTCCGATCCCATTCCGAACGACCCGATCGCGATCCGCACCGATCTCCCGGACGATGTCAAGCAGAAGTTGACGGACGCGCTCAGCAAGGACGCGACCGTCGACAGCCTGGTGAAGCAGGGCATCTGTGCGAAGGCCGACGACTGCGCGATCACCTCGGACCCGGCGGTCTGGGGCTTGGCGCCGGTCGAGGACAAGGTCTTCGACTCCGTCCGCGACGTGTGCGCGGCGACGAAGAACAGCTCGTGCACGAAGCAGAGCTGACACCTGGCATGACGACTCAGGCCACGGAGCCGCACACCCAGGTCGAGGCACCGGCCGTCGTCGAGGTGTCCGCGCTCGTCAAGACGTACGGCGGCATAAGGGCCTGCGACGGCATCGACCTCACCGTACGCAAGGGCGAGCTCGTCGGCCTGCTGGGCCGATCCGGCTCCGGCAAGTCGACGCTGCTCCGACACCTCAACGCCCTGAACCGCCCGGACAGCGGCCAGATCAAGGTGTTCGGCGTCGAGGTGGCCGCCGCCCGCGGCGCCGAGCTTCGAGCACTCCGCCGCCGCGTCGGCGTGGTGTTCCAGCAGTTCAACCTGATCGGCCGGCTCAGTGTGCTGGAGAACGTTCTCGTCGGCGGGCTCGGCCGGGTCAAGGGCCCGAGGTACGGCATCATCACCTGGCCGCGCGCCGAACGGCAGGCCGCGCTGGTCTGCCTCGATCGCGTCGGCCTCGCCGACCGCGCGTACGAACGCGCCCAGAACCTCTCCGGCGGCCAACAGCAACGCGTCGGCATCGCCCGGATGCTGATGCAGCAGCCCGAGCTCGTTCTGGCCGACGAGCCGGTGTCGTCGCTCGACCCCGAGACCGCCGCGAACGTGATGGACGTGCTGTTCCGCATCTGCCTCGAAGACCAGCTCACGGTCATCTGCACGCTGCACCAGGTCGACCTCGCGCTCGGCTGGACCAACCGCGTCGTCGCGCTGCGGGACGGGCTCGTCGTCCTCGACCGTCTCACCGCCAAGCTCGACGCCGAACGGCTCACGCGCATCTACGCGACCGAGCCCGCGCCCTCCTCGGCATGACGACGCTCGACCTTCCGGTCCCGGCGAGGAACGCGACAACGACCACGCGCCGCGTCCTCGCGTGGATCTTCCCGCTGTCGTTCGCGATTCTCGGTCTGGCGGCGCTCTCGCTGGTCGGCCCGAGCCCGGCCAGCCTGGTCGAGGGCGCGCAGGCCGGAATGGCCTTGCTGGTCAGGGCCTGGCCGCCGACTTTGGCTGACCCGATGCTCACGGCGAGCCACGCCTTGCAGACGATCTGGATGGCTCTCGCGGGTACGGCACTCGGCGCGATCCTCGGCGCGTTACTCGGCGTACTCGCCGCGGCGGCCACGATGCCGTACCGCCCGATCCGTTCGGCGGCGATGGCCGTGATCGTCGCGTGCCGGGCGATCCCGGACGTCGTGTTCGCGGTCTTCTTCGTCGCGGCGATCGGCATCGGTCCGCTGCCCGGTGTGCTCGCGCTCGGGCTGCACTCGATCGGCATGCTGGGCAAGCTGTTCTCCGAGGCGATCGACCGGACCGACGACGGCGTTCGCGACGCGTTCGCCAGTACGGGCGGCGGTCCGGTGCAGCGGCTCGTCGCGGGCGTGCTCCCACAGGTGGTGCCGGCGTTCACCGCCACCGTGCTGTACCGGTTGGACATCAACTTCCGGCAGTCGGTCCTGCTCGGCGCGGTCGGCGCCGGCGGACTCGGGCTGGACCTGAAGACCGCGTTCGGGTTCACCGACTACCGCGAGGCGCTGGGCATCGCGGTCGTCACGGTCTCGCTGGTCCTGGTCGTCGAGGGCGTCGCGGTCCTGCTGCGGTCGCTGCTGGTGCGTGCTCCTTCGCAGCGTGGTCGTCTGCCCATTCGGGGAACGACGGTGCCGTGGACTCGCCCGCGTACGGTCACCCACGTCGCCGGCTGGCTCGGCCTGCTGCTGGTCCTGCTCGCGGCGTGGCAGGTGGGCGCGGGACCGGCCGAGCTCTGGCAGACCGTGGTGGGGACTCTCGACGCTCTGGGGCGGTTCTGGCCGCCGAACTTCGCCCCGATCCAGCCCATCCTGCTCGCCGGGCTGGTGCAGACGTGCGCGATCGCTCTTGGTGCGACTGCGCTGGGTGTGCTGTTCGGCCTCCCGCTCGGGCTGCTCGCCGCGCATGGTGTCGCGCCGCCGCGGGTCGTGGCCGTCGCCCGTACGGTGCTGGTGACGCTGCGGTCGATCCCTGACCTGCTGCTGATCCTGGTCTTCGTCGCCGCGTTCGGGCTCGCGCTCGGCGCGGTCGCGGCGACCTGCGCGCTGGCGGTGTTCACGACCGCGTTCGTCGGCAAGCTCGTCGCGGACGCGGCGGAGGAGATCCCGTACGGCACCCGCGAGGCGCTCGCGTCGGCCGGGGCGAATCGCACGCAGCTGTTGACGACCTGGCTGCTCGGGCACCTGACGCCGACGTTGACCGGGACGATCCTGTACGGGCTCGACGTGAACCTCCGCGCGTTCGTCGTCCTCGGCATCGTCGGCGCGGGCGACCTCGGGTACGCGCTCAGCCAGCACATCCGAGCGCTGAACTACGACGTCGTGACCGCGATCGTGCTGCCCGTCTTCGCGATCGTGCTTGTCGTGGAGGTCATCTCGACGCTGCTCCGCCGGGCTCTGCGCTAGGGCTCGAAGCGGTAGCCCATGCCGGGTTCGGTGACCAGGTGCTTGGGGTGCGAGGGGTCGGGCTCGAGCTTGCGGCGCAGTTGGGCCAGGTAGACGCGCAGGTAGTTGGTCTCGGTCGAGTAGCCCGGCCCCCACACCTCCTGCAGCAGCTGTTGTTGGCCGATCAGCTTCCCCGGTGACCGCACCAGCACCTCCAGCAGGTGCCATTCGGTCGGTGTCAGGCGGACGTCGGCGCCGTCGCGCAGGACCCGCTTGGCCGCGAGGTCCACGGTGAACGAGGACGTCTCGACGATCGCGTCCTCCAACGACGGCAGGCCACGGCGTACGGCGGCGCGCAGGCGGGCCAGCAGCTCGTCCATGCCGAACGGCTTCGTCACGTAGTCGTCCGCCCCGGCGTCCAGGGCCGTCACCTTCTCGTCGGACGTATGCCGCGCCGACAGCACGATGATCGACACCTGGGTCCAGCCGCGCAGCCCGCGGATCACGTCCACACCATCGAGATCCGGCAGCCCGAGATCCAGAATCACCACGGCGGGATGCTTGCGCGCGGCCAGATCCAACGCCGTACGACCATCCGGCGCCAGGTCAACCTCGTAGTCCCGCGCCCGCAGGTTGATCGCCAACGCCCGGGCGAGCTGTGGGTCGTCCTCGACCACGAGTACGCGCGGGCCGTTCACGACGCACCTCCTGCCGGCAACGACAACACCATCGTCAGGCCCCCGCCCGGCGTGTCCTCCGCGGTCAACGACCCGCCGAGGATCTCCGCGAAGCCCCGCGCCACCGCCAACCCGAGCCCGACGCCCGTTCCGTCCGGGGCGTCGCCCGTACGCTGGAACGGCTCGAAGATCCGCTCCTTCGACTCGTCCGGCACCCCCGGCCCGCGGTCGATCACTCGCAGCTCCACCCGATCCTTCAACGAGGAAGCGGAAACCACGACCTGCGCTCCCGGAGGCGTGTGCCGTACGGCGTTCTCGATCACGTTCGCCAACGACCGTTCCACCAGCCCCGCATCGACGCGCACCGGAGGAAGCCCCTCCGGCAAGGTCAGCTTGACAGGGACGTGGTTCGATCCCAGCAGCGCCGCACCGACGACCTCCTCGACGCTGGCATCCCGCAGCAGTGGCGTGACCGCACCAGCCTGGACCCGGCTCATGTCGAGCAGGTTCGCGATCAGCCGATCCAGCTTGTCCGCCGACTCCTCGATGCCCGCAAGCAGCTCTTGACGGTCAGCCTCGGAGAGCTTCAGATCGGGCTGCCGGAGCGACCCCACCGACGCCTTCACCCCGGCGACCGGCGTACGAAGGTCGTGCGAAACCGCGGCCAGCAAGGCCGTACGGATCCGGTTCGCCTCCGCGAGCTGCCGCGCCGACCGGGCCTCGGTCGTGAGCCGCTGCCGTTCCAACACGACCGCGGCGTGTGCGGCGAACGCCTCCAGCACGCGCCGGTCCGAGGCTTCCAACACCCGACCGCGCAACGCCAGCACGAGATTGTCCGTCACCGCGACGTCCACGTCGCTCGCCTGAGGTTGCAGCGCCGGGTCCGGACCCACGCTGCTGACGCACTGCCACGGAGAGTTCTCGTCGGGCCGTTCGAGCAACGCCACCGACGACATCGCGAACGTCTCCCGCACCCGCTCCAACAACGCCGACACGCCACGCTCGCCGCGCAGCACCGAGCCGGCCAACGTCGACAGCGTGTCGGCCTCCGCCCGAGCCCGCGCGGCCTGCAACGTACGCCGCGCCGCGAGGTCGACGAACGAAGCGACCGCGAGCGACACCACGACGAAGATGCCGATCGCGAACGCGTTCTCCGGCTGGGCGATCGTGAACGTGTGGAACGGCGGCGTGAAGAAGAAGTTCAGGAACAGTGAGCCGATGACCGCCGCCACGACCGCCGGAGCGAGTCCACCCAGCAACGCGTTCCCCACCGCCAGCGTGAGGAACAGCATCATCTGCGTCGGCAGGCTGTGCAGGTCACGGGTCAGGTCGAGGACGAACGTCAGCAAGGGCGGCCCGACGAACGCGAGGATCCAGCTCGCCCACAGCCGCCGGCGGCTGAGGGTCCGTCGCCGGGTGGGAAAACGGCCTTGCCCCACAGCTTCGTGCGTGACGATGTGCACGTCGATGTCGCCCGACATCGGGGTCAACACCGAAGCCACACCACGGCCGAAGAACTGCTGCCACGTACGCCGGCGGCTGCTGCCCAGCACGAGCTGCGACGCGTTCACCCCACGCGCGAACTCCAACAGGGCTTCGGGAACGTCGTCGCCAACGACCTGGTGGTACGTGCCGCCGAGCGACTCGATCAGCTGCCGGTGCCGCGCGAGCTCTGTCGGCGACGCCCCGGTCAGCCCGTCCGAACGCGTGACGTGCACGGCGAGCAGCTCACCGCCGGCGCCTCGGGCGGCGATGCGCGCCGCGCGCCGGATCACCGTCTCGCCCTCGGGCCCGCCGGTGATCGCGACCACCACGCGTTCCCGCGCCGGCCACGACTCGTCGATCTCGTGGTCGGCCCGGTATTTCTTCAGACCCTCCTCGACCCGGTCGGCCACCCACAGCAGCGCGAGCTCGCGCAGCGCGGTGAGGTTGCCGGGCCGGAAGTAGTTCGCCAGCGCCGCGTCGATCTTCTCCGGGGGATAGACGTTCCCGTGCGCGAGTCGGCGGCGCAGAGCCTCCGGCGACATGTCCACCAGCTCGATCTGGTCGGCGCGGCGGACGACCGCGTCGGGGATCGTCTCGTGCTGCTTGACGCCGGTGATCGACTCGACCGCGTCGTTCAACGACTCCAGGTGCTGGATGTTGACCGTCGTGATGACGTTGATCCCGGCGTCCAGCAGCTCCTCGACGTCCTGCCAGCGCTTCTCGTTCCGCGAGCCCGGAACGTTGGTGTGCGCGAGCTCGTCCACCAGCGCCTGCCGCGGCTTCCGGGCGAGGACGGCGTCCACGTCCATCTCGGTGAACGTATGGCCGCGGTACTCGAGCTCCCGGCGAGGAACGACCTCCAGCCCCTCCAACATGGCCTCGGTCAGCGGGCGCTCGTGGCACTCGACGACGCCGACGACGATGTCGGTGCCACGATCCAGCCGTCGATGTCCCTCGCCGAGCATCGCGTACGTCTTGCCGACACCCGGCGCGGCACCGAGGTAGACCCGGAGCTTCCCGCGCGCCATACCTCCCATTCTCCCGCGCCGGCGCCGGATCCGGCGGTTCACCCCGCCGAAACCGAGGTCAGGGCGAGGTTGAGCTCGAGCACGTTCACGTGCGGCTCACCCATGAAGCCCAGGACCCGTCCGCTGGTGTGGTCCGCGACGAGCTGCCGTACCTGGGCGACGTCCAGGCCGTTGGCCTGCGCGACCCGTTCGACCTGGATCGCCGCGTAGGCGGGGGAGATGTCCGGGTCGAGCCCGCTCCCGCTCGCGGTCACCGCGTCGGCGGGCACCGACGACTCCGGGACGCCGTTCTCCTGCGCGACCGCCGCCTTGCGTTCTTGGACGGTCTTGAGCAGGTCTTCGTTCGTCGGACCAAGGTTGCTGGCCGCGGAAGCGAGGCCGTCATACCCGTTCTCACCCGCGGCTGACGGACGAGAGTGAAACCACTCCTCGCCTTCGAAATTCTGCCCGATCAGCGAGGAACCGACGACCTGCCCCTCTCGCTCGATCAGCGATCCGTTGGCCTGGTCGCGGAACGCGACCTGGCCGATACCCCAGACCAGGAACGGGTAGGCCAGCCCGAGAATCACGGTCAAGGCGAGCAGAGTCCGCAGCGCCGGCCAGAGTTGACGAATGGTGAGCACGTGTTTCACCCGATCCCAGGAATGAGCGAGATGAGCAGATCGATGAGTTTGATGCCGATGAACGGGACGACGATCCCGCCGAGCCCGTAGATCCACAGGTTGCGCCGCAGCATGTTCGCCGCCGACGTCGGCTTGTACCGAACACCCCGCAGCGCAAGGGGAATCAGCGCGATGATGATCAATGCGTTGAAGATGACCGCCGACAGGATCGCCGACTCCGGCGTCGACAGCCGCATGATGTTGATCGTGTCGAGCCCGGGGTAGACGGAGGCGAACATCGCCGGGATGATCGCGAAGTACTTCGCGACGTCGTTCGCGATCGAGAACGTGGTCAGCGCGCCCCGCGTGATCAGCAGCTGCTTGCCGATCTCGACGATCTCGATGAGCTTCGTCGGGTTGGAGTCGAGGTCGACCATGTTGCCGGCCTCTTTGGCGGCCGGCGTTCCGGTGTTCATCGCGACACCGACGTCGGCGGCGGCGAGAGCGGGCGCGTCGTTCGTACCGTCGCCGGTCATCGCGACGAGCTTTCCGCCCTCCTGTTCGCGCCGGATCAAGGCCATCTTGTCCTCGGGCTTGGCCTCGGCGAGGAAGTCGTCCACGCCGGCCTCGCGAGCGATCGCCTCCGCGGTCAGTGGGTTGTCGCCGGTGATCATCACCGTCTTGATCCCCATCTTGCGCAGCTCGTCGAAGCGGTCGCGCAAGCCCTCCTTGACGATGTCCTTGAGGTGGATGACGCCCACCACGCGGGCGGATCCGTGCCGGCGCTCACCGACGACGAGCGGCGTACCACCAGAGGAGGAGATCTCGTCCACGCGGGCCGCGGTCTCCTCGGGGATGATCCCGTCGAGCTCGCGTACCCAGGAGACGACCGCGGACGTCGCGCCCTTGCGGACCTGGTGGCCGTCGGGCTGGTCGATGCCGCTCATCCGGTTCTCCGCGGTGAACGGGATGAACGTGCTGCCGAGCAGTTCCCGGCCGCGCAGACCGTAGCCCTCCTTGGCCAACACGACGACGGAACGTCCTTCCGGCGTCTCGTCGGCGAGGCTGGCCAGCTGGGCCGCGTTCGCCACGTCCGCGGCCGAAACACCGCCGACGGGGATGAACTCCACGGCCTGGCGGGCGCCGAGCGTGATCGTTCCGGTCTTGTCGAGCAGCAGCGTCGAGACGTCACCCGCTGCCTCGACCGCGCGGCCGGACATCGCCAGCACGTTGCGCTGGACGAGCCGGTCCATGCCCGCGATGCCGATCGCCGACAGCAGCGCGCCGATCGTCGTCGGGATGAGGCAGACGAGCAGGGCGACGAGGACGACGATCGACTGCGGGTCGCCGGAGTACGCGGCCATGGGCTGCAGCGAGACGATCGCGAGCAGGAAGATGATCGTCAAGCTGGACAGCAGAATCGTGAGCGCGATCTCGTTCGGCGTCTTCTGCCGGTCCGCGCCCTCGACGAGCGCGATCATCCGGTCGATGAACGTTTCGCCAGGCTCGCTGGTGATGCGGATGACGATCCGGTCCGACAGCACCTTCGTACCGCCGGTCACCGCGCTGCGGTCACCGCCGGACTCGCGGATGACCGGCGCCGACTCGCCGGTGATGGCCGACTCGTCGACGGACGCGATGCCGTCGACGACCTCGCCGTCGCCGGGGATGACGTCCCCGGCCTCACAGACGACGAGATCGCCTACGTGCAAGGCGGTTGCGGTGACGCGTTCCTCGACCCCGTTGTGAGCAGGGCCGCGCAGCAGGCGTGCCTCGGTCTCGGTCTTGGCACGCCTCAGCGTGTCGGCCTGCGCCTTGCCGCGCCCTTCGGCGACGGCCTCGGCGAGGTTGGCGAACAGCACGGTCAGCCAGAGCCACGCAACGATCAGCCAGCCGAAGAAGGACGAGTCGGTGATCGTGAAGACCGTGGTCAGGACGGCGCCGATCTCGACGACGAACATGACCGGGTTCTTGATCATCTTGCGCGGGTCGAGCTTGCGGAACGCGTCCGGCAGCGATTTCACCAGCTGGGCTGGGTCGAACAGGCCCCCAGCGACGCGGTGGGGAGCGGCCGACTGCTCGGCCGGCTTCTCCAGGGTAGGGGTGGTGGTCACGAGAGTCCCTCCGCGAGCGGACCGAGAGCAAGAGCTGGGAAGAACGTCAACCCAGCGACGATGAGAGTGACGCCGGTGAGCATGCCGACGAACAGCGGTGACTGCGTACGCAGCGTTCCGGCGTTCTCGGGCACCGAGCCCTGGTTGGCGAACGAGCCGGCGAGGGCGAGCGCGAGCACGATCGGGATGAACCGGCCGAACAGCATGGCCAGGCCCAATGCCGTGTTGTAGAAGGGCGTTCCGGACGAGAGGCCGGCGAACGCAGAGCCGTTGTTGTTGCTCGCCGAGGCGAACGCGTACAGCACCTCGGACAGTCCGTGCGGGCCCGGGTTGAGGATCGACGATCGTCCGACGTCGAGCGACATCGCCACCGCGGTGCCGATGAGCACCACCGCCGGGGTGGCCAGGATGTACAGCGAGACCAGCTTCATCTCGCGGGCGCCGACCTTCTTGCCGAGGTACTCGGGCGTCCGGCCGACCATCAGGCCGGCGACGAACACCGACAGCACGGCGAGGATCAGCATGCCGTACAGACCGGTTCCAACCCCGCCGGGCGCGACCTCGCCGAGCAGCATCGACAGGATCGTGACGCCGCCGCCGAGCGCTGTGTACGAGGAGTGCGCGGAGTCGATCGCACCGGTCGAGGTCAATGTGGTCGAGACTGCGAACAGCGGTGAGGACGAGACGCCGAAGCGGGTTTCCTTGCCCTCCATCGCGGCGCCGGCCGCCTGCAGCGCGGAGCCCGGGTGGGCGTACTCGGCGGCGTACGCGGCGATCACGAAGCCGACCCAGATCAGGCCCATCGCGGCGACGATCGCGTAGCCCTGGCGCAGGTTGCCGACCATCCGGCCGAACGTCGCGGGCATGGAGAACGGGATCAGCAGCAGCAGGAAGATCTCGAACAGGTTGGTGAAACCGTTCGGGTTCTCGAACGGGTGCGCCGAGTTCGCGTTAAACGGGCCACCGCCGTTCGTGCCCAGCTCCTTGATGGCTTCCTGGGTGGCGATCATGCCGCCGGGCAGGCTCTGGTCGCCGCCGGTGAGCGTCTGCAGCTCGGTCGGCGCCATGAGGTTCTGGATCACGCCGCTGGCGAGCAGGATGAGCGCGGCGACGATCGACAGCGGCAGCAGGATGCGCAGCGAGCCGCGGACCAGGTCGACCCAGAAGTTGCCGAGCTCGTTGGTCCGCCGCCGTACGAAGCCGCGCACGAGCGCGACGGCGACGGCCATGCCGACCGCGCCGGAGACGAAGTTCTGGACGGTGAGGCCGGCCATCTGGACCAGGTGGCCCATCGTCGACTCACCGGAGTACCACTGCCAGTTGGTGTTGGTGACGAACGACACCGCGGTGTTCCACGCGCCGTCCGGTGGCACGGCGGACATCCCCATGCTCAGTGGCAGGAACGCCTGCAGCCGCATGAACGCGAAGAGGAACAGCACCCCGACGAACGAGAACGCGATCACGCTCGCCGCGTACCCGATCCAGCGCTGCTCGGCGTCGGGGTTGACGCCCAGGACGCGGTAGAGCCCGCGTTCGACCCTGCTGTGCTTGGTGCTGGAGTAGACGCCTGCCATGTAGTCGCCGAGCGGGCGGTGCACGACCGCGAGCAGGGCGATCAGGAACGCGACCTGGAGAACGGTCGCCAGACCATTGCTCACTAGAACTTCTCCGGTCTGATGAGGGCGATGACGAGGTAGATGACGAGCAGTACGGCGATGACGAGGCCGACGACGTTCTCGACGTTCACAGCTTCGCCGCCCCTCGCGCCACGAGGGCGACGATCGCGAACGCGACGATCGTCAGTACGACGTAAATGACGTCGCCCATGGAGGTACTCCGATCTTCGAGTTGGTCCGCCTAGTAGTGAAGGCCCGCGGTCTGGTGCCGTGACACAGCGTTAGCGACCCCCTAGCGCGCCTTGACGAGCTCTTGACGCGTTCTTGACGCCGCTACGCTCCCGGGATGGCCAGGGTCGATTACAGGAAGCAGACGGTGCTCGTCACCGGAGCGAGCTCGGGGATCGGGCTCGAGTTCAGCCGGCGGCTTGCGGCGCTTGGTTCTTCTCTGGTGCTGGTCGCGCGGCGGGAGTCTCGGCTGTTGGAGTTGGCCGAGGAGTTGCGTGCCGCGTACGGCGCGACTGTGCACGTCGTGCCGGCCGACCTCGCCGTTCCGGGGACCGGCGGTCGCCTGGCCGCGGAAGTGACTCGTCTCGGTGTGACGGTGACGAGCGTCGTGAACAACGCCGGGTTCGCCACCACCGGTCCGTTCCACGACGAGGAGCTGGAACGGCTGCACCAGGAGATCGCCGTGGACATCACCGCGGTCGTCGACCTGTGCCGTGCGTACATCGGTCCGCTCCGCGCCAGGGGAGACGGGTTCCTCGTCAACGTGGCGAGTGTCGCCGCGTATCAGTCGACGCCGCACCTGGCGGTGTACGGCGCGGCGAAGGCGTTCGTGCTGAGCTTCACCGAGGCGCTGTGGGTGGAGTCGGGCGGTACTGGCCTGCGGGTGATGGCGCTGTGTCCCGGCGCGACCCGTACCGAGTTCTTCGACGTCGCCGGCGGCGAAGGCGCGCGTGGCGTGCGCCTTTACACGGCCGACCAGGTCGTCACGACGGCGCTGCGTGCGCTGGACCGCGAGCGGACTCCGCCCAGCGTCGTCGTCGGGCGCGTCAACCGGCTGCTGGTCTTCCTCTCCCGCCACTTCGCGTCCCGCTCGCTGGTCGCCCGGGTGGCGGGCCGGATGGTCGCGAGCGACTGAGCTACTCGACCTTGGCGAGCGCCTTGGCCAGCAGTGGTTCGAGGCGTACCTCGTCGGCCTGCTTGTCGAAACCGGCCGCGCTCAGGGCGGTCATGGCGCTGCCCTCGGCGACCATGACCACGTTCCCACCGAACGGCAGCTCGGACAGCTCGCCCTGGAGCCGGCCGGTCGTCCGGAACGCGAGTGTCGCGTCGCCCTGCTTCGGGAACGACAGCAGCGTCGTCTCGTACTCGGTCGTGAACCCGTCGGCGGAGAGCCCGGTGAAATGGCGGCAGGCGGGCAGCGCGTTCCGCAGCCGGTCGACGAACGCGCCGAGGTCGTCCTTGCTGGACATGACGGTGTGGGTGAGTCGCGGTCCGTCCTCGCCGAGCTGGAACTCCGCGGTGGCGGTCGTGACGTTCGGGATGCCGTTCTGCGGCCGCATCACCGCGCGGCAGGACGCCGGCGCGATCTTCGACTCCGACTCGCTCCCGGGCGGGACCTTGCGCCAGCCCGACGGGAGGTCGGCCAGCGTGAGGAGGGCGAAGCGGAGCCGCTTGGCGTCGAGCGGGCTCGGCGAGGGGCTGGGCGCGGTGATGGTTGGTGACGCGCTGGCCGTCGGCGCCGGCGAGCCGGTGGTCGGGCTCGGTGCCGGTGGTGGCTGTCCGCCGCAGCCGGCCAGGGCCAAGACGCAGATCGCGAGTATGGATGCCCTCTTCGTCCCCGTATGCACGTGCGCATTCTGGCAGGGCTCTCGCGCAATTCGGGGGCGCGCGGGGCCCGGGCTCGGGCATGATGTCGATCGGGATGTCGGTCCAGGGCACGCGACCGTACGAAGGAACACGAGGAGCTGTGCCATGCCTGCTGACGTGACGATCCGACCCGTGGACGGCGAGGCCGACTTCCGCGCCTGGCGCGAGGTCCGAGTCGCGGTCACGCCGAACGAACGGGTCGCCCCGCTCGAGGAGATCATCCGCGGGGTCAAGCCGGACGACCGGCATCTGTTGGCGATCGTCGGCGATGCCGTGGTCGGCTCGGGCCACGCGGGACGCGCCTCGCGGAAGGGACACTCCTGGGTCATGCCGCGCGTCGTTCCGTCCTTCCAGCGCCGCGGGATCGGGACCGCCTTGCTGCACGAACTGGTGGCGCACGTGCAGGCGCTCGGCTTCGACGAGGTCGACACGATGGCCGACGACCCGGGCTCGGTGGCGTTCGGGACGCGGTTCGGGTTCTACGAGTACGACCGGCAGGTCGAGCAGATCCGCTCGATCGGGACCGAGCCGTGGCCGACCGCGCCGGCGGGTGTGGAGATCGTGACGCTGGCCGAACGGCCGGACCTGACGCGCGAGTTGTACGACAACGTCGGCACGCAGGCGTTCGAGGACATGGCGATCGACTCGCCCCTGGTGGTGTCGTACGAGGACTGGGAAGGCGACTGGATCACCGACCCGGAGGCGACGTTCGCCGCGCTCGCCGACGGCGAGGCGATCGGGATGGCCGGCTTCAACCTCGACCCCGACGAGCCCACCCGCGCCGAGCACGCGCTCACGGTGGTGCGCCGCGACTGGCGCGGACGAGGCGTCGCCGCGGCGTTGAAGCGCTGCACGCTCGCGTGGGCGGCGGAGAACGGTCTGGTCGAGGTCTACACCTGGACCCAGCGGGGGAACGCCGACATGCGAGCGCTGAACGAGCGTCTCGGCTTCACGTACCGCACCGAGAGCATCTCCCTGCGCTCGCCGATCCCCCTGAAGCTCCCCGCGTGACCCGCCGCCCGTTGAATGAAGGGCACCTTCATTCAATAGGTTCGAATGAAGGTGCCCTTCATTCAAACCGTTGGGGGTGGTGGAGGTGAACCGGTCGGCGGAGACGTACGCGGACTTCTTCCTGCCCCGCTTGAGTCCTGAGGCCCGCGTGCTCGACGTCGGCTGCGGCGACGGCGAGATCACGCTCGGCCTGGCCGCGTACGCGGGCTCGGTGGTCGGCGTCGACCTCGCCGACGACTTCGCGGAGCCGACGGAGAACGTGACCTTCCAGGACGGCAGCGTGTACGACCTGCCGTTCGCCGACGGCGAGTTCGACGCGGCGTTCGCGCACTCGATGCTCGAGGCCCTGGAACGGCCGGTCGACGGACTGGCCGAGCTGCGACGGGTACTTCGTCCCGGGGGAGTGGTCGGGGTGGCGTCGGTGGAGTACAGCGGCCTCATCCTCGCCGGACCGCACGCCGAGCTGCTGCGCCGGTTCTACGCGATCCGCGAGCGGCTGTGGCAGCTCGGCGGTGACGATCCGTACCGCGGCCGCGAGCTGCGCGGCCTGCTGCACGAAGCCGGCTTCGTCGACGTCGAGGCGACGACGAAGTCGATCCCGTACGGCACCACGGCGGCCGTCCGCGAGTTCGGCCGCGACCGCGCCGCCCAGGTGCCCGGCGGCTACACCGACGCCGCGCTCGAACACGACCTGGCGACGAAGGAAGAGCTCGCCGAGATGGAGCGGGCCTGGCTGGAGTGGGGCGAGTCGCCCGCCGCCTACCTCGCGTTCGCCTGGTGCCGCGCGGTCGGGGTCAAGCCCTAGCCTCGAACATGAAGTGGTCTTCGTCGACCGTGACCTTCGGGTCGGCGAAGCCGGCGCGCCGCAGGCGGTCGGCGAGGCCGGTGGGGTCGACCGGGTTGTAGATGTCGTCGTGGTGGAACTCCCGCAGGTCGTCGCTCGCCCTGCTGTCCGACCCGGCGAACACGCCGCCGGGCCGGAGCACGCGGTGGGTCTCGGCGAAGATCTGGTCCTGCAGCTCCTCCGTCGTCACGTGGTGCAGCATCGTGAAGCACACCGCCGCGCTGAACCGCTCGTTCTCGAACGGCAGCGAAGCCGCGTTGCCGCGCACCACGGTCACGTCCGGGTAGAGCCCGGCGAGCCGGTCCGCGAGCTGCTCGTCGATCTCGATCGCGGTCAGCTTCGGCGTGAGCTGGCGGAGCTCGGCCGTCGTCGGGCCGTAACCGGGCCCGATCTCCAGGACGTCCTCGCCGAGCTCGAGCGCCCCGACGACTCCGGGGATCACGTGCACCCGGATGGCCTCGGCCCACTCCTCGGACGAACAGAACGCGGCGTGTTCGGAGTTCATGCCTCCACGTTAGCCGCGTCGAGCTCGCGCCAGCGGTCGGCGGTGAGGCGGTAGAGGACGTGCCGCTTGAACGGGTGGCCGTCCGGTACGCGCGGGTGGTCGAAGTCGTCGGCGGGGTCGTGGGTCATGCCGAGCTTTTGCATGACGTTCTGGGACCGGACGTTCGGCACGCAGGTCATCGACACGATGTCGGTCAGGCCGGCCTCCTCGAAGCCGTACCGGACGGCTGCCTGCGCACCCTCCGTCGCGTAGCCCTTGCCCCATCCCGCGCGGGCCAGGCGGTAGCCGATCTCGAACGCGGGCGTGAAGTGGGCGTCGAACGTCTGGTAGAAGAATCCGATGAAGCCGAGGAACGTCCCGGACTCGATCTCCTCGGCCGCCCAGAGCCCGAAGCCCCGTTGAGCCCAGCCCTCCTCAATGCGGTCGACGAAACCGTCGCTCTCCTCGTGGGTCATCGTCGAGACGAAGAACTCCATTACAGCGGGGTCGGCGTTCATGGCAGCGAAAGGCTCCCGATCCTCTTGACGCCAGGGGCGGAGGATCAGGCGTTCGGTCTTCAGCATCCACATAGGGTGCCGTACGTGCCCGGACTCGACGCAACTGAAATCCGCCAGCGCCTCAACGACGCCCACCTCTATCTCTGCACCGACGCGCGCCACGATCGCGGCGATCTCGCCGAGTTCGTCGACGCCGCGCTCGCCGGCGGCGTCGACATCATTCAGCTGCGGGACAAGGGGATCGAGGCCAAGCCGGAGCTCGCGGCGCTCGAGATCCTGGCCGAGGCCTGCCACCGGCACGGCGCGCTGCTCGCGGTGAACGACCGCGCGGACATCGCCCGGATCGCCGGTGCCGACGTGCTCCATCTCGGCCAGGACGACCTGCCCGTCACGTTCGCCCGCGCGGTTGCCGGCGAGGACATCGCGATCGGCCGTTCGACGCACGACACCGACCAGGCGAGCGCCGCTGCGGTCGAGGACGGCGTCGACTACTTCTGCACCGGGCCGTGCTGGCCCACGCCGACGAAGCTCGGCCGGCCCGCGCCCGGGCTGGAGCTCGTACGGGCGACCGCTTCGGCTAAGCCCGAGCGGCCATGGTTCGCGATCGGCGGCATCGACGAGCGGCGCCTGCCCGAGGTCCTCGCGGCCGGCGCGACGCGCATCGTCGTCGTCCGCGCGATCACCGAGGCCGAGGACCCCCGCGCGGCCGCGGCCGCTCTCAAGGCTGCGGTAGCGTAGAAGGCGTCCGCACGGGAGCCCGGCGCCAGGGCTGAGAGGGAGCGGGACGCTCCGACCGTGGAACCTGATCCGGGTAATGCCGGCGCAGGGAGCGTGAGGTCTCGTGGTGCACCTCGTCGTCATCGGTGGCGGCGTGATCGGCCTGTCCGTCGCCTGGCGGGCGGCCCAGCGCGGGCACGGCGTCTCGTTGTACGACCCGCATACCGCCCGCGGCGCCTCCTGGGTCGCCGGCGGCATGCTCGCCCCGGTCACCGAGGCGTGGCACGGTGAGGAATCCCTGCTCGACCTTGGTTCCGCCTCGCTCGAACGCTGGCCGTCGTTCGCCGCCGACCTCGGCGATGCCGGTCTGAGTACGGCGGGAACGATCGTCGCCGCCCTCGACCAGGCCGACCGCGCCGAGCTCGACCGGCTCGCCGCGTACGTCGCCGAACGAGGCCGCGACGTCGACGCGCTCACCGGCCGCGCCCTTCGTCAGCTCGAACCCGCGCTCGGGCCGGCCGTGCGCGCTGGCCTGCACGTTCCCGGCGACCTGTCCGTCGACAACCGCCAGCTGCTGAGCGCGCTCCGGGACGCATCTGCGCAGGCTGGGGTTCGGTTCGCGGCGACCGTCCCCGAAGCCGACGTCACGGTGATCGCCGCCGGAGCGTGGAGCGGCAGCCTGCACCCCCTGCTCGAGAAGCTCGTCCGACCGGTCAAGGGCGAGATCCTCCGGCTCGAGGCTCGTTCGGGCGCGCTCCCGCCGCCGACCCGCACGATCCGCGGCCACGTCGAAGGCCGCCACGTCTACCTCGTCCCGCGCGCGAACGGGCTCGTGGTCGGCGCGACGCAGTACGAGTCCGGCTTCGACCTCCACCCGAAGGCCGGCGGCGTCCGCGACCTGCTCAACGACGCCGAGCAACTGCTGCCCGGCATCACCGAGTACGCGCTCACCGAGGTGACCGCCGGACTCAGGCCGGGGAGTCCCGACAACCTCCCGCTGGTCGGTTGGCTCGAGCCGGGCGTGATCGTCGCGACCGGCCACTACCGCAATGGGCTCCTGCTCGCCCCGATCACTGCCGACACCGTCGTCGCGCTACTCGAAGACGAGCCGATCCCGCCCGAGGCGAAGGCTGCCGACCCGATCCGTTTCACGGAAGGATCCCCATGGAAATAAGGGTGAACGGCTCCTCGCGCCACTTCGCCGGCGACCTGACCGTCGCCGCGTTGCTCGAACTGGTCGACGCCCCGAAGACCGGTGTCGCCGTGGCGATCGACAGCAGCGTGGTGCGGCGTGCGGAGTGGCCGACGACGTACGTCCGCGACGGCGCGGTCGTCGAGATCCTCACCGCCGTTCAGGGAGGTTGAGCATGGACGACCCGTTCCTGTTCGCCGGCCAGGAGTTCTCCAGCCGGCTGATCATGGGCACTGGGGGAGTGGCGAATCTCGCGATCCTCGAGTGCGCGCTGGTCGCGTCCGGCGCCGAGATCACCACGGTCGCGCTGCGGCGTACCGACACCTCCGGCGGTCCCGGTCTGCTCGACCTGCTGAAGCGCCTCGACATCGCGCCGCTGCCGAACACCTCCGGCTGCCGTACGGCAGCCGACGCCGTCCTCACCGCGCAACTGGCGCGCGAGGCACTCGGCACCGACTGGGTCAAGCTCGAGGTCGTGTACGACGACCGGATGCTGCTGCCCGATCCGGTCGAGCTGCTCGACGCCGCCGAGCGGCTGGTCGACGACGGGTTCCAGGTGCTCCCGTTCAGCAACGACGACCCCGTGCTGGCGCGCCGCCTGGAGGACGTCGGATGCGCGGCGGTCATGCCGCTCGGCTCGCCGATCGGGACCGGGCTCGGCATCCGCAACCCGCACAATCTGGAGCTGATCGTCGCTGGCGCGAACGTTCCCGTCGTTCTCGACGCGGGCATCGGCACCGCCTCCGACGCCGCGCTGGCGATGGAGCTGGGCTGCGCCGCGGTGATGCTCGCCACGCCCGTGACCAGGGCGAACGACCCCGAACGGATGGCCGCCGCCATGCGCTTCGCCGTCGACGCCGGCCGGCTCGCCAGGCTCGCCGGCCGCATCCCGCAACGCCACTGGGCCGCTCAAGCTTCCAGTCCCCAGCTACCCTAGCTTTGTCTGGTCGCGGTCCGGATCGCTCAGTTTCGCCAAAGCCGGTCCGCAACCTGACGGTGGACGGTCCGGCTTCTTCGACGATCCGGCCGCTCCGTGTAGCTGCCCCTTCCCCCGACGAGAGCTTCGAGGCCGTGAACTCGATCTTCCCCCAGCTGGAGCCGCTGCTTCCGCTCGTGCAGAAGCCGATCCAGTACGTCGGCGGCGAGCTCAACCAAACCCTGAAGGACTGGGACTCCGTCCAGGTCCGCTGGGCCCTCATGTACCCCGACGCGTACGAGGTCGGCCTCCCCAACCAGGGCGTGCAGATCCTGTACGAGGTGCTGAACGAGCGCGACTGGATCCTCGCCGAGCGCACCTACTCGGTCTGGCCGGACCTCGAGAAGCTGATGCGGGAGAACGACATCCCGCAGTTCACCGTCGACGCGCACCGTCCGGTCGGCGCGTTCGACGTACTCGGCGTCTCGTTCTCGACCGAGCTCGGCTACACCAACCTGCTCACCGCGCTCGACCTCGCGGGCATCCCGCTCGAGGCGCGCGACCGCGGCGACGAGCACCCGATCGTGCTCGCCGGCGGGCACTCAGCGTTCAACCCGGAGCCGATCGCCGACTTCCTCGACGCCGCCGTGCTCGGCGACGGCGAGGAGATCGTGCTGAAGATCTCCGACATCGTGCGCGAGTGGAAGGAAGAGGGCTCGCCCGGCGGGCGCGACGAGCTGCTGTTCCGGCTCGCGGCGACGGGCGGGGTGTACGTACCGAAGTTCTTCGACGTGGACTACCTGCCGGACGGGCGGATCCGCCGCGTCGTGCCGAACCGTTCGGGGGTGCCGTTCCGCGTCATCAAGCACACGCTGATGAACCTCGACGAGTGGCCGTACCCGAAGAAACCCCTTGTCCCGTTGGCCGAAACCGTGCACGAGCGGTTCTCCGTCGAGATCTTCCGCGGCTGCACGCGCGGCTGCCGGTTCTGCCAGGCGGGCATGATCACGCGGCCCGTACGCGAGCGCAGCATCTCCACCATCGGCGACATGGTGAAGAACGGCATCGAGTCGTCCGGCTTCGAAGAGGTCGGCCTGCTGTCGCTGTCGAGCGCCGACCACTCCGAGATCGGTGACGTCGCGAAGGGCCTCGCGGACCAGTACGAGGGCACGAACGTCTCGCTGTCGTTGCCCTCCACGCGCGTCGACGCGTTCAACATCACGCTGGCGAACGAGCTGTCCCGCAACGGTCGCCGGTCGGGTCTGACGTTCGCGCCCGAAGGCGGCAGCGACCGGCTGCGCCGCGTGATCAACAAGATGGTGTCCGAGGAAGACCTCATCAAGACCGTCGCGACGGCGTACTCGAACGGGTGGCGGCAGGTGAAGCTGTACTTCATGTGCGGCCTCCCGACCGAGACCGACGAGGACGTGCTCGCGATCGCAGAGCTCGCGAAGAAGGTCATCGCGACCGGGCGTGAGGTGTCGGGGCGGCGCGACATCCGTTGCACGGTGTCGATCGGTGGCTTCGTACCCAAGCCGCACACGCCGTTCCAGTGGGCTGGGCAGGCCGCGTGGGAGACGGTGGACGCGCGGCTGGACAAGCTCAAGTCGGCGATCCGGACGAGTCGCGAGTTCGGCAAGGCGATCGGCATCCGCTACCACGACGGGCAGCCGTCGGTGGTCGAAGGACTGCTGTCCCGCGGCGACCGTCGCGTGAGCCGCGTGATCCGCGCGGTGTGGGAGGACGGCGGCCGCTTCGACGGGTGGAGCGAGCACTTCTCGTACGAGCGTTGGGTTTCCGCCTGCGCTGAGGCGTTGGCTTCGGAGCCGGTGGACCTGGACTGGTACACGACGCGGGAACGCGACGAGGCCGAGGTGCTGCCCTGGGACCACCTCGACGCGGGACTGGACCGCGAGTGGCTGTGGGAGGACTGGCAGGACGCGATCGACCCTTCCGGTGCGGTGGAGGTCGAGGACTGCCGCTGGACCCCGTGCTTCGACTGCGGCGTGTGCCCGCAGATGGACACCGAGATCCAGATCGGCCCGACCGGCAAGAAGCTGCTCCCGATCGCCGGCGTCACCCAAGGCCGCGAGGCCCTGCTCGCCAAGTAGCCCCAGCGCCGCCGCCGGCGGTTTGGATGAAGGGCACCTTCATCCAAACCGCCGGCTGAGGCGCTGGTGGTGTGTCGCGATGACCTGTGGTGCTGGTCTGGCTGGGTCGGGGGCACCCTGGTCCGAACCTATGGGACCAGGGGGCCCCTCACCCCAACCGTTCGCCGCCGCCTGAGCTTGGGTCGGGGGCACCCCTGTCCGGACCTATGGGACCTGGGTGCCCCCGACCCAAGCCGGCCAGGCACGTTCGCGGTCTCCACCGGGGCGTTTGGATGAAGGTGCCCTTCATCCAAAACCGGTGGGCGGTGGGTGCGGTGGTCTGCCAGAGTCGGGCGCGTGACCGTGGTGAAGGTACGTCGGGCGAGCGCGGAGGACGTACCAGCGCTCGCAACGCTGCGCAGGGCCTGGACCGAGGAGCAGAACGGCGAGGTCGTCGACCCGAACTTCGAAGCCCGCTTCGCCGAATGGTTCGCCACCGAGTCCGGGCGGCGGGTCGCCTGGATCGCCTCGGTCGACGACCGCCCGATCGGCATGCTCAACCTCGCCGTGTTCACGCGGATGCCCCGGCCGGGCGTCGAGCCGAACCGGTGGGGCTACATCGCGAACGTCTTCGTCCTCGAGGCGCACCGCGACAGCGGCGTCGGCCGGCTGCTGGTCGAGGAGGCGGTCACGTTCGCCCGCGACGAGGACCTGGTCCGCCTCGTCCTCAGCCCGTCGCCCCGTTCGGTCCCGTTCTACGAGCGCGCCGGCTTCGCGACCACCGACAGGCTGATGATGTGGACGCCAAAGGCCTAGGGCGGCGCCTGCCCGACCACGAGCGAGTAGCCGCCGTACGCGGCCGAGGCCAACGTCAGCAGGCCGAGCACCAGCGCGGGCACCCAAGGCCGGGCTCGCGCGAGCCGGTCGGCGAACGGGAGCAGCAGCGGGAACGCGGGGACGAGCAGCCGTGGCCGTGAGTTGAAGTATCCCGTTCCCAGCAACGCCAACGCCACCGTGCTTGAGCTGAAGACGGCCAGCGAAGGCAGCGGATAACGCGCGATCGACCACACCAGCAGAGCGATTACGAGCAGGTACGACACGGCGACGGCCACGCCCAGCCAGGGCGGCAGCGCGAGCATCCACTGGACCGCGGCCTGCCCGAGATCCATCGACTTGTTCCACTGCTCGAGCACGTGGAAATACCCGAGCGGCTCACCGGTCCGTATGCCGACCCACGCCACCCAGCCGAGGTACCCCAGTGCCGCGAGAGCCGCCCCGACCAACGGCCGCCACAGGAAGCGGCGCTCGCGCACGAGCTCCAGCAGCGCCGCGACGCCCACCGCCGCGACCAACGCTGGAGCGGACGGCCGGGTCAGCCCGGCCAACGAAGCCAGCAGACCCGCCACCAACCAGCGCTGAGTCAGCGTCGCGTACAGACACCACGCGGCCATCGCGGTGAACAGCGACTCCGTGTAGGCCATCGTCTGCACGTGCGCGATCGGCAACGCCGCCCACAGCAGCACCAGCATCGTCCCGACGCGCCGTCCACCGACGTGCGCGCCGACCGCGAAGACACCCCACGCCGCGACCAGGCACGCGAGCCACGACAGCACCAGCCCCGCGGCAGGCAGGTCCAGCGGCGTCCAGGCCGCGACAAAGCGCATCAGGTACGGGTACAGCGGCGAGAACATGTAGTCCGGATGCACGACGCCCGGCGCGTGCAGCACGAAGCCGTACCCGTTCTCCGCGATGCGCTGGTACCAGACCGCGTCCCACCGATCCGCGATCAGCCGGTACGCCGACTCGTCCGCCACCCGAGCCCAAAGAGCCAACGCCACAAGGCAAAACCCGCGGATCGCGACATAACCCAGTAGCGCGGGCGCCGCCCGGCGAAGAGACGAGATCACCTGACGAGCAGCGCCTGACCGAGGAACCCGCCGACCCGTTCGGCATACGCCTCAGGCGAAGCCTTCAGCGCGTCGTTGTGGCCGGCGTTCGGCACGTCCCACAGCTCCGCCCGCGCGGCACCGCGCGCGGCGGCGAGCAGCTTGCGGCTGATCTTCGGGGCGGCGACCTCGTCGAGGTCGCCGTGCACGAGCAGCACGTGCGGCGCGTTCCGCAGCCGGCCCATCGCGCGGATCGGCCGCTGCCTGCGTTCCATCCGCGGATAGAGGACCTGGGACAGCTTCATCACCAGGTACTGCGGGAGGTACGGCCGCCAGTAACTCGGCAGCGAGTACCAGGGCGCCTCGGCGACGACCGCGGAGTACGGGTGCTCCGGCAGCGCGAGCGTGCAGAGCAGGTGCCCGGCGCCGAACGACGTACCCACGCCGATCACCGGCCGCTCCGGTGCCCGCGCCTTCGCGTACTGGCCGACGGCGATCAGGTCGGTGGGGAAGTCGATCGCGACCGGTGGGCTCTCACCCCAGCCGTTGAAGTCGAACACGATCACGTCGTACCCGAGCTTGCGGAACAGCTCGGCGTGCCCGCGCCGCAGCCAGAACCCCTTCGCGGCGACGGTCGCGGGATGGGCGAGGACGACCGTGCCGAGCGGCGGCTTGCGGACGACCGCGCCGAGGTCGCGATGGTCGGCGGCGCCGAGCAGCCCGACGAGGTGGGTCCGCCCGCGCGGGATGGTGATCGGCGTCCAGCGCGTCCGGTCGACGTCGTCCGGCCAGCGCCACGGACGCATGAACGGGCCGAAGTACAGCTTCCGGAACGCCTTGCCGATCAAGATCTCCCCGCCCTCCTGGCCCGGACGTCGAGGGTAGCTGCCGACGTGCCGTCGCCGTCGCATATCGTCGCAGGTGATGAGCCCTTCCCGTCCGCCCGAGCGCAACACGCCGCCGGTCGTCCAACGCCTTCGGCTGCGGTACGCCAAGCGTGGGCGCCTGCGGTTCAGCAGCCACCGCGACTTCCAGCGGGCGCTCGAACGCGCGATTCGGCGGGCCGGCGTTCCGATCGGCTTCTCGGCCGGGTTCAGCCCGCACCCGAAGATCTCCTACGCCGGAGCGGCCCCCACGGGCGGCGCGAGCGAGGCGGAGTACGTCGAGCTGGGCGTCACCGTTCCCTGCGACGTCGAGGCCGTCCGTACGGCCCTGGACGCCGCGCTACCGGACGGGCTGGACGTGCTCGAGGTGGTCGTCGCCAGCGGTTCCAGCCTGGCCGAACGGCTCGAGGCCTCGCACTGGCAGATCGCGCTGCCAGGCGTGGAACAGGCGGCCGTGGACGCCGCGACCAGCGCGTTCTTGGAGCGCGACCTGATCGAGGTCGAGCGCATGACCAAGAACGGACGCCGCGTGTTCGACGTGCGCGGAGCGGTGCTCCGGTTGGGTGCTCCAGAGCGCGGCGCACCCGAGATGGTGGAAACGTGTGCGATACTGTCCGTGGTCGTCCGGCACAGTACTCCCGCCGTTCGACCCGACGATGTCCTCGCCGGACTCCGCCTGGTGTCTGGCCTCGAGTTGCCGGCCCCGCCTCGTGCGACCAGGCTGGCGCAGGGGCCCTGGGACGAGGAATCCGGCACCGTGAGCGACCCGCTTGGGCCCGACCGCGACGCCTCTGCCGAGGCAGCTTCCGCGGCGGAGTCGACGGTCACCGCCTCCGGTGCCGCTGGCCAGGGCGCCGTCGCGGCACCGCCCGCCGGCTCAGTTCTTTCCTGAGTCGAACGAACGGATGCCGGACCACGACGACTTCGTCGCCCCGGTCGCCGGCCGGGTCGACGCCAGAGATGGATTCCCGTGTGGCGAGAAAGCCCGGGGATCGACAGGAGAGCGACTGAATGCTCGAAACCGAGCAGGGCGCGAACAGCGCCGATAACAGCACCACCGAACAGACCGCTGCCGGTACGCCGGCCAGCGAGGCGGCGCCGAAGCGGCGCCGTACCACCACCCGGAAGAAGGCCGCCGCGGCGCCGGAGGCAGCTGAGGCTGCCACCGAGACGCCTGCAGAGCAGCCCGCGCCGGCAAAGAAGACCACCCGCAAGCGGACGACCAAGAAGGCCGCGGCCGTCGAGGCCGACGTGCCGCTCGTCGAGTTGCCCGCCGCCGAGGCTCCGGCCGAGGCGCTCGCGGAGAAGCCGGCCCGCCGGACCCGTACGCGCAAGGTCGCGGCGAAGATGGAGGCCGCGGCCGAGCCCACCACCGAGCCGTCCGCCGAGCCCGAAATCGTCCTGGAGACGCCGGCCAAGCCGGCGCGCAAGTCGACGCCGGCCGTGACGTTCCAGCAGCCGAGCCTGCTGTTCCAGCCGCCGGAGCTGCCGGAGGAGGCCGCCGCCGAGAAGGCGCCCGAGAAGACGCCTGCGAAGACACCTGCGAAGGCTCCCGCGAAGGCGACGTCGAGGGCCGCGAAGAAGACCGCGAAGGTGGCCGAGCCGGCCCCGGAGCCGGTGGCCGAGGTCGCCGAAGTGGTCGAGGACACCGAGACCGACGAGGGCACCAGCCGTCGTCGCCGTCGCCGGGGCGGACGCCGACGCGGTGGCCGTACGGGCGAGGACGACGCCGAGGGCACCGAGACCACCGAGGAGCCGGCTGCCGAGGCTCCCGCCGAAGCTGACGCCGAAGGCGACAGCGACGAGGGCGAGGACGGCGAGGGCACCGGCTCGCGCCGTCGCCGGCGTCGGCGCCGCCGCAAGGGCGAGGCCGTCGAGGGGTCCCCGGACGACCCCGAGCACACCGTCGTCAAGGTGCGCGAGCCGCGGACGAACGAGAGCGGCGTCACCTCGGTCGAGGGCTCGACCCGCCTGGAGGCCAAGAAGCAGCGCCGCCGCGAGGGCCGCGAGGCCGGTCGCCGGCGCCCGCCGATCCTCACCGAGTCGGAGTTCCTGGCCCGGCGCGAGTCGGTCGACCGCACGATGGTCATCCGCCAGCACCACGACCGCACCCAGATCGCGGTGCTCGAGGACGACGTTCTCGTCGAGCACTACGTGGCCAAGGAGACCCAGACGTCGCTGATCGGCAACGTCTACCTCGGCCGCGTGCAGAACGTGCTGCCGAGCATGGAGGCCGCGTTCATCGACATCGGCCGCGGCCGCAACGCCGTGCTGTACGCCGGTGAGGTCGACTGGGACGGCCTCGGCCACTCCGGTCAGCCGAAGCGGATCGAGATGGCGCTCAAGTCCGGCCAGCAGGTGCTCGTCCAGGTGACGAAGGACCCGGTCGGCCACAAGGGCGCGCGGCTCACCAGCCAGATCTCGCTGCCCGGCCGCTACCTGGTCTACGTCCCGCACGGCTCGATGAACGGGATCAGCCGCAAGCTGCCCGACACCGAGCGGAACAGGCTCAAGACGCTGCTGAAGGACATCGTTCCCGACGAGGCCGGCGTCGTCGTCCGGACTGCTGCCGAGGGGGCGAGCGAGGACGAGCTGTCCCGCGACGTCGCCCGTCTCACCGCGCAGTGGGAGTCGATCGAGAAGAAGTCGAGCAACGGCGCCGGCAACGCGCCGGAGCTGCTGTACGCCGAGCCGGACCTGCTGATCAAGGTCGTCCGCGACCTGTTCACCGAGGACTTCGCCAAGCTCGTCGTCGCCGGTGACGACGCCTGGGACATGGTCGAGGGGTACGTGAGCCACGTCGCGCCGCACCTCGCCGAGCGGTTGGAGCGCTGGACGTCGCCCGACGACGCATTCAGCTCGCACCGGATCGACGAGCAGATCGTGAAGGCACTGGACCGCAAGGTCTGGCTGCCGTCCGGTGGCTCGTTGGTCATCGACCGGACCGAGGCGATGACCGTGGTCGACGTCAACACCGGGAAGTTCACCGGTGCGGGCGGCAACCTCGAAGAGACCGTCACGAAGAACAACCTCGAGGCGGCCGAGGAGATCGTCCGGCAGCTCCGGCTGCGCGACATCGGCGGCATCATCGTCATCGACTTCATCGACATGGTGCTCGAGTCCAACCGCGACCTGGTGCTCCGCCGCCTGGTCGAGTGCCTGGGCCGGGACCGCACCAAGCACCAGGTGGCGGAGGTCACCTCGCTGGGGCTGGTGCAGATGACGCGCAAGCGCATCGGCACCGGGCTGGTGGAGGCGTTCTCCGAGCCGTGTGACGTCTGCAACGGGCGCGGGATCAAGGTGCACCTCGACGTCGCGGCGTCGTCCTCTGGATCGTCGTCGTCTTCCTCCTCCGACGAGGAGGGCGGCGGTGGCCGCCGGTCGCGGCGTCGCCGTCGCGGTGGCGGCGGGAACGTTCAGCCGGGTGCCGAGTCGACCGACGCCGAGGCTGCCGAGGCAGAGGAGACCGCCGAGGCGGTCGAGGTGACCGAGGAACCGGACGTCACGGAGCCGACTGAGCTGCCGACGCCGCGCGAGGAGGACGAGGCGGGATCGGTCGCCGACGCGGTCGAGCCCGACGTCGAGCCGGTGCCGACCCGTTCGCGTCGACGTTCACGCAAGCGCGTGGCCGCCGCCAAGTAGCTTGGTCGCGCTGGCGCGCTCCGGGCCGGGTGCTTGAAACGTGGCCCCTTCCCTCTGGCCGAAGGGGCACGTGGTCACTCGGGTGCGGGGACGTACGGCCAGAGCGAAAGGACCACGGCACCCGGCGGGTAGCCAGTTGGTCTGACGCACAGGGCGTCATGTACCATCGAACGTCGGCGTAGAAGTGCGCTGACTACTTCTGCTCGCCCGACTGGGCGGAGCGATTCTGACCGTACGAAGAGAGTGGGACCTGCGGTGTACGCGATCGTGCGCAGCGGCGGACGACAGCACAAGGTCGCCGTCGGCGACGTGCTCGAGGTCAACAAGCTGACCGACGAGGTCGGCTCGACCGTCCAGCTGCCGGCCGTGCTTGTCGTGGACGGCGGTTCGGTCACGGCCGACGCCGACGCGCTCGGCAAGGTCTCGGTGACCGCGGAGGTCCTCGGTGCCGCCAAGGGGCCGAAGATCACCATCATGAAGTTCAAGAACAAGACCGGATACCGTCGCCGCCAGGGCCACAGGCAGAGCCTGACTCAGCTCAAGGTGACCGGCATCGAGACCAAGTAGGGGCTGAGTCCGAGATGGCACACAAGAAGGGCGCCTCGTCCTCGCGGAACGGGCGCGACTCCACCTCGAAGCGGCTGGGCGTCAAGCGCTACGGCGGCCAGCTCGTCGGCGCCGGCGAGATCATCGTTCGCCAGCGCGGCACCCACTTCCACCCCGGCGTGAACGTCGGGCGTGGTGGCGACGACACGCTGTTCGCGCTGGCTCCTGGTCACGTCGAGTTCGGCAGCCGGCGCGGTCGTCGCGTCGTCAGCATCGTTCCGGCGGAAGTGCCGGCCAGCTGACCTAGCACCACAGCAGCAAGACTTTCGTGAGAAGGGCGGGCCGCGAACGCGGCCCGCCCTTCTTTGATGTTTTCTCACGTGCGGAAAGCCAAGATCCTCTAGGTTTGCGGTGGCGACGTACGTGCATGCAGGCGGGGGCCTCAGGGGAGTGGGAAAGGAGGGTGTGCCGTGGCGGTCCCGAGTTTCGTCGACCGCGTCACGCTCAACGTCGCCGGCGGTGACGGTGGGCATGGGTGTACCTCGGTACACCGGGAGAAGTTCAAACCGTTCGGCGGCCCTGACGGTGGTGACGGCGGCCGTGGCGGCAGCGTCATCCTCCAGGTCGACCCCGGACTCACCACGCTCGTCGACTTCTACCACGCCCCTCATCGCAGTGGCGCTAACGGCCGGCCGGGCGAGGGCAACAACAAGTCCGGCGCCGATGGCGCCGACATCGTTCTGCGCGTTCCGGACGGCACGGTCGTGTCGACTTCCGACGGCGACGAGCTGATCGACCTGGTCGGCGAGGGAACGTCGTACGTCATCGCCGCTGGTGGCGCCGGCGGGCTCGGCAACGCCTCGCTCGCCTCCACCCGGCGCCGCGCTCCTGGCTTCGCGCTGCTCGGTGAGCCCGGTGACCGCCGGACGATCGTGCTCGAGCTGAAGCTCGTCGCCGACGTCGGGCTGGTCGGGTTCCCGAGCGCCGGCAAGTCGAGCCTGATCGCGGCGCTGTCGCGGGCTCGGCCGAAGATCGCGGACTACCCGTTCACCACGCTGGTGCCGAACCTCGGTGTCGTGACCGCCGGCGGGGCGTCGTTCACCGTCGCCGACGTGCCCGGCCTGATCGAGGGCGCGAGCGAGGGCCGCGGCCTCGGCCACGAGTTCCTCCGGCACATCGAACGCTGCAGCGCGCTCTGCCACGTGATCGACTGCGGCACGCTCGAGCCGGGACGGGATCCGCTGTCCGACCTGGACGTGATCGAAGCCGAGCTGGAGAAGCACGGCGGCCTCGCCGAACGGCCTCGGATCGTGGCGCTGAACAAGGTGGACCTGCCCGATGCTCGTGACCTCGCCGCTCTGGTCCGCCCGGAGCTGGAGGCCCGCGGGCTGGAGGTCTTCGAGATCTCGGCGGCGACGCACGAGGGGCTGACCGAGCTGTCGTACGCGATGTCGCGGCTCGTCCGTTCGCGTCGCGCCGCCACGCCGGAGCCCGAGGCGACCCGGATCGTGCTGCGTCCGCGCGCCGTCGACGAGCAGGACTTCACCGTCGTCCACGAGACGGACGGCTGGCGCGTGCGGGGCACGCGTCCGCAGCGGTGGGTGCGGCAGACGGACTTCACCAACGACGAGGCGGTCGGCTACCTCGCCGACCGGCTGAACCGGCTCGGGGTCGAGGACCGGCTGCGCGAGCTCGGCGCCGAGCCCGGCGACACCGTACTGATCGGCGACGACGACAACGCGGTCGTCTTCGACTTCGACCCGTCGGTGCCGACGGGTGCGGAGCACCTGAAGGGCGTGCGGGGTTCGGACCCCCGCCTCGACCAGAAGACGAGCCGGACGGTCGCTCGTCGGGACGCGCCGCACCGGCTCAAGCGACCACGCGAGGACGGGAAGGCGTAGGTGGGCAAGCTGCGTGCGGACGTGACGCGGGCGCAGCGCGTTGTCGTCAAGGTCGGTTCCTCGTCGCTGACGACCGGGCGCGGCGCCATCGACCCGGCCCGGATCGACGCGCTGGTCGACGCGCTGGCGTCTCGGCGTGCTGCCGGGACCGAGATCGTGCTGGTGTCGTCCGGGGCGATCGCGACCGGGATCGCACCGCTGGGGTTGAAGGCTCGGCCGCGCGACCTGGCCACGCAGCAGGCGGCGGCTTCGGTTGGACAGGGGTTGCTCGTCGCCCGGTACACCGAGGCGTTCGGCCGGCACGGGTTCCGCGTCGCGCAGGTGCTGCTGACGGCCGACGATGTCACGCGGCGGTCGCACTATCAGAACGCGTTCCGTACGTTCGCGCGGTTGCTCGAGCTCGGCGTCGTGCCGATCGTGAACGAGAACGACTCCGTGGCCACGCACGAGATCCGGTTCGGCGACAACGACCGGTTGGCGGCCCTGGTGGCGCACCTCGTCCACGCCGACCTGCTGGTGTTGTTGTCGGACGTGGAGGGCCTGTACGACGGCGATCCGCGGCGCGCTGGCACCTCGTTGATCACCGACGTGCGCGGGCCGGAGGACCTGGCGCGGGTCGTCGTTGGTAAGGCGAAGGGCAACGGCGTCGGGACCGGCGGGATGGTGACGAAGGTCGAGGCAGCCGACATCGCCACTGCTGCGGGGATTCCGGTGGTGCTGGCTGCGGCTGCGGCTGTCGGCGACGCGTTGGCCGGTTCGGTGGTGGGGACGCATTTCCATGTGACGGGGCGTCGGCGTTCGACCCGGTTGCTGTGGCTGCAGCACGCGACGACGCCGCAGGGCCGGCTGCTGCTGGACGAGGGCGCTGTGGTGGCCGTACGCGACCGGCGCGCCTCGTTGTTGCCTGCGGGGATCACCGCGGTCGAGGGCTCGTTCGGTCACGGCGACCCGGTGGACCTCGTCGATCCTTCGGGTCATGCGGTGGCGCGCGGTCTGGTGAACTTCGACGCCGACGAACTTCCTGCCCTGCTTGGCCGTTCGACGCGCGAGCTGGCGCGCGAGCTGGGCCCGGCGTACGAACGCGAGGTCGTGCATCGTGACGATCTCGTTCTGCTGCACGAACGTCGCAACGGAGGCGCCCGGTGACCGATGGCGAGTCGCGGATGTGGCACGTCACCGTGACGGTTGCCGGTGACGCGCACGACCCGTCCGAGGTGCGGAGCGGGCTGGAGCGTCTGGTCGAGGAACGCCCGTTCCTGTTGACGGTTCGGTATCGCGAGGACCGCGCGGAGGTGCGGTACTGGGAGCAGGCCGAGGAGATCCTCGACGCCGCCTCCTTGGCGCTGCGCCTGTGGAACGAGCACCGCGGCTCAGCCGGCCTGCCGCGCTGGGAGGTCATCGGCCTCGAGGTGCTGGACCGCGACACGTTCTACATGCGCGTCGACGAAGGCACCGCCCCCAGGCCGATCGCCGACGCAGGCGCTGTCCGCCCGTACTAGCCTCGATCCTTCGTCCGGCGGTCGGTTGTCCGGTCCGGCCCCACCCTGCCCGGCCCTGGGGCCATTGATCATGTTTACATGATCATTTGCCCCTTTACGTGGGGTGGACGCCAGGTAGAGCGGCCACTGGCCGGGTAAGGCGACACCCCGCTCAGGTGGTCGCGGTCTCTTCGCGGAGTCCGAAGCGGGCGTGCAGGCGGCGTAGCGGCTTGGGCGCCCACCAGTTCGCCTTGCCGGCCAGGCGCATGAAGGCGGGGACGAGGATGGCGCGGATCAGGGTCGCGTCGACGATGATCGCCACCGCGAGGCCCACTCCCAGCATCTTCAGGAAGACAACGCCGGAGGTCGCGTAGATCGCGAACGACAGCGCGAGGATGGCGGCGGCCCCGGTGATCAACGGCCCACTGCGTTCCATCGCGTGCGCGACCGCTGAGGTGTTGTCGCCCGTCCGGTCGTACTCCTCCTTGATCCGCGACAGCATGAACACCTCGTAGTCCATCGACAGCCCGTACGCGATGCAGAACATCAGCAGCGGGATGCTCGTCTCCAGCGTCCCCGTCGGCGTGAAGCCCAGCAGCCCTGCCAGGTTGCCGTTCTGGAATCCCCACACCAGCACGCCGAACATCGCGGACAGGCTGAGCAGGTTCATCACCGTCGCCTTGATCGGCAGCAGTACGCTCCCGGTCATCAGGAAGAGAATCACGAACGTACACGCGAAGATCGTCGCCAACACCCACGGCAGCCGGTCCAGCAACGCCTGCCGGTAGTCCGCGAGCTCGGCGGGATAGCCGCCCACGAGCACGCCGAACGGAGCGTCCACCGCGCGGACGTCGGCGACCAGACCGAGCGGGTCCGTGCGAAGCCGTTCCGACGTCGGGATGATCGACACCCAAGCGGAATCGCCTTGCTGGCCGGCGATCTCCGCCCGCGCGACCCCCTCGACGCGCCCCAGTTCAGCGGCATAGCGGTCGACGGCGGCCCCGCCGGCCACCGGAATCACCGCCTGGAGCGCGTCGTCGGGCTCGGACGGGAAGCCGGCGTTGATCCGTTCCTCGACCGTACGGACCTGCGCACCCGGCGGCAGCGTGCGCTCATCGGGCAGCCCGAACGTCAGACCGAGGAACGGCGCACCCAGCAACGCGAGCAGGACCGCCGCGGTCCCGCCGTACACCAGCGGCCGGCGCATCACCGCGAGCGCGCCGCGATGCCAGAACCCACGCGACGGACGCGGCGCTCGGTCGCCCAGCTTGCGCGTCGCGGCGAGCAGCGCGGGCAGCACGACGACCGCGCCGAGCATGCTGAACCCCACCACGAGAATCCCCGCGTACGCGAACGCACGGAGGAACGGGAACGGGATCAGCAACAGCCCGAGCAGCGAGACCGCGACCGTGAGCCCGCTGAACAGCACGGTCCGACCGGCCGTCGCCACCGTCCGCGCGATCGCGTCGGCGCGACTGTCGCCGAGCTGGCGTTGCTCGCGGAACCGGCTCAGCACGATCAGGCAGTAGTCGATGCCGAGCCCGAGCCCCATCGCGAGCGTGATGTTCAGCGCGAACGTCGAGATCTCGGTGACACTCGTCAGCAACCGCAGCGCGGCCATCGTCGTCACCATCGCGAACAGCCCGACGCCCACGGTCGCCAGTGCGGGACCGATTCCACGGAACATCCACACCAGCAGGAGCAGAACGAGCGGGAAGATGATCATCTCGGCGCGCACGAAGTCCTGCGCGGACTGCGCGCTGATCTGGCGCGAGACCTCCTCGCGTCCGGTGACCTCGACGGTGACCGTCCCGTCGTCCCGGGTGAAGTCAGGTGCGAGCTCGGCCAGCATGCCTCGTGCGGTCGTCGCGTCGCCCGGAACGTACCCGACGATCAACGCCTGCTTGCCGTCCTCGCTGCGCAGCAGGGGATCGGGCTCGCCCGTCCAGTACGACGTCGCCTCGTCCACCTCGGGCCGGTCGACGAGCTCGCGGGTCAGTGCCGCGCCCGCCGCGGCGACAGCCGGGCTGTCAACCGTGCCTTGCTTCGCGGTGACGACCACCATGACGTTCGCACTGGCGGTGCCGAACCGTTCCTGCAGAACTGCCGCCGCCCGCATCGACTCCGAGCCGGGAGACTGCCATCGCGACAGCACCAGCGCGTCGAGCGTCCCGGTCGCGAGCACGCCGGCGAGCAGGAAGACGGCGAGGGCGCCGGCGAGCACCCAGCGCCGGCGACGGACGAGAAGGCGGCTGAGACGGTCCATGGAGGCGCTCCGCTACGATAGACGGGAAATGCGAGCGTCTGCTCGTGTTTGAAAATACGAGCGATTGCTCGTATTTGTCAATCGGGAGTCCGCCATGTCCGCTGCCGAGCAGCCGCCGCGCCGCCGCCAGGCGCGCGGCGAGCGCAGGATCGAACAGCTGCTGCGCGCGGCCGCCGAGGTGTTCGCCGAGGTCGGCTACGAGGCGGCGACGACGAACGCGATCGCCGCCCGCGCGGGAACGTCGCCGGGCACGCTGTACCAGTTCTTCCCGAACAAGCTCGCGATGGCCGAGGCGCTCGCGGGGCAGTACGTCGAGCGGCTCAAGGCCTCGCACGCCATCGCGATGTCCCCGGACCTGATCAAGCTGCCGCTGCGGGAGCTGCTGGACAAGGTCGTGGACACGATCATCGCGGCGAACGTGAACAACCCGGGCTTCAAGTCGCTGTTCGCCGACTCCGCGCTGCCCCACCAGCTGACCAGCCCGGGCCGCGACCTGCACGCGGCCGTGGCGGGTCGGATCGAGGAGCTGTTCGCGCTCCGGGTGCCGGACCAGCCGGTCGAGGAACGCGCCCGGGCCGCGCAGGTCACGGTCGCTCTGTTCCAGGGCATGGTGCCGCTGGTCGTCGCCGCGTCCGAGCCGGAACGGCCGGTGGTGATCGGGGAGCTGAAGAAGGTGCTGTACGGCTACCTCTCGCCGATCCTCGGCGAGAGGTAGCCCGCACGTTCGCTAGCGGAGTTTGGCCGCGCGGAGGACGGTCTGCTGGAGGGTGTTGCCGTCGGTGTCCTTCGCCTTGAAGCGTAGGGACAGGAAGCCCTTGCCTGGCTTGGTGATTCGTGCCTGCCACCCCGACCTCGGGTTGCGGCGGACGGTTGCTGCCCGCCAGGTCTTGCCGTCGTCGACCGAGTAGGTCACGGCGAGGGAACGTACCGGTGCCGGGCGGCCGGCCAGGTCCTGTCGGTGCACGGCGATCGGCACGAACAGCACGCGGCCGCCGTGGGCAGTGTTGGTCTCGTCGACGGGTGCGATCGCATGAATCGTCAACAGCGGAAGGCGAACGGCTTCCTCGGCGGCTGCCGAGGAGAACGTCCAGACCGCTGAGATGTCGGTCGTGGTCTGCCACCACGCCGCCCGCCGGGACAGGGTCGAGCGCAGCTCGTACCGACCGCGCTCGGGTGGGACGGTGAACACCGCGATCGTGTTGTCGTCGACCCGCCCGACCAGCTCGCCGTCCCGGTACAGCTCCTGGCTGCCCTTGGTCGACGCGTTGTCGTTGTCCATCGGGTACCAGAGCTCACCGGGGTTCTGCTGCGCGTCGGTCAGCATGAGGTGGTTGCTCCAGATCGTGTCCTGCTCGCGTACGACCTTGTAGTACTCGTCGTCGCTGCCGGGCGGGAACGCTGGCCCGAGGATGCCCTTGTGCCAGTCGAGCTTGTCATCGCGGCCAGCTTTGTACGCGCGCTTGACCTGCCAGGACTGCTCGCCGCCGATGTTCCAGTTGGTGCTGTTCAGCTGCCACTCGCCCGGCGTCACGTACTCGTCCCGCACGGTCGGCCGCGGCACGGGCATCGCGCCGCCGGCGCCCATGCCGAAGCCGTAGAAGTACGCGGCCGCGCCGGTCAGCCCGATCCCGGGAGCCCCGTGCGACGCGTAGGTCACGCGCAGGTGGGCGAGGTCGCGGCGGCGGAGCACCTGCTCCTGATCGGCAGGGATGGCGTTCCGGCCGGGGAACGACAGGTCGTACCGGTACGAGCTGCCGGCCAGCCCGCGCAAAGTCACCTTGACGGTCGCGCCCAGCCCGAGCTTCGCGAGCCGACCGGCTGCCGAGCCGATCGCGTAGCCCGCCGGCAACGGCAGGGGGCCGGGCTCCTCGGAGAACGGGACGTCCGCTCCGACATGCAGGACCGCTCGGGCGCCCGCCTCGTGCAGCAGCCGCAACCGCGGGACGAACTCGGCCAGGTCGTCCGGCGGCAGGTCCAGCAGTGCGAGCCGGCCCGCGAGCTCGAGCCCGGCGAGCTCCTTCGGGGTGGCGGATCCGACGTGGACGGCGACCAGGCGTTCGGTGCCGAGGACGCGCGGGGTCAGGACGTCGTACCAGTCCGCCTTCAGCTCGAACCGCTCCGGCGCGGTCACCGCGACCTTCAGCTCGGGCTCCTGCAGCATCTGCCGGTGGATGAAGACGAAGTCCGGATGGCCAGTGCCAGCGGGGGATCCGACGTAGACGTCGTCGTACCGGTCCAGCGGGAACAGCAGGTCGACCAACTGCGGGTTGCCGTCCGGATCGATGATCGGCAACGCGGCGCTGACGAAGCCGAGCACGGTGATCGCGTCCCGGTCCGGAACGGTCACCGCGACGCGATGACCGACGCGGGCGTCCAGCAGCACCTCGGTGTCCGCACTGACCTCGAACCCTGGTTGGGCGATCAGGCTCCGGCTCGGGAAGTCCTGTCCGCGCTCGTCGGTGAGGATGGCGCCGATGACGAGGTACCGGCCGGCGGGCAGCGTCGCCTGCTCGCCATGCGCGGGGGAGGCGACGATCTCGCCGGTGGTGGCGTCCATGAAGTACGCGCGATTCCAGCCCTCCAACGCCATGGTGTCGGCGCCGTTTCGGTCGACCAGCTTCGCGGTGACCTCGAACGCGTCCGCCGCGGCCTTCTGCCGTCGAGCGGCCGGCACCCGACGCGGGTCGGCCTTGCGTGCGTCGTCGTAGCCGGCGCGGACCAGACCGGTGACGTTGAACAGCCGCTCGTCGAGCTCGCCGCTGCGGATCTTTGCCAGCAGGTGAGCGGGAACGACGTACCGATCGCCACCCATCGCGTACCGCAGGATCGGCGTCCTCGCCAACGGCTGCGCGAGCTCGACGTCGACGATCTGCCCTTCCCGCAGCCGCACGAGGTCTCCGGTGACGAGTCGCACCGACCGCGGTGAGGCAGATCCGGCGTCCGCCCCGCCCACGTGGGGAGCGGCGGACGCCGGCCCGATCCGTACTGCCGCACCGATGCCGGCCAGGGCTGACGACGCGAGGATCGTCCGTCGAGTCAGAGAGGTCATGTCTGTACGACGCCGCGACCTCCCCGCCGCGTCACGGCTACCCGCGCCGCCAGAACGACTTCCGCTTCGGCGTCACCGGCGGCATCGTGTCGGCATCCCCGGTGAAGGCCTGCAGGACGTCGACCGCTCGGAGCCGGAGCCGTTGGAGCTCGGCCGCGTCCGCGGGCAGCGTCGCGAGATCCGTGGCCAGCTCGCGAAGCGGCTGCAGCTCGTGCGGAGCCAAGCCCAGCTGGTCGACGTCCTCCAGCCACGCCTGGAGCTCCTCGAGCAACGGCCGGACCTCGTCACCCTTGGCCTCGCGCAGCCGGGCGAGCAGCTCGGCAGCCTCCGCGCGGCCACCACCAGGGCTCGACATCGAGACGTCTTCGTCGGCCGCCATCCAGTCCATGGACGCCGGTCCGCTCTCGAGCCTCGCCGCCCCGGCGACGCCGCGGTGCCGGTCACCCGACGGGGCGGCCGAGCGGGCGAACCCACCTGAGAACGCCATCGCCGCGGGCGCCGGCATCGTGGGCGGCTCCCAGCTCTGCGGCAGCTCGACCGGCTGGGTCACCTGCCGCGGCGTGGAGCCGTCGGTGACGACGCGCTGGTCGACCGCGACGTACGCGGTGAAGCGGCACAGCACCCCGAACGCCAACGAGGTCGCGACGATCTGGTGTTCGAGCGCCTCGGTGTCGCCGCGTCGGGCGGTGACGTACCGGTCCTCCAAATCGCGGATCCGCGCCCTGCCCCAGACCGCGCCGAGCGCCGGGCTGGCGTCCACCGCGCCTGGCAGGGTGCGGGTCCACGCCGTGCCGCCCGCCTGCTGCCCGACGATGCGCAACGCGCCATCCGGCTTGCCCTGGTAGCGGCCGGTCAGCACCAGCGGCGCGCCCGCGTACAGACCGGGCAACGTCGTCGGCGCGAGCGAGTCCGGCACGACGTCGAGCCCGTCGCCCTCGACCCGCAGGTCGGTGACGAGCGGCGTCCCGATCCGGCGGTGGATCGCCTCCATCGCCTGGTCGAGCCGGTCCTCGGACTCCACCAGCTCGTAGTGCCCGCCGCCGAGCGACGCGAGCCGACGCAGGAACGCCTCGTTGACCGCGACGTCGATGCCGACCGTGTGGACGCGGACGCCGTGCAGCTTCGGGGCCAGCTCGCGCAGGATCTGGTCCTCGTTGCCGACCTGACCGTCGGTGATGAGCACGAGCGCGCGCTCGCGCTCGGTGCCCTCGGTCGCGAGCAGGTTGGCCGCCTCGACCAGCGGACGCAGCATCTCGGTGCCGCCACGCGCCTCGAGCTTGGCCAGGTGCTCGACCGCTCGGAACCTATGCCGGTCGGTGCCGTCCACCAGTCCCGACGGCAGGTGTGCCGGCGGTTCGACGGTGTTGTCGAACGCGAGCACGGTGAACCGGTCGGCGCTGCCGAGGGTGTCGACGATCCGCGCGGTGGCGCGCCGGGCGGCGACCATCTTCCAGCCGCCCATGCTGCCGGAGCGGTCGAGGACGAACACCACGTCCCGCGGTCGGGGCGTGGCGTTCTCACTCGGTGGCAGCACGGTGAGCGCGAAGCTGCCCGCCCCGAAGTCGGCCGGGATGTCGGTGCGCTCGTCCGGCGCCAGCACCAGCGAGCTGGTGACCGCGTCGGGGGAGCCGAGCGCGAGCCGGAGCACGAAGTCCCGGTCGACGCGCTCGCCGGGATGCACGCGTACCCGCAGCCGGCCGCCGTCCAGGTCGTCGACCGCAACCGTGTGCAGGCTGGACTCGACACCGGCGAGCGGAAGCCCGGCAGGGTCGAGCTCGGCCTCGATCGACAGCGCGACGGGGTTGGGGAAACCGGGCAATAGCACCGGCGGGGTGATCCGGGAGGCGTCCGGCACGGCGTCGGTGTCGGACTCCACGCCCGAGCCCACCGAATCGCCGGGCAGCGGAGCTCCCGGGATGTAGCGGGGCGCGACGACGAGCGGGAAGCGGAACGTCGCTTGGCCGTCCTCGTACGCGAGCCGTCCGGCCAGCGTGAGCCGGATCGAGACCCGCTCGCCGGGCAGGATGTTGCCGACCCGCATGGTGAAGACGCCGGGCCGCTCCTCCTCGGCGATCGAGGCACGCTTGCCCTCGGAGATGGCCTGGTCGTACTGCTGGCGGGCCTCCTCGCGCTCGCGCAGCACGCCGTCGATCTCGCGGTCGGCGGCGGTCATCCGCAGCGAGGTGAGGGCGGCCCGGTCGGGGAGCGGAAAGATGTACGTCGCCTCGAGCGGCTCGGCGTACGGATTGTGGAAGCGCTGGGTCAGCACGGTGTGGCTGGCGAGCCCGGTCGTGCTGACGCGCACGTCGAGTGCCTCGAGCGGCAGATTGCCCTTGTCGGTGCGCAAGGAGCCGAAGCCGTCGTCCTCGGTCGGAGTCGGCGGCGTTTCCAGCCTGGTCACAGAGATGGTCATGCCTGCTCCTTCGATCGGTCGGTCCTGATGACTTCGAGGCGCTTCAGCAACGAAAGCAGGGGAGCGGCCGCGTCGAGCAAGGCCGCTTCCTCGTGCGGGCTGAGGTGCCAGTTGGCGTTGTCGATGAGCAGTCGTACGTCGTCGCGAAGCCAGATGACGTCGACCACCGTGCGTCGGGACGGCTCCGGCTCCGGCGCGGGAGTTGGCGGCTGGGTCCAGAAGCGCCGTGCGGACGCGGCCGGACGTGGCTCTCGCTCGAGCCCGGCGAGCGCGGCGAGCGCGTCGTCGTCCAGTCCAGCCAGCCTGGCCTGGACCTCGTTGAGTGGCAGCCCCTGCTGCTGCAGCCGCTTGATCGCGATCAGCTGGAGCAGGTGGCGTTCGCTGTACATCGCCGTACGGCCGCGGTGCTCGGGACGGTCCACCAGCCCGGTCGTCTGGTACCAGCGGATCGTCCGGGCGTCCGGAACGTCGCGCACGCGACCACTCGGGATGGCGCCGTTCTCGGCAGCGAGCGCGGCATCCACCCGTTCGGTCAGCTCCGGCAGCGTCCAGAGCGCGGCAACGTCGGTCATGCCGGCAATCCTTACACTGCAAGCTGACACTGTCAATGTTGCAGTGATCGAGTTGTGGACAAGTGTCAGGGCAGGTGGAGGACCGCCGCCTGGGAGTCGCGGAGGCGGGCGGCGTCCTGGCCGGGTGGGGCGCCGAACAGGCGGCGATACTCGCGGTTGAACTGGGTCGGGCTGTCGTAGCCGACGAGATGCCCGACGCCGGCGACGTCGCCGGGACGGGCGGTGAGCAGTGACCGGGCCTCCTGGAGCCGGATGCGTTTCTGGAACTGCAGCGGGCTCATCGCGGTGATCGCGCGGAAGTGCCGGTGGAACGCGGACGGGCTCATGCCGACGAGCCGCGCGAGGTCGGCGATCCGCATCGGCTCGGCGTAGTTGTCGCGGATCCAGCGGATCGCGCGGCTGACGTACGCCAGGCCGCTGTCGGCGAGGCCGATCTGGCGGATCACCTCGCCGTGCGGGCCGGTGAGCATCCGCCAGAGGATCTCGCGTTCGACCAAAGGGGCGAGGACGGGCACGTCCGCGGGATGGTCGAGCAGCCGCAGCAGTCGTACGACGGCGTCGAGCAGTTCGCCGCTCGCCTTGCCGGTCGCGAGCGCGGGTGCGCTGCTCCCGCCACGCGACCACCTGGCCGGGGTCTCCAGCAGCAGGGGAGCGATGGCGGCCGGACGCAGCACCAGCCCCATCCCCAACGCCGGCCTCGAGGGGCTGGGGTCGAGGAAGTGGCCGGTCAGCGGCAGGGTCGCGGCGACCAGGAGGAACTGCCCGGCCAGGTACTCGAAGACCTGGTCGCCGAGCAGCAGGCGCTTGCCGCCCTGTGCCATGACGACCAGCAGTGGTTCGGCGATGGACGCGTCCGGCTCCGCGCTCTCCACCTTCGACAGCAGCAGTCCGTCGATCGGCGTGCTCAGATCCGGTCGCGCGTGAGCGGCTATGAGGGCGCGTAGCTCGTCCAGGTCAGGGGCCACGCGTTCAGCGAAGCATCGATCAAGCCCGATCGGGGCAAAGTCGAGAGGATTGGGCAAGAGTCGGCGCGGATCGATCTACCACCGGTCAGTGTGAGGAGGTTGCATGGAGGCAAGAAACTTTCCTTACATACAAGGAGCATTCCATGTCGCTCGACCACTACGTCACGCTCGGCCGATCCGGTCTGAGGGTCAGCCCGTTCGCGCTCGGCGCGATGACGTTCGGAGAAGACCCCGGCGGCGCCGGAACGACCGTCGAGGAGTCGGAGAAGATCCTCGCGACGTACCTCGACCGCGGCGGCAACTTCATCGACACCGCGAACCTCTACACGAACGGCCACTCCGAGAAGATCCTCGGCGACTTCTTCGCCGCCCAGCCCGGACGACGCCAGCACGTCGTTCTGGCGTCCAAGTTCTCGTTCAACCTGTTCCCCGGCGACCCGAACGGGGGCGGCGCCGGCCGCGGCTCGATCGTCGCCCAGCTCGACGAGACGCTGCGCCGGCTGCGGACCGACTACCTCGACCTGTACTGGCTGCACAACTGGGACCGCCACACGCCGATGGAGGAGACGATGCGGACGCTGGACGACCTGGTCCGCGCCGGCAAGATCCGCTATCTCGGGTTCTCCAACACCCCGGCCTGGTACACCGCACAGGCGCAGACGACCGCACTGCTGCGCGGCTGGACGCCGTTGATCGCCCTGCAGGTCCAGTACTCCGTGCTGACCCGCACCGTCGAAGGCGAGCTCGCGCCCTTCGCGCGGGACCAGGGCCTGGCGCTGGTGCCGTGGAGCCCGCTGCGGAACGGGTTCCTGTCCGGCAAGTACCGGCGCGGCACCGAGGTCACCGACTCCGCGCGGGTGGCGTACGTCGGCGGTCCCACCGAGGAGGAGTACGACGTGATCGAGCTCGTCGGCGCGATCGCCGACGAGCTGGGCACCAGCTCCGCCGCGGTGTCGCTCGCCTGGCTCCGCTCCCGCCCGGGGACCGTCGTCCCGATCCTCGGCGCGCGGCGGGTGGAGCACCTCGAGGACAACCTCGCCGGCCTCGACGTGACCCTCACGCCCTCGCAGGTGGAGGCTTTGGACGCGATCTCGGCGCCGACGCTGAACTATCCGGCGTTCCTGCACGGCGACCAGCGCGCGATGCTGCAGTTCGCCGGCACGACCGTCGACGGCGAGCCGTCCACCGTCTATCCACCACTGCTGCAGAGCGACGTTCGCTACTGAGGTCGCGCCGATATCGTGACGCGAGACCGAGTCGATCACAGCGCAGGGAGTCCGATGTCCGTTCAAGTCGACGTCGCCGAGTACGTGAGCACGCACTGCACCCCGCCCGACGAGCTGCTGCAGGAGCTGGTCGTTCGCACCCGCGAGGCGACCGGGGGAGCGGCCGGGATGCAGATCAGTCCTGAGCAGGGCGTGTTGATGGGCATGCTGGTGCGGCTGACCGGGGCGAAGCGGGCGGTCGAAGTCGGCGTGTTCACCGGCTACTCCTCGCTCAGCGTCGCCCGTGCCCTGCCTTCGGACGGCACGCTGCTCGCGTGCGACGTGAGCGAGGAGTGGACGTCGATCGCGCGCGAGTTCTGGGATCGCGCGGGCGTCTCGGACAAGATCGAGCTGCGGATCGGCCCGGCGGTCGACACGCTGCGCGCGTTGCCAGCCGAGCCGACGTTCGACTTCGCGTTCATCGACGCCGACAAGGAGAGCTACCCGGCGTACTACGAGGAGATCCTCGCCCGCCTGGTCCCGGGCGGCCTCATCCTCCTCGACAACGCCTTCCGCGGCGGCACCGTCCTCGATCCCACCAACGACGATCCAGGCACCGTGGCCATCCGTGGGCTGAACGACGCGATCCGCGAGGACTCCCGCGTCGACACCGTCCTCCTCCCTCTCCGCGACGGCATCGTGCTCGCTCGCAAGCGCTAGCCTCCATCTTTCGTCCAGCGGTTGGTTCGCCCGGTCCGCCCGGCCTGGGGGCCAATGATCATGTTGACATGATCATTGGCCCCTTTACGTGGGGTGGACGCCAGGTAGAGGGGTCGCTGACCGGTAAGGCGACCACGACGCTTTACGTACGGAGTGCCTTCCCGCTCAGATCACTCGAGACGTCGCCATCCCAAGGCTTAGTCCGCCAGCAGTTTCCGCAGCTCACGGGCGAGGTGCTGAGCCAGCCGCGATGCAGCGGCGTCCGGGTCGGCGCCGACCAGCACGGTGGCGAGCTCTACTGCCACGGCCATCGTGCTGGTCGCACCGGACGTCGGGGGAGTGCACACGCGGAACCAGGCCTCGCTCCACAGCCGCTGCTCGTGCGCGGTCGCACCCAGCGCGATGACGATGCGGTCGAGGACCTCCGCCGGCGGGAGGTGCTTGCCGCTCAGGTACGCGTGCACCGTCGACCGCGGTACGTCGACGCGCTCAGCGAGGTCGGTGAGGCTGACCCGTACGTTCAACGTCCCCGCCGCCGCGCGTCCCCGCAGCAGGTTGAGCTCGCGCGCCAGGTCGGCACGCGTCGCGATCCTGCTCGGATCCGGCCCAGCGGTGCGGTAACGCCCTCTCGGAACCCCCACGTCGATCCCCCGTCCAGCAACGTCCAGCTATGTCCAGGACCGACCCTCCACACAGGCGGAACGCAGTGAGATCTCCCTGCACCCATTCCGTTCCTGAGGAGGATCCATGCGAACCGTCCTTGCTCGTCGCATCCTCGGCGGCGCACTCGCCGCCGCCGCCACCGCGACCGTCCTGCTGAGCGCACCGCTGCCCGCGAACGCTGCCACCACCGCGCAGGCCGCGCCTTCGTCCGTCGTCGTGCTGGCCACGTGCCGGTACGTCGTCAACGACACCGGAGTGCGCGCCCGCTACGGCCCCGGCACCACGTACGGGATCTACCGCACGCTCACGATCGGCGAGGTCGTGACCGGACCCTGCGAGCTGATCTGGAACGGTCCAGAGGGCCGCTACTGGGCCAAGCTCTACACCCGCGCCGGCTTCTTCGTGTACGCGGCGGCGGAGTTCCTCTCGCCGCAGTAGAAGTCCGAACAGCGAAAGGCCCTGCGTCCGCACGAGCGCAGGGCCTTTCACACATCCCCCCTGGCCTGTCACTCGACGACCTTCGCTGCCCGGCGCTCGGTCGGGCGAGGCGGCGTGCGGGCCGATCACTCGTGTGCAACTCCTCTTGTCATCGCCCCGCACCGGTGGTACCCACGTTGGGTCACTGTGGGGGTGGTGGGGAGATGTACCAACTTTCGGCGCCGTTGGCGCCGCGTCAGCGCGTGGGGTGGTTGCTCCGGACCTACCGGGGTCCGCGCACGCTCGGCGAGCTCGCGCGGGCCTTCGCCAAGCGCTCGCCGGCTTGGGCAGTGAGCCCGGCGACGATTTCCCGCTGGGAGACCGGCGCGGTCGCGGTCTCGTACCAGGTCGTGCGCCGGTACGAGCGGCTGTTCGGACTCGCCTCGCACGAACTCGTCGCCGTGCTCGACACCATGCACCGCTACTGGTCGCCGAGCCTGACCAGCGCCCCGACGCTGAGTCGCCGGCCGCAGCCGTTCGACGACCTGCTCGACCAGGCATGCTCGCCCGTCAGCCTGAGCGCGAAGGACTGGGACGAGCTCACCCTCGGCCTGGCGATGGCACCGAACGTGCACCTGCCGCGGCGGGTGTGGACCGAGCTCACCGAGCGGCTGCTGGTCGACCTGACCGTGGCGAACGGCATCGACTGGCACCGGCTGTACGAGTCGTACTGCCGCCTGCTGGCCCATCCTCGCGGTCGGCTCGCCGCCGTCGATAGCTGCGTGACGGCAGCCCGGGACCGCGGTCACCAGACGCACATCGAGATCGTCAGCATCCTCGACGCGAACGGCGATCCCGCCGCGAGCGCGGCCGTCGTGGAACAGCTGGAGGATCCGACGACCGACGCAGCGCAGCAGGGCGCGCTGCTCGCCTGCGTGCGCAAGCTCCGCCTCGGGCACTTCAGTCCCGCTCAGCGCCACCGGATCGCCGACGTGGTCAGGAGTCTTCCGCAGCGCGGCGACACCGGTCGGATCGTCGACGCGATTCTCACCTCGACTGAGGCGTCTGGCCGCGCTCCCGTCGCGGTCGAGGCGCGGCCTTCCCGCACCGATCCGCAGACCCGCGCCCGCGCTGTCGGACGCGTTGCCGCGGGTGCGAACGACCCGGCGTTGGAGCTGCTGGTCGGCGAGATGCTGTTCGCCCTCGGCCCCGGGACACGGCTCAGCGCGGCCAGCCTGATCGCCGCGTCGCCGTACCGAACGGGTGTCGCCCGCGCTCTCACCGCGGAGCTCACCCGAAGCCGCGTCGTGCTCGACCGTTCGGGCTGGCCCGACGTCGTGCTCGCCGCGCTGCGGCTGGTCGGTGGCGCTGCCGAACGCGGGATCCTCGAACGCCTCGCCGCGACCCCCGGCGTCGCCACCGAGGTCGCCCGCACGGCGGCGTACTCGCTGGGGCATCTGCCGGGGACGACGGACCGGCAGTACTGGGAGCAGGTACTGCGGCTGGACACCTCGCCCGACGTTCTCGAAGGCCTCGTCTACAGCGCCGGTCTCACCAAGCTTCGGCCCGTTCTCGAAGCGATCCAGAACGCGCCCGACCTCCCGGCCAGGCCGCGCCGGGCCGCCGCCTGGTGGCTGAACCGCGCCGCCTGACAACGACGAGGGGGCGCCACCGCGCGGTGGCGCCCCAGAGTGGATGGAGAACGCTCAGCCCTTCAGCTGGGCGAAGCGGACCATGTTGCCCGCGGGGTCGCGGAAGGCGCAGTCGCGCACGCCGTACGGCTGGTCGATCGGCTCCTGGATGACCTCGGCGCCGGACGAGCGGACCTGCTCGAACGTGGCGTCGCAATCCGGCGTGGCCAGCACGACGGCGCGCAGGAGTCCCTTCGCCAGCAGGTCGTTCAGCGCTTCGAGGTCCTCCGGCGCCACGTTCGGGTCGGCGTTGACGGTCTCAAGGACGATGTTGACGTCCGGCTGCGTCTTCGGCCCCATCGTCAACCAGCGCGCACCCCCGTACGCCACGTCGTTGCGGAGCTCGAGACCCAGTGCGTCCCGATAGAAGGCGAGCGCCTGGTCGCCGTCGTCGATGGTGATGAAGCAGTAGTGAAGTGTGAGTTCCATGTCCACGAACGTAGATCCGTGGCGGCCCCACCTGCTTCTCGATTCCTGACCGGTTGAATGCGCGACACGGCGCTCGCAATCTTGACTGATTCCAGAAAAGAGGACAAGGTAGGGCCCGTGACCACGGCAGGTACGGCGGAGTTCGAGCAGCTGCTCCGGCAAGCCTCGTTGCGCGTCACGCGACCGCGCGTGGCGGTGCTGCATGCCGTCCACGAGCTCTCGCACGCCGACACGGACTCGATCATCGACGCCGTACGGCAGCAGCTTCCCAAGGTTTCGCACCAGGCCGTGTACGACTCGCTGCACCGACTCACCGCGGCCGGGCTCGTTCGCTGCATCCAGCCCTCCGGCTCCGTGGCGAGGTACGAGTCGCGCGTCGGCGACAACCACCACCACGTCGTCTGCCGCTCCTGCGGAGCCATCGCGGACGTCGACTGCGCCATCGGCGACGCGCCCTGCTTGACCGCTTCCGACGACAGCGGCTTCGCGATCGACGAGGCCGAGGTCATCTACTGGGGCCTGTGTCCCACCTGCTCGAAAGCCAACGCAACCTGAAACCCCTTCGGAAGGACCCATGCCTGAGATTCCCGTTGCCGGAGATGCCAACACCGAACCCACCGCCACCGAGGGCGGCTGCCCCGTCGCACACGGACGCGCCGCGCATCCCACCCAGGGCGGCGGCAACCGCGGCTGGTGGCCGGAGCGCCTCAACCTGAAGATCCTCGCCAAGAACCCCGCGGTCGCCAATCCGCTCGGCGAGGAGTTCGACTACGCCGAGGCATTCAAGAGCGTCGACCTCGCCGCGGTGAAGCAGGACATCGCCGAGGTGCTGACCACCTCGCAGGACTGGTGGCCCGCGGACTTCGGACACTACGGCCCGTTCATGATCCGGATGGCGTGGCACAGCGCGGGGACGTACCGGGTCAGCGACGGCCGCGGAGGTGCCGGCGCGGGCATGCAGCGGTTCGCGCCGCTCAACAGCTGGCCGGACAACGGCAACCTGGACAAGGCCCGCAGGCTGCTGTGGCCGGTGAAGAAGAAGTACGGCCAGAAGATCTCGTGGGCCGACCTGATGATCCTCACTGGCAACGTCGCGCTGGAGTCGATGGGTTTCCAGACGTTCGGATTCGCCGGCGGCCGCGCGGACGTCTGGGAGCCCGAGGAGGACGTGTACTGGGGTCCCGAGCAGACCTGGCTCGGCGACGAGCGCTACACCGGCGACCGCGACCTGGAGAGCCCGCTCGGCGCGGTCCAGATGGGCCTCATCTACGTCAACCCCGAAGGCCCGAACGGCAACCCCGACCCGATCGCCGCGGCGCGCGACATCCGCGAGACGTTCGGCCGGATGGCGATGAACGACGAGGAGACCGTCGCGCTGATCGCCGGCGGCCACACGTTCGGCAAGACCCACGGCGCCGGCCCGGCGGAACACGTCGGTGTCGAGCCCGAGGCCGCGCCGATCGAGCAGCAGGGCTTCGGCTGGAAGAACAGCTTCGGTACGGGCAAGGGCAAGGACGCGATCACCAGCGGCCTCGAGGTGACCTGGACGACCACGCCGATCCAGTGGGGCAACGGCTTCTTCGAGCTCCTCTTCGGCTACGAGTGGGAGCTCACGCAGAGCCCGGCCGGCGCGAACCAGTGGGTCGCGAAGGACTCCGCGGAGATCATCCCCGACGCGTTCGACGGTGCGGCGAAGCGCAAGCCGACGATGCTCACGACGGACCTGTCGCTGCGCTTCGACCCGATCTACGAGCCGATCTCGCGGCGCTTCAAGGACAACCCGGCGGAGTTCGCGGACGCGTTCGCCCGTGCGTGGTTCAAGCTGACGCACCGCGACATGGGTCCGATCGTGCGCTACCTCGGGCCCGAGGTGCCGACCGAGACGCTGATCTGGCAGGACCCGATCCCGGCAGCGACGCACGAGCCGATCGGCGCCGAGGACATTGCTGCGCTCAGGCGGCAGATCCTCGAGTCGGGACTGTCGGTATCGCAGCTGGTCTCGACCGCGTGGGCTTCCGCGTCGTCGTTCCGCGGCAGCGACAAGCGGGGTGGCGCGAACGGTGCGCGCATCCGGCTTGAGCCGCAGAACACCTGGGAGGTCAACAACCCCGACGAGCTGGCGACCATTCTGCGAACCCTGCAAGGGATCCAGGAGTCGTTCAACGCCGGTGGCAAGCAGGTCTCGCTCGCCGACCTGATCGTGCTCGGCGGTGCCGCCGCGGTCGAGCAGGCCGCGAAGGCTGGCGGCGTCGACGTCACGGTGCCGTTCACGCCGGGCCGTACGGACGCGTCGCAGGAGCAGACCGACGTCGAGTCGTTCGCCGCGATGGAGCCCAGGGCGGACGGCTTCCGCAACTGGGTCGGCAAGGGCAACCGGCTGCCGGCTGAGTATCTGCTTGTGGACAAGGCGAATCTGCTCACGCTGAGCGCTCCGGAGCTGACCGTTCTCGTCGGCGGTCTGCGCGTTCTCGGCGCGAACCACAAGGGGTCGTCGTACGGCGTCCTCACCTCGACGCCGGGCACGCTGACGAACGACTTCTTCGTCAACCTGCTCGACCTGGGCACGACGTGGACGCCGACCTCGTCGGAGGACTCCGAGACGTTCGAGGCGCGCGACGCCGCGGGCGCGGTCACCTGGACGGGTACGCGGGCCGACCTGGTCTTCGGCTCGAACTCCGAGCTGCGCGCGCTCGCCGAGGTGTACGCGAGCGACGACGCGAAGGGGAAGTTCGTGCACGACTTCGTCGCCGCGTGGGACAAGGTGATGAACCTGGACCGGTTCGACAGCTGACCCAAGGTCGTAGAGGGGGCGTCACCTCGTCGAGGTGGCGCCCTTTCTCACTGTCCGATCGGATAGGAGACGTAGGCGAACCGGGTCGAGTCGGGACTCCAGCTGTTGACGTTGATCGTGCCCTGTCCGCCGAACGCCGGGACGCGGGCCAGGGGAGTGGACCAGTCTGCGGTCTCGACGAGCACCAGCTCCACCTCGCGGTCGGCGGGATGGCTCACCGTTCCCTCCGCGTACTGGAGGTACACCGCCAGGCTCCCGTTCGGCGCGAGGTGGGGGAACCAGTCGACGGTGGTCGCCGAGATCAGCCGTTCGACCTTGTCCGCAACGGGGTTCTCGTTCGGCACCCGCGCCAGCTGGGCGTGGCCGGGCTGAGATGCCCAGTTCTCGGTGTTGAAGTAGATCCACGCCCCGTCAGGCGACCACTCGGGACCGTCGACGTGCCCCGGGCCCGTCTCGACCACCGTGACCGCACCGCCGGCGGACGGCACCAGGGCGAGTCTCCCGGGATGGTTGAAGTCGACCATCCGTACGAAGCCGAGCGTCGCTCCGTCGGGCGAGACTCCGTGCAGGAAGTGCCAGACGCCGTCCTCGCTCGTGACGCGGCGAACGCTGCCGCCCTCGAGCGCTCCGTGGTAGATCTGGCCGTCCGACGCGGACATGAAGATCGCGTCACCGCGGGGATCGAGGACGTGGTCGTTGTTGATCCCCGGCAGCCCCGCGTACTCGACCCGACGAGGCTTGTTCGGAGACTCCAGTGCGAACGCCCACAGGTCGCCTTCGCCGTTCAGGTAGAGCGTCTGGCCGTCCGCGCTCCAGTTCGGAGCCTCGTACAGCAGGTGGTCGAACTCGGCGACCACCGTGGCAGAACGGGTCGCCACGTCGAACAGGTGCAGTTGGCAGGTCTGGTTCTCTCGAAGCTCTCGATGCCGCCGCGTCGTGGTCATGAACCGATTCTCTCCAGCCCGCGGGCGAGCTCGGTGGCGGCCCGCCAGGCGAGCGCGACCGTGGTCAGGGTGGGGTTCGCCGCGGTGGCGGTGGGGATGACGCCGTTGCCGCCGACGTACAGGTGGTCGACGCCCCAGACGCGCAGGTACGGGTCGCACACCGAGGCGCCGTCGTCGGTCTCGCCCATGCGTACGGCGCCCTGGTAGTGCAGCGACGAGCCGCCGGCCGCGAGCGCGGGCTCCTCGTGGAGCGTCCCGATGCGGGCGGCGCTGCGGAGCGAGTTCTGGCGCAGTTCCTCGATCGTCGCGAGGTCCCGCTCCGTACGTCCGTACCTGATCGCCATCTTCGGCATCCCGTAGAAGTCGGTCTCGGTGTCGCTGAACTCGACCGCGTCGCTGTACTGGAGGTCCTTCGCGGCGTACCAGGCCAGGATGCCGAGCCGCGACCTCGTGACGTCGTCGCCGAACGGCAGCTTGTACGCGGAGTTGGCCAGCGGCGTGACGCCGCCCTGCATCGGGCGGGCGTCGGAGAACGGGATGAGAACGGAGCCGAGGCTCTGCTCGTCCGCGGGGTAGGCGGCTGGGTCGAACTCGTCGCTGAGCTGGACGAACGAGGCCATCTGGAAGTGCTCGTTCAGGTAGTGGCCGAGCGCCTTCGGCCTGATGCCGGACGCGAACAGCACCTGCGGAGTGCGCAGGCCATCAGCACACACGACGACGCGAGTGGCGCGGACCTCGTACGTCTCGCCGGTGCGGCGGTCCTGCAGCTCGGCGCCGACCGCCGCGCCGTTCTCGACGAGGACGCGCCTGGCGAGCGTCTCGCTCCGCAGCTCGAAGCCGGGAACGGTGCGCTCCAGCTCGCCGAGGATCACGCCCGTGCCGGAGAAGAGGACCCGATCGCCCTCCCAGTGCGTGGCGGTCGGCAGGTAGCCGACCGGCGTGAGTCCGGGGCCGTCGAACTCGTCCGCCATCGCCTTGCGCATCGCGCCGAGCAGGCCGGTGGCGTCCTGGAGCTTGGTGACCTTGAGCAGCTGCTCGGCGTGGGTGAGCGCGGCGTCGAGGTCGTCGGCGGAGATGAACGGGATGCGTTCGGACTGGTGCGGCCTCGGCGTCGAGGTCGCCCAGTGGATGCCCATGCCGCCCACGCCGCTGACCATGCTCGCGGCGGGCAGCCCGACCTCGCCTGCTTGGAGTTTTGGCCGTGGGTCGACGAAGAACAGACCGGGCAGGATCGTCTGGCGGAACTCCAGGCTGGGGTCGATGCCGGGCGCGATGTCGGCGAGCGCTGCCGCTCGTTCGATGCCCGCGTCGGGGCCTTGGGTGAGGAGCTGCGCTTCGGTGCGAGCGGCGTCGGTCATGTTCATGGTGTGGTAGCCGCGCTCGCCGGGAACGCGCGGGCCGACCTCGACCATGAGGATGCTTGCGGTCGGAAGTGCGTCGCCGATGGTCCTGGCGTACGTCGAGCCGGCGGGGCCGGAGCCGATGATGAGGACGTCGATCACTTCTCTACTTCCCTCCCCTCGAGGGCGGCCCGCGCGACGTCGAGGACGCGTGCGCTCTTGGCCCACGGGTCGCCGCCGCTGCCCTCGTACTCGACCGTCAGCGCGCCTTGGTAGCCGTGCTTGGCGAGGATGTCGAGCGAGCGTACGAGGTCGACGGGACCGACTGAGCCGTCGTCGCCGACGTGGTGGGTCTTGAGGCTGACGAGCTCGGCCTTGTCGGCGAGGGCCTCGATGCCTTCGTACAGCGTGGTGAGGTCGATGCCGGCGAACACCTCTCCGGGATCCTTCTGCTCGGTCTCGCCGCCGAAGAACATCGCCATCATCGGGCCCATCAGCACGTCGAAGTTGCCGAGGTCGAGCAGCAGGCCGAGGCTGTCCTTCCCGACGGCGTCGAGCAGGGCGCGCATCCAGGCCGGATTGCTGCTCGGGCCGCCGTGGTTCTCGACGAGCAGCCTGGCGCCGCGGTCGTTCGCGAACGTGCCGAGCTCCTGGAGCGCTGCGACGAGGTGTGCGGGCGGCTGGTCGCCGTGGTGTGCGCTGAACGGGGAGCCGGGGTTGACCCGTACGAACTGCGAGCCCATCGCGACGAACCGCTCGATCCAGCGCTCGATCAATCTGAGGTCGTTCGCGCGCTTGTCGTTGTCCGCCTCGAGCAGGTCGCCGACGTCGATGGCGATGTTGAGCAGCTTGACGTTGGTGCTGGTGAGGGCCTGCTCGAACGCGTCGATCTCGGGGTCGTCGAGGCCGTCGAACTGGAACGCGACGGTCTCGATCGCGTCGACGCCGAACGTGTCCCTGGCGCGGGCGGGGAACTCCGAGATGCGCGACAGCTTCGGGTAGGGGAGCTCGAAGTGCACGTCCTTGCCCTGGGGATCGACGAAGTCGAAGACGATCGGGCCGAGGTGCTCACGGACGCTGTACGACGACACGGCCAGGGTGTTCATGCGGTCTTCTTCCTGAGGAAAGTGGGAGTGACACCCATTAAGTAGTGGGACCCGAACGGCTGTCAAGACCGGTTATGCTGCGGGCGTGGGACTGCGTGAGCGCAAGACGGCCCGGACACGTCGGCAGATCGTCGACGTGGCGCTCGACCTGTTCGTGGAGCAGGGGTACGACGAGACGACCATGGAGCAGATCGCGGAGCGGGCCGAGGTCGGGAGCACGACGCTGTACCGGTACTTCCCGAGCAAGGATCTGCTGATCCTGGACCGGTTCACCCAGTCGATGGACCTGGGGGCGCGGCTGCGTTCGCGCCCCTCGACGGAGTCGTTGTCGGTGGCGTTGGGGGCGGTGATCCACGCGTCGATCGAGGGGTTCGCCGACGAGGACGGCCGCGTGACAGCCCTGCGCCGCATCGTCGACAACGCTCCCGTACCGCGGGCCCGCCTGTGGGACCTGGTGGCGCAGGCTCAGTCCGATCTGGAGAGCGCGATCGCGGCGCGGCTGGACCGCCCGCCGGGCGACCTGCAGGTGGTCCTGACCGCGACCCTCACGTTCGCGGTGTTCCAGATCGCGGCCGAGAAGTGGTGGGCCGGCGACCACCGCGCCTCGCGCGCCGCGGTCGTCGACGAGGTGTTGCGCGCCCTCGCCGCGTCCGACCTGGTGCTCCCGTCGCCGTGATCCCGTCCCCGTGAGCTAGAGGCCGAGGGACTCCAGGCGGGCGACGTACTCGTCCTCCTGCTCCTCCTCGGGGGCGTCGGTGTCCCAGACCGCCCAGAGCCACGCGCGGGTCTTCTCGTCCAGGCCGTCGAACTTCTCGGTCCACGCCTCGGCTTTGTCGGTCCAGTACCCGATGGTCTTGTACGCGGTGGCGGGCAGGCCGCGCTCGTGGCGAAGGTACTTGCGGACGCTGCGCAGCACGCCGGTCTCGCCGGCGACCCAGATGTAGCCGGGGCCTTCGGGCAGCTCGATCGAGCGCAGGATCTCGTCCAGTTGGCTCCGGCCGTGTCCGTTCCCGCCGTACACCCAGACCAGCTCGATGTCGCCGTGGGTGGCGAGCGGCTGCTGGTGCTCCGCCGACGGCACCTCGACGATCACGCGGGTGCGAACGTGGTTCGGGCACTGGTCGAGGATCCGGCCGACGGCGGGCAGCCCGGTCGAGTCCGTGAGCAGCAGCTGCCAGGCGAGATCGGCCGGCGGGTCGTACAGGCCGGTCGGTGTGTTGACCGCGACGACGTCGCCCTTCTTGGCCCGCTGCGCCCAGGTCGCCGCGACGCCGCCGTCGTGGACGACGAAGTCGATGACGACCTCGCCTGTGGCCGGGCGGTGCTCGCGGACGGTGTACGTACGCATCGGCGACCGCTCGACGCCGTCGGGGTACGTCCAGCGGCCCTTGTCGCTGATCACCGGCAGGTTGGGCGCCTGCTGCCCGTCGGCGGGGAAGAAGATGCGCAGGTACTCGTCGCCGACGCCGGTGGACAGGAAGTCCGCGAGGTCCTCGCCGCCGAACACGATCCTCACCATGCCGGGGGTGAGCTGCTGCGTCGCGGCCACCTCCGCGGTGTAGAACCGCATGGGCAGGTCGCTGGTGATGGCCATTGTGGTGCCTCTTCTTGGGTGTCCTAGTCGAGCAGGGCTTTCTCGACGACGTCGAGGAACGCTTCGTGGCCGCTGGGCGAGCCGTAGAGCATCTCCATGTCGAACGGCACGTACGCGCCGTTCTTGACGAACCGCAGGTTCTTCCAGATCTTGTTGCTGGCAACGTCTTTCAGGGCTTCGGCTTCGCTCTGCAGCTCGCCGGTCTTCGTCGGGAACGCCGACCGGAACGCGACGTCGATGCCGTTCAACTTCTCCAGCTCTTCGAGGCTGAACTCGGTGCCCTCGCCCTTGGGACCCTTGGTGAGCGGGGAGATCCGCAGGCCGAGGTCGTTGAACACCAGACAAGGAACGCCGTAGCAGTTGGCGACGATCTTGCCGTTCATGCCGTACGTGACGGGCGCGACGACGGGATCGATCTTGGTGGCCTCGAGCCTCGCGCGTACGGCGTCGACCTTCTTCTGGTAGTTGTCCATCCACTTTTGGTAAGCGTCTCGGCGGCCCAGGGCGGTGGCGATCTGCTCGAACTTCTCCCGCCAGTCGGAGCCGTCGAAGGCGTCGATGGAGTAGGTGGGCGCGATCTCGGGGAGTCGTTTGACGACTTCCTTCTCGTAGCCGAGCCCATTCAGAATGAAGTCCGGCTTGGCGGCGAGGATGGCCTCGTAGTTGAACTCGGGGTAGTTGTGGAAGGTCTTGATGCCGTCGAGCTGTTCTTGGGGGAAGAACTTGGGGAAGTCGGTGTAGCCGTCGCCGCGGATCGGCTGCGAGTCGGCGAGGGGGATGCCGAGCGTGATCAGGATGTCGATGTCGGTGGTGTACATCCCCAACGCGTGTTGCGGATTCGTCGGGATGGTGACGTTGCCGAAGTCGGACTTGACCTCGCGTGTCTTGGGCTCATCTTGCTGCGCCGCGGTCGTCTCGGCTCCTCGGCCACAGCCAGCGAGCGCGAGCCCGGCCGCGACGATGGCAGCGACGAGTAGACGTGGCTGAACGAACTTCGGCATGCGCTCGATCCTCGGCACGTTGGTCGGACCACAACAGCACCCCGTCGGCGCAACACCGAGCCAAACCGGGCGTCTCTAGTTAGGTACACCTTACCTTAGTAGCCGCTCCGCGCGCTGCCGCCATCGCCGCATTCGGCCTCGACGATCGACGACCCCAGGTCGTGCTGATACTCAATCAGAACTTGACGTCCATCGGCGAGGTCGAGCTGAAACTAAAGATTTACTGTAGGATGAGCCGATGCCAGTCGATCGACGCGATCTCCGTCGGAGGCTCTTCGAGCTCGCCGCCGGGCAAGGCGGCTACTTCACCGCCGCTCAGGCCAAGTCGCTTGGCTACTCCCACCAGGCGCAGGCCCATCACGTTCGGGCAGGCAACTGGTGGCGCGTCGATCGTGGCCTGTTCCGCCTCGTCGAATGGGCTCCGGGCACACACGACGAACTCGCTCGCTGGACTCTGTGGTCACGAGGACGAGGGGTCGTGTCGCACGAGTCGGCCATGAGCGTGCATGGCATTGGCGAGTTCGAATCACGGCATGTCCAGCTGACGGTTCCGCCAGGATTCACCATGCGCAACGACGCCGTAGCGCTTCACTTCGCCGAGCTTCCCGCCGATGACGTCTCCGAACGTTCGGGATACCGGGTGACCACTCCAGTGCGAACGCTCATCGACATCGCCGTGAACGCACCCGATGAGGACCAGCTCGCCCGTGCCATCGACGACGCGCGGAGCGCCGGCCTGGTCACCCATCGACGCCTCCGATCCCGCGCCGAGATCCTTGACCCGCGAGCTGCGCTGTACATCGAACGCGCGATCCGACAAGCGGAGACACCATGACCTACCAATCGGCGCAGGCACTACGCACCGCATTGGAGCACCGGCTGCTGGCACGATCCAACGAGACCGGAAGCAGCCTGGACCGGCTACGTCGACGGGTGATGTTCGAGCGCGTCATTGCCCGCATCCAAGCGGTGGAACCAGGACGGTGGGTACTCAAGGGTGGCATGGCGCTCGAGGTTCGCCTGCATGACGACGCCCGGCTGACCAAGGACATCGACCTGGGGCTTCGCGATGACGTCAGTAGCGCGCTCGACCTCCATGAGCGACTCATCGAGATCCTCACTCTTGAGCTCGACCAGGACTACTTCATCTTCACAATCGACCCGCCGGAACGGCTACGCGAGGACAGCGGCGGATTCCCCACCTGGCGCGCCAAAGTCAGCGCGCAGCTGGCAGACAAGCCCTTTGGTCGCGTCCAACTCGATGTGTCACCCAGGGCTCATGAACTGCAGGTCACCGACAGGCTTGCCCTACCCAACTCGTTGGCCTTCGCCGGCGTCCCTGCCGTTGAGGTCGAAGCGGTCGACCTTCACCGGCATGCGGCAGAGAAGTTCCACGGCATGCTCCGCGACTTCGGGGATCGGGAGACCTCCCGAGTCCGCGACCTCGTCGACCTCACCATCCTGCTCGAACACGGTCTGCTCGTACCCGAGCGAACGGCCGCCGCGGTTCGAGCCGTATGGCGCGAACGCAACAACGCCGAACCACCGGACGACCTCCCGCCGCTGCCCGAGTCGTGGCCGGACCGCTACCAGCGACTTGCCGCCAGCCACGCTCTCGACATCCCGCCCTACACCGCGGCGGTCGCTCAGGTAACCCAGCTCTGGCTCCACCTGTTTCCTCGCGTCTGACCTAACTGGAGTTCGCACCACGGTGGATGAAGGTCGCGATGTCATCAAGACCTGGGTCGTACCCGTGGGTGGTGTCGACGAGAAGTCTCGGCCCGTCGAGCGAGATGGCGGCGAAGCTGTCGTTGGCTTGCCTGCCTGGTCGAGGTCCGGTGTGTGCCGCCTTGCGGACGACGTTTCCTTCATACCGGCGGGCGTTTCTCGCGCGGGCGGTCTCGGCGTCCGCCGTGCATTGGATGACGCGGATGTCAGCCAGCTCGGTCAAGGGCTCCAGGCCGGGCCGCCAGAGGTCATCTTGGAAGGCTGCCTCCGCGACCACGGTCGTGCCCGAGCGGAGGAGGAGTGAGAGGGCTTCGAAGAAGAGGGGTAACGCCTTCTGGGTCAGCGGATCGCCGGGACCTGGTTCGAAGCCGGGGTTGGCGTGGACCATGCCTTCCTTGATCTCGTCTCTGCAGATGGCCGGGCAGCCGATCATCCGAGCGACTTCGTGCGCGAGCGTGGTCTTGCCGTACCCGCCGGCTGGACCGCTGATGACGATGAGGGTCGGCACCATCGTGGGTCACGCCCCGTACTCGTAGCCGAAGAGGTCGTCGATGACCTCGCCGCCTCGCTCGTCGTTGACCAGCACCGCGAGCGCCCGGCGCTCGGCAGGAATGAGCTGCAGGCCCGAGCGAAACCCCGACCCGGGCGTCGCGCCGTGGTGGAGCATCGTCTCGCCGTAGATGACCCAGCCGAGACCGTACTGGACCACCGAGGTGGCCGGCGAGAGCGGCGTACGCATGGACGCGACGAGCTCGGCGTCGGCAAGGAGGAACTCGGCGAACCGGATCAGGTCCTCGACCGTGGACCACAAACCCGCGGCCGGACGCCGAGCCCGCGAAAGCTCCGGATGCGGAACGTCCACGCCATCGCTGTGGCCGTGGACAGCACCTGCCGGCACCGTGAAACCAGTCGAGATCATGCCGGCGGGCCGAAGGACCATGCGTTCGATCACCGACTCGAAGGTGCCGCCACCGAGCCGGGCCAGGACCGCTCCGGCGAGGTAGTAGTTCCCGTTGTAGTAGTTCCACGCCGTCCCGGGCGGATGCACCTGCCGCTTGGTCACGACCTCGCGGGCGGCGAGGTCGAGCGCATGGTCACCATCGCCCATCGCCGCGAGTACTGGACGCGTCAGCGACTCCTCCAACAGTCCTGACGTGTGGCTGAGCAAGTCCCGCAAGGTCAGGTTTCGCGCGATGTTCCAGCAGCCATCGAACTCGGGGAAGAAGTCAGCGACCGGCCGTACGTCTACTCCCGGTTCCGCACGACACAAGAGGGCTGCCGCCGCGGCGACGACGGGCTTCGTCAACGAGGCGACCTGCATCGGCATCGCCGAGGTGATCATCCGTGCGTCGCCCGCAACCCCCGCAGCAGCGGCACGTCGGCGACCATCGAACGACTCGCCCATCGCCAGCCCCGCGATCCCCGTACGAGCGACGATGTCGGACGGATCCTCACGATCACGCACGCCAGGAACGGTACCGCCACCTTGCGCCCCCGCGTTGGCTACTCTGACGCCTCATGGCAAGAGGTGTTCCGAAACCTGTGGTGCGGTTTGACCGGTCGGTGGCGGATCGTGGCGATGAGCGGGTGGGACCGTGACGACATCGACCTGGTCGCGCCGGGCTTCATCGGGTTCGCCGAGGACGGGACCGGTGAGTTCGGCTTCATCGCCGTTCGCGGTTGGATGGACTGCCGCCCGGTGGAGCGGGATGGTCGTGTCGGAGTCGAGTTCACCTGGGAGGGTGTCGACGAGGGTGGCCAGGTGAGCGGTCGCGGCTGGGCAGTCGTCGTCGACGCTGGGACGATCGAGGGTCATGTGTTCTTGCACCTGGGAGAGGACTCCAGTTTCCGGGCAGAACCCTATGGCGACGGGGATGAGTTGGACGGACAGTGAGCGAGTACCAGTACTACGAATTTCTGGCGATTGACCGACCGCTGGACGATACGGCGCAGACCGAGGTTCGGTCGCTGTCCACCCGGGCGAGAATCACTCCCACCAGTTTCGTGAACGAGTACCACTGGGGCGATTTCAGGGGTGATCCGAGCCGGTTGATGGAGCGCTATTACGACGCGCACTTGTATGTGGCCAGTTGGGGCTCGCGCCGGGTGATGTTCCGTGTGCCGGGCAACCTGCTCGATCCCGATGTCGTCGGGGAGTACTGCGCCGGCGACCTGGCGAGCGCTTGGGTAGCGGACGAGTTCATCGTGCTCGACTTCACCAGCGATGACGACGCGGGTGAGTTTGACCTCGATGACGACGCCGAGACGTTGCTCTCGGCGATTGTCGGCGTTCGGGCCGAACTCGCCTCCGGTGATCTCCGGCCGCTCTACGTCGCCTGGTTGGCCGCCCACAGCTTCTGGGAGCACGAGCAGGACGTCTACGACCGCGATGCCGACGATCTCGAACCACCGGTACCGCCAGGTCTGGGCACGCTCACCGCAACGCAGCAGGCGTTGGCTGCCTTCCTTCGCGTCGACAACGACCTGCTCGCGGTCGCGGCCCAGACGTCTCCACCGCTCGACGAGATCGCCGACGATCTCAGCGACCTCGCCGCTTGGGTGACCCGCCTGCCAGTCGCCGAGAAGAACCGACTCCTCGGACGAGTCATTCAGGGCGAAGCCGCGCGGGTGCGCATGGAAATGTTGCGCCGTTACCGCGAGCACACTGTCCCGACCATCGCCGTCCCAACCCGCCGGACTGTGGCCGACCTGCTCGACGACGCCGCACGCCGACGAACTGACCTGGACCGTCGCGTGGCAGCCCTACACGCGGAGGAGGAAGCACACCGGGAGCAGGCGCGCGCCTTGGCCCGCGAACGACGACTCGAGGAACTGGCCGACGATGAAGACGCCGCATGGTCACGGGTCGACACAATGATCGCCACACGGAAGCCGGCCGAGTACGACAGTGCCGTCTCTTTGCTCACCGATCTCCAGGCACTCGCCGTGCGGGACGACCACTGGAACACCTTCACCTTGCGCATCACCGCACTGCGGCAGACGCATGCGCGCAAACCCAGCCTCATAGAGCGCCTCAACCGAGCCGGTATCTGAACACCAGATCTACGGTGGGTTCCCATGGAAGACGATTTCCAGTCAGCGACGGTCGCGGGGCTCGCGGAGGAACTCGCGGAGTTCCCCTGACTCCCTCCGCGCCATCTACCGGCACTCCGGTTGATCATGGTCGCTCGCGTTCGGTATCGAGTAGAGAACGTCATCGGTGGTCAGTCGGAGTTGTCGACAGCCGCCCGGCTGCAGCATCTCCTGCTGATATCGCGAGGCCCTGATCCGCAGGCGACAGGCGCAGGTCGCATTCCGGCTCGTGGCGTGATGCCCGCGTCATCTCGCCTGGACGGTGGCAGACACTCCTTCCCCTAAGCTCGCCTACAGGGAAGGACGAGCTAGGCAGACCAAGGGGGCTGATGCGTGACGACTGCGCTTCGCATTCCGGATCGGTTGGCGCGCACCGTCGTCTCGGAGTTCGGCGATGTCGGACGTGACTGGCTGGCGCGACTGCCGACTCTGGTCGCTGACGCGGCGTGTGTGTGGCAGCTGCAGGTGGGCGCCCCGTTCGAGCCGGGCGGCAACGTCGGGTGGGTTGCTCCCGTACGCCGAGCGGACGGCAGCGACGCGGTGTTGAAGGTGGAGTGTCCGGGTCATCGCAATCCGTGGGCGGCAAAGGGCTTGCAGCACTGGGCTGGTCGCGGAGCGGCGCGGCTCTTCGACTCCGACGAGGCGAGTCAGGCCTTGCTGCTCGAGCGGTGCGTTCCCGGCACGAACGGTGATGACCTCGACGTCGCGACCGGGAACGAAGTCGTTGCGTCAGCACTCGCCGAGTTGCACGCGGTCGAACCTCCCGCAGAGGACGAGTTCGAGCCACTCGCGATGGTGGTGGAGGGCCTCCGCGAGACGATGTGGGACTGGTTCGATCGGTTCGAGCGGCCGGTGGATCGAGGCGTCGTCGCGCAGGCGGACGAGCTGTTCACCTCCCTGATCGCATCCTCGACGGACACGGTGTTGCTCCACGGCGATCTTGGGCCGGGGAACGCGGTGCTCTCCGAGCGTGGATGGTTGGCGATCGATCCGTTCCCGGTGCTGGGTGATCGCGCGTTCGACGTGAAGCAAGTTCTGTCGTTGCGTGACCTCAGTGACGCGCGGGAGCATGTCGCGTTCTTTGCCGATCGTCTGGACCTCGATGCGCGACGCGTCGCGGGCTGGACGTTCGCGTGCTGTGTGCAGGTCGCGCTGCGACACAGGTCGGTCGGAGACGCGGTGCGATTCCGCACGTTCCTCGACCGTACGGAACAGCTCTCATCGCAACGCCTGGTGTAGCCCGCTCACGCTGACCACCAAGCGCGGGTCCGGGGCTCGGCCCCGGGGGAATGACAAAGGGACCAGCGGGAAGCGGCGAATGCCGCGACCACACTGGTCCCAGGAACCAGGGTCCGGGAGATCCGACGTGCTCGGCGATGTCCATGCCGGCCACGGGCCTGCTCACGGTGACCACCAATTGCGGGTCCGGGGCTCGGCCCCGGGGGAATGACAAAGGGACCAGCGGGAAGCGGCGAATGCCGCGACCAGACTGGTCCCAGGAACCAGGGTCCGGGAGATCCGACGTGCTCGGCGATGTCCATGCCGGCCACGGGCCTGCTCACGGTGACCACCAATTGCGGGTCCGGGGCTCGGCCCCGGGGGAATGACAAAGGGACCAGGGGGAAGCGGCGAATGCCGCGACCAGACTGGTCCCAGGAACCAGGGTCCGGGAGATCCGACGTGCTCGGCGATGTCCATGCCGGCCACGGGCCTGCTCACGGTGACCACCAATTGCGGGTCCGGGCTCGGCCCCGGGGGAATGACAAAGGGACCAGGGGGAAGCGGCGAATGCCGCGACCAGACTGGTCCCAGGAACCAGGGTCCGGGAGATCCGACGTGCTCGGCGATGTCCATGCCGGCCACGGGCCTGCTCACAGTGACCACCAATTGCGGGTCCGGGCTCGGCCCCGGGGGAATGACAAAGGGACCAGCGGGAAGCGGCGAATGCCGCGACCAGACTGGTCCCAGGAACCTTTGTGGAGCTGAGGGGATTCGAACCCCTGACCCCCTCCATGCCATGGAGGTGCGCTACCAGCTGCGCTACAGCCCCGTGCCGGAACGGCTCAGCGAGTGTATCGGGTGACTGCCCGGCAAACGAAACCGGTATCCCTCGACACGCTCAGCGGTCGTCGGAGAGTACGGGTTTGGGCAAGGTGCCCGCGTTCCACTCCACGATCCGCCAGCCGCGGCGGCCTTGTTCGACCACGGACCAGGAGCAGTTCGACAGGCCTCCCAGCATGCTCCAGTGCTCCGGCGGCAGGCCGACCAACGCCGCGATGCCGACCCGTCCCGCCAGGCCGTGCGTCGCCACCACCACGGTCGAGCCGTCAGGCCCCAGGTCCGTGGCGCGCTGCAACGCCTTGGCCGCGCGATCTGCCACCTCGGCCACCGTCTCGCCGTCTCCGCCGCCGCGGCGGACGTCCTCGCCGGACGCGATCAGAGCGGCTTCGCGCGGCCATGAGGCGGCGAACTCGGCTTGGGTCAGGCCCGACCACGAGCCCACGTCGATCTCGCGCAGGTCCGGGTCGTACGTCACCGACAACCCTGTCAGCAACGCGAGCTCGGCAGCGGTCGCGGCGGCCCGGCGCAGGTCGGAGGCGACCAGGGCGGCGGGCTCCAGTGCGGCCAGACGGGCAGCCGCGGACTGGGCCTGGGACACGCCCACCGAGTCCAGCTCGATGTCCGTCTGCCCCTGGAACTTGCCGTCCAGGTTCCAGCTGGTCCGGCCATGCCGCCAAACGACCAGTCGTCGAGCGGTCACGCGTCCGTTCCCGTACGGCTCCGCTCCAGGTTCACCGTTTCTGGCAACGGAATCTCCGGGCAGTCGCGCCACAGCCGCTCGAGCGCGTAGAACTCCCGCTCGTCGGCGTGCTGCACGTGAACGACGATGTCGATGTAGTCGAGGAGCACCCAGCGGTTCTCCCGTTCGCCCTCGCGGCGTACGGGTTTCGCACCCGCCGCCCGAAGACGGTCGACGACTTCGTCGACGATCGCTCCAACCTGCCGATCGTTGGCGGCGGAGCAGAGAACGAACGCGTCGGTGATCGCGAGCCGTTCCGACACGTCGAACGCGACGATGTCGTGCGCCAGCTTGTCCGACGCGGCATGCGCGGCGGCGAGGGCCAGCTCGATGGCTCGATTCGTTGCGGGCACGGGGTCCTTTCTCACAGTCCCGGACGTCGTCCTACCGGCCGGGCCAGCGTCTGATGTCGAGGCCAAAGCACTTCTAGGGTCTCACGCCGAGCGGTACATGTGCCTCTTGTTGATGTACTGCACGATTCCGTCCGGTACGAGATACCAGATCGGCTGGTCCTTCACGACCCGTTCGCGGCACTCCGTGGACGAGATCGACAACGCCGGAATCTCGACGATCGTCACCACGTCGGGCGGGACCTTCGACACGTCCAGCGCATGCCCCGGCCGCGTACAGCCAACGAAATGCGCCATTTCGAAGAGTTCGTCCACCTCGCGCCAGGTGAGGATCTGGGTCAGCGCGTCGGCGCCGGTGATGAAGAAGAACTCCGCGTCCGCCCCATGCAGGTCCCGCAGGTCACGCAGCGTGTCGACGGTGTACGTGAGCCCCGGCCGGTCGATGTCCACCCGGCTGACCGAGAACCGCGGGTTCGACGCCGTCGCGATCACTGTCATCAGGTACCGGTCCTCGGCCGGCGACACCGACCGGTCGCCCTTCTGCCAGGGCTGACCGGTCGGGACGAAGATCACCTCGTCCAGGTCGAACTGCGACTGCACCTCGCTCGCGGCCACCAGGTGGCCGTGATGGATCGGGTCGAACGTCCCGCCCATCACGCCGAGTCGCGGCCTGCTGCTCATCGTGGACCCCCGGTCAGGAGTGCGGACGCCCCTTGCCGAGCGCCAGAACGACGATCAGCAGGACGAGCAGGATCACGAACGTGCCGACACCGATCCAGATCGGCGCGATCGGGAGCTCGGTGTGGGTCTCCTCGGCGGCGGCGAGGAGGGCGAGGTGCGTCTGCTGCATGATGCCGAGCCTATCCGCCCCCACCGACGCCTGGCGTCAGGGGCGGACGTGTCCCTCGCCGATCACGATGTACTTCGTCGAGGTCAGCTCGGGCAGACCCATCGGGCCGCGGGCGTGCAGCTTCTGGGTGGAGATGCCGATCTCCGCGCCGAACCCGAACTCGCCGCCGTCGGTGAACCGCGTCGACGCGTTCACGACCACCGACGCCGAGTCCACCGCCGCCACGAACCGCCGGGCCGCCGCCTGCGAGCGGGTGAGGATCGCGTCGGTGTGCCCCGAGCCGTGCTTGCGGATGTGCCGTACGGCGTCGTCGAGGCTGTCGACGACCGCCGCGGCTATATCAAGAGAGAGATACTCCGTGTCCCAGTCGTCGTCGGTCGCGCGCACCACATCCTTGCTGTACGAACGGATCCGCTCGTCGCCGTGCACGGTCACGCCCGCGTCCTTCAACGCGGTGAGCGCCTTCGGCACGAACTCGTTCGCCACCGCCTGGTGCACGAGGAACGTCTCCGCCGCGTTGCAGACGCTGGGCCGCTGCGCCTTCGCGTTCAACAAGATCGCGATCGCCTGGTCCAGGTCGGCCGAGGAGTCCACGTAGACGTGGCAGTTGCCGACGCCGGTCTCGATCACCGGAACGGTCGACTCCTCGACCACGCTCTTGATCAGGCTCGCCCCGCCCCGCGGGATCAACACGTCCACCAGCCCGCGGGCGCGCATCAGGTGCTTCACGGCCTCGTGTCCGTCGCCCGGAACGAGCTGGACGGCGTCCGGTGGCAGCCCGGTGTCGGACAGCGCGCGGCGGAGCGTCTCGACGATCGCCGCGTTCGACTCCCGGGCGGACGACGAGCCGCGGAGCAGGACGGCGTTGCCGCTCTTCACGCACAGCCCGGCGGCGTCGGCGGTGACGTTCGGGCGGGCCTCGTAGATGATTCCGACGACGCCGAACGGGACGCGCACCTGGCGCAGCTCGAGCCCGTTCGGCAGCGTGTAGCCGCGCACGACCTCGCCCACCGGGTCGACCAGGCCGGCGACCTGGCGCAGCCCGTCGGCCATGGCGCCGATGCGCTTGTCGTCCAGCTTGAGCCGGTCGATGATCGCCTCGGACGTGTGCATCGCGCGAGCCCGGTCGATGTCGTTCGCATTCGCCGCCATGATCAACGCGCTGTCGACCTCGAGCGCCGCCGCCATCGCGTTCAGCGCGGCGTCCTTGGCCGCTCGCGAACGGGTCGCGAGGTCCACCGCGGCCTCTCTGGCCCGGCGGGCAGCGGTGAGTACGGCCTCTTGCTCGTGCGGTCTCTGCGCGTCGGTCATCTACAGATAGTAGGTGGCCGCGTACCGAGGTCAGGCCACGGACTCGTCGGACTGGTAGGCGCCGAAGACGTTGCCCTCGGTGTCAGTGAAGTACGCGACGTAGCCCACGCCGGGGATCGTCATGCGCTCCAGCACCTGTTGTCCGCCGGCGTCGGCGACGGCCTTCTCGGTGGCGCCGATGTCCTCGACGTCGATCGAGCAGCTGAAGCAGTTCAGCGGCTGGCCGGGCTCGGGTGCCGGACCCTGGCGCTGCATGATCGCCCCGTCGATCCCGGGCGTGTCGGTACCGGTCACGAGCAGCCGGTAGTCGTCTCGCCAGTGCTGGGTCGTCCAGCCGAACACCTGGGTGTAGAAGCGCTCGGCGCGGTCGAGGTCGTCGGCGTGGACCTCGAAGTGCACCACTCTGTTCATCGGGCCTCCTTCGGCGCAGGGTGCCGGCATCGTCGCATCAGGCACCGACAGGCCACGGCCGGTTCGCGGGAGAGGACAGGCGTCCGTTGTGGACAGGCGGGTACGCGTCTCGTCGTACGCAAGGTGCCGCTCCACGGCGGACGCTGCCGACACGTCTGGCAGACGACGATGGTCAGCATGAACACGATGACGGTGCAGGCCAGGGCGGCGGCCTCGGAGCTGTGGGACGTCTGGCGGTACGCGAGCCACGTGGAGCGGACCGCGTACGTGATCGCCGCTGTCCTCCTGACCAGCGGACTCGCGCACGCCGGCATCCTGCTCGCGACCGGCGCGTCGTGGGAAGGACCGGTGTCGCTGCGGAAGGCGGCGACGTTCGGGCTGTCGTTCGGCCTCACGCTGCTGACGGTCACCTGGGCGGGCTCGTACGTCCGGATGGCGCCGGCCCTGCGGACTGGACTGCTGAGCGTGTTCAGCGCCGCATGCGTGCTCGAGACGTTCCTGGTCAGCATGCAGGCGTGGCGGGGCGTCCCGTCGCACTTCAACTTCGAGACGCCGTTCGACACAACCGTCGCGATGACGCTCGCCGGCGGTGGCGCGGTGCTGATCGTGACGATCCTCGCCTTCACCGCCGCGGCGCTGCGTGCCCAGGCGGCGCTCTCGCCTGGCATGCGTTTCGCGCTGCGGTACGGGTTCGTCACGCTCCTCGGCGCCCTCGTCGTCGGCGCGCTGATGATCGCCGACGGCGTGACGCAGGTGCGGTCCGGCGACCCGGAGGGCGCGTACCTCACCGCCGGCGGGCTGAAGCCGCTGCACGCGGTGACCATGCACGCCGTCCTCGTGCTGCCCGGCATCGCGTGGTTGCTCCGCTTCACCGGCTGGACGGAGTCGCGGCGCCTCCGTATCGTCCAGATCGCCGCGGCCGCGTACACCGTGGCCATCGCGATCGTGGCCGGGTCGGTCATCGGGTGACGGGAGAACGAGCTCGTGAGTCCACCGAAGCTGCGACTCGGGGCGCTGACGATCACGGCCGAACGGCCGCTCGAGCTGGCGAGGTTCTACTCCAAGCTGCTCGACTGGCCGTACGTCCGTGAGGAGCCGCCGGACTACGCGCTGGTGTGCCCGCCTGACGGCGTGCACGAGCCGGCGCTGAACTTCGAGCTCGACCGGCACTTCCGGCGTCCGGTCTGGCCGAGCGAGAACGGGGAGCAGTTCGCCTCGCAGCACCTCGACATCGGCGCCGAGGACCTGGACGTCGCCGTCGCCTGGGCTGTGGAGTGTGGCGCGGTCGAGGCCGAGTTCCAGCCGAGTCCGGCGTACCACCGCGTGATGATCGACCCCGACGGCCATCCGTTCTGTCTCTGCTTGTCCTGACAAGCCGGGGGAAAACCATTCGAGGGTGTCGGCCCCCCGGCGTACGGTCAGGTCGCGATGTTCACTCTCCTTCGGTACATGTTCCGGATCGCGCCCGCGAGTGCCGCGGCGTCGCTGGGGCTCGCGGTCACGTCGTCGGTGGTCAGCGTCCTGCTGACGTACCTGGTCGGCCAGGTCGTCGGCGCGGTGCCCGGCGTGATCGCGAACGAGCCCGGGGCGTTGACGATGGGCGCGTTCAGCGTGTTGCTGACCGCGCTGTTCGTGGCGTTCCTGGTCGAGAGCGTGATGCCGTCGCTCGACCAGATGATCGGGCTCAACCTCGACAACCACGTCCACCGCGCGCTCGCCATCGGCATCACCGAGCCGGTGCTGGTCCCGCGCCGCATCGCGCACCTGGAAGATCCCGAGATCAAGGACATCCAGGAACGCGCGAAGGGCAAGGCCGGCTTCCAGGTGGGCCGAGGGATCCGCAACGTACGTTGGCTTCTCTCCAGCCGTCTCACGCTGCTCGGGTCGGCCGCGCTCGTCGGCCAGATGTTCTCCTGGCCGATCGCGATCGGGCTCGTCGTCGTCACGCTGATCATGGAGTACTACCGCGCGATGACCTGCGAGCGCGAGATCGACTCGTGGTGGGGCAACACCGAGGGCCAGCGGCAGGCCGAGTACGCGTTCAACCTCGGCATGAAGGACGCGCCGAAGGAGATCCGCGTCTTCGGGCTCGGCCAGTACCTGCTCGATCGCTACGTCGCGAAGTGGACCGAGGCGTTCCGGCCGGTGTGGCAGGCGCGGCGGCGCGGGGTGGTCGCGGCGATCGGGATCGGCGTGTTCCACCTCGCCGCGCAGGCCGGCGCGATCCTGTGGCTCGGCCGCTCGGCGCTGGCCGGTGAGCTGCCGCTGACCCAGGTCGCGACAGCGGTCCCGGCGATCCTCGCGGTCGGCATGTCGTACAACGGCTGGGCCGTGATGATGATCCGGCGCGGGTTGTCGGCATACCAGTCGATGGAGCTGCTGCCGAAGATCATCGCCGAGCGCTATCCCGAGCCGGCTCCCGACGCCAGGGCGAGGCAGAACGAACTGCCCCGCAAGGCGATTCGCTTCGAGAACGTCAGCTTCCGCTACCCGGGCGCGGACCACGACGTGCTCAGCAACCTCGACCTGGAGATCCGTGCCGGCGAGGCGCTCGCCCTGGTGGGCGTGAACGGCGCGGGCAAGTCGACCCTGGTCAAGCTGCTCGGCGGGGCGTATCTCCCGACCAGCGGGCGGATCACGATCGACGGCGTCGACCTCGCCACGCTCGATCTGGAGGCGTGGCAGCGCCGGGTGGCCGCGATCGTGCAGGACTTCCTGCGCTTTCCGCTGCCGGCGACCGACAACGTCGTCCTCGGCGCGGTCGAGCACGCGGAGGACCTTCCGGACGCGTTCGACGAGGCCGTGCGGGAGGCGGGCATCGGCGAGGTCGTCGAGGCCCTTCCGGCCAAGTGGGACACGATTCTCGACAAGACGTACGAGGGCGGCGTCGACCTGTCCGGCGGTGAGTGGCAGCGGCTCGCGCTCGCTCGCGCGCTGTTCGCCGTTCATGCCGGTGCGAGTGTGCTCGTCCTCGACGAACCGGCCGCGGCGCTCGACGTACGAGCCGAGGCGCGGCTGGTCGAGCGCTACCTCGACCTGACCTCCGGCGTGACCTCGTTGATCATCTCGCACCGGTTCTCGGTGGTCCGCGACGCGCACCGGATCTGCGTCCTCGACGACGGCCGGATCGTGGAGTCGGGCACGCACGACGAGCTGTTGGCGCAGAACGGGCGGTACGCGACGATGTTCCGGCTGCAGGCCGAGCGATACGTGACCGGTGACGAGGAACTGGAGCCGGTCGATGGGTAGGGCGTGGCGGATCCTGCGGCTCTGGCTCGGCACCGCGTTCCGGGCCGCGCCGTTGCTGATGGGTGTGTCGTGCCTGCTCGTCGCCGTGCAGTCGGTGACGTCGCCGATGCAGACGTACGGCGTCAAGCTGCTCGTCGACGGCCTCACCGGGACCGTGAAGACGCCGATCACGTGGGGGATCGGCGTGATCGTGCTCGGCTTCGCGGTGTCGTTCGTCTCGATGGTGCTGGCCGATCCGTTGCGCGACACCGCGCAGGAACGGGTGGCGCGGCAGGTGCACGCCGATCTGCTCAAGGTGACCGCCGGAATTCCCGGGATCATGCACCACGAACGGGCCGACGTCTCCGACCGGCTCGAGCTGATCCGCGAGAACTCCTGGCGGCTCGGCATCGGCGCGGAGGTCCTGCTGTACGCGGTGGGGTCGGTGGCCAACACCGCAACGGTGCTGGCGCTGCTGACGTCGATCCATCCGGTGTTGCTGGTGCTGCCGATCCTCGGCGCCGCGCGGATCTGGTCGGCGTACATGAGCGGCCGGGCCGACCAGACCGCGTGGGAAAAGACCATGCACCAGGAGCGGCTGACGGATCGGTTGGCCGAGATCGCGAAGGATCCGCGGAATGCCTTGGAGCTCAGGGTTTTCGGCATCACGCGGAACCTGGTCGCGCGGATGATCAAGCTGCAGGACGACCGGTATCGGGTCCTGTTTCGCGCGACGCGGTGGGGTGTGCTGGTCGACGGCGGGGTGCGGCTCGGGTTCGGTGCGGCGTACATCGCGGCGGTGATCTGGGTGGTGTGGCGGGCGCGTCAGGGCCAGGCGAGTGCTGGCGATGTCGTTCTGCTGTTGCTGATCGCGCCGCAGATCGACCAGATGACCGGTGGGATCGCGCAGAACGTCTACTGGGTGGGCGAGGTCGTGCGTTCGTTCGCTCGGTACGAGTGGTTGCGGGAGTACGCGTCCGAGCACGCTTGGGCGGAGGTTTCGTCGTCCGCGCCCGTACGCCTCTCGTCGGGGATCGAGCTGCGGGATGTGTCGTTCGCCTATCCGGGCTCGGACGGATCCGTGCTGTCCGATGTCAACCTGACCTTGCCAGCCGGGTCGACGGTGGCGCTGGTGGGGGAGAACGGGGCGGGCAAGACGACGTTGGTGAAGGTGCTCGCGCGCCTCTACGACCCGTCGGCCGGCGCGGTGCTCGTGGACGGTGTCGACCTGCGCACGATGCCGGCGGAGGAGTGGCGGCTGCGGATGTCGGCGGGCTTCCAGGACTTCGTGAAGTTCGAGTTCACGGCACGGGAGACTGTCGCGATCGGCGATCTGTCGCGGCTGTCCGACGAAGCGGCTCTGGCGTCGGCGCTCCGCCGGGGCGACGCGGAGTCGGTGGTGTCGCGGTTGCCGCGGGGCCTGGACACCCAGCTGGGCAAGCGATTCAGCGACGGCGTCGAGCTGTCGGGCGGCCAGTGGCAGCGCCTGGCTCTGGCCCGGGCGTTCATGCGCGAACGTCCGTTGCTGATGCTGTTGGACGAACCGACGGCGGCGCTCGACCCGGAGGCGGAGCACGCCCTCTTCGAACAGTTCGCCGCCTCCTCCCGCGACGCCGCCCGCTCCACCGGCGGCGTCACCGTGCTGGTGTCGCACCGCTTCTCGACCGTCCGGATGGCCGACCTGATCGTCGTGCTGGACAAGGGCCGGGTGATCGAGGTCGGCAGCCACTCTGAACTGGTCGCGATGGGCGGCCACTACGCCGAGCTCTTCGAGCTCCAGGCCCGCGCTTATCGATAGAGGACGACGGCCTCGGCGACGCAGGCGGGGCGGTCGGTGTCGCGTACGGCGATGGAGACGGCGAACGTCGCCTCCACTCCCGCGGGCTTCTGCTTCGCGTCGGCCAGCGTGATCGATGCCTGGACCTGGCTGCCGACGGGGACTGGCGCGGGGAAGCGGACCTTGTTGAGGCCGTAGTTCACGACCGCCTCGATCTGCTCGATCACCACGAGCTCGGCGAGGAACTTCGGGATCAGCGCCAGCGTCAGGAAGCCGTGCACCACGGTGCGGCCGAACGGTCCCGACGCCGCGCGGGCGGGATCGGTGTGGATCCACTGGTGGTCGTGCGTCGCGTCGGCGAACAACTCCACCTCGGCCTGCGTGATCGGATGCCACGCGGTCTCGCCGAACGAGGAGCCGACGTACGAGAGCAGGTCAGTGGGCACACGGATGCTCATACGCAGAGTCTCCCGCGAGCGCTCGCTCAACGCCCGTGATCATGAAGCCGAACTGGTCGTATACGACGGGTTCCCCTTCATGATCACGTACATGATCACGGGCAGGTGGCGGAGGTTGGGGTGAGGGGCGCCCCGGTCCCATAGGTTCGGACGGGGGTGCCCCCGACCCAACCAGATCCGCCGCACCAGCGCCCCTCGACACCAGCCCCCGTCGCCACGTTTGAATGAAGGGCACCTTCAGTCAATAGGTTCGAATGAAGGTGCCCTTCATTCGAAACCCGGGACCTCGCGGACGGCGCCGCGGTCGGCGGAGGTGGCGAGGGTGGCGTAGGCGCGGAGGGCGGTGGACACGGGGCGGGAGCGGTTCGCTGGGCGGTACGTGCTGGTCCGCGCGGCCAGGACCTCGGCCGGCACGTCCAGCTCCAGCCGGCGGCCGGGGATGTCGATGACGATGCGGTCGCCGTTCTTCACCAGGGCGATCAACCCGCCGGCGGCGGCCTCGGGCGAGACGTGGCCGATGGACAGGCCGGACGAGCCTCCCGAGAAGCGCCCATCGGTCACCAGCGCGCACGACGACGCCAGGCCGCGGCCCTTGAGGAACGCCGTCGGGTACAGCATCTCCTGCATCCCCGGCCCACCCCGCGGACCCTCGTACCGCACGACCACCACGTCGCCGGCACGGACGCGACCGCCGAGGATCGCGGCGGAAGCGTCCTCCTGCGACTCGACCACCACGGCCGGGCCGGCGAACGTCAGCAACGAAGCGTCCACGCCCGCCGTCTTCACCACCGCTCCGTCCGGCGCGAGGTTCCCGAACAACACGGCCAGCCCGCCGTCCGGCGAGTACGCATGCGCCACCGAACGGATGCACCCCGAAGCAGAGTCCAGATCCAGCGACGACCACCGTTCCGACTGCGAGAACGCCGAAGCCGACCGCACACACCCCGGCGCCGCGTGGAAGAGCGACACCGCCGAAGCTGACGGCGACCCACCCCGCACGTCCCACTCCTTCAACCATGCCGACAGAGACGGAGCGTGCACCGCGTGCACCGACTCGTGCAACAACCCCGCCCGAGCCAGTTCCCCAAGCAGGGCAGGGATTCCACCCGCCCGGTGCACGTCCTCCATCAGGTACGCACCGTTCGGCGCCACCTTGCACAAGCACGGCACAGATCGCGATAACGCGTCGATGCGAGCGAGCGTGTAAGGCAGCTCCGCCTCGTGCGCCGCCGCCAACAGGTGCAGGATCGTGTTCGTCGACCCGCCCATCGCGAGGTCCAGTGCCATCGCGTTGTCGAACGCCTCCCGGCTCGCGATCGCACGAGGCAGCACCGACGGGTCGTCCTCGGCGTAGTACCGCAAGGCCAGCGAGACGACCGTGCGCCCCGCCGCCTCGTACAAGGAACGCCGAGAAGTGTGCGTCGCCAACAGAGAACCGTTCCCCGGCAACGCCAGCCCCAACGCCTCCACCAGGCAGTTCATCGAGTTCGCCGTGAACATCCCCGAGCACGATCCGCAGGTCGGACAAGCCGCCTCCTCGATCGACGCCAGGTCCTCGTCCGACACGGACGGCGAGGCCGACGAGGACATCGCCGAGATCAGGTTGAGCCGCGTACGTACCGACCCGTCGACCAGTACGGCTCGCCCGCCCTCCATCGGCCCACCCGACACGAACACCGTCGGGACGTTCAGCCGCAGCGCCGCCATCAGCATCCCCGGCGTGATCTTGTCGCAGTTCGAGATGCACACCAGCGCGTCCGCGCAGTGCGCGTTGACCATGTACTCCACCGAGTCCGCGATCAGCTCCCGCGACGGCAGCGAGTACAGCATCCCGCCGTGCCCCATCGCGATCCCGTCGTCGACCGCGATCGTGTTGAACTCGCGCGGGATCCCACCGGCGGCCGACACCGCGGCCGAGACGATCCGCCCGACCGGGGCCAGGTGCGTGTGACCGGGAACGAACTCGGTGAAGCTGTTCGCCACCGCGACGATCGGCTTGCCGAAGTCCTCGCGGGCGACGCCGGCGGCGCGCAGCAGCGCACGGGCGCCGGCCATGTTGCGGCCGTGCGTGACGGTATGAGAACGCAGCTCGGGCATAGTCAAAGCCTCACCGCACGAAGCGCAGCTGCGAAGACGGCGCCACTTCTAGTAGTGGCACTACTAGCATCGACACCATGACCAGGCAGGAGCTCGGCGACTTCTTCCGCGCGCGGCGGACCCGGCTCGACCGCGCCGACCTCGGCCTGCCGCAGCTCAGCCGCCGGTCCACACAGGGGCTCAGACGCGAGGAGGTCGCCTACCTCTCCGGCGTCAGCGTCACCTGGTACACCTGGCTCGAGCAGGGCCGTGACATCAACCCGTCCCGCCAGGTCCTCGACGCGCTCGCCAGGACGCTCCGGCTGACGAGCACCGAGCATGCGTACGTCCTCTCGCTCGCCGGCTTCTCCGCACCCCAGCCCGCCCAAGCTCCACCGCACGAGGCCACGGCACCGCCGCACGTCCAGCGCCTGCTCGACGCCCTCGCCGGCGAACCCGCGTACGCGCTCGCGCCCGACTGGCAGGTCGTCGGCTGGAACGCCGCGTACGCCGCCCTCTATCCGAACGTCGCCCAGGTGTCGAACGAGGACCGCAACCTGCTCTGGCTCGTGTTCACCGACCCGTACGTCCGCGACCTGCTGCCCGACTGGGACGTCACCAGCCACCGGTTCCTCGCCGAGTTCCGCGCCGAAGCCGGACCGCGACTGGGGGAGTTCGGCTACCTCGTCGACCGGCTGAACAAAGCGAGCGAGGCGTTCGCCGAAGGCTGGGAACGCCACGACATCGAGGGATTCACCTCCCGCGAACGTCTCTTCCACCACCCCGACGTCGGCGACCTGCGCCTGGAGCACCACCGGTTGGTGCCGTCGGACCATCCCGAGCTCAGGCTGGTGATCTACACACCCGTCAGCGGGACCCCGACCGCGGAGCGGTTGGCTCGGCTGCTGACGCGACGATAGTGAGCCAATGTGCGCGGATTGGCCCTTGGTCTCCCGAACGCGCCGGGGAATGCTGGCAGGCATGACCGTGCACAAGCTCGCGATGGTCGGCTGCGGCGGCGTCACCGCGATGCACTACGACGGCTACACCGCCCATCCCGAACGGATCCAGCTCGTCGCCGCCTGCGACCCCGTGGCCGAGCGACGCGACTGGGCGCAACAGACGTACGGCGTCGCGAGCGTCCACGAGACGCTCGACGCGATGATCGACGCCGTCGACTGGGACGTCGCGGTCGTCTGCACGCCGACGAGCATCCGCCGCGAAATGGTCGAGCAGCTGGCCGCGGCCGGCAAGCACCTGATGGTCGAGAAACCGCTTGCGGACACGTACGCCGAGGCCAAGACCCTGGTCGACATCTGCGCCAAGGCGAACGTCAAACTCGCTGTCAACCAGAACTTCCGCGAGCACTACGGCTTCCACCTCGCTCGCGACCTCGTCGCCGAGGGACGGCTCGGCAAGGTCCTCGGGATCGTCCACGAGGACCTGATGTTCCGCCAGGACAAGGGGTGGCGGAGGGAGGCCGAACGGCACGCGCTCTCGGTGATGGGCGTGCACTGGCTCGACGGCTTCCGCTTCCTGCTCGGCCGCGAGGCCAGCTGGGTCTGGTGTCGTACGGCATCGTCGCCCGCGATCGACGCGACGGGTGAGACCGAGGCGTTCACCCACCTGCTGTTCGACGACATCCCCGTCACCTACACCGAGAGCTTCTCCAGCCGGATCAGGCGTACGGACACCGTCGTCCTCGGCGCGCTGGCGACGCTGCGGCTCGGTAGCGAAGGCGTCCAGCTGACCGACGACGCCGGCACGACGAGCCATCAGAACCCCTATGCGGGCAAGGGGAAACCCGAGTCCACCTACCGCTGTCTCGACCAGCTTCTGCAAGCGCTCGACGACGGCAAGGAACCAGCGAACAGCGGCGAGGACAACCTCCGCACGATCGCGCTCCTCGACGCCGCGTACGCCTCCGCGAAGGCCGGCGAACCCGTCACGCTCACCGAAGGACTGCCCCGATGAAGCTCGCGTTCTCCAAGCCCACGAACGGTCTCGACGAGCAGCGCCTAATGTTCGACCGGTTCCGCCAAGCCGGGTACGAAGGCCTGCAGCTCAAGGGCGGCCAGTACGCGGCCCACCTCGACGACCCGAGCGCGTTCCAGAACGAGTGGGGCGACGACCAAGCCCTCACGACCGCCCTGATCACCGGCGGCACGCTCGACCAGAGCGGCCTCGCGCAGCTCCGCGACACGATCGCGTTCGCCCAAGCCGTGAAGGCCGAACGGCTCGTCTTCTGCCACGGTCTCAGCCGGATCGGGCTCGCCGACGAGGACATCGCCGGCTTCGCGAAGACGCTCTCACAGGTCGGCCGCGAGGCCGCCGACCAGGGAGTCGCGCTCTCCCTGCACCATCACTTCGACCAGCCGGTCATGCATCGGCACGACTTCGACGTGTTCTTCGACGCCGCCGACCACGACGCCGTGCACCTCACCGTCGACACCGCGCACCTGGTGAAGTCCGGCATCACCGACGTCGCCGGCCTGGTCAGGGACTTCGCGAACGTGATCGACAACCTCCACCTCAAGGACTTCGCCGACGGCCAGTGGCGCCTCCTCGGCGAAGGCACGATCGACTTCCCGGCGCTCTTCGAAGCGCTCCAGGACACCGGGTACGACGGCTGGCTCTGCGTCGACGAGGAGACCAGCACCGAGCTCACCGAGGCGATGGACCGCTCGCGAGCAGCCCTGAGCAGCCTTCTTCAACCAAGAGGTTGACAACGCCCTGACGTCGGCCTAGATTCGTACTCAACCAAAGGGTTGAGGACGAGGAGAGGTCATGACGGAGGACAGGCTGTCGAAGGTGTTCGCGGCACTCGCGGACCCGACGAGGCGCGACATCGTCGCACGGCTGTCCCTCAGGGATGCCACGGTGGGCGAGCTCGCCGAGCCGTACGACGTGTCCGTTCAGGCGGTCTCCAAGCACCTCAAGGTCCTCACCGATGCGGGTCTCGTCAGCCAGACGAGGGACGCGCAACGAAGACCCTGCCATCTCGAGGCGGAGGTGTTCGACCTGATGACCAAGTGGATCGAGCGGTATCGCGTGCAGGCCGAAGAGCGGTTCCGCCGCCTGGACGCCCTGCTCGCGGCCCAGGACGCCCAAGAGACCGAAGACCAGGACAGACACAGAGGAGCAGCATCATGAACGCCACCACCAAGAACGAGGCGACGATCGAGGCCGACCCCAAGGTCCCCACCGTCAAGATCGTCCGCGAGTTCGACGCCACCCCCGACCGCGTGTTCAACGCGTGGGTCGACCCCGAGCTGATCGTTCAGTGGCTCGGCCCGAACGGCACCGAGATGAACCTCGACCGGTGGGACGCCAAGACCGGCGGCGGCTGGAAGTACCACGAGGGTGGCGGGGAGAGTTTCTACGGCTCGTTCCACGAGATCCGCCAGAACGAGCGCATCGTGCAGACGTTCACCTGGGCGGGCTACCCGGACGGCGTCGCGCTCGAGACGATCACGTTCGAGCCGCTCGACGGTGGGCGGTGCCGGGTCACGACGCTGAGCGTCGTCGACACGTTCGAAGGCCGCGACATGATCGTCTCCAGCGGCATGGAGGTCGGCGTGATCGAGGGCTACCAGCGCCTCGACGCCCTCCTCGCCCAGTCCTAGTCAGCCAGCGCGGCGATGACCGAGCCGAGGATCTTCACTCCCTCGGTCATCGCCGCCTCGGTCTGCCCGCCGTACCCGAAGATCAGCCCGCCGCGGCCCTTCGACGACAGCCGGTACGTGCCGATCCCGTCGATCTTGACGTCCTGCGCCCGCGCCTCGGTGACCACCGCGGTCTCGTCGACCGTGTCGGGCAGCCACGCGATCAGGTGCAGGCCGGCGGCAACGCCCGCGGGCTCGAGCATCGGGCAGTACGTCGACAGCGCTTCCAACAGCACGTCGCGCCGACGCCGGTACGCCGGCCGCATCCGCCGCAGGTGCCGGTCGAACTCGCCCCTCGCGAGGAAGTCGGCGAACACCAGCTGCTCGGTCGTCGGCGTTCCCCGGTCCGCCGTCACCTTGGCCTCGGCGACGAGGTCGACGAGGTTCTGCGGCAGCACCATCCAGCCGAGCCGAAGCCCGGGGGCGAGCGTCTTGCTCGCGGTCCCCATGTACATGACGAGCTCCGGTGCGAGGCCGTGCATCGAGCCGATCGGCGCCCGGTCGTACCGGAACTCCGCGTCGTAGTCGTCCTCGATCACCAGCGCGCCGCGATCGGCGGCCCACCCGAGGACGGCGGCTCGCGACTCAGGCGGAAGCACGCCGCCGGTCGGCCACTGGTGCGACGGCGTGAGCACGACCGCGTTGGCTGCGGTCCGGGCGAGAACGTCGACGCGGATGCCGTCCTCGTCGACGGGGACGCCCACCACCTCCAGGCCCAGCGCGCGGGCCGCGGGCACCGCGTCGTCGTCGGACGTCGGGTCCTCGACCGCGATCCGCTTCGCGCCCATCCACTTCAGCACCTGGAACAGCAACGCGATGCCCTGCGTGTAACCGTTGCAGACCACGATGTTGTCCGGGTGCGCGTTCGTACCGCGGACCCGGTTGAGGTGCTCGGCGAGCGCCACCCGCAGCTGGGGCACGCCGCGGCCGGGGAGGTAGCCGAGCAGCTCGCTCGGCGTCTCGTTGAACACCCGCCGGACCGACCGCACCCAGGCCGCCCGCGGGAAGCGCGACACGTCCGGGCGGCAGCTGGAGAAGTCGATGCTCGCCTCGTTCGTCGGCTCCGCGCGGGGCGTCGCGGGCTCCGGCTGGGGACCGACCGCCACGCGCGTGTAGCCGCCCGACCGGCTGGTGAGGTAGCCCTCGGCGACGAGGATCTGGTACGCCTCGACCACCACGCCGCGGGAGACGTCGAGCGTCGCCGCGAGCTGGCGCGTCGGCGGTAGCGCCATGCCAAGGCGGAGCCGGCGGGCCTGGATGCCGGCGCGGATCGCGGCGGCGATCTGCCGGTGCAGGGGATCGTTGACGTCCCGCCGGAGCTCGATGAGCAGGTCTCCGGTCGGGCGGGAATTGGTCCTCGAATCGGCCATCGGATTGGACCTTATCCTGCGGACCGATTCTCTGGGAGGCTCATGCCGCCGAGAAGTCATGGGAGGGGTTTGCGTTGACCGCTGGAGTGAGCGACATCCAGGGACGTTTCGAGGGCGGGCTGCTGCTGCCCGGCGACGACGGCTACGAGGCCTCCCGGACGGTCTGGAACGCGATGGTGGACCGGCGGCCGCGGATGATCGCGCGCTGCACGAGCGTCGCCGACGTGGTGGCGGCCGTACGGACGGCCCGCGAGCTCGGGCTCGAGATCGGCGTACGGTGCGGCGGGCACAGCGTGCTTGGCCTGTCCGTGCCCGAGGACGGCTTCATGATCGACCTGACGCCGTACGGAGCGGTGCGCGTCGACCCGAAGACCAAGCGCGCGTGGGTGCAGGGCGGAGCGCTGCTCGGTGCTCTCGACGCGGCGTCGCAGCCTTACGGTCTCGCGACGACCGCCGGCAACGTGTCGCACACCGGCGTCGGCGGGCTCACGCTCGGCGGCGGGATGGGCTGGCTCGCGCGCCAGTACGGACTGTCCTGCGACAACGTCGTGTCGTACGAGGTCGTGACGGCCGCCGGCGACGTCGTACGCGCGAGCGCGGAGGAGAATCCCGAGCTGTACTGGGGACTTCGCGGTGGTGGCGGCAACTTCGGCATCGTCACCGAGTTCGAGTTCCAGCTGCACGAGACCGGGACGCAGAGCCTGCTCGTCGACCTCAGCTTCTCCTACGAGCAGGGCCTCGACGTGCTGCGCGGCTGGCGGGACCTGAACGCCGAGGCGCCGCGGCAGGCCACGTTCACCGCCGGCGTCTACAACACCGAGGACGGCGGTGCCCGGCTGGCGGTCGGGTACGTCTGGGTCGGCGATCCGGACGAGGGCCGCAAGCTGCTGCCTGGCCTGCAGGCGTTGGGCAAACCCGACTCCGAAGACGTCGTCGAACGCACCTACCTCGAGCTGCAGACGATGGACGACTCGCCGCAGGGACACGCGTCCCGGCGGTACTGGAAGGGCCACTACCTGCAGCGGTTCGACGACGAGACCATCCAGGCTTTCCTGTTGCGTGGCACGGACTCGGGCACGGGCGAGCTGCTGCCGAACGTAAGTCTGCAGGCGTACGGCGGCGCGATCGCCGAGGTGCCGGACGACGCGGCGGCGTTCTCCCAGCGGGCCACGCTGTTCGAGTTCGTGTCGTCGTCGCGCTGGACCGATCCCGCCGAGGACGCCGACCGGATGGCCGTCGCCCGCCGCACCGGCGCCGGGCTCGCCCCGTTCGCCAGCGGCGTGTACGTCAACGTGCTGTCCGACGAGGGTGTCGAGGGCGTACGCCGCGCGTACACGCCGGACAAGCTCGCGCGCCTCATCGCGCTGAAGGACACCTACGACCCGGACAACGTGTTCCACCTGAACCAGAACATCAAGCCCAGCAAGGAGAATTAATACATGCGCGTAGTGAACTCCACGTTCATCAGTCTCGATGGCGTGATCAACAAGATGGAGGCGTGGCACTTCGACTACATCTCCGACGAGACGTCCGAGATCACGCTCGACCAGCTCAAGGCGGCCGACGCGATGCTGATGGGGCGAACGACGTACGAGATCTACGCCGGCGCTTGGCCGAACCGGGACGGCGACTACCCGGAGCTGATCAACGCGGTTCCCAAGTACGTCGCCTCGACCACGTTGAAGGATCCCGAGTGGAACAACACCACCGTGATCGACGGCGACGTCGTGGAGTTCGTGCGCAAGCTCCGGGAGGCGCCGGGCGGCGACATCCTCATGCACGGCTTCGGCCCGGTCGCCGGTGAGCTGATGAAGAACGGTCTGCTCGACGTCCTTCACCTGTGGGTGCATCCCAAGCTCGCGGGGGTGGGGGAGTCGGGCGACCTGCTGCTCCGGCAAGGTGTCAACAACGCATTGACGCTGACGGGCAACCGCGCTTTGTCCAACGGCATCGTGATGTTGAGCTACGAAGCCGCGTGATCATGTACGTGATCGTGAAGGCTTAGCCGCGCTCTACGCCAGTTTCCCTTCATGATCACGTACATGATCACCGGAGGGTCTGCAGGCGTGCGTTGTCGAAGCGGGCTTGGGCACGACTGGTGGTGAAGCCGAAGCCACCACGGCTGAGCAGGGTGTCGCGGGCCGTCAGCTCCGGTGTCCCGTTGACCGAGAAGGTGAGCAGGCCGCGGTAGGAACGTGCGGTGAAGGCATAGGTGGTGCCGGTGGTCAGCGCGTACGCCTTCTCGGCCAGCACCGTCGGCGCCGCCTGTGCCGGTTGCCCGCTGACCACTCGTTCGATGCGCAGCCGTCGTTCGGTTCCGGTGTTGTGGACCACGAAACGGTAGCTGTCGTTCGTGCCCAAGGTGGTGGCGGTCAGGCCGACCCAGCCCGGCTGGTCGTCCCACGCGGTCACCTTGACGTTCGCTGTCGCGGTCACGTCGGTCAGATCGTTGGCACGCGAGCTGCTGAGCTGAGAGGCGTCCTCGTCCAGGCTGTCGGCGAACAGCTCGGAGTTGTTGATCAGGAAGTAGCCACGATCGACCTTCCAGGTGTCGCCATCGACGATCTCGGTGACCTTGAGATCGTCGAAGTAGGTGTCGGTCTTGTGGGTGCCGACACCGGCCGCGCCACCGAGGATCTGCCGGTCCTGGGCGCTCACCCGTTCGACGCCGTTGACGAAGAGCTTCAAGGTGTCGCCGCTCGCCACGGCCTTCATGGTGTACGTGGTGCCCAGGCTCATCGTGAACGGCGTCGACGCCAGGACCGTGGTGGTGCCGATGAACCTCTTGACGATGCGCAGCTCCGGCGCGCCACCGTTGCTGGTGTACTGGAACTCGTAGTGGTGCTGATCGTCTTGGTACCTGGCGAAAAGGCTTGCCCCATAGAACGTTCCGACCTTGGCGACGGGCGTCACCTTGGCTTCGACGAGCGAGTCGGTCCAGTCCGAGCTGGTGGTGAGGGCGCGGGCATTCTCCTGGGAGTAGGCGGACTGCCGGTACGCGTTGTCGCCGGCGTGGGGCGCCACCGCCCAGGTTCCGCTCTCGGGGCGCAGGCCGGTCGACCCGTTGGCATCGTCGAACGACCAGGTCTGGCTGTCCAGGCCACCGATGCCGAAGTCGTCGTTGATGACCGTCGTACCGGACGTGGGGATGGCAGGGGCCGCGATCGTGACGTAGTCACCGGATCTGGTGAACGTCGCCGCCGAGCCGTTGAGGCTGACCGTCGTCGCCGCGGGGGCGTAGAGAGTCACCGGTCCCGCCAGGGCGTCGCCGGCCGAGACCGCGAGCGTGCTGCCCTGGTAGGTCACCGCGAGGTCGCCCACCGGGACGGCCGACCTGATCAGGTCGATGGCGCCTTCGGTGAGCACGGACCCGCGGCCGAGCGAGGTGCTGACCAGGTTCCCAGCTCCGCTCTTCTCGACATAGGCGACCTCCCCGTTGAACGTGAAGCCACCGAAGGAGCGGGTGGTCGGGTTGGCTTCATGCGACAGGTAGAAGGTTCCGGTATTGCCGCCGTTCCCAGCATCCTTGGCGATCTGCAGGGCGGTGGCCGTCGTGGTGCCGACTCCGGTGGGGATCCGGCTGACGGTGACGTTGCGGTTGGCGCCGGCGGGCTCGGGGAAGAGGACCGTGTCGAACGAGGTCGTTCCAGCCACCGACTTGGTGTAGGCGAGGTACTGCGCGTCGTTCACGACATTCGGCTGGGGTGAGTAGTAGCCGTTGCGCACCGCGGCCGTGACGGTCGCCGGGTCGGCCGGCACGACCTTCAGATTGGCCTCTCCGCCGAAGCTGGTGCTGGCGCGCTTCGTCGTTCCGTTGACCGAGACCGTGGTCGGCGGGAAGTGCCAGAGCTGTTCGTAGGTGTTGGTGATGGTGCTTCCGGACATGAGGTCGGAGACGATCCAGAAGCCGGGCTTGACGAAGAAGATCTTGCGATCGTGACTGATCGGCGCGTAGTCGCGGTGGCGGCCGTGGAAGAAGTCGAAGCCATCGTTGGATCGCCAGCTCACCTGCTGGCGCCCGATGTTGGACTGCGGCGCGTTGTTGACTTCCACGGTGTTGTGCGCCTCTGTTTGCAGTCGCAACCACGGTCCCGGTCCGGTGGAGAGGTAGTCGTACACGCCGGGGTCGGCGACGAGTCGCTTGCCGTACGCGTACAGGCTGAGGCTCAGATCGTCCGGATGGTTGTGCGAGCCGGCGTAGGGCGTGTCGGAGTTCTCGACCATCAAGTAGTTGTCGTTGGCGGACCACCCGGTACGCATGACGGCGAAGCTGTTGGGATGCAGGACCGATCGCCTCGTGGGCGCCGTACCCTGCGCCCGTTTGCTACCCAGGTAGAGGAAGTCGGGCCGATCGAAGTACCCGGCGAAGTCCTTCAGGAGCTGCTCGCCACCGTAGTTGACCGAGGCGCTGTCTCCGAGCTGTGGTCCTTCCAGGTTGGGCAGGAGCAGGTCGGTCAGTACCTCGCCCGCGCGTTCCAGCCCCTCGGAGATCCCGGTCAGTACGGGGCGCCCGTTGAGCACGCCGAGATTCTTGATCTCGTTGGCGAGCGAGAGGGCGTAGAGGTGATAGCCCTCGGTCGGCTCGACGTTCATGCCGTCGCCCTTGAAGTTGTTCGCGAAATACTTGGCGGTCGCACCCTCGGACCGGGACCGCCAGTTGGCCGCGTCGGTGAACTCGGGCAGGTACACGCCGGCCTTGTAGAGGGAGCGGGCGATACTCATGTACCAGTTGTTCCCGCTGGTTCCCTCGATGGTGTAGTAGAGACGATTGCTCATCTGCCACAGGTGTTTGAGGACGGCGATGTTGGCGTCGGCGTCGAGTGAGGGATCGTTCTTGAACGCGTCGTACGCCGAGACCCAGGCAGCCAGCCGCTTGGCCATGTCGAGCCGATTGCTGCCGGCATGGGACGGTTCGGGACCGAGCCCGTCGTTGGTGTTGCCCTTGTCGGCGATCCATTCCATCGCGAAGGACCAGAACGCGTTGGCGTACTGCGTGCGCTTCGGATCGCCCGGCGAAAGGGCGTTGTAGGACGGGACGAGAATGTGGACCATCATGAAGTCCACGACGTAATAGTGAGCCGGCCCGAACTCGGTGGGCTTCGACGGATTCCAGTGGTAGTCCCAGTCGATGTCGCCGTTGAAGCTCTGCGTTTGGCCGAGGTCCGCGAACTCGAAGACGTAGTCGACCAGCTCGTCGGCCGTGGAGCTCATCGGACTCGTGAGGGGAGTGGTGCCCATCCCCGGCACGACCGGCGTGGTGCGGTTTCGGGAGTAGGCGAGAAGCGCGGTCTTCGCCGCTGGATAGTCGGCCTGCTGGACATGGGTGCGGACGGTCGCCAGACCGGGCTGGCTGAGATCGAGCTTGGCGAAGAAGGCCGCATCGGTCATGGTGCTCGGATCGGTATACGCCGGGGTGACTGACGGAGACGTGAACGCGGCGGTCGCCACGAGGAAGACGGCCAGCAGGGCGACGACGACAGCCCGCCTCAGCGAGGATCTACCGGTCATGACCGAAAGCTAGATGCCGCTTCACTGTGCGTCAAGACTCCGCGACCGATGCCGGTCGGAGGGATCCAGCCGAGGCGGCCTTGTCGGACGAGTCTCGGTCTAGAGCCCGAGACTCGTCCAACAACTCGCGGAGTGGCCGGCGGCACGCGGAGGGCTGGCGCGAGACCGCGTACCGGTCAGCGGCGGGCGGAGGGTGAGTCGGCGAAGAGTGCCATCCAGGCGAGCGGCGCGTTCCAGTTGATCGTGACCTCGTTCGTCGAGTACGAGTCGATGTGGTCGACGTAGCACTTCGCCGGCTTGCAGCCCTGCAGGAGTTCCTGCGCCTTCGGGTCCTCCAGCCGCGAGTTCGGGCCGCCCGCGAGGGCGCCGGCGGGCGGGTTCGGGTACGCGGCGTTGGCCTGGTTCGCCCAGAACCGGTGGTGCATGTTGTGGCTCGCCTGTTCCCCGTACCCGCTCACGTACGACTGGTTCAGCGCGTTCCGACCGAACAGGTAGTCCATCGACTCCAACGCCGCGTCGCGGTATTTCTGCTTGCCCGTAAGGTCGAACGCGGACGCGATGATGAACGCGCTGTTAGGGGTCGCCGACGCCGAGCCCCACGCGTAGTGCCCGTCGCGAGGCAGGTACGGGTTCGCGTACCCCTGGCTCTTCATATCGGCGACCAGCGCGTCCGCTCCGGCGACGACGCGGTCGCGTACGGCCCGCCACTCCGATCGCGAGAGCTGGTTGTGGAAACGCGCCAACGTCAGGTCGCCGAGCGCCGCGACCGAGCCCCAGTAGAAGCCCTCGCTGAGATCGGCCGGCTCGAGGTACGCCTTGTACGAGGCGCGCCCGGTCGTGGTGAACAGCTCGGCCGCCGCCCAGGAGAACTCGTCGGTGACGTCGCCGTCGCCGTACCCGCCTCCGCCGGTGCCGAGGTCCTGCGCGTACATCGCCGGATGCGCGACCGCGGCGGCCCAGGCCCGTTCGGCGGCGGTGCGGCACTTCGCCGCGAACGTGCCGTCGAGCTTCTTCCAGAGCCGGGCGCAACGAGCGGCGACCGCGGCGAGGTTCAGTGTCGCCGCCGTCGACGGCAGCTGCAGGTAGCGCGGCCGCGGGTCGAGGTCGGGCCGCATCGGGATGCCCGTCCACGCGTCGTCGTGCATCTTGTGGTGCGCCATCCCCGCCAGTGCCTGGCCCGCCGGTACCTGCATACGCAGCAGGAACTCGACCTCCCAGCGCGCCTCGTCGAGAACGTCGGAAATCCCGTTGCCCGCTTCGGGAATCCGCAACGTGCCGTCGGCGATCTCGGCCCGGCCGCCACCGGAGACGGTGACCGCGCGCTCGTACGCGTCGAGCACCTGCCACGCCGAGATGCCGCCGTTGACGACGTACTTGCCGTGGTCGCCGGCGTCGTACCAACCACCGCGGACGTCGAGGCTGTAGTCGCACGAACCCGGGTAGCAGGGCACGTTCGTGTCGCCCTGGTTGGGCGCGACGCCGAGGTGTCCGGCGGGCCGCGCGTACTGGGCGCCGACGTACGCCGCGTCGATCTCGATGCCGCTGCGGTTGTGGTAGAAGTACGCGAACGCGTCCTCGCGCAGCTGCTCGTACGGCCGCTTCGCGATGTCGAACGGGAAGCTCGCGACACCTCCGACCACCAGTCGGTAGCGCTCGCCCACGCGGGTCGCGCGCGAGAAGTCGACGAGGTGGACGTGGTCGCCGGAGAACTCGTCGAGCCCGTACACCTTGGTCTTCCCGTGCGCCACGACCTTGCCGGCCGAGGTCGTCAGCTGCCAGGAGAGCGGCGTGGTCGAGTCGGTGACCACGGTCGCGTGCTTCGGGCCGTTCCACTGGTACGCGTGCTGGTTGACGCGGACGGCGACATCGGCGGCGGCACTCGGCCCGCCGGTGAGGGTGAGGCTCGCGACAACGGCGAGCACGACGCTGAGAACGCGGGAGATCGACGCCATGGCGGTACGCCCTTCGAGGCGACGGCTGGGAGCGCTCCCAATATCTCCCCGTCAAGCGGCGGCGTCCAGCGGTTGTCCGGATCCGGCGTTGCGTCTACTGCCCGAACGAATACCGCAGGTCCGCGTTGATCAGGTGGTTGAGCCGGTAGCGCAGCCGGCCCAGCACTGCGTCCGACGGCGCTTCCTCGTCGGGCGTCAGCAACGTCCAGCGCAGGTCGGTGCCGGTGCCGGCCGGGGCGAGCTCGAACTCGATCCGGTCGTGTGGGCGGTCTGGCCAGAGCGACGACCAGACGACGCGGTGTGGTTCCTCCGCCACGAGGATCGTGGGCTCGAGCTCGCCGTCGGCGAGGTCCAGCCAGGGGCGGCCGCCCTCGCGTCGGGGCTCGGTCAGCGCCTCGAAGACCACACCCGGTGGCGCGGGCTGCGGGCGCCTGCGGCTGCCGAGCTCGAGTGCCATTCGTCCATCTTCACCCACGTACGCGCCGGACCAGAAGCGCATTGTCGGTCCGATGAACGTGCTCGCCGTGCGGGTTGCGCTGGGTCCGTTCCTGCTCGCCGCTCAGCAGCGTCTCCCACTCGTCGTCCCGGAGGTCCAGGCTCGCGTGCACCTCTTCCGGCGTCGGCAACACCTGCTTGTTCTCGGGCTCCCACGGCGGCGGCCCGGCGTGCCCGACGATGAGCAGCAGTCCGCTGGGCGCGACCGCGGCGGCTGCCGTACGCAGGATCTGCTCGCGCGGGAAGAACTCCTGCGGCGAGTGCAGGAACTGGACGGACACCAGGTCGAACTCGCCGTCCGGGAACGAGACAGTCAGGTCGTGGTGCTGCCAGTCCACGACGACCCCCGCGTCGACCGCGTGCTTGGCGGCACGTTCCAGCGCGACCGTGGAGATGTCGGTCGCGATGACCTGCCATCCCTGTCGCGCCAGCCAGATCGCGTCCGCGCCCTCACCGCAGCCGAGGTCGAGCGCCCGACCGGGCTCGAGCGAGGTCGCCTCGCGGACCAGGATCTCGTTCGGGTTGCCGCTCCACAGCTGGTGCTGCTCGGCGTAGCGGCCGTTCCAGTACTGCTCGTCGTCGGTCATGCTTCGCACTGTCCGCGAGGTACACCAATTCCGGCAAGCAAAGTTGCCGGAACAGCAACTCACTCGCCGCCGACGCCCCGTGATCATGTACGTGATCATGAAGGCAGACTGGCGCATACGACCACTACGCCTTCATGATCACGGACATGATCACGCCACCAGCGCCAAGCGGAGCGGTGAAGATCGGGGCGATCGTTCCGCTCACCGAGCCGGGCTGGGTCGAGGCGGGCCGGCACCTGCTCGCCGGACTCGAGCTGGGCGTACGCGAGGTCAACGACAACGGCGGGATCGACGGGCGACCGCTCGAGCTGGTCGTCCGGGACACCGCGGCCGACCCGCGGAAGGCCGAGGCGGCCGTCGGGGAGCTCCACAGCCTGGGCGTCAGCGCCCTGGCGGGGGAGTATCACAGCGTCGTCGCCCGCGCCGCCGCGGCGAAGGCGGACGCGCTCGGCCTGCCGTACCTCTGCTCGTCGGCGGTCCTCGACGCGCTCACCGACGAGCCCACCGACTGGGTCGCACGCATCGCCCCGGCGCAGTCCCGCGGCTGGCGGATCTACGCCGACTTCCTGCTCAGCAAGGGCCATACCCGAATCGCCGTCGCCTCCCAGCCGAGTATCTACTGGACGGCCGGGACTCGCATCCTGCGCGACCACCTCGCCCAGAGCGGCGGCACCGTCATCGAGCTCGACGTCAACATGCTCGGCCCCGAAGGGGTGTGCGACGAGGTCGTCGCACAGCGCACGACGGCCCTCCTCCTGCTGGTCGGCATCCCGGAACCGGCGGTGTCGATCGTCAAGGCGGTACGCCGGGACGAACGCCTCGCCGAGCTCCGGCTGGGCGCCCCGGCCGGCCAACCGGAGCTCGCCAGCTGGGCGGCGCTGCTGGGCGACGACGGGTCGGCGATCCCGTTCCTCCGTTATCTCCCCGAGCAGCTCGGCCGCCTCGGCGAACGCGTCAAGACGGAGCTCCAGGAAAGACTGACCGAAGCGCCCTCGTTCGTCGCCTTCGAGGGCTACGACACGATCGCTGTCCTCGCCGACCTCCTGGGCTCGGGCGCCGGCGCGAGCTGGTCGCGGGTCGCGGTCGAAGGCACCCGCGGGCAGATCCGGTTCACCCGTACGCCGGGCATCGGCGTCTGGCAGTGGGCCTGGCCGCCCATCCAGGTCGTCGACCGCGACCCGGCCGACCTCGGCCGATTCCGGATCCTGCACGCCGGCTGACCGAGCCGCTCGTCGCGCCCGGGCATGCCGTTCGGCGGTCCGGGGCTTGACGACATGACGCCGCCTCCCCAACGTGGCACTGACACGTGGGTAACATCCCGTCGGCATACGGGCCAAAACGGGTAGTGGATCAGGGCCGTCTAACGAGGGAGGCACACTCGTGGTCTGCTCGGAACGCATCAACAGGGGCGGTACGTCGCCGTGATCACGCTGACCGCGGGGGCGCGGGAGGCGCTCCGGCCGGACGAAGTGGTGCTGATCGACTGGCATGTCACCGGCCTTTGCTGTGCGGACGCGGGAGAGTTCTCGGTGCGTCCGCTCCGTACGTCACGGCTGCCACGCACGATGCGACCGGTTCCGGCCGCACCCGAGGGCTCCGTGTACGTCCATCCCACCGCGTGGTCGCACCTCGCCCAGCACGACGTCGAGGTCGACTGCCGCATGTTCGGTCCGTGGCGCCGGTTCGTCACCGACCTGCCGCCGGACGCGGGGCTTCGCGCCTGCATGGGACGCCTACAGACCGATTCCACGAGTTCATCCCACGGAGGAGCGTCATGAATCGACCGCGCCCGAGTACTCGCTCGATCGTCATCTGGTCGGGCGTCGCGGTGATCGGTGCGGTGGCCTGGGGCGTCCTCGCGCTCTCGCGCGGGGAGGACGTCAACGCCGCCTGGTTGGTGATAGCGGCACTCGGCTCGTACGCGATCGCCTACCGCTTCTACGCGAAGGTCATCGTCAAGCACGTCCTGCGGGTGGACGACAAACGCGCGACGCCGGCCGAACGGCTGAACAACGGCATCGACTACCACCCGACCGATCGGCGGGTGCTGTTCGGCCACCACTTCGCCGCGATCGCCGGTGCCGGACCACTCGTCGGCCCCGTTCTCGCCGCGCAGATGGGCTATCTGCCGGGCACGATCTGGATCATCTTCGGCGTCATCTTCGCCGGCGCGGTGCAGGACATGGTGATCCTGTTCTTCTCGATGCGCCGCGACGGCAAGAGCCTTGGCCAGATGGCGCGTCAGGAGATCGGCCCGATCGGTGGCGTCGCCGCTCTCGTCGCCGTGATGGTCATCATGATCATCCTGCTCGCCGTGCTCGGCATCGTCGTGGTGAACGCGCTCGCGCAGTCGCCGTGGGGCACGTTCTCGCTCGCGATGACGATCCCGATCGCGTTGTTCATGGGCGCGTACATGAGGTGGTGGCGCCCCGGCAAGGTGATCGAGACGACCATCATCGGTGTCGCCCTGCTGATGCTCGCGATCGTCTCCGGCGGCTGGGTGGCGAACTCCGGGCTCGCGGACATGTTCACGTTGAGCCCGCAGGCGTTGACGATCAGCCTGATCATCTACGGCTTCGTCGCCGCGGTCCTGCCGGTGTGGCTGCTGCTCGCGCCGCGGGACTACCTGTCCACGTTCATGAAGATCGGCGCGATCATCCTGCTCGCGGCGGGTGTGATCTTCACACTGCCGTCGATGAAGTTGCCCGCGTTCACCGAGTTCGCGTTCAACGGTCAGGGCCCGGTGTTCGCCGGTTCGCTGTTCCCGTTCGTGTTCATCACGATCGCGTGCGGCGCGTTGTCCGGCTTCCACTCGCTGATCTCGTCCGGCACGACTCCGAAGATGATCCAGAAGGAGTCGCAGGTCCGCATGGTCGGGTACGGCGGCATGCTGATGGAGTCGTTCGTCGCGATCATGGCGCTTGCCGCGGCCTGCATTCTCGAGCCGGGCTTGTACTTCGCGATGAACTCACCTGCTGGACTGCTCGGTCCGACCGTCCAGACGGCGTCTGAGTTCGTGACCGGGTTGGGCTTCTCGATCACACCGGACGCCCTGACCGCGGCCGCCGCGGCGGTGGAGGAACAGACGCTGGTCGCCCGTACGGGTGGCGCCCCGACGCTCGCGGTCGGCATGTCGGAGATCTTCTCCGGTCTCTTAGGCGGAACGGCGTTGAAGGCGTTCTGGTACCACTTCGCGATCATGTTCGAGGCACTGTTCATCCTCACCACGGTGGACGCCGGCACACGGGTCGGCCGGTTCATGCTGCAGGACACGTTGGGCAACATCTGGAAGCCGCTGGCGCGCGTGAGCTGGTGGCCCGGACTGGCCGCGACGAGCGCCGTGGTGGTCGGTGGGTGGGGCTACTTCCTGTGGGTCGGCGTGAACGACCCGCTCGGCGGCATCAACCAGCTGTTCCCACTGTTCGGCATCGCCAACCAGCTGTTGGCAGCCGTCGCGCTGACGGTCGCGACGACGCTGATCATCAAGAGCGGGCGGGTGAAATGGGCGTGGGTCACACTCGTCCCGTTGGCCTGGGACGCCGCGGTGACGTTGACCGCGAGCTGGCAGAAGGTGTTCTCCTCCGACCCGAAGCTGGGCTTCCTCGCCCAGCGTGAGCGGTACGCGGACGCCCTGGCGCAGAACCAGGTACTCGCCCCGGCGAAGACCATCGAGGACATGCAGCAGGTGGTGCTCAACTCGACCGTGAACGCCACGCTGTCCGCGCTGTTCGCCGTACTGATCATCATCGTGATCGCCGACGCGATCCGGGTCTGGATCCAGGCGATCAACCGAGACGGGCCGCTGCCCAGCAGCGAGGTACCGTTCGTGGAGTCGAAGCTGGTCGCCCCGTCCGGCCTGATCCCCACCCGTGCGGAACGCCGCCAGCTCGCGGGCGTCGGCGGTGGAGACCAGGACGGAACGCCGGATCCCAAGAAGTAGTGGGTGGCGCGGCCTTCCAGCTCAGCTCAGCTGGTCTGGAAGGTCGCCATCATCGCCATGTCCTCGTGCTCGAGGTTGTGGCAGTGCATCAGGTACGGGCCGAGGTAGTCGGTGAAGCGCACCAACACCTCGACGTACTCGCTCGGTCGTACGTCCACGGTGTCCTTCCAGCCGACGTCGTAGGGACCGGGGTCGTGCCCGCCGCGGGCGAGGACCTGGAACGGGTCGAGGTGGACGTGCACGGGGTGGTGCAGGTCGGACCCGAACCGCCAGATCTCGATGTCGCCGAGCTTCGGAGCGGCGTCGATCCGCTGGGGGTCGTACGTCGCGCTGTTGATCGTCCAGCCGTTGTGGTCGCCGCTGTGCGCGACGAGTTCGCCACGGTTGAAGAACCAGTCCCGCGTGCGCACCGCCTTCGCCGGGTCGAGCCGCTCGATCCGGCTCAGCTGCGCCGGCACGTTCGAGTCATCGGCCGCCTTGCGGGCAACGACGAACCGCATCACCCGTGAGGTCGACGGGCTCTCGCCGAGCTGGTTCGCCAACGTCACCGTGGTGCCGACGGGCAGCTGGGAGAAGTCGACGACCACGTCGAAGCGTTCGCCGGACGCGATGTCAAGCCGCTCTTGCGTCACCGGCCGTTCCAGCAGTCCGCCGTCGGAGCCGATCTGCGTGAACGGGACACTGTCGCCGGACGAGGACTCCAGCGCTAGCCGGAAGCGGCGCGCGTTCGAGGCGTTCAGCAGCCGGAACCGGTACCGCGCCGCGTCCACCTCGAGCACCGGCCACGGAGCGCCGTTCACGAGCACGACGTCACCCAGCACGCCTTCCATGTACGCAGGAAGCACGCCGCGTTCCAGCTTCAGCGTCGAGTCGACACTCGGGTACAGGAACGTTCCGTCCTCGTCGAACGACCGGTCCACGATCATCAACGGGACATCGCGTTCGCCCTCGGGCAACGGCAGGGCCGCCTCGTCGTCGTCGCGGACGAGCTGGAAGCCGGCCAGGCCGCGATAGACCTGCGGCGCGGTGAAGTCCATCCGGTGGTCGTGGTACCACAGCGTCGCCGCCCGCTGCTTGCTCGGATAGTCGTACTCGCGTTCGCCGGTCGTCACCTTGCCGACCATGCCGTGCGAGAACGTCTGGGCGTTGGTCACTCCCTCGGGGAGCAACAGGTCGATCGCGTGCCCGTCGTGCTCGGCCGGCGTGTGCCCGCCGTGCAGATGCACGGCGGTCGGAACCGGCAGCTCGTTGCGGTGCCGTACGACGATCCGGCGACCGGACCGCGACTCGATCGTCGGACCGGGGAACGTGCCGTCGTACCCGAAGATCTTCGTCTTCAGCCCCGGCAGGATCTCCACGCTGGCTTCGCGTTGCACCAGCTCGTAGTAGTCCGTGGTCGCGTCCGTCCGGACCGGGCGCTTCACCGCGGGGATCGGCAGGGGGACCGTGAACGGGCTGGGCAGTCTCGCCGTGCTTCGCAGCACCTCCCCGGTCTGACCGACCAGCCCGTCCGGACGCCAGGCGGCCACACCGAGCATGGCCGCTCCAGCACCCCCGACCACACCGAGGAAACCTCGTCTCGACAGCTTCATGAGCGACGCTTCTTTCGTGCCTTCGGAACCCGCGCGACCTTGGCCCGGGCGCCGAACGTCCAATAAGTGAAGAACAACTGGGCCATCAGCAGGAGAATCCCGAACGGGACATGGAAGGCGACCAGTCGCTCGTACCCGAGTCCCTTCTGCGTCTCCTCGAGCAGCGCGAGTCCCAGGCTGAACCAGATCGGCCACAGCTTGCCGCCACCGCCAGCCGCGTACACGATCGCGACGATGAGCTGGGCGGCAACCATGAGCGTGACGATCTGCGCGTTCAGCTCGTGCAGCCCGAGCGCGTCGAAGTCGCCGTTGAGGTAGATCCCGGCGAGGACGGGCTGCAGGAAGAACACCAGCAGGTGCAGTACGGCGACGATCCGCAGCGCTACGAGGCTCTTGCGTGGCGTTCGTACGCGGCGCGGCGCTTCGGGCTCGGCCGCCGGCTCTTCGGTCAACAGTTTGTCGGTCATGACACTGCCGCTTTCTCGTCCATGGTCGCGGGTCGGAAGAAGCGTCGGGCGGAGCCGAGCAGGATGGCCGCGGCGATCGCGAAGAAGATCGGGCCGGAGACCATGGGCGGTGGCGGCGCCGTACCCGGAGCGAGGTCGACGACGAACCCCATCGCCGCCACACTCGCGCTCCACAGCGGGAGCAGCCACAGCGTCCACCAGGCCCAGCGCTGGCCATCGCGGTAGGCCGTGACGATGATCGCCAGCAGCAGCAGGGCGAGCGTGAGGATGCTGATCCCGCCCCAGCGAACGGTGACGTCGGCAACCTCGTACGCGTCCGCGCTCTCGGCTCGCAGCTGGACCAGCGTCTTGCCGGTGAGGCCGTACGAGATCGCCGGATCCGCCTCGAGTCCGCGAGGGACGTCCCACGCGCCGAACATCACCAGGACCCCCGCCAGGACCGCGAGCACGATCCACCCCCGGCGCTCCAGGAACCCGAGCATCGCCTTTCCTCCCCCTTGCGGCCCGCCTTCCGGGCTCGTACCACCAGACTCCCCGCCGGGAGGGTCCGGCAGAAGCTGGCTGCCCGCACGGCCCAATGGAGGCTGGCCTCCATAGCAACGGGGGCCAACTCCCTTCGCCGGGTGCCCGAAGGGGCCGACAATGGGGTGGTGACGGGACCGAACAGGCAGCAGCAGATCGCGATGTGGACGTTCGCGGTCGTGGCGGGGCTGTCGTTCGTCGTCGGCGCGTACATCGCGATCGCGCTGGAGACCGTCGACGGGCACGACCCCGGCATGAGCCTGGTCTGGCTGCTCGCCGGCCCGTTCCCGTTCTACGTCATCGGACTGGCCGCGTACTGGCGGGCGCCGACCTATCCGATCTCGGGGCTGCTGCTCGGTCTGGGCGGGATGTTCGGACTGCAGACGGTGATCGAGTACGGCGTGAAGGCGGCAGCGGTGGTAGATGCCCCCGCTGGCCTTCTGGTGGCCGGTGTCTGGGCCTGCGGGGTGACGGGGATGATCGCCATGATCTTCCTCGTCCGCGTCCTGGCGTTGTTGCCCGACGGTCGATACCGCTATGGGTATGAGCGCGTGATCCTGACCGCCGCGTGGGTGGTCCCGCTCGTCGCGGTGCTGATTCTCTTCGCGGGGCCGACCGCGTACGTCGACCATGCTCCGTACTTCGAGGCGTTCCCGCGGGTGCCGACCTCGCTGCCGACGATCGAGTGGCTCGCCATCCCGGTCACGGTCGCCTACCAGTACTACTGGGCGATCGTGTTCGTGGGGATCGGGCTGTTCGTGGCACGCGCGATCCGGATGGAGCCCAAGGAACGCCGGATGTTGCGAGCCGTCTTCGTCGTGCTGATCCTGATCGCGATCGAGCTCGTCGCTCTGGTGCTCGGCTATCTGTGGTTCGCGCAGCCGGCACCGGCGACGCAGCTGTTGACCGGCTTCTTCGGCATGCTCCCGTTCGTCGCGATCCTCGCCGCGGTCGTCGTGGCGGGCGTCCAGTCGCGGAACCTGCCGGTCGGTGTGGTCATCCGGCGCTCGCTCGTGTTCGGGCTCGTCTGGATCCTGATCGCCGGCGCGTACGTCGCCGCGGCGTCGGTGCTCGGTCTGGCCGCGACCGCGCGGCTGCCGATCGGGATCGCCGTGGTCGCGACCGTGGCGGCCACCGTGCTGCTCGAGCCGATCCGGCGATGGGTGAACCGGCTGGCGGAGCGGCGGGTTTTCGGGAGGCGGCTGAGCGGGTACGAACTGCTGGTCCGCCTCGGCGGCACGCTCGAGCACGCGTTCCAGCCGCGGGAGCTGGCCGACGAGCTCGCCGGTGGGCTGCGCGACGGGCTCGGGCTGTCGTGGGCGCAAGTCTCCGTTGACGGATACGTCGGATCGGCCGGCACGGTGTCGGGCGACGCCGAGGTCGAGCGTCCGCTGCGGCACGGAGATCTTTCTCTGGGGGAGATCCGCTGCGGACCGAAGCTGGGTGGAGCGTTCGTTTCACACGACCTGGAGCTGGTCGAGACGTTGGCGCGTCAAGCGGCGCTTGCGTTGCACAACGCCCGGCAGGCGGCCGAGCTGGAGGCGTCGCGGACCCGGATCGTGCAGGCTCAGGACGCCGAGCGCCGCCGGATCGAACGGGACCTGCACGACGGCGTGCAGCAGGAAGTGGTCGCGCTGGTGGCGAAGCTCGGGATGGCACGTTCGGCACTGAACCGCGACGCTGCGCGGGCCGGCGACCTGCTGGACGAGGTGCGCGGCGAGGCGTTGCGGATCGTCGAGGACCTGCGCGAGCTCGCGCACGGCATCCACCCGTCGGTGTTGAGCGACGAGGGGCTGGTGGCGGCGGTGGAGTCGACCGCGCGGCGCATGCCCATCCCGGTGGCGGTGTCCGCGGCCAGCATCCGTGCGGCGCGGTTCCCCGACGAGGTGGAGGAGTCGGCGTACTACTTCGTGTCCGAGTCGCTGACGAACGTGCTCAAGCACGCGCGCGCCTCGCGGGTGGCGATCGACCTGACCGCGTCGAACGGGTCGCTGGTCGTCGAGGTGCGGGACAACGGGTCGGGACTCCCGGCTGAGGTGCGCGCGGGAGCGGGCCTGACGGCGATGCGGGACCGGATCGAGGCGGTGGGCGGTACGGTGCAGGTCGGCAACGACAACGGTGGCGGCGCGGCGATTCGAGCTGTTTTGCCTTCTGGGGCGGGAGATTCATGAAGGTCGTGATCGCCGAGGACCACTACCTCGTACGCGAGGGGACGCGGCGGATCCTGGAGGACTCCGGCGAGGTGTCGGTGATCGCGGCGGTGGGTACGGCCGTCGAGCTGCTCGACGCGGTGTCGCGGCTGAGTCCGGACGCGGTGATCACCGACATCCGGATGCCGCCGGGGCACCACACCGAGGGCATCGCGGCGGCGCACGAGATCCAGACGCGCTTTCCCTCGGTGGGCGTGGTCGTGCTGTCGCAGCACGCGAACGAGCAGTACGCGTTCGCGTTGTTCTCGCACGGGACCGCTGGATTGGCGTACCTGTTGAAGGAACGCGTGGGAGACGTCGACGAGCTGCTGCGTGCGCTGCGGGAGGTCGTGGCGGGGCGGTCGGTGATCGACCCGCGGATCGTCGAGGTGCTGGTGCGGAGCCACACCCGCGCGTCGGAGTCGCCGCTGGCCTCGTTGACCGCGCGCGAGCTGGACGTGCTGGGGGAGATGGCGCAGGGGAAGAACAACCGGGCGATCGCCGAGGCGTTGTCGTTGTCGGAGTCGACGGTGGAGAAGCACGTGAACGCCGTGTTCGCGAAGTTGGCGTTGGGGACGGAGGACTCGTTGCACCGCCGAGTGGCGGCGGTGCTCACGTTCCTTCGGCACGCTCCTTCTGGCGGCGCCTCCTTGTAAGGACGGCGGCTGCGGCGACGACTGCCACGAGCGCGACGGCGATCGTCGGGGCTCCGATGCGTTCGAGGGCGTTGGCCAACGTACGTTGGAGATCGTCGACCGTGTCGATGATCGGATCGCGGGTGGCGCCGCGGAGCTCGTACCGGCCGTAGTACGCGACGTACGCGCCGACCGCGACCATGAGGGCGCCGGCGAGCCTCGGGATCAGCCGTCCCGCGTTCCGGAGCTTGCTGACGATGCCTTGCCGGGCGAGCGCGACCGACACCGCCGCGACGCCGACGGTGATGCCCATCCCGGCCGCGTAGGCGAGGTAGAGCGCGACGCCTTCGAGGGGGTCGTTGGCGCGGAAGCTGCCGACCACGATCGCGAGGAACGGGCCGATCGTGCAGCCGATCGAGGCGACGGCGTACGAGGCGCCGAACGCGACCATCGAGGCAGGGGATCTCGTGATCGGGCCCTTGCCGGTGGGGAGCTTGATCGTGGGGAGCGCGCGGCCGGCGAGGAGCCAGCCGCCGCAGCCGGCGAGGGCGAAGCCGAGCACGATCGTGAACCAGGGCAGGTGTTGCTGGATGCTTCCGGCGAGCGGGGCGACGACGAGGCCGAAGATGCCGAAGACCGCGGCGAACCCCACCGTCATCGCGGCGGTGAGCTTGATCGCGTTCCGTACCTCGTGGCCCTTGCCGTCGTCCCTGTCGTCGAGAACGAGGAAGCCGAGGTACGCGGGCAGGAGCGCGAAGCCGCACGGGTTGACGGCCGCCAGCATGCCGGCGGCGAGAGCGACGAGCATCTCACCTCGATCTTTCGTCCGGGGGGTTGGTTCGACCGGTCCGGCCCGGGGCCAATGATCATGTTTACATGATCATTGGCCGCTTTACGCCGGGTAGACGCCAGGTAGAGGGGTCACTGGCCACGTGAGGCGACCATGTGCCGCCCAACCCATCACGAGGCTAGGACTTCGCGAGCTCGGCGACGCGGTCCTCGAGCTCGTCGTGGTCGAGGCGACCGCGGAACACCTCGTTGCCGTTCTTGTCGAGAAGGACCCAGCTGGCTTGGGAGGTGACGTCGAACCGCTTCCAGATCTCACCCTTCTCGTCGGCCAGATGCGTGACCGCACCCACTTCGCCGTCGTCGACGAACTCGCGCATCGCGTCCTCCTCGCCGAGCCCGCCGACGCCGAGGAGGTTGACCGCCTTGCTGTGCTTGGACGCGAGCTCCTTGACCGTCGGCGCTTCGTCGCGGCAGATGTGACACCAGGGCGCCCAGAACCACAGCGCGGTGGGCTTCCCCGCCAGCTTCGCGCCGTCGTACGCCTCGCCGTCGAGCGTGGTGCCGGTGAACTTCAACGCGGCCGGAACGGTGACGACGACCTTCATCTTCTCGGCCGGCGTGGGACTCGCGGCGTTCGTCGGCACCTTGGGCGTCGTGGTGGCTGCGCGCGTCGTGGTCGCGGCCTCGGACGGTGCTGCCTGCGGAGTCCCCGTCGCCGCGCCGCAGCCAGCGACTCCCAGCAGCGCGGCGACCGCCGCTGCCCCCATGCCACGCCTCATGTTCGCGATCCCTTTCGTCTGGATGGCCACACCCTAGGGGAGCGGGGCGTGCGACGACCCTTACGAACCCATGACAGGGCAGGTCAGGATCGTCCGAGTGATGGTCGGGATTGGACTAGTCGTTCATCGTTGAAGAAGTCAGGCTGTGAGCGCCGAAGGGGAGGCTCGCCATGCCGAACAGGTCGTGGATTCTCGTTCCTGTCTTGCTGATTGCCGGCACTCTGACCAGTACGTCGACGCCGGCCGTGGCCGCGGCGGAGGTCACCCGGCCGACGATTGCCGCGGACTTCAGTACCAGTGCCGGCACGTTCGACCATGCCAAGTACCTGAACGCGAACGAGGGTGGCTACCTCACCCACAACGCGCTGAACTGGTTGCCGGAGTCGTATCCGAAGTTCAAGCAGGCCGGGCTGCGGATGGTCGCGATCACCCATCTGCTCAACGAGAACTTCTACAACATCGTCCAAGGCACACCACCCAATCTGACGTACGACTTCAGCAAGCTCGACCGCGTGGTCCTCCCGCTCGTCGAGCAGGGCATGACCCCGTACATGGGCGTCGCGTTCACCCCCGAGGCACTCGGCGGCGCGGACAAGGCGACGGGGTACGACAACGCGATCCCGAACGACAACGCGCTGTGGGGACAGGTCGTGCAGGCGCTCGTCCAGCACTACAAGGATCTCGGCCACACCGGCTGGTACTGGGAGGTCTGGAACGAGCCCGACCTCGGCGGCTTCTGGGCCGGCACCCAGCCGCAGTACAACGCGATGTACGAGGCCACCGCCACGGGCGTGAAGAACGCCGACCCGACCGCGAAGGTCGGCGGTCCGACAACCACCCAGGGCGGCTGGTGGTTCTTCGACGGCTTCACCGCGTTCCTCAAGGACAAGCCGTCGGTCCCGCTCGACTTCGCGGCCGTGCACAGCTACGGCCCGGACCTGACATTCGCGCTCGTCGACGACGTCAAGACCCGCCTCGACGCCGCCGGCAGGACGAACGTCCCGATCTTCGTCTCCGAGTGGAACATCACCGCCCAGATGACCAGCGGCCCCGGCGCGCCCTCCGACACCAACCAGGGCGCCTCGTACGCGGTCCGCCGCATCGGCGACGCGATGGCGCGGCCGGCGTTGTCGAAGATCTTCTGGTTCTCGCCGAAGGAAGGGCTCCAACCGTCCTCGTTGTTCAACGGCGACCTCGGTCTGCTCACCGTCGACGGTCACAAGAAGGCGGCGTACAACGCGTTCGAGCTCACCAACCGGTTGCAGTCGACGTTGCTCCAGACGAGCGTCACCGGCCCGGGCACCCAGGACGGCGCGGTCGGGGCGATCGTCACCAAGGATCCCGCCAGCGGCAAGGTCGTCCTGCTGGCCTGGAACGACCAGGCCGCCGGCACCAAGCTCGACCTCAGCGTGAGCCATTTGCCCTACACCAGAAGGCAGAACGTCAAGGTCACGCAGTACCTCATCGACGCCACCCATGGCAACTACTACAAGGACTACGCCGAAGGACTCCGCGGCTACAGCGTCGGGCCGACCGAGAACGCCGACCCGGTCGACACCCGGATCGTCAAGGGCGCCAGCACGTTCGCCCGCAAGCTCACCGTCGAGCCGTACAGCGTCGTCGCGTTCGTCCTCGAGCGGACGAACGCGAGCCAGGTCGCTCAGCAGCCGAAGGCGAAGGTGACGCGCAACCTCGCCCAGGGCCGGCAGGTCGCCGCCAGCTCGGCCGTCCCATGGGGCTGGTCCCAGGCCGCGCTCGTCGACGGGCTGACGCACACGTTCACCAAGGTCGACAGCGGCGCGGTGAGCCACGGCTGGTCGAGCAACGGCCACGCCACCGCCGACGCGACCGAGTGGGCGTACGTCGACCTCCTGCAGCCGGCGAGGATCGACCGGGTCAAGCTGTTCCCGCGCGACGACAAGGAGTGCGAGGGGTACGGGTTCCCGATCGACTTCAGCCTCCAGGGGAGCAAGGACGCGATCTCCTGGAAGACGCTCGCGACGCGGACGAACTTCAACGACGGCAAGCCTCTCGCCGTGCCGGTGAGCGGCCAGACGTTCGACGTGTCGGGCAGCTACCGGTACGTCCGGGTGCACGCGACCAAGCTGCAGACCGCCTGCGCGGGCGACCCCACGCGGTACTTCCAGCTCGCCGAGCTCCAGGTGGAGAGCGACCGTTAGCCTCGGGATTTCAGGTGCTGGTGGGCGACTTCGACGTATGAATGACGGAGGTGCCTGTCCTGCTCGGGAGACTTGGGGTGGCGACGTCTCGGGTGAGCTGAGCGGGAAGGCACTCGGTGAGTGATGCGTGTCGTGGTCGCCTTACCCGGCCAGTAGCCGCTCTACCTGGCGTCCACCCCACGTAAAGCGGCGAATGATCATGTAAACATGATCATTGTCCCCGGGGCCGGGGGGCCAAGCGAACCCACCGCCGGCCCGGCGCGCCGACCGCGCCGACCGCGCCGACCGCGCCGACCGCGCCGACCGCAGGGTCAGCGCGCGGCGGTGAGGAAGGCGCCGACCAGGGGGTGTGGCCGCTCCGGCGTGCTCGACGCCTGCGGGACGAACAGCGTGCCCACGAAGAACCGCAACGCGGGGAGCTCGACGATCCGCACCTCTCCGTCCTTGTCGACGCCGCTCACGACCAGGCCGGCGGCGCGCAGCGGCTCGAGGAAGGAAGGGTTGAGCCCGAAGTCGCAGTAGTAGCGCTCCGTGGCGGTGCTCGTCTCGTACGCGGCACCAGCCCTGGTGTCCGCGTGCACCTCGACGTCGAGCCGCTGCCCCTGCAGCGAGCACGCGAGGGCGGTGACGAACAGCGTCGAGGCGTCCGGGTCGTACTCCGCGTGGCCCGCATCCTCGACCCCGAGCACGTTGCGCGCGAACTCGACGACGAGGTGCTGGAAGCCGCCGCAGGTCCCGAGCAACGGGACATCGTGCTCGCGGGCGTGCCGGATCGCGTCGAGCGCGCGGGTCATGCTCGCGTACGGGCTGCCCGGCGCCACCAGCAGACCGTCCATGCCGGCGAGCTCGGCATCGGTGAACGTGTCGGTGGGCAGCCAGGTGACGGTCGTGTCGAGGCCGAGCGCACGTCCGGTGTGCTCGAGGCCCTCGGTCGTCGCGACGTGGGTGGGGTTCGCTGCTCGGAAGTCGCCGACTACACCGATCTGGGGCATGACTCCAGCTTTCCAGAGCGCCGGACATGAAGCACCCCAGAAGGCATCCGGATCGACCACCTGTCGCATGCACGTCGATGCCAGTCCGTCCGCGCACGTCAGGGGGGTAGGCGAACGCGGGGCACAAGCATCGTGGAGCGGAGTGCCACGGGTCAGGGGCGTGGTTCCCGGCAAGCTCCCTGTGGTCGGGGTTCGGATGCCAACTGGGGTGGTGAACATCTTCACCGAATCGCCGGAGACGTTGGGCACTTTCTCCCTGTCGCATTCCTGCAATGGCGACATCACGACACCTCCTGCTCCGTACCGTGGTCGGGCTGTCACCAAGTGCTCGTCCGCAGGTCTGGAAAGCGCTCCGCCGGCACGGTTACGGTGTGCCCATCACGAGGGTTGCAACGTTGAAAGGGGCGGCAATGTCTGGATCTCCGCGCAAATGGGCTGCTTTGGCGGCGGCCACCGCACTGGCGGCTTCGGCGCTGATCGCGCTGACCACGGGGGCAGCGAACGCGAGCATCGGGTGCCTGGCCGAGCCGGCTGGCAACGACCCGGTGGCCGCGCACGCCACCGCCGACGGGGCCTCCGCGGTCGTCGGCAGCGTCACGCTCTCCAAGCCGGGCCGCGGCTGCACCGGTACGCCCGGCGCGGCCTACACCGAGTGCGGCGGCGGCACCGTCTGGTACCGCACGAGCGTGTCGGGAACGACCGGGTACGTCCCGGCGCGCTGCGTCTCGCTGACGTACTGGTAGGCGGCTGGTCGCGTACACACCGTGACCAGGGCGAAGCCACTCGTGCGCTAGTCTGTGAGCGTGCGAGTGGCTCTGCTCCTTCTTACCTGGCCGCGCTGACCGCAGCTTCACGTCAGCGTGGCGACCCCTCCTGAGTGAGGGGTTTCTTCATTGTTGGAGTATCTACTTGCCTTCCCGCCCGCGTACGGAGTGCAGACGAGCATGAGCGACACCGAACAGGCGTACGACTTCGCCGCCATCCAGAGCAAGTGGCTGCCCGTGTGGCAGCGGATGGACCCCTTCCGGGCCGAGTCGGAGGCGACCGACGACGGGGCCGCCGAGGACACCCGGCCGCGCCGGTACCAGCTCGACATGTTCCCGTACCCCTCCGGCGACCTGCACATGGGTCACGCCGAGGCCTACGCGTTCGGCGACCTGGTGTCGCGCTACCACTTCCAGAAGGGTGAGAACGTCCTGCACCCGATCGGGTGGGACTCGTTCGGCCTGCCCGCGGAGAATGCCGCGATCCGCCGCAACGCGCACCCGGCCGAGTGGACGTACGCGAACATCGACACCCAGGCCGACTCGTTCAAGCGGTACGGCGTCTCGTTCGACTGGTCGCGGCGGCTGCACACCAGCGACCCCGGCTACTACAAGTGGACGCAGTGGTTGTTCCTGCGCTTCTACGAGCGCGGCCTGGCGTACCGGAAGGCATCGTTCGTCAACTGGTGCCCTAAGGACCAGACCGTGCTGGCGAACGAGCAGGTCGTCGCCGGCAAGTGCGAGCGCTGCGGCAGCGACGTCACCAAGCGCGAGCTGACCCAGTGGTACTTCAAGATCACCGACTACGCGCAGCGGCTGCTGGACGACATGGGGCCGCTGGAGGGTCAGTGGCCCGAGCGCGTGCTGACCATGCAGCGCAACTGGATCGGGCGGTCCGAGGGCGCGTACGTCGACTTCGCGATCGAGGGTCGTACGGAGCCGGTGACCGTGTTCACGACGCGGCCGGACACGCTGTTCGGTGCGACGTTCTTCGTGGTCGCGCCGGAGGCGAAGCTCGCTTCGGAGATCGTGTCTGCTGAGCAACGCGCGGCGTTCGAGACGTACCTCGAGGAGGTCAAGCGGTCGACCGAGATCGAGCGGCTGTCGACCGAACGCGACAAGACCGGCGTCTTCCTCGGCGTGTACGCGATCAACCCGGTCAACGGCGAGCGGATCCCGGTGTACGCGGCGGACTACGTGCTCGCGGACTACGGGACCGGCGCGATCATGGCAGTGCCGGCGCAGGATCAGCGCGACTACGACTTCGCCAAGCAGTTCGGGCTGTCGATCGTCCGTACGGTCCAGCCACCCGCCGACTTCGACGGCGAGGCGTTCACCGGCGACGGTCCGGCGATCAACTCCGCGAACGCCGAGGTGTCGCTGGACGGGCTGGCGGTCGACGAGGCCAAGGCGCGGATCACCACGTGGCTGTCGTCGAAGGAGCTGGGCAAGGGCGCGGTGACGTTCCGGCTGCGCGACTGGCTGCTGTCGCGGCAGCGGTACTGGGGCTGCCCGATCCCGATCATCCACTGCGACGCGTGCGGTGAGGTGGCCGTCCCGGACGAGCAGCTGCCGGTCGAACTGCCCGACCTGCGCGGTGCGGACCTGCAGCCGAAGGGCGTGTCCCCGTTGGCTTCGGCGACGGACTGGGTGACGGTCGCGTGCCCGAAGTGCGGGGGAGAGGCGCGGCGCGACACCGACACGATGGACACGTTCGTCGACTCGTCGTGGTACTTCCTGCGCTACTGCTCGCCGAACTACGATGACGGTCCGTTCGACCCCGACGCCGTGCGCCGCTGGATGCCGATCGACCAGTACGTCGGCGGTGTCGAGCACGCGATCCTGCACCTGCTGTACGCGCGGTTCTTCACCAAGGTGCTGCACGACATGGGCGCGGTCGACTTCATCGAGCCGTTCACGTCGCTGCTGAACCAGGGGCAGGTCGTCAACCAGGGCAAGGCGATGAGCAAGTCGCTGGGCAATGGAGTGGACCTGGGGGAGCAGCTCGCGTCGTACGGTGTGGACGCGATCCGGCTGACGATGGTGTTCGCGGGGCCGCCCGAGGACGACATCGACTGGGCCGATGTGTCGCCGGCGGGGTCGTTGAAGTTCCTGCAGCGGGCTTGGCGGTTGGCGAACGACGTCTCTTCCGCTGTGGGGGTTTCGCCCGCGGAGGGGGACGCGGCGCTGCGGAAGGTGACGCACCGGACCGTGCAGCAGTTCACGGAACTGTTGGAGTCGTACAAGTTCAACGTCGGCATCGCTCGGCTGATGGAGCTGGTGAACGCGATCCGCAAGGCCGTCGACTCTGGTGTGGGCGGTGGCGATCCTTCTGTGCGTGAAGCGGTCGAGAAGCTCTCGGTGATGCTGTCGGTGGTGGCGCCGTACACCGCGGAGGACATGTGGGAGCGGCTCGGCCACGAGCCGACGGTGTCGCTGGCGGGGTGGCCTTCGTTCGACCCTTCTTTGGCGGCCGCCGAGTCGGTGACCTGCGTGGTGCAGGTGGCGGGCAAGGTGCGGGACAAGTTCGACGTGTCGCCGGACATCTCCGAGGACGCGCTGCGCGAGCTCGCGCTGGCCTCGGAGAAGGTGCTGGCGTCGCTGGACGGCCGCGAGATCCGCAAGGTGATCGTGCGCGCCCCGAAGCTCGTCAACATCGTCCCCGGCTGACCCGCCGCCGAGCGGTGGCACGGAAGTCGCGTGGACGAGCCCCTCGAAGCATGAGTATTCTTCGACCCATGCGGTACGGCCTCCTCCTTAGCCAGCCGCGCTGACCCTCAGCGGGTGCCTCGAGCACCGCGTCGGCGCGGCTATCCGTCACGCCGACAGACATCGCTGAGGAGCCCCGATCATGGAGACCCCCCATCGCTATACCGGCGCGCTGGCCGGCGACATCGAGGCGCGCTGGCAGCAGTACTGGGACGAGCGCCACACGTTCTATGCCGAACGAGACGACAGCAAGCCCAAGTTCTACCTGCTGGACCAGTTCCCCGGCCCCTCCGGCGCGCTGCACGTCGGCCATCCGGTGGGGTACGTCGCGACCGACGTCTTCGGGCGATACCGCAGGATGCTGGGCGAGAATGTCCTGCACGCGTTGGGATTCGACGCGTTCGGCCTGCCCGCCGAGCAGTACGCCGTCCAGACCGGCCAGCACCCGCGCGTCACGACCGAACGCAACATGGACACGATCCGCAGGCAGCTGCACCGCCTGGGCATGGCGCACGACCCCAGACGCGGCGTCGCCACCACGGACACGAGCTACTACCGCTGGACCCAGTGGATCTTCCTGCAGCTGTTCAACTCCTGGTACGACGACGAGCAACAAAGAGCACGTCCGATCCCAGAGCTGCAAGCCGCGTTCGCCATGGACCAAAGGAGAACGCCGACCGGACGCGGTTGGTGCGAGCTGACCCAGGCCGAGCAACGCAAGGCCGTCGACGCGCACCGGCTGGCGTATCTGTCGGAGGAGATCGTCAACTGGTGCCCCGGTCTGGGCACCGTTCTGGCCAACGAGGAAGTCACCGAGGAGGGCCGCAGCGAACGCGGCAACTTCCCGGTCTTCCAACGCACCATGCGCCAGTGGGTGCTGCGCATCACCGCGTACAAGGACCGCCTGCTGAAGGACCTGGACGAGCTGGACTGGCCCGACGCGCTGAAATCCCAACAGCGGCAGTGGATTCCGAACATGCACGACTGGCTGTTCAGCCGCCAGCGCTACTGGGGTGAGCCGTTCCCCATCGTGTACGACGAGTACGGTCCGATCGCGCTGCCCGAGCACCTGCTGCCGCTGGAGCTGCCCGACACCGACGACTTCACGCCCACCACGTACGACCCCGACGACGCCGACTCCGAGCCGCGGGCGCCGCTGTCGCGACTGACCGACTGGACCACGGTCACGCTCGACCTGGGCAACGGCCAACGCGAGTACCGCCGCGAGACCAACACGATGCCGCAGTGGGCGGGGTCGTGCTGGTACGAGCTGCGCTACCTGGACCCGGACAACGACGAGGTCTTCGTCGACCCGGCGCTGGAGAAGTACTGGATGGGCGGCGACCCCGGCGGCGTCGACCTGTACGTCGGCGGCGGTGAGCACGCCGTCCTGCACCTGCTGTACGCGAGGTTCTGGCAAAAGGTCCTGTACGACCTGGGCCACGTGTCGAGCCGCGAGCCGTTCCGCCGGTTCACTGTCGTCGGCTACATCCAGGCCTACAGCTACACCGACGAGCGCGGCGTCAACGTTCCGGCAGACGAAGTGGTCGAACGCGACGGAACCTACTGGTACGCGGACAAACCGGTGACCCGTTCCCTGGGCAAGATGGGCAAGAGCCTGCGCAACATGGTGCTGCCGGACGACATCGCCGACGAGTACGGCGCGGACACGTTCCGCGTGTACGTGATGTCGACCGGGCCGATCGGTACGGCCCGCCCCTGGGACTCACGGGCGATCGGCGGGGCGCAGCGCTTCCTGCAACGCGTCTGGCGGCTGGTCGTCGATGAGCAGACCGGCGGGATCACAGTCACCGACGACAAGCCAGACGACGCGACGAATCGTCAACTCCACAAGACGATCGACGCCGTACGCAGCGACCTGGACGAGCTGGGAGTCAACACCGCGATCGCCCGGCTGATGGAGCTGACGACGCATCTGACCGGGCTGGAACGCAAGCCACGCGAGGCCGTCGAAGCGCTTGTCCTGATGCTGGCGCCGTTCGCCCCGCACCTGGCCGAGGAGCTCTGGAGCCGGCTGGGACATGCGGAATCCGTTGCGTACCAGCCTTATCCGCAAGCGGATCCGGGTTTCTTGACCGTCGACACCGTGATCTGCGTGGTGCAAATCGATGGCAAGGTGCGGGATCGGGTGAACGTCCCGCCGGACATCGACGCCGCCGCTTTGGAAGCGCTTGCACGAACGTCGGAACGCGTCGTGTCCGCCATCGGCGACCGCGTCGTACGCCGTGCCGTCGTCAAACCGCCGACGCTGGTTAACCTCGTGGTTGGATAGACCTCCGTTTCGACAGTCGAAATGTCATTTGGGCCGACACTTTGTCTATGCCTTGACCGGGATGCGTCATCCCGTCGAGAATGCCTGACGCTCGTAGAAGGCCCGTTTCAGTGAGTGAAATGGACCGGTCGGTTCGAACAATGCCAGTCTGCGGGGGGCTGGCATCTGATCGAGCGGCCTCCGACCGGCGAGCGCTTGGTTCCACGCAGCCTTGCTGTGTCGTTGTTGCGCTGCCCGAGGGGGTGCAGTGACCTTCGGCAGAGCGTTCGCGTGGTGCCGTTCGCCGGTCGGGCGGGCAACCTTCAGCTCCCGGGGGAACGGACAAGCAACGTGGACGTGTCGAGTCCGACGTACACCATTCGAGCGGTGGATCGTGTCGTCGACATCTTGGACGCGCTGCAGCAGTCGCCGCGCGGACTGAGCCTCGGGGCGATCGCGTCCGCGGCCGGGCTGCCGAAGAGCTCGGCGTTCCGCTACCTGTCCACGTTGGAGGCGCGCGGGTACGTCGCGCGCGATGCCGCCGGCGACACGTACCGGCTCGGACGCGCGCTCGGCCAACTCCGGCCGCGCGAGCTCGCGCGGCTCTCGGTCGTCGCCCGCCCGCATCTGGAAGGGCTCGCCGAACGTTTCCAGGAGACCGTGAATCTCGGCGTCCTCGACGTCAACCGGATCTCCTATCTCGAGGTGGCCGAAAGCCCCCGCGCGGTCCGGTTCGTCGCGCGCCCCGGTGCCCGTGACCGGATTCACTCGTCCGCTCTCGGCAAGGCGGTCGCGTCACGGTTGCGCGAAGAGGAGGTACGCCGCATCCTGCGAGTCGAGGGAATGCCGGCGTGCACTACCGCGACGATCACCGACGTCGAGCTCTACCTGGAGGAGCTCGGCGACGTACGGGCTCGCGGGTACTCTCTCGACCGAGGAGAGAACGAGGACGGAGGCGAATGCGTCGGGGTGGTCCTGCCGGGCAGCTCGACGCCGGCCGCGATCAGTCTGGCCGCGCCCGCCGGCCGGCTCGACCCGATGACGATCAAGGACGCGGTCACCGCGCTCCGCGGCGCCGCGCACGCGATCGTCACGGAGGCCGCGATCGACGCTTGACAAGGGAGCGGCGATGACGGGTTCGTCGGCGGCACTGCCAAATGGGGTCGACCCTGCGCGAGCCTCCCGGTTCACGTCGCTGGCACATGAGGCTTTTCTCACCACCGGACGACCGGACCATCACGTTCGCCCACTGGTGTTGGAATCCTGGCGTCGTTCGTCGTCGGCGGGAGTCGACCCGGACCGCCCGGTGGCACCCGTGCAACTCCTCGACGACGAGCTCGAGGCGTACCGCGACCAGCATCCGCTCGCCGGTGCGATGCCGGTGCTGCGCAACCTTCTCGTGTCCGACGCCGCCGACAACGGCTTCGTCGTCGCGGTCTTCGACACGTTGGGCCGCGCGCTCTGGGTCGAGGGCAACCGCCGGTTGCGCAGCCGGGCCGCGGAGATGCACTTCGTCGAAGGCGCCAACTGGAGCGAGGAGTTCGCGGGTACGAACGCGCCGGGCCTGGTGCTCGCCACGAAGCAGTCGGCACAGGTCTTCGCCTCGGAGCACTTCAGCCGTTCGGTCCAGCCGTGGAGCTGTACGGCGGCACCCATCGTCGACCCGGAGAGCGAGGAGCTGCTCGGCGTCCTCGACGTGTCCGGCGGTGGTGACATCGCGACGCCTCGGGTGTTGACGTTGGTACGGACGGCCGCCGCGGCAGCCGAGTCCGAGCTGCGGCTGCAACAGATCGACGGCATCCGCCGCAAGCGACGGCTGGAGGTGCTGCCGGGTGGACGGCTGGACGTTCTCGGTGCCGCCCAGGCCCGGCTCAACTGGGCTGGACGGCAGCTGCGGCTGTCCGTACGGCACGCGGAGCTGCTGCTGTTGCTGGCGCTGCATCCGGAGGGCATGACAGCCGACCAGCTCGCGGTCGGCCTGCACGAGCGCGACCGTCCGCCGGTGACGATCCGCGCCGAGATCACCCGGCTGCGCCGGATCGTGACGGAGCCCGCGATCCTCTCGCGGCCGTACCGTCTGGCGGAACCGTTGGACACCGACGTCGCCGAGCTCCGCCGGCTGCTCGCGCGGGGTGCTCATCGGCAGGCGCTCGCGCTCTACACCGGTTCGGTGCTGCCGCGATCGGACGCTCCGGCCATCGTGGCATTACGGCATGAAATAAGGCGCCGGCTCCGCAATGCCCTGCTCACACACGCGACCGTGGACGTGTTGCTGAGCTACGCGCAGAGTCCGGACGGGCTGAACGACACGGTGGTGTGGCAGGCCTGCCTCGACCGGTTGCGGTACGGGTCGCCGCGGCGGACGCAGGTGCGTACCCACCTGGACCGCCTGCGGGAGTCCTCACGCTGAGTGGCAGTCGTCGCTTACCGCAACCGTGCAACGTGTGTGCAACGTTGTGACTCCTAATGTCGACCTGTGTCACGTGTTGCCGGACGCGTGGCTTGGATCCCCGGGAAGGTCGCGCCGATGGCCGTCTATGCCGCACCTGGACAGCCAGCCAGTCCGATCTCACTGCCGTCTCGGTACGGGAACTGGATCGCCGGCGAGAGCCGGCTGCCGGTTCTCGGACGGTATACGGAGAACACGTCGCCGGTCACCGGTGAGGTCTACACCGAGGTGGCACGGTCGACCGTCGACGACGTCGAGCTCGCGCTCGACGCGGCGGAGGAAGCCTCTGTCGGCTGGGGTGCGACGACGCCGACCGATCGCGCGATCGTGCTGAACAAGATCGCGGACCGGATCGAGGAGCAGACCACCCGGCTCGCGGTGACGGACGTGTGGGACAGCGGGAAGCCGATCCGCGAGGTGCTGTCCGCCGATCTGCCGATGGCAGTGGACCACTTTCGTCAACTGGCCGGGGCGATTACTGCTCAGGAAGGTGGGATCACGCAGCAGGACGGCGACATGGTGGCGTGCCACCGGTACGAGCCGCTCGGCGTCATCGCGCAGTCGGTCCCGTGGACGTTCTCCTTGCTGTGTGCGGCATGGAACCTCGCGCCGGCGTTGGCCGCTGGCAACACCGTGGTGCTTCGGCCGGCCGAACAGACGCCCGTGTCCATCATGGAGCTGATGCTGCTCATCGCGGACCTCGTGCCACCCGGTGTGGTGAACGTCGTGAACGGGCTGTCCGCCGAGGTCGCGACGCCATTGGTGTCGAGTCATCGAGTGCGCAAGGCCGTCTTGACAGACAACACCGCGGCGACGTGTTCGAGCATCTACTTCGCGGATGTCCTGGAGGCCGAGGACGAGTTCTCCGATCGCGTACTCGACGCGTTCGCGACGTTCGCGTTGAACCAGGGCGAGGCGTGTGGTTCGCCCTCGCGTGCGCTCGTGGAGCTGCCGATGTACCACGAGTTCGTGGAGGCCGCTTCGATTCGTACGAAGGCGATCCGGCAGGGGAACCCGTTGGACACCGAGACGATGCTCGGTGCGCAGACGAGCGAAGAGCAGCTGTCGAAGGTCCTCGAGCACGTGCGGTTGGCCAAGGAGTCCGGGTTGCGCGTCCTCACCGGCGGGGTGCGGGCGGACCTCGGCGGCGAGCTGGCGGACGGGTACTATATGCAGCCGACGATCGTCGAGGCGACGGACTCGTTGTGGGAGGCGATCGCCGGACCGGTGGTGTCGGTGGCGAGCTTCGAGGACTACTCGTCGGTGATTCGGATGGCCAACGCGGCACCGGAGTCCTGCGCCGCCGCGCTGTGGTCACGCGACCTGTCGTTGACGTACTACGCAAGCCGCGACCTGCGCGCCACGCGGCTGTTCGCCAACTGCTCGCCCGCGTACTCCGCGGTGGCGGCGTACGGCCGGATGGACCAGCCGGCCCTGACGGACTACCAACGCCGCAAGAACCTCGTGTTGAGCTACGGCCTTCACCCTGTGTGGTAGCTCAGCAGTCCTCGGATGCGGTCCGGGCCGAGCGCCAGGAGGAGGGTGGGGAGCCGCGGTCCGGTGTCGCGGCCGACCAGCAAGGTGTAGACGAGTGCGAAGAACGCGCGCTGATCCTGCTTGAGCTCGGCTGTCGGCGGGGCGTCGATCGGCAGTCCTCGGACCAGCTTGGGAACGCCGTACACCAGAGTGGTGAGACCGACCAGACTCCAGTCGTCCTCGAGCCGGTCGAGTAGCGTGGCGAGTGCCCGGGATTCCCTTTCTGACAAGGCGGAAAGTCGTTCGCTGTCCGGCTCTGTGCGTACGTGGGTCCGAGCCTCTTCCGGCAGATGCTCGGCGACCCAGGCGCGGGCTCTGCTCAAGCGGGGCTCGAGATCCGCCAGCGCGAGCTCCTTGCTGTCGGCGTCGACGTCGCGGAGGATCCGCAGCAGTTGGGCGTCGTCGCCCGCGGTGAGGTCGAGCACGGAGGTGAGCAGGCGCCAGGGAATCCGCTTGGCTGGTTGGGGAAGCTCGGTCGTGGTCGTACGAGTCGCGCGTTCGTACGCCGTCGGGTCGTCGAGGCGGTCCCACTCGTCGTACAGGCGCGTGATCTCGCTGCCGAAGTCGATCGTGATCGACTGGTTCGGCCGGCGGCGCTCGTACAGCCAGCGCAGGATCGGCGCCTCGATGACGCGCAGGCCGTCGGCGGGCGTCGGGACGGCGCCGGCGGAGCTGGACAGCTTCGACGCGCCGCGGATCCCGACGAACGCGTACCCGAGGTAGACGGGCGGCTCGGCGCCGAACACCTTGCGGCACAGCTCCGATCCGACCGTCATCGTCGAGCCGGGGGAGGAGTGGTCGGCGCCTGCGGCCTCGAACGTCACGGGTACCGCCGCCCAGCGCATCGGCCAGTCCACCTTGAAGAAAAGCTTGCCGCTGTTGGTGGTCTCGAGGACGAAGCCGCCGGTGTGCCCGCACTCGCAGGTGTACGCCAGCGCGGTGGTCGCGTCGTCGTAGTGGGTGATGCTGGTCGTGTCGCGGCCGCAGGTCTGGCAGTAGACGCGGTACGGCCAGTACTCCTCGTCCGTGCGTTCCTTGCCCTTCGTGCGATAGCGGGCGAGCACGTCGCGGATCGTGTCGCGTTCGCGCATCGCGCGGACGACGGGGCCGGTGTAGGCGCCGGCGGCGTACCGTTCAGTCTGGAAGATCTCGCGAATGTCCATGCCCAGTTGACGAATCGCGTCACGTACCGGGGTGGCGAACCGTTCGGCCCAGCTCGCGTACTCGCCCCACGGGTCGGGTACGCCGGTCAGCGGCCGGCCGAGGTGCTCGGCGAACTCCGGTGGGACGCCGGCCGGGATCTTGCGGAGGCGGTCGTAGTCGTCCCAGAACAACAGGTGTTCGCAGGGGACGCCACGGCGCTTGATCTCCTCGGCGACGAAGTGCTGCGTGGTGAGCTCGCGCAGGTTGCCGAGGTGAACCGGCCCGGACGGGCTGATCCCGGAGGCACAGACGATCGGGTCGGCCTGGCGTTCCTGTGCGGCGGCGATGACGTCGTCGGCCGTACGCACGATCCAGTCGTGGGACTGCATTTGAGGAGACCTTCTTTGGTGTGTGGGCAGGCTGGCGCGACGGCTAGGCCTGTTTCTGCTCCCGCACGGTGACTCCCTGGTCTCGGACTCTGCCCGGGATCCTACCCGGTCGCGGCCTGCGCCGTGATCCCGGCGGGGTCGTGCGCGTACCCGACCATCCAGGACGGCTGGACGCGCAGGTAGGCGATCGGGTCCTCCTGCCAGCTGTCGGGATCGCTGCCGTAGTGCTGGACGAGGTGGTCGTGGAGCGCGTCGAAGTCGGGGTGGTCGCGTTCGAGGAACTCGACCGTGCCGTGGCAGAACACGCCGAGGTCGTCGCCGACGATGTGGGCGACGCTGACCGCCGGGCGCCTGCGCAGATGGCCGACCTTGGCGGCCTTCTCGGAGGTGCTGAAGTGCCAGCGGGCATGCAGGAAGTGCCCGTCGAGGCCGCTGATCCGGGGCTCGCCCTTCGCGGTGACGGTGGCGACGGAGAGCGTGCGCATGCCGGTGAGAACGGTGACGAGCTGCTCGGCGGTCATCGACCGTTCCGGCTTGACGATGTTGCGCAGGTGCTGGGTCGAACGCGGCAGCGAGGCGTCGAGGAGTGTCTGGAGCTGGGCGACCTCGGCGGGTGTCTCGAACATGGCGCCCACTCTGCACTGGACCACCGACATCTAGGCAGTCGCCCCTGCCGATATGGGCACCCGTTTCCGATGTCTACCGAGTCTGCCCTCAGCCACCCTTCTGGGCGAGATGAGTAGAAAGTAGAGGACGGATATGAAGCTGAAGTGGGGCCTGGTTGCGCCTCTCGTACCGATCACCCTGTGCGCGGCCGCGTTGGTCGCGACCCCGGCGTACGCGGCGAGCGGTGTGACGGTCGCGGGGTCGATCCTGCAGATCAATGCTCAAGCGGGCAAGGCGAACAAGATCTCTGTGCAGTTGTCGGGGACGGTCTACACCGTGACGGACAACGGCGACATGGTCACGCCTGGCACGGGGTGTGTGGCCGTGACCGTACGGCAGGTGCGGTGCAACGCGCCGAACGTGAGCACGGTGACCGCCAACCTGGGCGACGGCAACGACGTGCTGGACGTCCGTACCGTCAAGCGGGCCACGGTGAACGCGGGTGCCGGCGTCGACCAGGTGTTGGGCAGCCCCGGCGCCGACATCGTCGACGGCGGCGCGGACGGCGACACGCTGGTCGGCTACGCCGGCCAGGACCGCCTGACCGGCGGCACCGGCAACGACACGCTCGAAGGTGGCACCGGGAACGACACGTTCGACGGTGGACTGGGCGCGGACAAGTTCGTCGGCGGCACGGGGACGGACCTCGTCACGTATGGCGCGCGTACGGCCCGCGTCGTCGCCTCCCTCGACGGCGTCGCGAACGACGGCCAGTCCGGCGAGAAGGACCTCATCGGCACCGACGTCGAACGGCTCATTGGTGGGAGCGCCTCGGACCAGCTGACAGGGAGCGCTCTGGCGAACCAGCTGGACGGCGGCACCGGTGACGACGACCTGTACGGGCTCGGCGGGGTCGACGTCCTGAACGGCGGCCAGGGGAGCGACATCCTCAGCGGCGGCTCGGACAACGACCGGCTCGACGGTGGTCCTGGCGCCGACAAGCTGGGTGGTGGTTTGGGGCGTGACCAGGCGCGCTACAACACCGCGAACGCCGCCGTCCGGGTCGACTTCGACAACCTGGCCGACGACGGCGTCGCCAACGAGGGCGACAATGTCTTCAACGATGTCGAGGACATCCTCGGCTCGCTGTACGGCGACCACGTCATTGGCAGCGCGGTGAACAACACGCTGGACGGCTACGGCGGCAACGACGTACTGAGCGGTGGCGACGGCGCCGACACGATCTGGGGCGGTCCGGGGCGCGACAACCTGCGTGGCGGCAGCGGGAACGACTTCATCGACGGTGAGGCCGACAACGACAAGATCTTCGGCGACTACGGCGCCGACTCGATCTACGGCGGTAGCGGGGACGACACCTTGCGCGGCGGTCAGGACTGCAACGTGTGCGGTGACGACGGCCTGTCCGACAGCATCTCGGGCGGGGTTGGCATCGACGTCGTCGAGTACTACGACCACACGGTAGGCGTGAAGGTGAGCCTCGACAGTGTCGCGAACGACGGCGCCGCGGGGGAGAAGGACAACGCGAGGGCCGACCTCGAGCACATCGCCGGGACGTTGGGCGCCGCGGACATCCTCGTCGGCAACGACCAGGCCAACATCCTGCTGGGGTTCGCCGGCAACGACACGCTCATCGGTCTCGGCGGGGACGACATCCTCGACTGTGGCGAGGGTCTGCTCGACCAGGCCGGTGGCGGCGACGGGTTCGACACGTTCAAGGCGTGCGAGACCGCTCAGCAGTAGGTCCCCGCCGTTCGTAGCGACCCCGGCCTCCAGCCCTACCCTGGGGCCAATGATCATGTTTACATGATCATTGGCCCCTTTACGTGGGGTGGACGCCAGGTAGAGCGGCCACTGGCCGGGTAAGGCGGCACCACGCCCAGCTTTCCCGGGCCGCTGTCGCCCACCAACACCTGAAATCCCGAGGCTAAGGTGTGGCGGTATGGCCGGGGTCGCGATCGTGACGGACTCGACGGCGTACCTGTCGGCGGACGACGTTGCGGCTCTGGGCGTCGCTGTGGTGCCGCTGCAGGTGGTCGTCGACGGGTCGACGTACGTCGAGGGTGATCCTGCGCTGCCCTCGTTGGTGGCTTCCGCTGTGCGTGCCGGGCTGACGGTGACGACGTCGCGGCCCGCTCCGCCGGTGTTTCTCTCTGCTTATGCGGCCGCCGCTGCTGCCGGCGCGTCGGCTGTGGTGTCCGTGCACGTGTCGGGGCAGCTGTCGGGGACGCGAGACGCCGCCCGGCTGGCTGCGCTGGAATCGCCGGTGCCGGTGACGGTGGTGGACTCGGGGCAGGTGGGGATGGGGCTCGGCTTCGCCGTGCTGGCCGCTGCCCGGTTGGCGGCTGGTGGGGCATCGTCGGAGGAGGTCGCGGCGGTGGCGCGGTCCCGTTCGGCGTCAGCGGCCACGTTGTTCTATGTGGACTCGCTGGACTCGTTGCGTCGCGGTGGCCGGATCGGCTCGGCCCAGGCCCTGGTGGGGTCGGCGCTGGCTGTCAAGCCGCTGTTGCATGTTGTCGACGGCCGGGTGGCGATGCTGGCCAAGGTCCGTACGTCCGGCCGCGCCCTCGCTGAGCTCGAGCAGCGGGCCGTCGACCTGGCTGGCCTGCGCGAGGTCGAGCTCGCCATCCACCACCTGGAGTCACCCGACCGAGCCGCGGCCTTGGCAACGAACCTGCGCGCCCGAGTCCCCATGATCGCCCGCCTCATCGTGACGGAGATCGGCGGCGTCATCGGCGCCCACGCCGGACCGGGATTGCTGGGGATCGTGGTCGCCCCGACGGGCGTTTCCTAGCTCCGAGTCCTGGTCAGCCGCGGGTGCGCGCGGCTGTGATGGCGAGGATCATCCGCTCCAGGGCGTACTCGGGGTCGTCGGCGGCGCCCTTGATGTCGGCGTCGGCTTGGGCGACGGCCTGGACCGCGGCGGCGAGGCCGTCGGGGGTCCAGCCGCGGAGCTGGCCGCGAAGTGACTTGAGCTTCCACGGCGCTACGCCCACCTCGCGGGCGAGGTCGGCGTCCCGCAGGCCGCGCGGCGCCCCGGCGAACTTGATCAGCCCGCGCAGCGCGCCGGCGAGCGCCGACGTCACCAGCACGGGCACGACGCCGGAGCGCAGTGCCCACCGCAGCTGCTCCAACGCCTCCGCGGTGTGACCGACGACCGCGGCGTCGGCGACCTTGAAGCTGGTCACCTCGGCACGGCCGGCGAAGTACTTGCGCACGATCTCCTGCGTGATCGGCTCGCCGCCGGTGTCCGACAGCAGCTGACTGGCCGCGCCGGCGAGCGCGCGCAGGTCGCTGCCGACCGAGTCGACGAGCAGCGCCGCCGACTCCTCGTCGATCTTGCCGCCGGCCGAGCGGACCTCGCGCACGACGAACTTCGGCAGCTCCCAGGTCTTCGGCGCCTCGGTCGTGACCAACCGGACGCCGGCCTTCTTGAGCTTGTCGACCGTGCCCTTGCCCTTCTGCCCGCCCTTGTGCACGAGCACGAGCGCGACGTCCGGCTGTGGCGCCTTGGCGTACCCGATCAGCGCGTCGGCGCTCTCCGGCGGCACGGTGTCGAGGTTGCGGACGACGACCGCCCTGCTCGCCGCGAACAGCGAAGGGCTGGTCAGCTCCGCGAGCGCACCGGGCACGAGCGTCGCCGCGTCCAGCTCGGTCAGGTCCGCGTCGGCGTCGGCCGCACGCACGGCGGCGACCGCGGCGGCGATCGCGCGCTCGGAGAGCAGCTCGTCGGCGCCGACGACAAGCGTGACCGCGCCGAGTGCCTCGCGGTCGGGACGTACGGACGAAGTCGCGGTAGCCATCGCGGCCCAGCATGCCACGCCGTACCGACAGCGCCGTTCACTTGTGCCTCGCTTGCAACGTGGCGCCCGCGTCGGTGAGGACCACGACCGACTCGCCGTGCTGGTCGGTCCGCGCGACGGTCATGCCGGCGGACTCGAGCAGGCCGAGTGTCGAGACCGCCGGGTGGCCGTAGTCGTTGTCCTCGCCGGCGCTGACGAGCGCGAACCGCGCGCCGACCGCGCGGATGAACGCGGGGTCCTGGAACTTACTTCCATGATGCGGAACTTTCAGAACGTCCGCGCGGAGGTCGGCGCCGGAACGGAGTAACGCGCGCTGGGCGCCGGGCTCGATGTCGCCGGTGAGCAGGATCCGGAGCCCGCCGATCTCGGCTCGCGCGACGACGCTGGCGTCGTTCTCGACGGATCCTTCGCCTTCTTCGGGGAGGTGGTCGGAGGCGACGTGGCCGTTCGGCGCGAGAACGGTCCAGCTCACGTCGCCGACCTGCCGCTGCTCGCCCACCTGGACCCGATTGACCGGGATGCGTGCGGCGGCGGCGAGCGTTCGTACGGCCGCCGCCTCGTCGGCCGGCGAGTCCAGCGGGCCGACGCCGATCTCGGCGACCTTCCTGCCGCTCAGGACGCCGGGCAGGCCGTCGACGTGGTCGGCGTGGAAGTGGCTGAGCAGGACGTACGGGACGTTCTTGATCCCGAGCTCGTCGAGGCAACGGTCCATCGCCCGCGGGTCGGGTCCGGCGTCGACGACGACCGCCGTACCCGGGCCGGCGCGGAGGACGAGGCCGTCGCCCTGGCCGATCTGGCAGGCGGCGACGATCCAGTTCGGCGGTGGCCAGCCGCCGAGCCCGATCAGCCTGGCGGGTTGGACCAGCCAGAGCAGCATCGCGGCGGCGAGGGCGAGGCTGATGCCGCGGCGCTTGAGAACGGGTGGGGCGAGCGCGGCGGCCGCGACGCAGACGACGACCAGCAGCGCGATGCCGGCCGGTGAGGTCGCCCAGCCGAGCGAGGCGCCCGGGAGGTCTGCCGATCTGGTCGCGACCTCGACGATCCACCGCGCCGCGAACCCGGCCAGCCTCGCCGGAACGCTCGCGAGGGCGACGCTGATCGGCGCGACCATCGTGGCGACGAGGCCGAGGACCGTGGCGGGCGCGACGGCTGGTCCGGCGAGCAGGTTGGCGACGATCGCGACCAGGCTGACCGACTCCGAGAGCAGGGCGACGATCGGCGTACACAGCAACTGCGCGGCCATCGGGATCGCGAGCGCGGCGGCGAGCCAGCGGGGCATCCAGCGCGCGAGGGCGTCGGTGCAGGGTGGGCCGAGGAGCAGGATGCCGGCGGTGGCGAGAACGGAGAGCGCGAACCCGTACTCCCGCCCAAGCCACGGGTCGATCAGCAGCAGCGCCGTGACGGCCGCGGCGAGCGCGGGAACGCCGCGTTGCCTCGATCCGGTCGCCAGGCCGGCGAGCCCGACCAGTCCCATCGCGGCGGCGCGGAGGACGCTCGGCTCGGGGCGGGCGAGGATCACGAACCCGGCCACGCAGAGCGCGCCGAGAACAGGAAGCGCCCACGACCGCAGGCCGCACCACCTGGCCAGGCCGAGGGCGAACGCCAGCATGATCGTGAGGTTGGCGCCACTGACCGCCGACAGGTGCGTGAGGCCGGCGGTGTCGAGGTCTTCGACGACCTCCGGTGGGAGCAGCGAGACGTCGCCGACGACGAGTGCCGGAACGAGGCCGCGTTCGGCGGGCGGGAGGCCGTCGACCGCCGCTCGCAGTCCGGCGCGGAGCTGGCTGGCTCCTCGGTCGAGGGGGCCAGGCTCGGCGAGGTGGTGGGGTGGCGATCGCGCGGAGAGGACTGCCGCGACGCGGTCGCCCGGATCGGTGGGGGCGAGCCGTCCGGTGAGGCGTACGCGCTCGCCGACCGCGACCTGCTTCCAGGCGAGATTTCCGGTGACGACGACGGTGGTGTGGACCTCGGCGGTGGTGCCGCGCGACTTCACGCGTTCGACGATCGCCTTGAGGACGACGTATGCGGGGCGCTGCGAGCCTGGGCGGCTCCGTACGACCGGGTCGCTGCGGACCTGGAGCTCGGCGGTCACGACCGCGCTGGCGGCGGCGAGCTCGGGCACCGGGCCGGAGTGGGCCGAGGCGACCTGGACGGCAGTGACGGTGGCGGTGGCTGCGGACCCGAGCAGCAGGAGCGCGATGGCCGGCGCGAGGCGGGGCTTGTGGCGCGGGATCCTGAGGAGGGCGACGATCGCGGCTCCGACGAGCAGCGCCGCGACGCCGATCCCGACCGCGAGCGGCGGAAGGCTGGGGACGGCGAGCGTGCAGCCCCAGGCGGCGAGCGCGAGCGGCACCAGGCGGAAGTCGGTGCGCGCCGGCGCTGGCTGCTCGAGTGGCTCGAGGGTGCTCATGAGACCTGCACCAGCTCGCGGAGCTCGGCGAACTTCCGTGAACCGATGCCGGTGACCTGTTGGAGGTCCTCGACCGACTCGAAGCGGCCGTGCTCGTCGCGGTAGTCGAGGATGCGTTGCGCGAGAACGGGACCGACGCCGGGAAGCGCGTCGAGCTGCTCGAGCGTCGCGGTGTTGAGGTCGACGAGGGCTTGTCCTGTCGGGGAAGGCCTGGCCGACGGGCCACCTGGTGGTGGAGGGAGGCCGACCAGGACCTGTTCGCCGTCGGTCAACGGGCGGGCGAGGTTGAGGCCGCTCAGGTCGGCGCCGGGCAGCGCCCCGCCCGCCGCGTCGACGGCATCGATGACGCGGGCGCCGGTGGGGAGTTGGACGACGCCGGGCTCGCGTACCTTGCCGGCGACGTGCACGAGCAGCTTGCCGGGTGACGGGCTGGGACTCCCGCGGGTCGCCGGCGGGGTGCCGGTCGCGACCACGGTGGCGTGGGCGATCGGGTTGGGGGTGAGCTCGGTCGGCTGCTGGTTGACGAACAGCAGGACGGCGCCGATCACGGCGACCAGCAGCAGGATGCCGACGACGAGGACATGCTTGGCGCGCAGGCGAGGTACGGCGAGCGGATCCGGCGCCTCAGTCGACGGGTGTGGGCCTGCACCGACTCGTTCGGCGACCCGGCTCACGACATCGCCGGCAGCGTCGCGCAGCAGTCCCACGTTGGCCTCCTCTCCCTGTGTGCGTTGACGATCGGGCACCCAACCACCAACCGCCGGCTGGCCGCGCGGCGGCGGTGGCGTCGTAGGCGACGGCGTGCTTCCCGCCACGTGCCGCCCCACGACCGGGCGGTGCAGATCGCGCAACCGACTCACCGCACGGGCAGCAAGCTCTGGGCTCACCCGCGGACGAAGGCGATGGCGACCGAACACGAGATGGACGTTAGGCAGGCCGAGGGGCCAAGGAGTCGGTCAGCGAGCGAGCTGTGGAGAACTCGGCGAATCGCCAACCTGTGGAGGAAAAGCGGCCACTCGCGCTCGGCCGAGAGGCGCCGCCCGCCACCGGGTTTGTATGAAGGGCACCTTCATTCGAACCTATTGAATGAAGGTGCCCTTCATTCAAAACGGCGGGACGGAAGCCCGGCTTCATCTGAGCCACAAGAAGCCCGGGGCCAACAAGCGACCGCAACACGGCAGCAGACCGGAACCGCAAGCAGGCCTCCCCCGGGCACCCGTTCCCGGGGGAGGGGGCGGCGCGTGAAAGACAGGTGGCCGGGCCGGGGCGAGTCAAGGGCCGCAAAGCGGTCGCGAAGCGACGCCTCTCTCCGTCTGCGCGAAGCGCCCCCAGTGAGGCGCCCTTGACGCGCCCCGGCCCGGCCACCACACTCGACCGCCGCAACAGCCCACGGCGAGCACCATTCAAGGACAGCTCGAGAAAGATCAATCGAGCCCACCCGCCAAGAACAGCAGCAATCCGATGAGCCATCGAGCCATCGACGACGGCCAACTGATGGGTGAGAAGCAGCTGGTCCGATAGGGGATGACCGACGGAAGGTCGAGGGCCGACCGATGGGGCGTCGGCCGACCGGTGGCGGGGGATGACCGACGGAAGGTCGAGGGGCCGACCGATGGGGCGTCGGCCGACCGGTGGCGGGGGATGGCCGACCGGGCGGTGCCGGGACAACTGAGCGGCGGTCGAGGAGATGCCCGGCCGGAGGGTGAGGGTCGAGGGTAAAGGCGGGCCAAAGGGGACGGCGGCCGAGCGGCGATGGGGGATGGCCGACCGGGCGGTGCGGGGATAACCAAGCGGGGCGGTGCGGGGAGATGCCCGAGCGGTGGTGAGCGTCGAGGGAATGGCCGCCAAAGAGGCGGTGACCTCGAACGCGCCGCGCAGCGGTGGTGAGGGTCGGGGGATGGCCGGCCAAAGAGGACGTGGCGACCTCGAACGCGCCGCGCATCGTTCTGCCCGCGTCCCGTTGGATGAAGGGCACCTTCATCCAACAAGCCGGCGCGTCCCAGGGGACCGTGAAACGTGCCTAGTCGGTCTGGGTCGGGGGCACCCTAGTCCCGTAGGTTCGGACCAGGGTGCCCCCGACCCAACCAGCCCCCGCCACGCATTGGATGGAGGTGACCTTCATCCAACCCCTCGAGGCAGAGCCCCCACACGACCTCAACCCGGCCCTGTGATCATGAACGTGATCATGAAGGCAAACCCGGCGTATACGACCAGTTCGGCTTCATGATCACGTTCATGATCACGGGATTGGACAGCACCAAGCGGATCGGCCGACCGCTTGGATGAAGGTGCCCTTCATCCAAAGCGGTCAGGCTCGGCGGCTCGGCCTGGCCACGGCGAGGGCTCCCACCGACAAGTCGGCAAACGCCAAAAGGCGCCGCGTCCCTCGAGGGGGACTCGGCGCCTGGGAACGGCGCGAAAGCCTCGCCTACTTGGCGGCGGCTGCGGCGCGCTTGGCGACCGCGGACTTCTTGTTCGCTGCCTGGTTCTTGTGGATCACGCCCTTGGAGACGGCCACATCCAGCTTCTTCGCGGCCGTGCGCGCGAGCTCCTGCGCGTTCTCCGCACCGCTCTCGGCGGCGTCGCGGAAGTTGCGCAGCGCGGTCCGCAGCGAGGACTTGACCGCCTTGTTGCGCTGGCGGGCCTTCTCGTTCTGCTTGATCCGCTTGATCTGGGACTTGATGTTCGCCACGGAGCTTTAGCCTCGATTGAACGTCGTTGGATTCGGAGAGCGCACCAGACGACACAACCACCCGGACGCGCGAACGCACAGCCTACCAGCCGGGCGACAGACCACCCAAGTCAGGTCGTGAGCGACACCACCGGCACCGAGCTGCGCGCGTCTCCAAGGTACGCCGCCCAGGCCCGCGCCAGCCGGTGCACCCCGGCCCGCAGCACCGCCGGCGGCACCGCGTACGGCAGACGGGTGTGCTCGGTCAGCCCGCCGCTCGCCGAGAACACCGCCCCAGGCAGGATCGCGACCCCGAACCGCAGCGCGACCTGCGCGAACTGCGTCGTGTCCGCCCCAGGCAGCCGTACCCACAGCGACGCACCACCCCGCGGCGGAACCCAGGTCCACGACGGCAGGGACTCCGCCAGCAGAGCGGTCAGGTCCGCCAAACCCTCGACCAGCTCGGACCGCCGCGAGGAACGCGCCAACGACACCTGGTCGAGCAGATGCAGCCCGATCTGCTGCGACACCAGCGACGTCCCGAGATCGGTGATCCCCTTCATCTGCGCCAGCCGCGAGATCGTCCGGGAAGCGCCTCGGATCCAGCCCAGCCGCAGCCCACCCCAGAACAGCTTGCTCAGCGAGCCGATCGTCAGGATGCGTTCGGAGTCGCCGTACGTCGCCAGCGGCCGCGACCGCGCCGGCTCGAACGCGGTGCCCGCGAGCGCGGTGTCGTCGACGACCACGACGTGCTCGTCCTCGGCCAGCTTCACCAGCCGTCGCGCCCGGTCGGGCGCGAGCACGGTGCCGGCCGGGTTCTGCAGCGTCGACTGCGCATAGACGAGCCGCGGCGCGCTCAGCCGAGCCAGCGCGGCGACGTCCATCCCGTGCGCGTCCGACGCGACCGAACGGACCCGGCAACCGGCCAGCGCGAACGCCTCCAGCGCGCCGCGGTACGTCGGCTCCTCCACGACCACGCTGTCCCCGGCCTGCAGGCAGCCCTGCGTGACCAACTCCACCGCCTGCTGCGCGCCGCTCGTCACGAGGATCTGCTCGGCGGTCGTCGGCAGGCCGTCCTCGGTGTACCAGCGCGCCAGCCGTTCGCGCAGCGCCGGCAGCCCGCGGGGGTGGTAGCCGTGGTGCTGCTGGCCGAGCTGGAGGTACTCCTCGCGCCCGATCGCGGCGGCGGTGTCCGCCACCACCGGCAGGCAGGGGAGCGCCGCGGTCGCGAAGTCGATGGTCGCGAGTGGCCCGTTCAGGAACTGCGCCGCCGCGTGGTCGCCGGCCAGTACGTGCGACGACACCGTCTCGCGCTCGACCTCCTGCACGGCGGCGCGCACCCGAGTGCCGCTGCCCTGCCGCCGCTCGAGCCGTCCCTCCTGGCTGAGCGACTGGTACGCGGTCACCACGGTCGTCCTGCTCACCGACAGTGCGCTGGCCAGTGCCCGTTCCGCCGGCAGCGTGGCGCCGATCGGCAGCTCGCCGAGCTCGATCAGCTCGCGCAAGCCCTGGCTCAGCTGCGCGTGCAGCGGGCCGGAACGAGCCCCGGACTCCACGAGCATCCGGGCCAGCTGGTCAGCGGAGAAACGCATCAGGATCCAATTTCTCGTCATTGGCTATGGCTGCGACGTCGTCGCGCTGCCAATCTAGCGCCAATCCGCGACCGACGAGAGGCAGATCATGCGTCGAAGGCAGCTGCTTGCCGCCGCTGGGCTGGCGCTGCTGCCGGGCTGCGCGACCGTCGCGGCGCCGGGAGGCGGGAGCAGCGGGAGCGGGCCGGAGGACAGCTCGAAGCGGTTGCGCATCCTCGCCGGCAGATATCCGTACACCGATGCCGTGTTGGGCGAGTTCCGGCAGCGCAACCCCGGGTTGACAGCGGCCTACACCGAGGGCGGCGTCTCGTTCGAGGAGGGCAGCGCTCAGACGTTGCTGCGTTCAGGTCGCAGTCCGGACGTCATTCTCGTCAACTCCGGTCCAGGTCGAGTGGGCCTGCTGGCGAGGAACGGGCTCATCGCTCCGCTGGACGACGTCCTGGCGCGCACGGGCTTCGCCGAGCGCTACCAGGACGCCGTCATCGAGCAGACCAGGTCCGGGCCGGAGGGGAAGATCTACGAGGTCGTCGAGGGGCTCGACGTCTTCCAGGTCTACTACAACAAGGACCTGTTCGCGAAGCACGGCGCCACAGTCCCGACGACCTGGCAAGGCTTCCTTGACACCTGTGCGGCGCTCAAGAAGGGTGACGTGTCACCCATCGTCGCCGGGGTGCGGGACAACTTCGCCGGCGGCTGGCTGCTCGGCTCGCTCGTACAGGCGGCCGCGGGTCGCGAGCTGATGACCGAGGTGATCTACGGCGACGGCGCGTTCGACGATCCGTCCATCGTGCAAGGCGGTCAGTTGCTGAAGGACCTGCTCGACGCCGGTTACCTCGACGGGCGGCAGGCCGCGGCGCTCGACGGCGAGCAGGCGAACGCCGCGTTCCTCAAGGGAAGTGCGGCGATGATCGTCGTTCCGCAGAGCCAGGTCGCGGATGCCGCGTACGACGGCGAGAAGGTCGACCACCTCGGCGCGTTCCCGATGCCGCCGACCGAAGCGGGCATGCCCGCTCTTCCCACCGCGGGCCTGGCGGTGAGCTGGGTCGTCAACAACGCGACGAAGGCCCGCTCGGCCGTCGCCGCGTGGCTCGACTGGATCTCGTCGGAGGACTACCTGAGGCTCGCTGCCAAGAACGGGTTGACACTGGTCCCGTCGCTCAAGCTGCCGGCAGGCATCACGATGCATCCGATCGTCGCCGACGGCTTCGCCAAGTCCCGCGCCGGCACCGGCTACAACCCGAGCGTCTACCTGCCCGACACCGCGAAGGACGCCTGGTACCAAGCAGTGCAAGGGATCATCACCGGCAGCCTGACGCCGCAGCAGGCCATGGCCGACGTCCAACGTGAGCTGGTCACCGCGAGGAACGGAGCCCGCCGATGACCGCACAAGCGACCCTTGCGGCGCCGCTGACTCGCACGAGGAGTCCGAGGAAACCTCCACGCGGGCGGACGTTGTTGTGGGCGACGATGCTCGCGCCCTCGTTCGTCCTGCTCGCCGTCTTCGTTCTCCTCCCATTGCTGCGCGGCGTCCAGCTGAGCGTCTACACCTGGGACGGCGTCGCGCCGGTCATGCACCGCGCCTGGCTCGACAACTACGCGAAGCTCTGGACCGACCCGATCTTCTACCAGGCACTGGGCAGAACAGTGATCTGGTGGGTCATGCACGTCGTCCTCGCCGCCGGCGGCGGGTTGCTGATGGCCGCATTGATCAACGAGGTCAAGTGGAACCGGTTCCGCACCGCGATCCGTGGCATCGCGTTCCTCCCGCAGGTGCTCTCGCTCGCGGTCGTCGGAGTGATCTGGAGCCAGCTCTACCACCCGACCGTCGGCCTGTTGAACGAGTTCCTCACCGGCATCGGCCTCGACGCCCTCACCCGACCCTGGCTAGGCACGCCGGAGCTCGCCCTCCCCGCGGCCGGCATCGCGAGCGCGTGGCACGCGTACGGCTTCTACCTGGTGATCTTCCTCGCCAGCATGCAGGCCGTCGATCCCGCGCTGTACGAGGTCGCGCGGATCGACGGCGCGAACGCGTGGCAACGGTTCTGGAACGTCACCTGGCCCGCGCTGCACAACACGATCAGCCTCGTCGGCGTGCTCGCGTTCATCAGCGCGCTGAAGGGCTTCGGCACCGTTTGGGCAATGACAGAAGGCGGTCCGGCGCGGGCGAGTGAGCTGGCGGCGGTGTACGTGTGGCGGAAGGCGTTCCAGACCGGCGACATCGGCGTCGCGAGCGCGGCGGGAATGTCGATCGCGGTGATCGCGCTGGCGATCACGTTCGCGTTCAACCGTTGGCGCGACCGGAAGGCGGACAGGTGAGACCTCGCATCGGCAACACGCTGCTGCTCGTCGTTCCGCTGACAGTCCTTACGGCGTTGACGTTCGTGCCGTTCGTCTGGGTCGTGTTGAGCGCGTTCAAGAGCGAGACGGAGATCTTCGGCGACGCGCTCGGGCTGCCCGCGCAGTGGCGGTGGCAGAACTTCGCGACGGTGTGGAACGAAGGCGACTTCGGCAGCTACTTCTTCAACAGCGCGCTGATCGCGGTCGCGGCGACGGTGCTGACCGTGGCGGTGACCTGCCCGGCGGGGTACGCGTTCGGCAAGCTGTCGAACGCCCGCAACAGCTGGGTGTTCTACGTCTACGTGCTCGTGCTGACGCTGCCGTTCGAGGCGATCGTGGTGCCGATCTTCTACCAGATGCGGGCGATGAACCTCGTCGACAGCCGCGTCGGGCTGGTCCTCGTACTCGTCGCGGGCGGCGTTCCGCTCGGCGCGTTCCTCATGCGCAACTTCTTCCGCGACCTGCCGCACGAGCTCGTCGAGGCCGCGACGATCGACGGCGCCTCGGACTGGAAGGTGTTCCTCCGAGTGATGCTGCCGCTGGCCAAGCCGGCGGTGCTCGCGGTCGCGGTCTTCAGCTTCCTGGGCGCGTGGAACGAGTACCAGCTCGCGCTGCTGCTGCTCATCGGCGAGAACACGCGGACGATCCCGCTCGGGCTGGTGCAGTTCCAGTCCCAGTACAGCTCCGACTACGGCGCGCTGTTCGCGGGCATGGTGTTGGCGATGATCCCGTCGATCCTCGTCTACGTTCTGTTGCAACGGTCCTTCACCCGTGGCCTGGTCGCGGGCGCCGTCAAGTAGAGGAATGGCATGGAGACAGTGCGCTACCAGTACGAGTACGACGAACGGATCCGGATCGCGTACATCGGAGCGGGGGACCACTCCTATCGGAACGTCTATCCGACGTTCCAGTACGCGCCGATCGACCTGCGCGCGGTGTGCGATGTGCGCAAGGAGCGGGCGGAGACGTACGCACGGATGTTCGGCGCGACGCGCGCGTACTCCGACCACCGGGCGATGCTCGAGCAGGAGGAGCTCGACGCGGTGTTCATCGTCACGGCGTACGACGACGCCACCGGGCGGGTGCAGGCGACCGACCTCGCGCTGGACTGCCTGCGAGCGGGACTCCATGTCTGGATGGAGAAACCGACCGCGGCGAGCGTGGCCGAGATCCTCGAGCTCAAGGAGGCGGCTGCGACAGCGGGCAAGTTCGTCCTGACAGGGTTGAAGAAGATCTTCACCCCGGCAGTGACGAAGGTGAAGGAGATCATCTCGTCGGACGAGTTCGGTGACGTGTCATCCATTTCGGTCCGCTATCCGCAGTCGCTGCCGCCGTTCGAGCAGCGCGGCGACCTGCACGCGATGCGCGGGTTTCTCGACCACATCTACCACCCGGGTGCGGTGTTGACGCACCTGCTCGGGCCGGTGCAGCGGTTCTCGTACGAGTGGGAGCCGCGCAACGGTGCCTCGGTGGCGAGCCTGCGGTTCGCCAACGGTGCGGTCGGGACCCTCCATCTGACCGCCGGCCTGGCCCAGACGTCGCCCCTGGAGCGGCTGGAAGTCGTGGGACACGATGCGAACGTCGTGGTCGACAACACCGTTCGGGTGACGTACTACCGCCCCGGCGCGCGACTTCCGTACGGGCGGACCAGTTCTTTCGTCGTGGACGACGCCGTGGCGCCGCTGAGCTGGGAGCCGGAGTTCTCTCTCGGCGTGCTCTACAACAAGAACCTCTTCTATCTCGGCTACGTGCCGGAGGTCCTGCACTTCTGCGAGAGCGTGCTCTCCGGAACCGCGCCGGTGAAAGGTACGCTCGACGACGCGCTGAACATCATGCGACTGTTCGAGGCCTACCAGCGAACACCCGCGGGCGAAGTCGTCACTCTCGAGATTGCGAAGGAATCCTGATGTCGGACACCACCGCTCACCTGGCTCCCGCCGCGACGCGCGAGGTCGAGGAGACCGAGTTCGGACGGCTCGAGTGGATGATCGCGGGCAGGCTCGGCAACTCGACCACGATGACCGTCGGCCGCTGCTACATCGACCCGGGCAAGGCCAACCCGCGGCACTACCACCCGAACTGCGACGAGGTGCTGCACGTGCTGCAGGGGACGATCGAGCACTCCGACGGCGACAACCTCAGGCAGATGGGTCCGGGCGACACCATCAGCATCCCCGCCGGCGTCCTGCACAACGCCCGCAACGTCGGCGACGACCAGGCGATCTTCGTCATCGCGTTCTCGTCCGCGGATCGCCAGGTCGTGGGGGAGTAGGCCGCTAGCGTCGAGATTTCACGACTCGCTGGGCGACATTGGTCCGTGATGCACGGAAGTGCCTGTCCTGCTTGGGAAACTTTGGGACGGCGACGTCTCGAGTGATCTGAGCAGGAGGGCACTCCGTGGGTGAAGCGTCGTGGTCGCCTTACCCGGCCAGCGGCCTCTCTACCTGGCGTCCACCCCACGTAGAGGGGCCAATGATCATGTAAACATGATCGTTGGCCCCAGGGCCGGGCCGGACCGGTCGAACCCACCGCCAGACGAAGGCTCGCGGCTAGGACGGAGGCGCGATCCGTTCCGGGCGGGTCCAGCCGGTCCAGCCACGTTCGCGCATCAGCTCCACCATCCGCTCCGACCGCGGATCGGCCTCGAGGGGAAAGGCGTCCAGCAAAGCGATCGCCGGGTCGTCCTTCGCCAAGCCGACGTAGTCGAGCTCACCGGCCGCGTCGGCCTGCTCGGCCATGGCGGCCATGAGGTCGGCGGCTTCGGCCAGCCGCGGGTCGTCCACCGAGTCGGCCTCGTCGATGATCTCCGACAGGAGCCGATAGAGCCGTACGAGCTGCGGGTCTTCGAGCTGGGCGAACTTCGAGGGCATGATCTCGGCGAAACGGTCGGGCCAGCAAGCCGCGACCAGGATCCAGCCGTCCCGTTCGCCCTGCACCATCCGTTCCGACGCGCCGATCTCGCGAAGCCGGTCGAGGTAGCGGTCCACCTCCGGCGGTAGCGCGACGCTGTCCCCGGCGGTGAGCCGCGCGATCTGCTTGCGGCTGGTCTGCAGCCGTTCGATCTCGTCGCGCAGGTGGTAGTCGATCTTCTCGACCGCCTCGGCGAACGTCGACGCGTCGGCCTGGAGCATCAGCGCGATCTGCGACAACGGCACGCCGGCGTTGGCGAGGGTGCGGATCTTAACCAGGGACACGACCGCCGTGGGGCCGTACCGGCGGTAGCCCGAGTCGTCCCGCTCCGGCTCGGGCAGGAGCCCGATCTGGTGGTAGTGCCGGACCGCCCGCACGGTGACGCCGGCGTACGCCGCCAGTTGACCGATCGTCAGCATGTGCTCATCCTGCCCTCGACGCGCCGGCTCAGGAGATCCTGCGCCGGTAGGAGATCGTGGCGAACACGTACGCAACGACGAGGATGCCTCCGCACCACGCCAGCGCGATCCAGAGGTCGGCATCCACGGGTTGCTCGGTGAGCAGGGCGCGGATCGTGTTGACGATCGAGGTCACCGGCTGGTTCTCGGCGAAGACACGGACGGGGCCGGGCATGGTTTCGGTGGGTACGAAGGCTGAGCTGATGAACGGCAGGAAGATGAGCGGGTAGGCGTACGCGCTCGCGCCGTCCACGCTTTTCGCGGTGAGGCCGGGGATGACCGAGATCCAGGTCAGCGCGAGCGTGAACAGGATGAGGATGCCGGCGACCGCGAGCCACGCCAGCACGCCTGCCCCTGAGCGGAAGCCCATGACGAGGGCGACGGCGATGACGACGGCGAGCGAGATCACGTTGGCGACCAACGAGGTCAGGACATGTGCCCAGAGCACGCCCGATCTTGCGATCGGCATGGATTGGAATCGTTCGAAGATCCCGCTCTGCAGGTCGGTGAAGAGCCGCATCGTCGTGTACGAGATGCCCGACGCGATCGTGATGAGCAGGATGCCGGGGAGCATGTAGTTCACGTACGAGACGGACCCGGTGTCGATCGCGCCGCCGAACACGAAGACGAACAGCAGCATCATCGCGATCGGGGTGATGGCGGTGGTGATGATGGTGTCGAGGCTGCGGGTGACGTGCCGGAGGGTTCGTTCGGTGAGGACGGCGGTGTCGGCGAGGAAGTACGTGGCCATTGGCTTATCCCTGCTTCTTGGTGTCGCCGACGACGGCGAGGAAGACGTCCTCGAGCGACGGCTGCTTCTCGACGTACTCGACCTGGGCGGGCGGCAGCAGCTGTTTGAGCTCGGCGAGGGTCCCGTTCACGATGATCCGGCCCAGATGGAGGATCGCGATCCGGTCGGCGAGCTGCTCGGCCTCGTCGAGGTACTGGGTGGTGAGCAGCACGGTCGTGCCGCCGTTGGCGAGCTCTTTGACGGCCTGCCACACCTCGATGCGCGCCTGCGGGTCGAGGCCGGCTGTCGGCTCGTCGAGGAAGATGACCGATGGGTTCCCGATCAGGCTCATCGCGATGTCGAGGCGGCGACGCATGCCACCGGAGTACGTCGAGACGCGCCGGCTGCCCGCCTCCCGCAGTGAGAAGCGGTCGAGGAGGCCGTCGGCGATGGTGCCGGGGTCTTCGAGGTGCCTCAGTTTTGCGACGAGGACGAGGTTCTCGCGGCCGGTGAGGATCTCGTCGACGGCGGCGAACTGGCCGGTGAGGCTGATGGACTCCCGTACGTCGGCGGCCTGGGTCGCGACGTCGAAGCCTTGTACTTGGGCGGTTCCGGTGTCGGCTCTGAGGAGCGTGGACAGGATCCTCACCACGGTGGTCTTGCCCGCGCCGTTCGAGCCCAGGAGGGCGAAGATGCTGCCGCGCGCCACGTCGAAGTCGACGCCGCGCAGGACGTGCAGGTCCTTGTACGACTTCTCGAGGCCTTGCACGTGGATCGCTGGAGGGGTGCTCATGCCGCCAGCATGAGGGGCTGACGCTGCGTCAGGGTCAAGCTATTCGTAGGGCGCGAACCGCTGCTGGATCAGCTCGAACGTGTGGCGCGGGCGTTGCGGGTCGTAGATGTCGATGCCCACGACGTAGCGGCCGCCGTACCTGGCGAGCTGCCAGATGGTGGCGTCCTCGAAGCCCGGATTGCGGATGGTGAGGCCTTGGCCTGTGAGGTCGTCGATGGCGATGTCGACGGCGGAGTTGACGACCGGGGTGGTGTTGGTGAGGCGGAAGGCGAGCTTGGCGGTGCTCTTGCCCTTGGCTGCTTGGGTGAGGTCGACGGTGGTGGTCTGCCAGCTGCCCGTTTCGTCGCTTACGGTTCGGGTCCAGACGACTTGGTTGTCGAGCAGGAGCTGCATCTGGTGTTGGCCGTTGGTGCCTGTCGTTCCGCGGTGGTCTCGGTGCGCGAAGGTGACCTTGTGCTGGTTCGTGGTGGTGGAGAAGCGGACGGTTTGGCTGGCTTCGATGTAGTTCAGCCCCGGCGTGGCGACGTGGCTGGCGAGCGCGAGGCTGAGTCTGCCGTTGCCGGTCTTGGCTTTCCGTTCGGTCTGCTGGGCCGATGCGCCGTCGAACTGCACGCCGTACGCGACGATGCCGGCGGTCTGCTTGCGTTGGAGGTAGCCGAGGCCCTGGTCGATCACCGTTCTCACGTACGGCGTACTGGGGAGGAGTGGGGAGGCGGTGTAGCGGCCGGCGTACAGCATGAGGACGACGGGCATGTCGTAGGGGGCGATGGTCTTGAGGACGCCGTCGAGCTGCGGGCGGAGGGTGTGCGTCATGACGGTGTTGCGGGCGGGATCGTCCTTGTAGGCGAGCGTGATGCCGTCGATGAAGCCTGCGTACTTGTCGAGGAAGTCCTTGGTGACTTGGTAGGTGTAGAGGAGGGGGAGGAACGGGAGGTCTTTGTTGATCGCCTTGGCGGCCGCTTGGATCTGACCGAGGTATGCCGGGGTGAAGGACGGCTTGCGGCCACTGCCCTCGAGGTTGTGGCCGAAGTCGTCGATCATCCAGCCCGCGAGGTTGGCGTGCTGCCGGCTGAGGTTGGCGATGGCCTTGGCCCAGGCGATGTAGTCGGTTTTGTAGGGGTACGAGCACCGGTCGGGGGTGCCGGGGGCGAAGCATTCGCTGGGTGGGACGAGGTAGACCCAGACGTCGACGCCAGCTTGGCGTGCCTGTGGAAGGAACCGGGCGAGGTCGCCCCAGTCGGCGGGGGAGCGCCAGATGAGGAAGAGGTAGGAGTTGACGTTGAGCTCTTGGAGCTTGCGGATGGTGCGCTCGACATCGATGTGCTTGTAGCCGTCTGCTCTGGGCATCTTCTCGCGCAGCTCGGCCCCGATCGTGTTGCCGCCGGAGTAGTCGGCCACCATGCCCGTGATCCGGTCAGCGGCCGCACTCGCCGCGCTCTGTGGTACGGCGAACAGGGTGCCTAGGAGTGCTGCGAGAGCAAGCAATCGAAGAGTCGACATCGTCCACCTCGGCGCAGAAGAGGGCCTACCGCGCCGCACCTTATCTGGCAATGGCCGCCCCACACCCGGCTTCATCCAAAGCATCAAGAAACCTGGGAGAAGCCCCACACGCGACGCGAGCACGGCAGCGGACCTGGGGCAAGCAGGCCTTGCCCGCGGAACTGTTCCCGGGGTGGCGGGGACGTGTTAGAAGCTGCGGGCCGGGGCGGGTCACCCGTGCTCCGTGGCGACCCGGTTCGAGCAGCGGCGCTCGCGTTCCAATGACCCGCCCGCGCCCCACCACTCATCTGCCGCGGCCACTCCCGGCCACCTCCAGTGGCCGTCGCTATCGTCGTTAGGGCGAAGATTATTAGCGCTATAGCGACCAAAAGTCTTCGCGCTCATCCGCGGGGCTACTCGGCGTCGGTGAGGGTCAGTGAGCGGAGGCGTTGGCCGGCGAACCAGGTCGCTCCGACTGTCACCACTAGCAGGAGGATGGCGGCGACCAGGGGTTGCACTGTTGCCTCGATCGTGGCCCCAGCGTCGCCCGACACCAGCCGGTCGGTCAGGGACATGGCCCACTGCTGGATCGACAGGGTTCGCGCGCCCGGGACGAAGGAGCCCACCAGCGACTCCCAGATCAGCGCGTACAGCAGGCCCACCACCACCGCGTGCCGGGTCAGCACTGCCAGCAGCAAGAACAAGGCTGCGTAGGCGATCGAGGCCAGTAGCGCGCCCACGGTGAAGGCCACAGCGATGCCGTCCGTCAGACCGGCCAGCACCACTCCGGCGATCAGCACCGGCACCGCGGCGAAGACGACCAGCGTTCCCACAGCCACCAGCAGCTTCGTCAGCACGATCATCGGCCGCGGGATCGGCTTGGCCAGCACGTACACGATCGAGCCGTCGTCGATCTCCGACCCGATCACTCCCGTCCCCGCGATCAGCCCCAGCAACGGGACCACCGTTCCTACCGCGAACGTCTGCAACACCGTCGCGGCGATCGACGAGTCGGCCCCTGCCGCCACGCGGATTCCCACCGCCATCGCGATCAGCAACCCCGGCAGGATGAACAAGAACAACGCCCGGCGCTTGCCCAGGACGACACTCGCGGTCAGCGACGCGATCGTGGCATTCATAAAGAGAACCGTCCTAAGCCGTGATGAGGTACGAGAACACGCTCTCGAGCGACTCGTCCGCGGGCGAGACCTCGTAGAGCCGGATGCCGGAACGCCGTGCCACCTGCGGCAGCAGCCAGGTGAAGCGCGCGAAGTCGACCGCCTCCACCCGCAGCACACCGCCGCCGCCGTCCGACGCGGACAACGACACCGCCGCCGACGAGCCGTCCGCGATCAAAGCCGACGCCAAAGCGCGGTCGTCGGACGAACGAATCACGTACTGGTGTGGGCGATCCGTCATCAGCCGGCGGATCTGCCGGAAGTCACCCGACGCCGCGTGCCGACCCGCTACGACCACCTCGATCTGCGACGCGACCTGCTCGACCTCCTCCAGGATGTGCGAGGAGAACAGGACCGTCCGACCCTGCGTGCCCAACTGGCGCAGCAGATCCATCAGGTGCAGCCGCTGCCGCGGGTCCATGCCATTGAACGGTTCGTCGAGCAGCAACACCGACGGATCGTGCACCAGTGCCGTCGCCATCTTGATGCGCTGCTTCATGCCCTTCGAGTACTGCCCGACCTCGCGGTCCTGTGCGTACTCCATCTCCACCAGCGCGATCGCCTTCCGCGTCGCGTCCTCAGGCGACGACAGTCCGTGCAGTTTCGCGTTGGCGAGAACGAACTTCCAGCCCGTCAGGTTGTCGTACAGAGCCTCGCGCTCCGGCACCAGCCCGATCTGCCGATAGATCGCGTGATTCCGCCACACCGTCACGCCGTCCAGCGTCACGGTGCCGGCCGACGGCGCGAGGAAGCCGCCCATCATGTGGATCAGCGTCGACTTCCCAGCCCCGTTGGGACCCAGCAGCCCCGTCACGCCAGGGCCGATCGTCATCGAGATGTCGTTCACCGCCACGACGTTGCCGTACCAGCGCGACACTCGGTCGATCGTCAGCACGCTCATTCCGCGGCCACCTTCCGGTACCGGACCAACAACAGACCGAACGAGCCCGCGATCACCACGAGAGCGACGAGGACGAACACCGCGCCACCCGCGAACCCGGCAGGCGGCGGTATCGGGCTGGACGAGTCCGCGCCCAGCAACGCAACCTGAACGCCGTCCAGCAACGTGGTCGGGGAGAACAGTCCGGCCCAACTCGCCAGCCCAGGCGTGTCGCTGAGCTCCTGGGCGATGCCCTGGATCGCGGTCACCGCGGCGTACGGCACCGTCAAGGCAGCGATGATCGCCGCCACGCCGAAGCCGCGACGTTTCGTCAACGAGGCAAGGACACTTCCGACACCTGCGAGAATCAACGAGAAGATCAGGGCGCCCGCGAACGCGAGCAGGAAGTTCTTCGTCTGCGTGCCGAACGGCAGCTTCGCCAGCAACCCGCCGCCGTACAACACCAGCAGCGGCAGCGTCATCAAGATCAGCAACGCGGTCGTCAGCGCCCCGAACTTCGCCACCACATAGTCGAGTCGAGTCAGCGGACGCGAGAAGTACAACGACACCGTACGAAAACGCAGATCCCGCGAGAAGAGAGCCGGAGCCTGCGCAGCGACGAAGATCGCGATGATCACCTGGGTGAAGATGATGTACCGCGTGTACGGGATCAGCTGCTCGCCGGTGCCCTGCAGGATCGTCACCGCGTCGATCACCACAGCAGGAAGGAGAATCACCCCCAGCAGCGCGATCGGCAGCACCTTCGACTTCGCCGTTCGCCCGAGCCCGAACGCGTTCCGCAAGCTCTGCACGAACAACGACCGAACGGCGTACCCACGCCCGAGCCGCTGTCCCTCGTACCGCCGATAGCCGATGTCGTGGATGACCCCGGACGGCTGCCGCGGCAGCGATTGCTCAACCGACACGGGTCACCCCTTCCTCCTCGTCGCGGAACACCTCGTCCATCCGGTGCCGGCCCTGTTGCATCCGCACTAGCCCGAGACCGAGGTCCGCGGTCGTGTCGCGTACGACGTCGAACGTGCCCTCGTCGACGATGTTCACCTGCAGCAGTTGACCTTCCGGCCACACCGTGAGCCCCGCGGACGTCAGCGCGGCACCCAGGCGGTCGCGTCCGTTCGCGTCCGGCAGATCGGTGACCTCGACCGACATGACCTGCGTGGTGCGGGTGAAGTCCGCTGTCGTCGACGCGCGCAGCAACCGGCCCGCGTCGATGATCACGACCTGGTCGGCGATCCGTTCCAGCTCGCCCAGCAGGTGCGACGTCACCAGCACCGAGATGCCAAACTCCGCGCCGATCCGGCGAATCAAGCCCAACATCTCGTCGCGGCCGGCCGGGTCGAGGCCGTTCGTCGGCTCGTCCAGGAAGACGAGCTGCGGGTCGTGCACCAACGCCTGTGCGAGCTTCACCCGCTGCCGCATGCCGGTCGAGTAGCCGCCGATCGCGCGGTAGCGCTCCTCGTACAGCCCTACGTGTCGCAACGTGTCGGCCGTACGTTCGCGCGCCGCGTCCGGCGGTAACCCGGACATCCGCGCCATGTGCACGACGAACTCGGTCGCGGAGACGTCCGGCGGCAGGCAGTCGTGCTCGGGCATGTAGCCGACGCGGCCGCGGATCTGCCAGGCCTCCTCGACGACGTCGAGCCCGAGCACACTCGCCGAGCCCTCGGTCGCGGGGAGCAGCCCGAGCAGGATCTTGATCAGCGTCGACTTGCCCGCGCCGTTCGCGCCGACCAGGCCGGTGACGCCGGCGCCGATCGTCACGGTCAGCTGGTCCAGAGCCGTCACGGTCGGGAAGCGTTTGGTGAGGCGTTCGATGGTGATCACAGTCACGGCACGAACGTAGTCCACCTCAGTAGGACATTCCTTCACACCTGAGGATGACGCGCGGAACCGGTTTCCCCTACGGGTTGGGCCCTACGCGGGTAGGGGTAGGAATAAGGATTCGTGCAGAAGCCACGCTGGAGGGAGAGCGCGGTGAACGTCCGAAACCGGCGTTGCGAAGCGGTCGGTAGCCGCTTTCCGCGAGCCCTAATGACAGGCTGACGCCGCTCGCCTAACCGTCGGGAAGGCCACCGGGTACAGCAGGACAACCGGAAGCGCGAGCACACCGAGCCAGCGCGGCAGCGACTCCCGCACCACCGCGTTGCTCTGGTCGGTGTCCGGTCTCCACCACCCCGAGGCATCACGAATCACCTGCAGGGGTTGACCGTTGGGAATGGCGCGCTCGAGCTCCCGCGCGTACGCGCTGGTCCTCACCACCGCCGGCGTCCCGTCCGGACACACCACGACGTACTCGAAGACAGCACCCTTGAATCCCTTGACGCCCGACTCGACGACCTGGCAGGTGACGCGCTCGCCGAACTCCGCGAGCGCCAGCGCGGGAACGACGCTCGCCACTGTCGTCGCGGCGAACATGCCAGCGAGGATCGACAGCCCGAGCAGCATGACCCCCTTGGTGAGCCGGAAGATGCCGAGGCCGACGGCGACCGACGAGGCGATGGCGACCAGCCCCAGCGCACCCGCGGACCAGGAGTCGAGCGGATCGAGCGCGGACGCGACGCCAAGCCCGTAGACCCCGATGAGCCCACCCGCGAGCAGGGCTTTACCCATGCCAGCCTTGGCGCCGGGCGAGCCAGCTCATCGTGGCTTCGGCGTACCAGCTCTGGTGGTTGCGCAGGTGCGGCGAGGCGGCATCGGGCCCGGAGCGAGCCGAGCGAACGAAGTAGCCGCACAACGCGGCGAGCACGGCGTCGACCGCGTCCGGGTCGACATCGGCACCCAACGGGTGCGCGGCGAACAGCGCGTCCGCGTCGTACCCGTCGCCCGCCGCCGACAACAGCAGCGTCAACAGGTCGACCCAGGGCGCGCCCCGGCTGGGCCAGTTCCAGTCGCAGACCCACACCTTGCCGTCGTCGCCGACGATCACGTTGTCGTCGCGCAGATCGCAGTGGATCACCGACGTACCGGCGATCGCGTCGAGGGCGGCGGCCTCGAGCACGGCGAGGTCGGCGATCCGTTCGCTGTCGCCCGGCTCGGCGCTGTCGGCGAGGTCGCGCCAGTAGCCGAAGTCGGCGGCCAGCCAGTCCCGCGCGTCCGGAACGACGAGCGCCGGCGGTCCCGGCGTGAGCGCCTCGGACATCGGCGTCAGAGCAGTGAGGACGGCGGTGAGCTCGCTCGGCTCCCAGGGACGCCGGGGCGGGCGGCCGGGTACGTCCTCGAAGCACAGCACGACCCAGCCGGATTCCTCGATCGTCCAGCGCAGTGCGGGTGCTGGCACTCCGGCCGGCAGGGTGGGTACGACGCGGGCCTCGGCGCGGTAGCAGTCCGCGATCACCGGGCCAGTCGCGTCCGAGGCCGCCTTGACGAACGCCCTCCGCCCCCGGCCGTAGACGAGGCGCGACGCGAACCCGTGCGTGAACCCCGACCCCTGGCTCGCGACAGCCACGACGACGTCGCCGAGTCGTTCCTCGATCCGGGCGCGGATCGGCTCGGGCAGGTCGGGCCAGTGCGGACGAAGTGCGGTCGCGCCGTACGGGATCGCCCGTGCGTCGGCTTCGGTCACCCTTGTCATCCTGTCCGACGACGCCGGCCCCGGTCCAGCCGCCCCTCGGATGCGGTAGGCCGGTCCGAGACACGGCCGCGGTGAGAGGAGCGCGCTTAGGCTGAGGCCATGCCTCGAAACGAGATCGGCGAGTACGACGCGATGTACGGCGGCGAGGACGGGAAGCCGCCGCCGTGGGAGATCGGCCAGGCGCAGCCCGCGCTCGCGGCGGTCGTGGAGGCGGGCGTCGAGGGGCAGCGGGTCCTCGACGCCGGCTGTGGGTCCGGTGAGCTGTCGATTCTCCTTGCCAGCAAGGGACATCAGGTCACCGCGTTCGACTTCTCCGCGGTCGCTATCGAGCAGGCCCGGGCGAAGGCGGCCGCACGGGGAGTCGCGGTCGACTTCCACGTGGCCGACGCGCTGGCTCTGCCCGAGGAGTTCGGCCCGTTCGACGTGGTCTTCGACTCCGGCCTGCTGCACAGCCTGCTGCGGCCCGAGCATCCGACCTACGTCGCGACGCTGCGCAGGGTGTGCGACCCGGGCGCGAGCCTCCACCTGCTGTCGATGTCCGACGAGGCGGAGTTCGACCACGGGCTAGCGAAGGAACAACTCGAGCAGCTGTTCGCCGACGGGTTCACCGACGTACGGATCGAGCCGACCACCGTCCACGCCGGCACGACCGGATCGTTCACGATGCCCGGCTGGCTCCTCAGCGCCACCCGCTGAGCCTCACCAGCCGGTGCGGCGTTTGGTCCACTCCAGCAGCGCGGTCGAGACGTTCCGCTGGTACTCCCGGATCGTCGGCAGCCCAGGCGGTGCTGGCGTGCGGGAGCGTTCGACCAGCGCGCCGGCGATCGCGGCGATCAGCGCGGTGACGTCGTCGGGATCGGCGCCGGCTGTCGCGCGATGCTTGGCCAACAGCGCGTCGGCGTCCACCGAGGACCCACTGATCACCAGGTCGAGCGCGCTGACCACGGTGTCCACCCAGCCGGCGGCCTGGCAGGCCCACGCCCAGTCGACGAACACCACGCGGCTGGTGGGCGTGATCAGTACGTTGTCGGCGCGGACGTCCCAGTGCGTGAGGACATTGCCCCGGGTGGCGACGGCGGCGCGGTCCTGCAGCTCGAGCAGTCCGTCGAGATGCTCCCGGATCCAGGGATCGATGTCGTCCGGGACCGCCGCGGCGATGGTCGACCAGCTGGACAGGAACGGTGCGTCCAGCTCGGCGAGCGGCGGCGCGTCGGGCCACGGCGTGGGCGTCAGCGCGGCCGACAGCTCGCCCAGCGCCCCGAAGACCTGCTCGACGTCGTCCGCCGTCCACGGGTGGTGCGGCTGCCGGCCGTCGATGTCCTCCAGCAGCAACGCGACCCAGTCGCCGTCGTCGTACCCCGCGTGCAGGCGCGGCGTCCATGGCGTCTCCGGCAGCGCGCTCATCGCGGCGAGCTCGGCGCGGTGGATGCCCGGCGAGTCCGGGTTGAGCTCCAGACCCACCGCCTTCACGAACGCCCGCGTGCCGTCCGCCGTCACCAGCCTGGCCGCCGCGCCGGGGGAGAAGCCGCCGGACTGGGACTCGGCGCTCACCACGGCCGAGCCGAGCTCGCGCTCGACCCAGGACCGCACTCGTTCGGGCATCGCCTCGTACGCCGCGCGTACGCCGATCGCCTTGGTCTCTGCCACGGGATGATCCTCGCAAGTCCGGGGAGCGGTTCTCAACCGCATTTCTTTCGTTCGATTTTCGCTGACTGAGGATAACGCACGGAAACAATTCTTCGGGAATGAACCGAGTCGATTCTCGCTTCGTGTCTTCAGATGTGCAGCCACGCTTTGGAGGTCGAATGATGGCAACCCTCACTGTCGCCGGTCGGCTGGCTCGCCAGACGTTCGGTCAACGTCTGCTCCGAGGCTTCTACTCGAAGATTCATCAACGCTCCAACGTCTTTCTCAACGCACGGGAGCTCGTCGGGCTGTTGCCGACCGAGCGAATCCTCGCCAGAGGCTGGGCCGACGCCAAGCCGGTGATGGTGACTGACCGTGCTTTCTATTGGGGTCTGCGTACGGCGAGTACGCGAATTGGCTGGGAGCAGATCGCGCGTTCCCATTGGGACCAGGAATCTTCAACGCTCACCATCCTCGGACTTCTTCCCGGTGCGCCGACAAAGCTCACGTTCTCGCTCGGCAGTCCCGAGCTCGCGACGCTCGTCGCCGACCGGGTCGCCGCGTCGCACGTGCTCCACACCCGCGTCGACCTCGACGGCCACGGCCAGGCGCTGGTGGTCGCGCGCCGCAAGCCCGGGACCGACGACCTGGTGTGGCTGGTCTCCCTCGCCGACGGCACGTCGCCGCACGCCCCCGGTGTCTCCGCCGCCGTCGACCGCGCCTTGGCCGAACTGTGCCGGGAGATCAGGACCAGCTGACATTCGTGGTTGGATGCCCTCGGGGACCGTGCCGGTTTGCGAGGGACGCGATGACACGAGGTTCGGTACTTCGGTTCGGTGTGCTGGTGTGCGCCATGGCACTGACAGGTTCGGCGGGAGTGGCCGCCGCGGCGCCCGGCCACAGCGGCCACGGTCGTACGGTCGCCTCGATCTGGGCCGTGAACGACGGCGAGAAGGTCGACCGCGACGATCTCGCCAACTCCAACGAGCGCCGCAACTCCGCCTGGAACGGGCGCGACATCGCGATCTTCGGCGCGCGGAACGAGATCGTCTCGTTCCAGGTCGTGGTGGAGTCTGGCTCGGCCGGCATCGAGAAGCTCACTGCCGCGCTGCCCGAGCTGAGGCGCGGCCGGCACGTGATCACCAGCCGGCCACCCGCCGAGGACCCGACGCAGTACGCCGGCCGCGACATCCAGGCGTTCAGCGAGGGCTACCTGGACGTCACCAAGCGCACCAACGCCGACTGGATCGTCCCGCCCGGCTCGCCTTCCGAGCCCGCCGACCCGCTCGGCCCGACGCCGGTCCAGCTCATCCCGTCGACTGCGAAGGCGGGCCTCGGCGGCTTCCCGCTGACCGTCGCGCCGCGGTCGAACCAGGCGTTCTGGTTCGACGTCTACGTGCCGAAGGACGCGCGCGCCGGCACGTACCGCGGCACCGTCACCGTCCGCGCCGACCGCGTCGTCAAGCGGCTGCCGATCAGCCTGCGCGTGTACGACGTGACGCTGCCGGACGAGAACAGCCTGACCGCGATGATCTACTACGAGCCGTCGCAGGTCGAGCGGTACCAGGGCCGCAACCTCGACCCGGCGTTCCACCGGTTCGCGCACCGGAACCGGGTGGAGTTCGTGCATGCGTACGACATCCCGACCGCTTCCGCCGCGCTGGGCCGCTTCCGCGGCGCGGACTTCACGCCGGCGAACGGGTACGACGGCCCGGGCGTCGGGGTCGGCAACACGCTGGTGCCGCGGACGTTCTACGGTCCCGGCGCGGACTTCGACACGCCGGAGGAGGCCGCGGCGAACGCCCGCCCGTGGACCGACTGGCTGGGCGCGAACCTGCCGGATGCCGAGACGTTCGTCTACATGCCGGACGAGCCGAGCCCGGACCAGTTCCCGTACATCCGCTCGATCGGCGAGGCCGTGCACTCCAGCGGCGCGCCGCTGCCGGTGTTCGTGTCGCACACGTACGACGCCGAGTTGGACGGCCCGAACAAGGCGATCGACCTCTGGGGCACGGTCGGCGACCTGTACTCGAGCCCGGTGGCGGCTGCGCTGCGGGCCGAGGGGCGCGACATGCACCCGTACAACGGGCAGCGCCCGCAGCTCGGCTCGGCGCTGATCGACAGCCCGGCGACGGACCCGCGAGCCACGATCTGGGCGGCGTTCAAGCACGGGATCACGCGCTACTTCTACTGGCACGCGAACCACTGGCGGCACAACGGGCAGGCGAACCCGGCCTGGGAGCGGGACCAGAACGTGTGGGCGGAGCCGATCACGTTCTTCAACCGGCGCGGCTTCTTCGCGAACGGCGACGGCGTGCTCGTCTACCCGGGCGAGGAGGTGCTGCACCCGGCGCAGGACCGGGGCGTACCTGGGCCTATCGGGACGATTCAGCTCGCGAACTACCGGCGCGGGTTGCAGGACCACCAGTACCTGACGATGGCCCGCGCCGCGGGGCTGTCGCGGGAGGTCGAGAAGGCGTTGGCCACGATCGTGCCGCGGGTGCTGGACGACACCGCTCTGGACCAGCCGGTGTCGTACCCGGAGCATGGCGACCCGTACGAACGGGTCCGCCGCGACCTGCTCCGCTCCCTGGAGCAGGCCCACTCCACCCGGTGATCATGTACGTGATCATGACGGCTCAGTGGTCGTATACGCCGGTTTGCCTTCATGATCACGTACATGATCACGGCGCAGGGCGGTGGGTGGGGTGCCGGCATGGGATGATGGTGGGCGTTCCCCTAGTTCACGAATGGACCATCCGTGCCCGTAACCCCCGCGGCGGCGCCGCAGCCCGGCCAGACGCCTCCGGCGCTGATCCGGAACTTCTGCATCATCGCGCACATCGACCACGGCAAGTCGACGTTGGCCGACCGGATGCTGCAGCTCACCGGCGTCGTCGACGAGCGCAGCATGCGCGCGCAGTACCTCGACCGGATGGACATCGAGCGGGAACGCGGCATCACGATCAAGAGCCAGGCCGTACGGCTGCCGTGGACGCCCGAGGGCGACACTCGGCCGCACATCCTGAACCTGATCGACACGCCGGGCCACGTCGACTTCACCTACGAGGTGTCGCGCTCGCTCGCCGCCTGTGAGGGCGCCGTCCTGCTCGTCGACGCCGCTCAGGGGATCGAGGCACAGACGCTCGCCAACCTCTACCTCGCGCTCGACGCCGACCTGCACGTGATCCCGGTCCTGAACAAGATCGACCTGCCGTCGGCGCAGCCGGACAAGTACGCGGCGGAGATCGCGCACATCATCGGCTGCGACGTGTCCGACGTTCTCCGCGTGTCCGCGAAGACCGGCGAGGGCGTCGAGCACCTGCTGAACGAGATCGTCCGCCAGGTCCCGGCGCCGGTCGGCGACGCGGACGCGCCGCCGCGGGCGATGATCTTCGACTCGGTCTACGACACGTACCGCGGCGTGATCAGCTACGTCCGCGTCATCGACGGCTCGCTGTCCAACCGCGAGCGGGTGCTGATGATGTCGACGAAGTCTTCGCACGAGATGCTCGAGGTCGGCGTCATCGCGCCCGACCCGACCAAGGCCCAGACCCTCGGCGTCGGCGAGGTCGGCTACCTCATCACCGGGGTGAAGGAGGTACGGCAGGCTCGCGTCGGCGACACCGTGACCGCGGTCAACAACCGCGCGGCCGAGCCGTTGGCGGGCTACCGGCACCCGAAGCCGATGGTCTACGCCGGCCTGTACCCGGTCGACGGCGACGACTTCACCGAGCTCCGCGAGGCGTTGGACAAGCTGCAGCTGAACGACGCGGCGTTGCTGTACGAGCCCGAAACTTCCGGCGCTCTCGGCTTCGGCTTCCGCTGCGGCTTCCTCGGCCTGCTGCACATGGAGATCGTGCGGGAGCGGCTCGAGCGCGAGTTCGACCTCGACCTGATCTCGACCGCGCCGAACGTCGTCTATCGCGTCGTGATGGAAGACCGTACGGAGCACGTCGTCACCAACCCGAGCGAGTACCCCGAGGGCAAGATCGCCGAGGTGTACGAGCCGATCGTTCGCGCCACGGTGCTGACGCCGGCCGACTTCATCGGTCCGGTGATGGAGCTGTGCCAGGGCCGGCGCGGGAAGCTGCTCGGCATGGAGTACCTCTCGACCGACCGGGTCGAGCTGCGCTACACGTTGCCGCTCGCGGAGATCGTGTTCGACTTCTTCGACGCGCTGAAGACTCGTACGCGGGGCTATGCGTCGCTCGACTACGAGCCCACCAGCGAGGAGACGTCGGAGCTGGTGAAGGTCGACATCCTGCTGCACGGCGACCCGGTCGACGCGTTCTCGGCGATCGTGCACAAGGACAAGGCGTACTCGTACGGGGTGACGATGGCGCAGAAGCTCAAGGAACTGATCCCGCGGCAGCAGTTCGAGGTGCCGATCCAGGCCTCGATCGGTTCGCGGATCATCGCACGGGAGACGATTCGCGCGATGCGCAAGGACGTTCTCGCCAAGTGTTATGGCGGTGACATTACCCGGAAGCGCAAGCTCCTCGAACGTCAGAAGGAGGGGAAGAAACGCATGAAGATGGTCGGTCGCGTCGAAGTTCCCCAGGAGGCATTCGTCGCTGCTCTCCAGACTGGTGACGCCACGGTCAAGGAGAAGAAGTAGCGCTTCCGGGCTCGATCGGAGGTAATGACTCCGAAACGTCCCGGAAGTACAGTCCGGGGATGGCGGATCTCTTCGAGGGCTACGAGCTGGGTGCGGCTTGGGATGAGACTTTCGCCGAACCGGGGCTGAGCCGAACGTCCTATGACGCGATCCTTTCGGCACTGCGACCGCTTGCCGCGGACGAGCTGCGGCCTCGGGTGGAGGCGCTGGCGCGGGCGTTCATGGACTCCGGCGTCACGTTCGCGTACGACGGCGAGGAGCGGCCGTTTCCGGTCGACATCGTGCCGCGCGTCCTCACCCAGCTCGAGTGGGACCGCATCGACCGCGGCGTCCAGCAGCGGGTGAAGGCGCTGGAGGCCTTCCTCGCCGACGTGTACGGGCCGGGGAACGTGCTGAACGACGGCATCGTGCCGCGCCGCGTCATCGCCACGAGCAAGCACTTCCACCGCGAGGCGCACGGCATCGAGCCGCCGAACGGGGTCCGCGTGCACGTCTCCGGCATCGACCTCGTCCGCGACGAGGAAGGCACGTTCCGCGTCCTGGAGGACAACGTCCGTACGCCTTCTGGGGTTTCGTACGTCATCGAGAACAGGCGGGCTTTGACGCGCGTCTTTCCCGAGGCCTTCGCGGCGGGGCGGGTGCGTCCTGTGTCCGACTACCCGCAGAAGCTGCTCGCCGCGCTCCGGGCCGCCGCGCCGCCGGGCGTCGACGATCCCTCGGTCGTGGTGCTGACGCCTGGTGTCTACAACTCCGCGTACTTCGAGCACGCGCTGCTCGCCCGGCTGATGGGGGTCGAGCTCGTCGAGGGGCGCGACCTGGTGTGCTCGGGGAACCGCGTGCGCATGCGTACGACGGCAGGTGAGCGACCGGTCGACGTGATCTACCGGCGCACCGACGACGAGTTCCTCGACCCGGTGCACTTCCGGCCGGACTCGATGATCGGCTGTCCCGGGTTGCTGAACGCGGCGCGGGTCGGGAACGTGACGCTCGCCAACGCGATCGGGAACGGGGTCGCTGACGACAAGCTGATCTATACGTATGTGCCGGATCTCGTGCGCTACTACCTCGACGAGGAACCGGTGCTGCCGAACGTCGACACCTACCGGCTGGACGACCGCGACGTGCTCGAGTGGGTAGTCGAACGGGTCGACGAGTTGGTGCTGAAGCCGGTGGACGGGTCGGGTGGGAAGGGACTCGTGATCGGGCCGCACGCCGACGACGAGACGCTGACTCGGCTGCAGGCGCGGGTCCGAGCCGAGCCGCGGGCATGGATCGCGCAGCGGGTGGTGCAGATCTCGACCGTCCCCACGTTCGTCGGCGACCGCTTCCGCCCGCGGCACGCGGACCTGCGGCCGTTCGCGGTGAACGACGGGGAACGGGTCTGGGTGCTGCCGGGCGGCCTGACGCGAGTGGCGCTCGGCGAAGGCGCTTTGGTGGTGAACTCCAGCCGTGGCGGGGGATCGAAGGACACCTGGGTGGTGGGGGACGACGAGCAGACCCAGTCGCAGCGGCAGGACGTCGCCCACCTCGACGCCGAGCACTCCCTGACCCCGCCAGGTGTCGCGCCCGACCGGGGACCGGGCTGGAGTGACCAGCAGCAACAGCAGCAGCAGATGGGTGGCGAGCCATGCTGAGCCGGATCGCGGAGTCCATGTTCTGGATCGGCCGGTACGTCGAGCGCGCCGACTCCACAGCGCGCACGCTCGACGTGCAGCTCCAACTCCTGCTCGAGGACCCGTGGGCCGACGAGGACACCGCCTGTCGTTCGCTGCTCTCGGTCATGGGCCAACACGACGTACCGCAACGAACGATTGACGCACGTATCGTCCTTGCCCGCTTGGGATTCGAGTCCGCCGACCCCGGATCCATCAGCGGCGCCATCTCGGCAGCCCGCGAGAACGCCCGCGGGGCAAGGGAAACTCTCTCGTCGGAGTTCTGGCAGAGCCTCAACAGCACCTGGCTTGCCCTCCCCGAAGCCCGCAGACGAGCCGAACGCATCGGCCCGCACGTCTTCTTCACCTGGGTACGCGAACGCACCGCCACCCTCGCCGGAGTCGTCGACGCCACGATGTCCCGCGACTCCGCCTGGCTCTTTCTCGTCCTCGGCAGATCCCTCGAACGCGTCGACATGACCGCGCGCCTGCTCATGACCAGAGTCCTCGCCGGCGCACCCGGTCAGAGCCGGCCCTCCTGGTCGACCATGCTGAGATCCTGCGGCGCGTACGAGGCGATCCTCCGCACCTACCGAGGCGTGCTTGATGAGGCAGCTGTCGTCGAGTTTCTCCTGCTGGACAGGCTGTTTCCCCGTTCCGTCTTCGCCGCCCTCTCCACCGCCGAGTCCTGCCTGACCGAGCTCGACCCCGGCCCCGAGCGCGCCGGTGTCGCCGACGAGGCACGCCGACGACTTGGCAGGGCAAGGACGATGCTCGAGTACCGCCGCACCGACGAGATCATCGCCGACCTCCCCGCGGTCCTCGCCGAGCTCGAACGCACCTGCTCCGACGTCAGCGACGCCGTCACGAGGCGCTTCTTCCAAGCCGCGCGAGCGGTGTCCTGGGCGCAGGAGGGCATCGCATGACCTGGCGGCTGCGGATCAAGCACCGAACGGGATTCCGCTACGAGAACGACGTCGTCGCCTCGTACAACGAGGCCCGCATGACCCCGGTGACCAACGTCTTCCAAACAGCCCTCGAAGCCCGTGTCGAAGTCAGACCGGTGACCGCGACCGCGCGGTACTGGGACTACTGGGGCACCCAGGTCTACGCGTTCGACGTCCACGTCCCGCACACCGAGCTGCAGGTCGTCGCGACCAGCGTCGTCGAGACCCTCGAGACGCCGCCCCCGCACGAGGGCGCGCCGTGGGAGGCACTCGCCGACGAGGGGATCCGCGACAAGTACGTCGAGTGGCTCGCCCCGACCACGAGGACCACCCTCGACGACGAGCTCAGCCAAATCGCCAACGGCTTCGCGAAAGCCCAAGCCCCTGGTGAGACCGCCATGCAGATCTGCGAGTTCGTCCACTCCCAGGTGGAGTACGTGCCCGGAGCGACCGAGGTGCACGCGAGCGTCGCGGACGTCTGGCACGAACGCAAGGGCGTCTGCCAGGACATCGCGCACGTCGCCGTCTCCCTCCTCCGCGGCTGCGGCATCCCGGCGCGCTACGTCTCCGGCTACCTGCACCCCGTCCCGGACGCCGTGGTGGGCGAGCCGACCGCGGGGGAGAGCCACGCCTGGGTGGAGTGGTGGGACGGCGGCTGGACGTCGTACGACCCCACGAACGACATCCCCGTCGGCGAGCGCCACGTGCTCGTCGGCCGCGGTCGCGACTACGGCGACGTGCCGCCGCTGAAGGGCCTCTACTCCGGAGCGGGCTCCAGCACGCTCGGCGTCACCGTCGAGGTCACCCGGCTCGCCTGACCCAGCGGGCCGTACAACGCGTGCCGCACCGCCGGAGCGACCGCCGCCACGACGGTGTCGGTGGAAGCGCTCGCGAGTGGCTCCAGTTGGATGAGGTAGCGCATCATCGCGAGCCCGAACAGGTGGCTGGCGAGCAGCGTCGTCCGCAGCGGGATCTCGGCAGCGGGGATGCCCGTGTCGAGATCCCGCAGCACTCTCCGCTGGACCTGCAGGTCGAAGAACTCGCGCACGAGCTTGTTCGTCGTCTGGTTCCTGACCGCCGTACGCAGGAACGCGAGGAACGAGGGCCCGGTGACCGGGTCGTCCCACACGCCCAGGAACGTCCGGACCAACCGTTCCGGGATCTCGGATCGCGGTCCGACGAAGATCCGCGGGAACAGGGACGCGGGGTTGACCGGAGCCCCGACCGCACTCCGGAAGAGCTCCTCCTTCGACCCGAAGTAGTGGTGCACCAGCGCCGGGTCGACGCCCACAGCGGCGGCCAGCTTCCGGACCGTCGTCGCGTCGTACCCGTCCGAGGCGAACGACGCACGCGCGGCGACCAGGATCGTCTCCCGCGTGTCCTGCTTGCCCGGACGCCGCCCACTTCTCACAAAACTCAACGATAGATGAATTAGAGCTGGGCGGCAAAACCACCGAATCGACCTCGCGCAGTTGGCCATGGCGTTTCCGCTGGATCACTATGGTGTGAAGGGTGGGGACGACTAGGTTTCTCCTCACACCTCGGGCACGCTGGGCGACCGCATTGGGAGGCGCATGATGACCATTGCCGTGGGGGACTACGTAGGCCCTGACGCGTCCAAGGTCGAGAGCCGCCCTCCGACGGTCGCGCACGCGTTCCTGGACCGGATCGCGGCCACGCCGGAGCGGGAGGCGTTCCGCTACCCGACCGGCGACGACTCGACCGGCGGCTGGCTGTCGGTGACCTGGCGCGAGGTCGGCGAACGCGTCCGCAAGCTCTCCGCCGGCCTGATCGCGCTGGGCGTCGAGCCGGAGCAGCGGGTCGCGGTGTACGGCTCGACCACCTACGAGTGGATCCTCGCCGATCTCGCCACGATGTGCGCCGGCGCGGCGACCACGACGGTCTACCCGGCCTCGGTCGCGAGCGAGGTCGCGTTCATCGTCTCCGACGCCGAGTGCCAGGTCGTCTTCGCCGAGGACGACGACCAGCTGAAGAAGCTCGCCGAGAAGCGCTCGGAGATGCCGACGGTCAAGGCGATCGTGACGTTCAACGGCACCCCGGACGAGGCCAACAACGTGCTGTCGCTGGCCGACCTGGAGGCGAAGGGCGCCGCGTACCTCGAGGACCACCCGGACGCGATCGACAAGGCGGTCGCCGCGATCGGTCCGGAGAGCCTGGCCACGTTGATCTACACGTCCGGGACGACGGGCCGTCCGAAGGGTGTACGACTGGCCCACGACTGCTGGACGTACGAGGGCGCGGCGATCGAGGCGCTCGGCATCCTGAACATCGACGACCTGCAGTTCCTGTGGCTGCCGCTCGCGCACTCGTTCGGCAAGGTGCTCCAGGTCGCGCAGCTCGTGATCGGTTTCTCCACCGCGGTCGACGGTCGGGTCGACAAGATCGTCGAGAACCTCGGCATCGTGAAGCCCACGTTCATGGGCGCCGCCCCGCGTATCTTCGAGAAGGCGCACGGCCGGATCGTCACGATGATGGAGGAAGAGGGCGGCGTCAAGGAGAAGCTCTTCCACTGGGCGTTCGGCGTCGGCCGCAAGGTCTCGCAGCTGCGGCAGGCCGGTCGCGAGCCGTCCGGTGCGCTGGCGATCCAGTACAAGCTCGCCGACAGGCTCGTGCTGTCGAAGATCCGCGCGCGCTTCGGCGGCCGGCAGCGGTTCTTCGTCTCCGGCGCGGCCGCGCTCAACCGCGACATCGCCGAGTGGTTCCACGCCGCGGGCATCCTGATCGTCGAGGGGTACGGGCTCACCGAGACGAGCGCGGCCTCGTTCGTCAACCTGCCTGGGCGATTCCGCTTCGGAACGGTCGGCCCGGTCGTCCCCGGCACCGAGGTGAAGATCGCCGAGGACGGCGAGGTGCTGGTCCGCGGCCCGGGCGTGATGCGCGGCTACCACAACCTGCCCGAGCTCACCGCTGAGGTGCTGGACAGCGAGGGCTGGTTCCACACCGGCGACATCGGCGAGCTCGAGGACGGGCTGCTGCGGATCACCGACCGGAAGAAGGACCTGTTCAAGACCTCCGGCGGCAAGTACGTCGCGCCAGCGCTGATCGAGTCGTCGTTCAAGGCGCTGTGCCCGTACGCGAGCAACGTGCTGGTCTACGGCAGCGAGCGGAACTTCGTGTCCGCGTTGGTCACTCTCGACCCCGACGCGATCGTGGCGTGGGCGGAGCAGAACGAGGTGTCGGGCTCCTATGACGAGATCGTCACCTCGACCGCCGCGCAGGAGATGGTGCAGGGATACGTCGACCAGCTGAACGCGAAACTGAACCGCTGGGAGACGGTCAAGAAGTTCGCGATCCTCGACCACGACCTCACGGTGGAGAACGGCGGCATCACGCCGAGCCTGAAGCTGAAGCGGAAGGCCGTGGAGAAGAAGTACTCCGACGTGCTGGACGGCTTCTACCCCAAGTAAGAATGGGGCCGTGCCGTCCACGCTGCCCGAGGGTGAGCCAGCGCCCCGCGATGGGGCGCTGCCGCCGGCTGCCCTCGCCGAGGTGGGCGGCGGCCGGGCGTTCGGGCTGTACGTGCACGTGCCGTTCTGTGTGACCCGGTGCGGCTACTGCGACTTCAACACCTACACGGCATCGGAGCTCGGGTCGGCTCCCGGTGCCTCGTGGTCGACGTACGCCGACGGGGTGCTGGCCGAGCTGCGGCTCGCCCGGCGCGTGCTCGGCGACCGGGAGCTGCCGATCCAGACCGTGTTCGTCGGCGGCGGTACGCCGACGTTGCTGCCACCGGAGGATCTCGGCCGGATCCTCGAGGCCGCCGACGCGGAGTTCGGGCTCGCGCCCGGCGCGGAGGTCACCACCGAGGCGAACCCGGAGTCGGTCGACCCCGCGTACCTCGATCGCCTTCGGGAGCAGGGCTTCACCCGCGTCTCGTTCGGCATGCAGAGCGCCCGGCAGCATGTGCTCGCCGTCCTCGACCGGCAGCACACTCCGGGCAGGCCGGAGGAGTGCGTGGCCGAGGCGCGGGCGGCGGGCTTCGAGCACGTCAACCTCGACCTGATCTACGGCACGCCAGGGGAGTCCGACGAGGATTGGCAAGCCAGCCTTGACGCCGTCGCCGCGGCAGGCCCGGACCACGTGTCGGCGTACGCGCTCATCGTCGAGGACGGTACGCGGCTCGCGGCCAGGATCAAGCGCGGCGAGCTCCCGATGCCGGACGACGACGTCCTCGCCGACCGGTACGTGCAGGCAGACTCGACGCTCGCCGCTGCGGGGTACGGGTGGTACGAAGTCTCCAACTGGGCAACGGATTCCGCCGCTCGCTGCCGGCACAACGAGCTCTACTGGACCGGCGCCGACTGGTGGGGCATCGGGCCTGGAGCGCACAGCCACGTCGGCGGCGTGCGCTGGTGGAACGTCAAGCACCCGGCCGCGTACGCCGAACGGCTGGCCGCCGGTGCGAGTCCCGCACACGCCCGCGAGCTGCTGGACGACGAGACCCGCCGGGTCGAACGGGTACTGCTCGAGCTGAGGCTGAGCACCGGGCTGGCCCTCGAGATCCTCGACCAGCAAGGCAAAACCGCCGCTGCGCAAGCGGCGGTTGACGGCCTGCTGGAAGCGGACGCGCTGGCCGCCGGCCGCGCAGTGCTGACACTCCGCGGCCGGCTCCTCGCCGACGCCGTGGTCCGCCGCTTGCTCGACTGGGACTGAGGACCTAGCTGACCAGGCGCAGGGCGAACGGGTACTTGTACGGCTCGCCCTTGCTGGCGGCCATCGTGCCCATGATGGCGAAGATCAACGAGACGACCCAGACCACGAAGACCAGGAAGAACCCGATCAGCACGAACGCCAAGATCCAGGAGACGACGTAGCCGATCAGGACCGTGATCTGGAAGTTGAGCGACTCGGTCGCGTGCGCGCGGACGGTCTGGGACTCGTTTCCCTTGACCAGCAGGACGATCAGGGGCGCGAGGAAACCCAGGATGATCGAGCCGATGTGGGCGAGCAGCGACCAGGTGCGCTCGTCCTGAACGGTCATCGGCACGGAGGGCGGCACCTGCCCGCCGTACCCCGGCGGAGGCGGGGGAGGCGGTGGCGTCGTGGGCTGCTGCTCGGGCGTCGGACCCGAGAACGGAGTGCCTGGCGTTTCGGTCATGCGAAGAAGGTAGGACTGAAATCGGACGTACCACCGGGCTCGACACCGCCGCGGCGCCAACGGACGACATAGCCGACCCGCCCGGTTGCCCGATCGGGCAACCCCGACAACTTGACCTGGAGAGAACTCCAGCTCCTACCGTACGAACCATGCGCTATCGACCACTTGGCGGAACGGGCATCGAGGTCTCCGTGCACTGCCTCGGTGCCATGATGTTCGGCGCCATCGGCAACCCCGACCACGACGACTCCCTCCGCATCGTCCACGCGGCACTCGACCGCGGCATCAACTTCGTCGACACCGCGGACATGTACTCCGCGGGCGAGTCCGAGCAGATCGTCGGCAAGGCGCTCCAGGGCCGCCGCGACGACGTCGTCCTCGCCACCAAGGTGTTCTTCCCGTTCACCGAGGGCCGCAACAGGAGCGGCAGCTCGCGACGCTGGATCGTCAAGGAGGTCGAGGACAGCCTGCGACGACTGCAGACGGACTGGATCGACCTCTACCAAGTACATCGCCCGGACTACAACACCGACATCGAGGAAACCCTGTCGGCGTTGAGCGATCTGGTGCATCAGGGCAAGATCCGCGCGTTCGGCTGCTCGACGTTTCCGGCCGCCGAGATCGTCGAGGCGCACAAGGTCTCCGAGCAGCGCGGTCTGCTGCGGCTGCGCACCGAGCAGCCTCCGTACAACCTGCTCGCCCGCGGCATCGAGAGCTCGCTGCTGCCGACCTGCCAGCGGTACGGGATGGGCGTGCTGACGTGGAGCCCGCTCGCGTGGGGCTTCCTGTCCGGCAAGTTCCGCCGCGGCCAGGACGTCGACTTCACCTCGGGACGGGCGTCGCTGGCGCCGGATCGGTTCGACCCGGAGAACCCGGCGAACGCGGGCAAGTACGAAGCGATCGAGAAGCTCGCCAAGCTCGCGGACGAGCTGGGCCGCCCGCTGCCCGAGCTCGCGGTGGCGTTCACGCTCGTCCACCCGGGCGTCACGTCGGTGATCCTCGGACCGCGCACGATGGAGCAGCTCGACTCGCTGGCGAAGAGCGAGGACCTGCTGCTGGACGACGACGTGCTCGACCGGATCGACGAGATCGTGCCGCCGGGGGTCAACGTGTACGACCCGAACGCGGCGTTCCCGCTGCCGACCCTCACCGAGCTGCCACGGCGGCGGCGTCCCCTGACCGAGCGGGCCGCCGCCGGCTGAGGACTACTTCACCAGGCGGAGGGAGATCGGATACCGGTAGACCTCGCCCTTGCTCGCGGCCATCGTGCCGAGGATGACGAACACGATGTAGGCGATGGCGAGCGCGATCAGCATGAAGATCCCGATCACCAGGAACACCAGGACGAACGAGATCACGGCGGCGATCGCGACGGTGATCTGGAAGTTGAGCGACTCGACCGCGTTCGCGCGGACGAACTGCGACTCGTTGCCCTTGACCAGCAGCACGACCAGCGGGCAGAGCAGGCCGAGGGCGACGTACGCGGCGGCGAAGCTGCCGACGTGGGACACGATCGCCCACGTGCGCTCCTGGTCTGGCGTCATCGGCGTGGTGGCGCCGGTCGTGCCCGAGGGCCAGGCGGTCGGCGGCGGGGGAGGCGGCGCGCCACCGTACGGCGGCGCGGGCGGCGGCTCGCTGTAAGGCGGCGGGTCGTTCACCGGAGACGGTGTCGTGTCGCCCGCCGGGGGCGGCGGAGGCGGTGTGTCCGGCGGCGGGTCGCCGGCCGAACCGGGTGGCTGCTCGGAAGGAGGCTGCGTCATAGCAGAACGGTAGTGCTTCCGGGCCCCGCTCAGGCGGTCATTGATCGTCGGGCGTGGCGGTGACGAAGTCGATCAGCTCCTCGACCCGGCCGAGCAGGGCCGGGTCGAGGTCGCGGTAGTCGCGGACGGCGCCGAGGATCCGCTTCCACGCCTGGGCGACGTCGGCCTGGTCGGCGTGCGGCCAGCCGAACGCCGCGCAGATCCCATGCTTCCACGACGTACCGCGCGGGATCGTCGGCCATTCCTTCAGCCCCAGGCGTTCCGGCCGGACGGCCTGCCAGATGTCGATGTACGGGTGGCCGACGACGAGCACGTGCGGGTTCTTGACCGCCGCGGCGATCCGGCTCTCCTTCGAACCCTCGACGAGGTGGTCGACGAGCACACCGAGCTTGCGGTTCGGGCCGGGCGAGAACTCGCGCGCGATGGCGGCGAGGTCGTCGACGCCTTCGAGGTACTCGACCGCGACGCCCTCGATGCGCAGGTCGTCGCCCCAGACCTTCTCCACCAGCTCGGCGTCGTGGCGGCCCTCGACGTAGATGCGGCTCGCGCGGGCGACCCGTGCCTTGGCGCCGTGCACTGCGACAGAGCCGGAGGCGGTCCTTGCTGGCTTGGTGGGGCCCTGCTGGGTGGGCTTGCGGGCCGCGACCGGCTTGCCGTCGAGCCAGAAGCCCGGTCCGTACGGGAACGTGCGTCGCTTGCCGTGGCGGTCCTCGAGCACGAACAGGTCCCGTTCGATCTTCACCACGGCGCCGACGAACCCGTCGGTCGCGTCCTCGAGCACGAGGTCGAGCTCGACCTCCACATCGGTGGTGCGGCCGAGCTTGGGCTTGCGCCAGTCGGTGGCGAGCACGTCGGAGCCGTACGGGTCGTGGGCCATGCTCTCGACGGTAATTGAGCTAGGCGGGGAGCAGCGGGAGGCGCGGCGGGGTGGGTCCGCCGAGGTGTTCGTAGCCGCGCCGGATCGCCTCGACGAGCGTCTCGCGCGGGAACGGCCAGTCGGTCGCGGCGAGCGCGTCGGCGGGCTGTACGCCGGTGGAGACCAGGTGCTGGATCGCGTCGGCGACCGCGCTCACCTCGGCGACCAGGTCGGTGACGAAGTCGCGGTCCGTGGGGCTTCCGTGCCCAGGGACGGCGACCGTGGTCTCGGTGAGCAGGCCGAGGACGACGTCGAGCGCCTTCGGCCAGTCCATCGGGAAGCTGTCGGCACCGTACGCCGGCGGGCCGTTCTGGATCACGACGTCACCGGTGAACAGCACGTTCGCGTCCGGCACCCGCACCACCACGTCGCCCTCGGTGTGTCCGCGGCCGGGGTGGGCGAGCTCGACCAGCCGGTCGCCGAGGTCGACGTACGCGACCGAGGCGAACGACCTCGTGCCTTCACGTTCCGCCAGGGTCTCGTGCTGCCATCGCTCGACGTCGGGAAACGCCGCGTTTCCGCCGATATGGCCGATATGCCCGTGGGTGTTCACGACCCAGCGGACCTCGCCTTCGACCGGGAGATCATGGGCCAGCTCGGCGCCCTGCTCGGGCGAGCCGAGCGTGTCGACGACCAGCAGCCCGCCGGCGCCGGCCACGACGCCCACGGTCGTGTCGAACGGACCGTACGTCCGCGCCCAGCACCGCTCGCCGACCTCGACCCAGCCCCGCTGCCCACCCGCGCTCGTCATGGCGCCAGCATCCCGAATCCCTTGAGCGCTCCCCAGTCCGGGGCCACCTTCTCCACAGCTCGCGCCACTTCACCCACCGAATCGGGGTTCGGCGGCCGCTTGCCACGTTGGAAAACCCCAGCCGGTTGGGTGAAGTGGCGCTTGGGTCGGGACACATCACCGCGGCGGGCGGCGAAGGTGGGCGGGCTGTGGAAGCGTGGGCCGTCCTAAGGCGCGCGAGCCCGTAGACTGGCACTCGTACTTATCGAGTGCCAAGCTGCCCCGGGGAGGTGAGTCGATGTTGGACGAACGCAAGCTCTCGGTGTTGCGCGCCATCGTCGAGGACTACGTCCACACCCAGGAGCCGGTGGGTTCGAAGGCACTCGTCGACCGGCACAACCTCGGCGTCTCGCCGGCCACCGTGCGCAACGATATGGCGGCGCTGGAGGAGGACGGCTACATCGCCCAGCCGCACACGAGCGCGGGGCGGATCCCGACTGACAAGGGCTACCGGCTGTTCGTCGACCGGCTGACCACGGTCAAGCCGATGAGCGGCGCGGAGAAGCGGGCGATCTCGATGTTCCTCGAGGGCGCTGTGGACCTCGACGATGTCGTGCACCGGACCGTACGCCTGCTCGCCCAGCTCACCCGCCAGGTCGCGGTCGTGCAGTACCCCATCCTGACCCGCAGCAGCGTCCGGCACGTCGAGCTCGTCACGCTTTCACCGAGCCGGCTGCTGCTCGTGCTCATCACCAGCACCGGCCGAGTCGAGCAGCGCGTGGTCGACCTCCCGGTCGACGTCTCCGAACAGCTGCTCGGAGACCTGCGGGCGCGGCTCAACGCGGCCGTCGTGGGGCGCCGGCTCGTCGAGGTCCAGCCGAACGTCGCCGACCTGCCCGAGCAGTTCGCCCACGAGGATCGCGCGATCGTCACGCCGGTGGTCACGACGTTCCTCGAGACCGTGGTGGAGCGACCGGACGAGCGGATCGCGGTCGGCGGTACGGCCAACCTCACGTTGTTCGGCACCGAGTTCGACCACTCGATCCGCGACGTCCTCGAGGCGCTGGAGGAGCAGGTCGTGCTGCTGCGCCTGCTGGGTGAGGCGAGCGGGTCGTCGTTGACCGTTCGGATCGGCCACGAGAACCAGTACGCGGAGCTGGCGGCGGCCACCCTTGTCACGACCGGATATGGTCCAGGGAGCGAAGCGGTCGGCACACTTGGAGTTGTAGGGCCGACCCGCATGGACTACCCCGGCACCATGGGCGCCGTCCGGGCAGTTGCACGCTATGTCAGCCAGATCCTCGCAGGGGAATGAAGTCTGTGCATGAGGCTACCCAGAGCATGAGCCAGGACTATTACGAGCTCCTCGGCGTGCGCCGAGACGCGAACGCCGAGGACATCAAGAAGGCGTACCGCAAGCTCGCGCGCACCCTGCACCCGGACGTCAACCCGGATCCGGAGACACACGAGCGGTTCAAGGAGATCACCCGGGCGTACGAGGTGCTGTCCGACCCGAAGAAGCGCGAGGTGTACGACCTCGGCGGCGACCCGCTCGGCGCTGCCGGGCCGGGCGGCGCGGGCTTCGGGCCTGGGTTCTCGTTCACCGACATCATGGACGCGTTCTTCGGCCAGGCGACGCAGCGTGGGCCCCGCCCGCGCCGGCGGCGCGGCCAGGACGCGTTGCTGCGGCTGACGATCGACCTCGCGGAGGCCGTCTTCGGCGCCGTTCGCGAGATCCAGGTCGACACCGCGGTGGTCTGCGGCTCGTGTGGTGGCGAGGGCGCGGCGCCGGGGACCCGGCCGACGACCTGCCCGGCCTGCGAGGGACGCGGCGAGGTCAACTCGGTACAGCGTTCGTTCCTCGGCAACGTGATGACGTCGCGTCCGTGCTCGCGCTGCCAGGGTTTCGGCACCGTGATCCCCAACCCGTGCCCGGAGTGCGCCGGCGAGGGTCGGGTGCAGACGCGGAAGACGCTGTCGATCCGGATCCCCGCGGGCGTCGACGACGGAACGCGCATCCAGCTGGCCGGCCAGGGCGAGGTCGGCCCCGGCGGCGGTCCGGCGGGCGACCTCTACATCGAGGTCGAGGTCGCGCCGCACGAAGTGTGGAACAGGCGCGGCAACGACCTGCACTGCTCGGTGACGCTGCCGATGACGGCGGCGGCGCTGGGTACGACGATCTCGCTGGACACGCTCGAGGGCGAGGCGCACGAGCTGGACATCAAGCCGGGCACGCAGTCCGGCGAGCGGGTGGTCGTCGCCGGGCGCGGCGTGCCGCACCTGTCGAGTACGGGCCGCGGCGACCTGGTCGTGCACGTGGTGGTGGAGACGCCGTCGAAGCTGGACGCGGCGCAGCGCGAGCTGCTCTCCGAGCTGGCCCGGCTCCGTGGCGAGGAGAAGGCGCGCGGCCAGTTCGCGTCGCCGCGTCGGGGCGTGTTCTCCCGGATCCGCGAGGCATGGACCGACCGCGCCTGAGGTCGTTCGATCGCAAGCGGTAACGTCTGCTCAGCATCGAAGGGCGCGAGGAGGCGTACGCATGGCTGGTCCCGGGGACTGTGTTTTCTGCCGCATCGTGGCAGGGGAGATCTCGGCGACTGTGGTGCGTGAGACCGACACCACGTTGGCGTTCCGCGACGTGAGCCCGCAGGCGCCGGTGCACGTACTCGTGATCCCGAAGGAGCACCTTGTCGACGTCGGTGCGGTCGCCGCGGCCGACTCCGAGCTGCTGCGCCAGATCATGGAGGAGTGCGTCGCGGTCGCGTACGAGGACGGCGTCGCGGACTCGGGCTACCGGATCGCGTTCAACACCGGCGACGAGGGCGGCCAGGTCGTTCCGCACTGCCACGCGCACGTTCTCGGCGGCCGCAAGCTGAACGGTGAGCTCGGTTAGCGAGTAAATCCATCCCTCCGTTTCTGCTGACGGCGGATACGATGAACGTCGTTCACTCCACCACGAAACCTCGGAGGTAGGCCGACAAGGCTGCCCATGGCGAAGAGCACGACACCCGGCGCCAAGATCACCGTCCCCTCGAGCATCCCGATGGTCAGCCTGCTCGGGCCGCGCGACGAGCTCCTCCGAGTGGTGGAAAAGGCGTTCGACGCGCAGATCCATGCGCGCGGGAACGAGATCACCGTCTCCGGCGAGAACGTCGAGGAGATCAAGCTGGTCGAGCAGCTGTTCGACGAGCTGATCGCCGTCGTCCGTTCCGGCCAGGGACTCACCGCGGACGCGGTCGAGCGGAGCATCGCGATGCTGCGTTCCCGCGACGGCGAGCGGCCTGCCGACGTCCTGACGCTGAACATCCTGTCCAACCGCGGGCGGACGATCCGGCCGAAGACGCTGGGTCAGAAGAAGTACGTCGACGCGATCGACAACCACACCGTGATCTTCTCGATCGGTCCGGCCGGTACGGGCAAGACGTACCTCGCGATGGCCAAGGCCGTCCAGGCGCTGCAGGCCAAGCAGGTCAACCGGATCATCCTCACCCGCCCGGCCGTCGAGGCGGGGGAGTCGCTCGGCTTCCTGCCCGGCACGCTGTCGGAGAAGATCGACCCCTACCTGCGGCCCCTGTACGACGCCCTGCACGACATGGTCGACCCCGACTCGATCCCCCGCCTGCTCACCGCCGGCACCATCGAAGTCGCCCCCCTGGCATACATGCGTGGCCGGGCGCAGCCGGTGTACACCAACGTCCTCACGCCGGACGGTTTCCGCCCGATCGGTGAGCTCGAGGTCGGCGACTACGTGGTCGGCTCGAACGGCGAACCGACGCCCGTCCTCGGCGTGTACCCGCAAGGCGAGAAGGACATCTTCCGCGTCGCCACCCAGGACGGTGCCTCCACCCTCGCCACCGGCGACCACCTCTGGGCCGTCCACACGCGCGACGACCGCCGGCGCGGCAAGCCGCATCGAGTGCTGACGACGAACGAGATGGTCGGTGATCTTCGCGCCGCTCACTATCACCGCTACGAGCTTCCTCTCCTCAGCCAGCCGGTGTTCTTCCCAGCTCAGGACGTCCCCATGGACGCCTACGCGCTCGGCCTCCTTCTGGGCGACGGGTGCCTCACCGGATCGACGACCCCGAGCTTCGCCACCAACGACCCCGAGCTCGTGGCCTCACTCGGTGAGCTCCTCCCAGGTATCGAGGTCCGCCACAGGAGCGGTCCGGACTACGTCCTGAACCGGGTCGCCGAGCCGGGCCAGGTCATCACGATCGCCAACCCGGTCACGGCGATCATGCGTGAGCTCGGCCTCGATGGGTCCCGGTCGGAGACGAAGTTCGTTCCGGATGGCTACCTGTACAACACCTCCGAGGTCCGTCTCGGTGTCCTCCAGGGGTTGCTCGACTCTGATGGTGGACCGGTCGTTCAGACGGACCGCACGTGCCGCATCCAGTACACGACGACGTCGCCTCGTCTCCGCGACGACGTGTTGTTCCTGGTTCGTTCGCTGGGCGGGGTCGCGTACTCGCGGACTCGGGCGGCGGCCGGGCGGACGCCTGGGCGAGCACGCGGCCGTGAGATCGGCTACAACCACGACGCGTTCGTGCTCGACGTCCGGCTCCCGGCCGGGGTCGAACCGTTCCGGTTGCGCCGCAAGCTGGAGAAGTACAACGCTAGCGGTGGTGGTCGACCCATGCGCTTCGTGCACAGCATCGAGCCGGCGGGGAAGGCGGAGGCCGTGTGCATCCAGGTCGCCGCGGCCGACTCGCTCTACGTGACGGAGGACTTCCTGCTGACCCACAACACGCTGAATGACGCGTTCATCATCCTCGACGAGGCGCAGAACACCTCGCCGCAGCAGATGAAGATGTTCCTGACGCGGCTGGGGTTCGGGTCGAAGATGGTCGTCACTGGTGACGTGACGCAGATCGACCTGCCCGACGGCACGTCGTCCGGACTCAAGGTGGTGCAGGGGATTCTCGGCGAGATCGAGGACGTGCACTTCACCCAGCTGCACGCGCAGGACGTCGTTCGGCACAAGCTCGTCGGGAAGATCGTCGCCGCGTACGACCACTACGAGGCGGAGCGGGCCAACACGGCGAACGGTGCCGGGGCCAACCGGCCGACGCGCCCGCCGCAGCGCTCCTGAGCACGCGGTACGAGAACGCGTGCACTAGCCTTTCGCACACCCATGAGCATCGATATAGCCAACGAGTCCGGCGTCGAGGTCGACGAACGGGAACTGTCGAGGCTCGCGCGGTTCGTCCTCGACCACATGAGGCTGCACCCGCAGGCCGAGCTGTCCGTCCTCCTCGTCGACGAGCCCACGATGGCCGAGCACCATCTGCGCTGGATGGACGAGCCCGGCCCCACCGACGTTCTCGCGTTCCCGATGGACGAGCTGCGCCCCGGACGCGAGGGCGAGGAGCCGCCGCAAGGCCTGCTCGGTGACGTCGTTCTCTGCCCGGTCGTCGCCGAACGGCAGGCCAAGGAGGCCGGGCACTCCACCGAGGACGAGCTGCACCTGTTGACCGTGCACGGGATCCTGCACCTGCTCGGCTACGACCACGGCGACCCCGAAGAGCATCAGGAGATGTTCGGGGTGCAGGCGCGCCTGCTGGCGGCGTGGCAGCCGCTGCGGGAGGGGGGATCGCGGTGACCTCGGGGGATGTTCCCCTCCTGATCCTGGCCGCGGTTCTCGTGGTGATCGCCGGGATCCTGGCCGCCGCAGAGGCCGCGCTGTCGTCGTTCTCCAAGTCGCGCGCGGACGGCCTGGTCGCCCGCGGTCGGCGCGGCGCCGCCCGGTTGCGGCGGCTGGTCGATGACCGTGCGCCGTACCTCAACACCGCGCTGCTGTTGCGCCTCGCGTGCGAGCTGACCGCGGCGGTGCTCGTGGCGGAGGTGGTGTTCGGGGCGTTCTCCGCGACGTGGGCAGACGTGCTCGTGACCGCGGGGATCATGGTCGTGGTGTCGTACGTCGTGGTCGGCGTCGCGCCGCGCACGCTGGGCCGCCAGCACCCCAACACCGTTGCCCTGCTGACCGCCGGCATGCTGCTCGCGCTGACCCGCGTGCTCGGACCGCTGCCGAAGCTTCTGATCCTCGTCGGCAACGCGTTGACGCCCGGCAAGGGCTTCCGCGAAGGCCCGTTCGCGACCGAGGCCGAGTTGCGCGAGCTGGTCGACATCGCCGAGGCGTCGTCGGTGATCGAGTCCGGCGAACGGCAGATGATCCACTCGGTCTTCGAGCTCGGCGACACGATCGTGCGCGAGGTGATGGTGCCGCGTACGGACATCGTGGTGATCGAGCGGCACAAGAAGCTGCGCCAGCTGATGTCCCTGGCGCTGCGGTCGGGCTTCTCGCGCATCCCGGTGACGGGGGAGGGACTCGACGACATCGTCGGCATCGCGTACCTCAAGGACGTGACGCGACGGGTCTACGACAACCGCCAGGCCGAGATGACCGAACGCGTCGAGCAGGTCATGCGCCCGCCGGCGTTCGTGCCGGACTCCAAGCCGGTCGACGAGCTGCTGCGCGAGATGCAGCAGCAGCGGACGCACCTAGCGATCGTGCTGGACGAGTACGGCGGCACGGCCGGGCTGGTGACGATCGAGGACATCCTCGAGGAGATCGTCGGCGAGATCACCGACGAGTACGACGCGATCGAGCAGGCCGTCGAACGGCTCGGCCCAGACGTCGTACGGGTGAGCTCGCGGCTGCCGATCCACGAGCTCGGCGAGCTGTTCGACCTGGAGTTGGACGACGAGGACGTCGACTCGGTCGGCGGCCTGATGGCCAAGCACCTGGACCGCGTGCCGATACCGGGCGCGGAGGTGACGGTGGAGGGCCTGCACCTGCTGGCCGAAGGCCCGGTGGGGCGCCGCAACCGCATCCCGACCGTGCTCGTGACCCGCGCCGAGCCGCCCAAGGAGGACGGCGACGACACCGCCTCCTCGAACGGCAACGGCGGCTAGCTTTACCTGGCCTGTGGGTGCCTTACGCGGGGTGCACTCCACGTAGAGCGGCAAATGATCATGTAAACATGATCATTTGCCGTCGCAGGCGCTAGGTCGTTCGCTCGGCCATCAGCACCAGGTGGTTGCCGTCCGGGTCCTGGAAGCCGGTCATCCACAGCTCGTTCACGCCGTCGCGATGCACCACGTGCGGTCCGCCGTCGCCGAACGAGACGCCGAGGCCGACCAGCCGCTCGTGCTCAGCCTCGATGTCCTCGACGCGGAAGTACGCCACCACGCGGCTGGTGAACTCCGCCCGCTCCGGCCGCCCGAGGTAGAGCCGGACGTCGCCGCTCTGGAAGAACGCCATCGGTTGGCCCTCCACCTCGAACAGGAACGGGATCCGCAGCACGTCCCGGTAGAACGCGATCGCGCGCGGCAGGTCCGTCACGCTGATGTGGAGCTGGGCCAATGCGCCTAGGGCCATCCGCGACACCGCCTACTCAGGCTGTCAGTCCGCCGTCGACCATGAGTGTCGCACCGGTGATGTACGAGGACTCGTCACCTCCGAGAAACAGGATCGAGTACGCGATCTCGCGCGGATCGGCCTGCCGTCCCAACAGCGTGGGCGTCTGCGCGGCGAGGAACGCGCGGGCCTGCTCCGCTGACTCACCCGTCGCCTCGACCCGTCGCCGGACGTGGAACTCGGTGAGCGTCGGCCCCGGGCAGACCGCGTTCACCCGTACGTTGTCCGCCGCGTGGTCGTGCGCCATCGAACGGGTGAGCGCGAGCACTCCGGCCTTCGTCGCGTCGTACTGCGGCATCCCGCCGCGGCCGCGGATCGCATTCGCCGACGACACGTTCACGATGTTGCCGCCGCCGTTCTTCGCCATCTCCGGCACGGCGTACTTCGAGCAGTGCGCGAGCTGCAGCAGGTTGCCGCGCAGGATGCGATCCCAGCTGTCGCCGTCGGCTTCGGTGATCGGCCCGTACACGCGGACGCCGGCGACGTTCGCGAGCACGTCGAGCCGGCCGAACCGTTCGACGGTCGCCTCGACGACCCGTCGCGCCTCCGCCTCCTCGTCCAGGGCCGCGCCGAGGGCAAGGACCCGTTCGGTACCGATCCCGGCGGCTGCCTGCTCGGCAGCCGCTTGATCCACGTCGACGAGAGCGACCGACGCGCCTTCCTCCCAGAACAGCCGCGCGGTCGCCTCCCCGATGCCGCCCGCACCGCCGGTGACGAGTACGACCTTGCCTGCTACGCGTCCAGTCATGGCTTCTCTCTAGCGAACGCAGGCCGCAATCCGGTCGGCTTCGTCCTGTTCTGGTCGGTAGTCTCCGTCGGATGGACGGACCCGAGACCGGCGACGCGTTCGGCGCGTTGCTGCAGGCTGGGTTGCAGGATCGCGCCGCGACCGGGGTGATCGAACGCGACGACGGGCTGGTCACCCCGCATGCCGCGGCCGGCTACTTCACCGCGGTCGACGAGTGGCCTGCCCTCGAGCGAACGGCCTGCGAACGCGCTTCGGGTCGGGTGCTCGACCTCGGTTCCGGCGCGGGGCGGCACGCGCTCCACCTGCAGAAGCGCGGAGTGGACGTCGTCGCGCTCGACCCGTCGCCGGGCGCGTGCGCGGTGGCGCGTGCCCAAGGCGTGCGGGACGTGCGCGAGGCGGGCATCGAGGACGTGGCGAAGCTGGGCGAACGGTTCGACACGTTCCTCCTGCTGGGCAACAACCTCGGGCTGCTCGGCTCCCGCGAGGCAGCGCCGCGGTTGCTCGCCGGCCTCGCCGCGTCGGCCGCGCCGGGCGCGCGGATCCTCGGCGCCAACCTCGATCCGTCGGGCTCGCCGGACGCCGATCACGCCGCCTACCAGCAGTGCAACAAGGACGCCGGCCGGCTTGCCGGGCAGCTGCGGCTCCGTGTTCGGTACCGGCGTTTGGCCGACGCCTGGTTCGACTATCTGCTCTGTTCGCCGGCCGAGCTCGGCGAGCTCGTCGCGGAGTCGCCGTGGCAGCTGGCGCACGTTGAGGAGGACGGCGCGGGCTATCTCGCGGAGCTGCGGATGCGGGACCGCTCGACGACCTAGGCTCGAGATTTCAGGTGTTGGTGGGCGACTTTGGCCCGGGAAAGACGGAAGTGCCTGTCCTGCTGGGGAACCTTGGGATGGCGACGTCTCGAGGCACTCCGTAGGTGCAGCGTCGTGGTCGCCTTACCCGGCCAGTGGCCCCTTTACCTGGCGTCCACCCCACGTAAAGCGGCCGCTGATCATGTTTACATGATCAGCGGCCCGGGGGCGGGGGCGGACCGGTCGAACCCACCGCTGGACGAAGGATCGAGGCTAGGCCAAGGCTAGACCGGGTCGGCCAAAGATCGCCTGACGCGCGACACACCCCCAGAAGTCAGCAGCGGCCATCTGGCCGCGGTGCGGCTCGTCGCCCAGATAACCATCGAGTTCCTCCTGCACCACCCCCATACGGCGGCGCGGGCGCCGCGCGCCATCGCGTCGCGGGTTATCTCGCGGAGCTGCGGATACGGGACCGCCCAACGACCTAGGATGCTCCGGTGGCTGATGAGAAACCGCTGGATCCCGAGGACGCGAAGATCGTGACGCTCGCCCGTTCGACGCGCGCGCGGACCGGGGCAGACGAGGGGGCGGCGGTACGCGACACGACGGGGCGTACGTACACCGCGGCCACCGTCGCGCTGCCCTCGCTGGAGTTGTCCGCGCTCCAACTCGCGGTCGCGATGGCGGTGTCGAGCGGCGTCGACGGTCTCGAGGCCGCGGCGATCGTCACCGAGTCGGAGATCCTCGACGAGGACGACCGTGCCGCGGTCACCGACCTCGGCGGCGCGGAGACGCCGATCTTCGTCGCCGGTTTCGACGGCGAGGTCCGCCGGGTGGAACGCGCCTGAGGCTGCCCTTCGTCGTACAGGTATGCCTCCTTCGGGTATGCCGCACATCGACCCTGAGTTCGTCGCGACCAGGATGGCGAAGTTCCTGCACGATGTCGCCGCTGTCCAAGCAGGGGAGACGCTCCGTCGCCGAGGTGCGCTGGTATGCGTGGCCTCGCCAGACCGCGTCGTGCTCGTACGGGCCGTCGACGGCGCAGTCGTCCTCGATCTGACGGTGGATCCGTCAGCGGTCGACGACGTGCTGGTGGCCCTGGATCCCGTGCTCGGACGCGCTTCCGCGGTCCTCGCCTGGGACGGACCGACCGGCAAGGACGTGGTGGAGGATCTCGTCCGGCTCTCGCCGCAGCGCGACGTCTACCGGTTCGACGAGGTGCGCTGGGTGTCCGCCGGAGCGGTCTTCGCCGGCTGGCACGGTGAACCCTCGTTCCTGTCCGGTCCCGTTCCGCAGCCGCGAGCGAAGGACCGGCCGATCCCCGGCTACCGCGTGCTGAGCCGGAGGTTCGAGGAGTACCTCGAGGGCCGGACCGTTCAGCTGCCGCAGCGCTACGCGCCCCAGCCACAGCCGCTCCCAGGTGGCACCGGCGATCCAGTGGCTGACGCCAGGCTGATCATCCAGGCCCTCCGCGACGTCGTCGACCAGACCGCGCCCATCTCCCCGCGCGCGCTGTTCCCGCACCCGGCGAACCCGCTGCCGTCGGCTCTGATGCCGACGGACGCGAACGCGTACGCCCGCCGTATGCACAACCTGGCCGCGGACCTGGTGCGACCGGTGCTCGAGGACCCGAGCTGGGTGATCCTCGTTCCGACGATCGACGACGTCGGCCTGCCGCGCAGGTTCGTGCTACTGAAGGTGTCGGACGGCACGGTCGGCCTGGACGTGGCGGCCGATCCCGACGCCGAGACCGGCCCGACCTCGTACCAGGCCGTCCTCGCCAAGCTGGACGCGACGATGGCCGAGCTCGACGTGGTCCGCGTCGCACCGGTCTCCCAGGGCTTCCGGGTGGCCGCGGCGACGGCCGCGCTCTGGAAGCCACGTACGGTCTGGCTCGCCGCACGGCGACTGCTCAGCCGCGAGGGTGGGGAGCTGCGACGCGAGCTGCGCCAGTCAGTGGCAACGGGCGGGCTCGGCCTTCGCACCACCAGCGCGGGGATCGCCGTCTGGGGACCGCGATCCACCAGGAACGCGGTCCTGCGACTCGTGCACCGCGACGGCGAGCTCCCGACGAGGCGAGAAGCGCGCGGACACCGGTGGATGCACGCGGACTGGCACGCCGCCGACTACGCCTACCAGGCGTGGTACGCCGATCCGCCGGAGCAACCCCCGGGATCGTTGGACCCGGTGCGCACGGCGGCCACCATCGCCAAGGACTTCTCCACCAACCCCCAACCGCTCCCCGGCGCGACCGGCGACGCCGTCGAGGACGCCCGGCGGATCCTCGCTCTGCTGCGCGAGATCGGGGCCGGCACGGCTCCGGTCTCGCCGCGCTTCCCGGCCGACGAGGGCAAGCCCGAGGGCATGGAGGACAATCGGCCTCGTGAGTGACGAGCAACCGACGTTCCGGTCCGGTTTCGCCTGCCTGGTGGGGCGGCCGAACACCGGGAAGTCGACGCTCACGAACGCCCTCGTCGGCGCGAAGATCGCGATCGCGTCCTCGCGCCCGCAGACGACGCGGCATACCGTACGAGGCATCGTGAACCGGCCGGACGCGCAGCTGGTGATGGTCGACACGCCGGGTCTGCACAAGCCGCGGACACTGCTCGGCGAGCGGTTGAACGACATCGTCACGACCACGCTCGGCGAGGTCGACATCGTCGGCGTCTGCATGCCTGCCGACGAGAAGGTCGGCCCGGGGGACCGGTTCCTGGTCGCCGAGGTCGGCAAGATCCGGCGCCGGCCCACGGTCGCGATCGCGACGAAGGCGGACCTCGTCGACCCCGGCCGGATGGCCGAGCATCTGCTCGCGATCCAGCAGCTGGGGACGGACACCGGGATCGAGTGGGACGAGATCGTCCCGGTCTCGGCGCGCGTCGGACAGCAGGTGGACCTGCTCGCGGACCTGCTGGTCGGACGGCTGCCGGAGGGACCTCAGCTCTATCCGGACGGCGAGCTCACCGACGAGCCCGAGGAGGTGCTGGTCGCGGAGCTGATCCGCGAGGCAGCGCTGGAGGGCGTACGCGACGAGCTTCCGCACTCGATCGCGGTGCTGGTCGAGGAGATGGGCCTGCGCGAGGGCCGCCCGGAGAACCGCCCGCTGCTGGACATCTACGCGAACCTGTACGTCGAGCGCCCGAGCCAGAAGGCCATCATCATCGGCGCCGGCGGCTCTCGCCTCCGGCGGGTGGGAACGGACGCGCGCAAGCAGATCGAGGCCATCCTCGGCACCCCGGTCTACCTCGACCTGCACATCAAGGTCGCGAAGGACTGGCAGCGCGACCCCAAGCAACTACGGAAGCTCGGCTTCTAGCGACCATGGCTGACCGGCTTCCGGACGGGGCGATCTCGATCGCCGCGCGCCACGGAGTGCCGGCCAAGGACGTTCGCGTGTTTCCCCAGCAGGGCGAGGTCAATCTGACCATCTCCCTCGGCGAGAACCTGATCCTCCGGATCCCGCGCGACGACGTGGCGGAGCAGCGGCTGGCGAAGGAGAGCGCGGTGATCCCGGTCGTCCAGGCTGCCGGCGTGCCGACGGCCCGCCTCGTCGCGTACGACGCGAGCCGCGACCTGGTCGACCGGCCCTACGTGGTGCTCGAGCGCCTGCACGGTACGACGCTCGGCGAGGCCGGCCACGAACCGGAGACGAACGCCGAGGCCTATACCTCTCTCGGTATGGTCCTGGCCAACCTGCACCGGCTTCGGCTGGACGAGCTCGGGCCGATCGCCGGGGTCCCCGAGCCGTACCGGTTCGATCCGGATCCGCTGCTTCGGACGCTGTGCGAGTCGGGGGAGCTGGGCTCGGCTCAGGCGACGTGGCTGAGGGAGTGGTTCGACGCTCTCGCGGCCGTGGGCGCCGTTCACGCCGACGACGTCCTGCTGCACGGCGACGTCATCCCGTCGAACCTGATCCTCGACCAGTCCGGACGAGTTTCCGCGCTGCTCGACTGGGGCTGCGCCGAGTGGGGCGATCCCGTTCGCGACTTGGTCGACCTGCCAACGAGAGCGCTGCCGTCGATCCTGGCCGGCTACCGCTCGGTCACCCCGCACGACGAGCTGGCCTGGGCGGCGAGTGCGGTCTGGTACCAGCTGTTCTGGGCGCTCGCGCGGCTGCGCAAGGCGCCCTCCACCTCCGAGGCGCGGACCTGGACGGCGCCTCGGCAGGCGAGGTTCGTGGAGATCCTGCGGTTCTTCTCCGGTCCGCTGACCAGCCCCTGGTCGGAGCTGGCGCCAGGCGGTTAGGGCGTCGAGGTCGCGGTGGGGGCCGGGGTTGCGGTCGGAGCGGCGACGGCGGGGAGCGTGGCGCTGACCCAGCAGCTGCCGGTGCGGTCGCCAGCGGCCCAGCCGGACTCGTTCGGGAACTCCCACTGCTTGCCTACGTGGCCGGGGTAGCCGGTCGTCGTCACCAGCGCGGCGCAGCGTTCCTCCGAACGGGTGTCCAACGAGCCTCGGCCCGGGTAGATCTCGTCGAGAGTCCCCAGCTCCGAAGCCTTCGGCACCAGCTCGGAGATGTGCGCCTGCGCGCACGACACGTACTGCTGGTTCTTCGCGAAGTCCGGCACGGTGTTCAGGCACGCCCGCAGGCCGAGCGGTACGGACGAGGTGAGCACGCCGCGGACCGAGCCCGTCCGCGACTCCGCCTTCGTCCCCTGCGTGTCGAGCCGCGCCAACGCGTCGCAGCGCACCCAGAACTGGCCGGCGTTCTGGGTAGCGTCGCTCGGCACCATGAACGTCAGATCGAGCCGCGAGACGTCGTCGGTCGCGCCCACGTAGTCGGAGAAGGCCTTCCGGCAGGAGGCGGCGTACTGACCGACGTTCTTGGGCGTGACCTTCTCCGTCGCCGGAACGACAGCCACCGTCTCCAGCGTGTGCCGCTCGGTGCAGGCGACCACGGGGCTCGGGTCGCGGTGGTCCTTCAGCGCCGAGGCCTCCGCCGCATGGCACTCGCCGACCTTGGGCACCGCACCCGGCGTACCGGACGGCGACGGCGCCGCGTTCTTGGAGCCCTCACCGGACGAGCAGCCGGCCAAAGCGAGCAAGCCGGCCACCAGGCCCGTTGCGATGAGCGATCCCCGTCGAACCATGAATGCTCTGCCTCCGAAAGTTGCGTGGACGCCAGAGCCTAGAACGACGCGGGATCACCCAAAGTGCCGGGCTAAACCGAACGCTGGTAGCCGAGGTGGCGTTCGACGATCTGGTAACCGAGGGCCTCGTTCACCGCGATCATGTACGAGTTCGACTCGGCATTCCACGTGTCGACGTACCGAACGGTCGGCTCGGCCTCGCGCAGCCACTCGACCATCGAGGCCTTGAGCAGCATCCCGAGCCGGTGGCCGCGGTGGTCCTTCAGCACGCTGGTGTCCCACTGGTTCGCGTACTCCGGGGCACCCGGGTGGTAGCCGAGCATCGTGTGTCCGGCCAGCGCGCCGTCGGACTTCCGGCGGGCGATGATCCGGTAGATGCGGTCGCCGCCCTCGAGCCGGGCGTTCTCCCACTCCCGGATGCGCTTCGCGTCGAAGATCTCGTCCTCGATGTCGAGGTCGTCGGTCGGTGCGTCGTTGATCGCCGCGGTCATCACCGCGACGTCCTCGATCAGCTCTTCCGGCACCGAGCCCTCGACGCGCACCAGCTCGTAGTCCGCTGCGGCCGCCTCGGCCTTCGCGCGGTGTGCGGCGATGTCCTCGAAGTCGACGCTCAGCAGGTCCTGGCGCCGGTGGATGTCGGCGCTCTTCCGCTCGAACCCCATCGTCTCGGCGAACGCGTTGAACTCGGGACGGTCCAGCGTCCCGGCGCCGACCGTACGCCGGCCCTCCTCGCGCACCCGCTTCATCCCGGCCTCGTACAACGCCCGGCCGTGGCCCATGCGGCGATGCTCGGGGTGGACGAGCACGTTCACCCCACCGAGGTGCAGGTTGTCGCGATAGCTGAACCACACGCCGAGCTTGCCGATCACGGCGTCGCCCTCGCGCAGCAGCCAGACCTCGGGCGGCTCGCCGTCCCAGCCGTAGCGGTGCCAGGCGAGGACCTGTTGGCGAGTGTCGGCAGGGAAGTACGGGTGGTCCGCGAGCCGGGAGGCTTCGTGCAGATCCATCATGGCTTCGACGGCGGCGTCGTCGGCGAGGTCGAGTCGTTCGAGGTTCACCCGCCAAGCGTCAGGCCGTACGGCAGGTCGGCGCAACCGGGTTTACAAACCCCGATTTCCGAGCACCCGGTGAACGAGTGTCGCCAGCTCGCCGGTGAGCTCGGTCTCGCTGACCTCGATGCGCTCGCCGCCCGCCTGAATCGTGTACGTCGGGGCATCCGACGACGCCGCCCGGGGCAGCCGCGGTCGCTTGCCGTGGCGCTTCACGATCGCCTCGAGCTCGGCGCCGCCCGGTGTCCTGCGCGTGTCCAGCCGGCCGCTCACGTCTTGGCCGGCGAAGCCACCTCGCCGGGTCACCCGGATCTCGCTCATGTCCTTCGTACGGACGGGCGGCGCCGAGCGTTCCCCTAGCCTCGTTCTTTCGTCCGACCGTCGGCCCGGACCGCCCCCGCCTGGGGCCAATGATCATGTTTACATGATCATTTGCCGCTTTACGTGGGGTGGACGCCAGGTAGAGCGGCCACTGGCCGGGTAAGGCGACCACGACACGCTTCACCTACGGAGTGCTTTCCCGCTCGGATCACTCGAGACGTCGCCACCCCAAGTGTGCCCAGCAGGACAGGCACGTCCGTCCTTCACAGGCCAACGTCGCCCACCAACACCTGAGATCCCGAGGCTAGCCGTTGCCGAGCTCAGTCCAGGAAGGACAGGGCCGTGGACACGAACAGCGGCGACATGAAGATGTCGTAGTGGGTCAGGCCGGGCAGGATCGCCAGCGAGTGCCCGCCCTTCGGCCGACCCTCGCCGGTCCAGCCGCCGTCACGCAGTCCGCCGTCGAGCAGCGCGAACACCTCGACGTAGTGGCTCGGCGGCGCCATGTCGGCGTCCGCGGCGATGACCAGCCACGGCACCTGGAGCGCCCGGACCTCCTCGGAGTAGTCGAATGGGATCGCCATCACTTCGCCGATCTTGTCCAGCAGGCGCGGGAAGTCCTCCGGCCGAGGCGCGAGCCGCGCGTACGACTCGTACATCGGCGTCTCCTTCATGAACTCGGCCGCCGCACCCGAGACCTGGCCCTGCTGCTCGCGCATCTCGGCGTAGATCGCGTCGGTACGGATGTGCGTCGACGCCGTGACGACCTTGCGGATCTTGTCCGGGTGCCGGACCGCGACCTGGAAGGCCACACCTCCGCCCATCGAGTACCCGACGACGTCGGGGTGGTCCAGGCCGAGGTGGTCGATGAGCGCCGCGATGTCGTCGGCCATGAGGGCGACGTCGAGCGGGCGGTCGATGTCCGCGGTACGGCCGTGGCCCTGCAGGTCGACCAGGATCACCTGGTGGTTCTCGGTGAACGCGGGAAGGATCGGCCCATACATCTCGCCGGCGCCGAGCCCTCCGTGCAGCAGGATCAGCGGCCGGCCGGTTCCGTGGATCTCGTAGTACAGGTGGAGGCCGTTGACGTCGGCGTACTGCCCGTTGGTGGTGGTCACGTGAGTGCTCCTCGTTGGTACGTCAGCAAGTTGCAGAGGAGACTGCCACGCCTTCGAGAACTCATCGGTAGCTTTCGGGGATTTCTCCGGGGTCTTGTGGAGCGAATGGGACAGAAGTACGCTAACGGTGTTTTTGTGACTAATGTGACAACTGAGACGGGGCAGTCTCATGCGGACGAAACACCGTGTGCGGGTAGCAAGCGTTCTGGTAGCGACGGTCGCGATGTTGGCGGCTGGACCAGTGGCGTGGGCGGACGATGAGTCCAGCCAGGGAGAGGACCAGTCCAGCCAGACCTTGTTGGGCGGTCTGCTCGGCGGCGACGACGAGTCGGCGGACGAAGCTGACGAGTCTGAGGATGCCGTCGCTGAAGACGCCGACGAGGCTTCCGACGAAGCCCCTGAAGAGGCTTCCGGCGAAGCTTCCGACGAGGCCGACAACGAGGCGGCGGACGAGGCCGAGCCGGCCGACGAGGCGAGCGACGAGGTGTCGAACGACGCCCTGCTCGGTGACCTCCTCGGTAGCGGCGAGGAGTCCGATGGCGATTCCCAAGAAGAGGGCGACTCCGAGGACTCCGAGGACAGCGGCGGCCTGCTCGGCGGTGACCTGCTGGGTGGCGACCTGCTGGGCGGCGATCTCCTCGGTGGAGATCTGCTCGGTGGCGACCTCCTGGGCGGAGACCTGCTTGGCGGTGACCTCCTCGGAGGTGACCTGCTCGGCGGCGGTCTGCTCGGCGACGGCGGCGGTCCCGACACCGCCTGGGGAACGGTGATCCCGAACGTTCCGGCGCCGCAGTCCCACGCCTGGCTGGTCCGCGTCGACGGCATCATCGCCGACAAGGCGGTGTTCGCCAGTCACTACCCGGTGATGCCCGACGCACCCAAGGTCCGCAGCGGCGGCTCGGAGCTCATTCGCCTCGTTCCCGAAGCCCAAGCACCGCTGATCCCCGCCGTGGGACTGGGCGTCGCGTCCGGCGCGTACACGAAGGCGATCGGCAACGCGGTCTCCGGCAACCCCGGTCAGATGGACCTGCCGTACCCGGGCGCCGCGCACGCCGAGGCGGCCGCGACATCGATCGACGTCGGCGTCCCGTACATCTCCAACATCATCCCCGGCGGCAAGCAGCTCTCCCTGGTCGGCGTGCACCTCGAAGGCGTGCGCGTGGCCGTGACGAGCTGGCGGCAGCGGCTGAAGTTCAGCGGCATGGGCCCGGTCGCCGGGTACGTCTCGCTGCTGGGCCGCCCGCTGCTCGAGGTGCCGACCGACTACATCGAGCCCAACCTGGGCATCCGCCTTCCCGAGGACCGCAGCGAGCCCGCGCTCGCCGAGGTCGTGCTGAACGAGCAGGTCACGACCGACTCCGACGGCAAGCCGACCGAGGACGCGAACGGGCGGTACGAGTTCGACCCGAGGGCGACGAGCGGGTACGCGAATGCCGCGCACGTCTCCGTACTCGGGCTGAACGCGATCGACGTGACCGTCGCGCACGCCGCGGTGACGGCGAAGAGCCCGAAGAAGAAGTGATCCGCGGACTGCTGCCCGCCGCCGTCGTCCTTCTCGCGACGGCGGCGGGCTGCGGCACGCCACTTCCCCACGTGCAGGGGGAGTTCGGCGCCCTGCCGGTCGTCGACATCCCGCGCATCGCCGCACCCGACGAGCCGGTCGTCAAGGTGCTGTCGACCGGGCAGGGGCGGACCGTCGCGCGTACCGACGTCGCGGTCGTGAACGTCGCGATCTGGACCTGGCGGCAGAACAAGCCGTACCTCGACACGTTCCGCACCAAGCAGCCGACCTCGGTGAAGCTCGGCGGCGGCCAGGTGTCGAAGGCATGGGACACCGCGCTGGTCGGCAAGCGCGCCGGCAGCCGCATCCTGCTGATCGCGCCGGCCAAGCTCGGGTTCGGCAAGGACGGCATCGCGCCGGCGAACGTCGAGCCCAGCGACACCCTCGTACTCGTCTTCGACCTCGTCGGCAGCTATCCGGCGAAGCGCGCGTTCGAACCACGGCTCGCGCCGCCCGCCAAGGAGCCGCCGACGACCCTCAGCGCCGCGGTCCTGAAGCGCGGCCTCGGGCCGACGGCGCGGCGGGGGAGCACGGTCGTCCTGCACTACACCGGTCTGGCCTGGCCGGACGGCGCGGTGTTCGACTCCTCGTACCGGCGCGGTGCGCCGAACGGCTTCGTGCTCGAGCCCGGTGCCGTTCCGCCGGGTTGGCTGGATGCGCTCGCCGGCGTCCCGGCGGGCAGCACGGTCCTCGTCTCTGTGCCGGCGAGCCTCGGCAAGGGGTTCACCGCGACGGCCGGCGGCCTCGCCGTACCCCCGGGCGCCGCTGTCCGTTACCGGCTCGATCTCCTCGATGTCGCTGGGTAGTTGCCAGGGCGGCTACGCGGGCCGCTAAGCTGGACGCATCATGCGGTACGTGAGCCTCCTCCTTCGCTGCCGCGGCGGGGCCTTCTAACAGGCCGGTCCCTCGTCGCGGAGATTGCCACGCGCCCGGCCGTCGTCCAGGCAGTAACCGCGAAGACGAAGGACCCACGCATGCCGAACCGCCAAAAGCCCAGCCCGATGCCGTTCCATCGCTACGCCGCGTTCCCGCCCGTAGCGCTCCCGGACCGCACCTGGCCGGAAGCCCGGATGACCGAGGCGCCGCGGTGGCTCTCCACCGACCTGCGCGACGGCAACCAGGCGCTGATCGACCCGATGAGCCCGCAGCGGAAGCGGCGGATGTTCGACCTGCTGGTCAAGATGGGCTACAAGGAGATCGAGGTCGGCTTCCCGTCGGCGAGCCAGACCGACTTCGACTTCGTGCGCGAGATCATCGAGCAGGGGCTGATCCCCGAGGACGTGACGATCTCCGTTCTCACCCAGGCGCGCGAAGAGCTGATCGAACGCACGGTGCAGTCCCTGGTCGGAGCGAACCGCGCGACCGTGCACATGTACAACGCGACCGCGCCGCTGTTCCGGCGCGTGGTGTTCGGCGTGGACCGCGAGGAGTGCCGCGCGATCGCCGTACGCGGAACCGAAGCCGTGATGAAGTACGCCGACCAGCTGCTGTCCGGCACCGAGTTCGGCTACGAGTATTCGCCCGAGATCTTCATGGACACCGAGCTGGACTACACGCTCGACGTCTGCGAGGGCGTGATGGACGCGTGGCAGCCCGGTCCGGACCGCGAGATCATCCTCAACCTGCCTTGTACGGTTGAACGTTCGACGCCGAACGTCTACGCCGACCAGATCGAGTGGGTCAGCCGCAACCTGTCCCGGCGCGAGCACGTCTGCATGTCGGTCCACACGCACAACGACCGCGGCACGGCCGTCGCCGACGCCGAGCTCGCGGTGCTGGCCGGCGCGGACCGCGTCGAGGGCTGCCTGTTCGGCAACGGCGAGCGCACCGGCAACGTCTGCCTGGTGACGCTGGGCCTGAACCTGTTCACCCAGGGGATCGACCCGCAGATCGACTTCTCCGACATCGACGAGATCCGCCGCACGGTCGAGTACTGCAACCAGATCGGCGTGCACGAGCGGCACCCGTACGCGGGCGACCTCGTCTACACCGCGTTCTCCGGCTCGCACCAGGACGCGATCAAGAAGGGCCTCGAGGCGCTGACCCGCGCCGCGTCCGACGCTGGCGTGCCGGTGTCGGAGTTCCCGTGGGAGGCGCCGTACCTGCCGGTCGACCCGAAGGACGTCGGGCGGACGTACGAAGCTGTCATCCGGGTGAACTCGCAGTCCGGCAAGGGCGGCGTCGCGTACGTGATGAAGGCCGAGCGCCAGCTCGACCTGCCGCGCAAGCTGCAGATCGAGTTCAGCCGGGTCGTACAGGGCTTCACCGACGACGAGGGCGGCGAGGTCTCGCCGGACGAGATCTGGCGCATCTTCCAGGCCGAGTACCTCTCCGGCGAGGGACCGCTGGCGCTGAACTCCGTGCACACGTCCGCGGCCGAGGGGCAGCGCGACGCGTTGACCGTCAACGTGTACGTCGACGGCGAACGGAAGACGCTCACCGGCGACGGCAACGGCCCGATCGCGGCGTTCGTGTGCGCGATTCGCGACGTGGGCTTCGACGTTCGCGTCCTCGACTACACCGAGCACGCCCTGAGCTCCGGCGGCGATGCCACCGCGGCCGCGTACGTCGAGTGCGAGGTCGGCGGCCAGACCAGCTGGGGCGTCGGCATCGACGCCAACATCGTGACCGCCTCCCTCAAGGCCGTGATCTCCGCCGTCAACCGCGTGTCCCGCACCGCCACCTGACGCGCGCGGTCGTTTGGGTCGGGGGCACCCTGGTCCCATAGGTTCGGACAGGGGTGCCCCCGACCCAGTCAGGCCTCGGCCAGTCAGCGGCGATGGTTTGGGTGAGGGGCACCCTGGTCCCATAGGTTCGGACAGGGGTGCCCCCGACCCAGCCGGACCTCACTGGCTGTGGGCGGCGGGGTCGTCCCAGTACCAGGTCTCGGGGTCGTAGACGGCGGGTACGGGGTAGTGCCAGTCGTTGGTGAAGCCGTTCAAGGCGGTGTTCTCCCGCGCCGGAACGTTCCGCAGGCCCTTGCGGTACAGCTCGATCGCCGGGTAGTTCGCGACCGAGCCCATGAAGAACGGCCCCTCCTCGATGTGGATCCGCACCATGTCGGCGACCAGCTTGTCCCGCTTCAGGACGTCGGCCTCCAGCCGGATCTGGTCCGACAACGCCCACAGCCGCTCGACCGGGCCACCTGAGTCGGGCTCCATCCGCGGCGGCGTCCGGGCGTACGGGTCGACGTCGAGCTCCTCCTTCTCCGCTGGCGTGCCGCGCACCGCGTAGAACTGCCCCTGCAGCGGCGCCCAGCGGGTCGTCTCCATCGGCATCAGCCACAGCATGTCCGCCGCGAACGTGACCGTGCTGACCTCCCACGCCGTCGTGCTCATCAGCTTGCCGGCCGCCCACGTCGCCGCGAAGGCCTCGGGCGAGACCGGGTTGAGCTTGGTCTCGACGCCGATCGCGGTCCAGTCGCGCTTGAGCAGCTCGTTCTTGGCCAGGTGCTCACCGCTCGGGTCGATGTCGGCCGGGTAGTCCAGCGAGACCACGAGCTTCTTTCCGCTGGGCAGCTCCCGCTTGCCGTCGCCGTCCTTGTCGACCACGCCGAGCTCGTCGAGCAGCCGCTTCGCCAGCGCCGGGTCGTACTTGATGAACGAGTCGCGCCACTGCTCGTACAGCGACTTCCCCTGCCCGCGTTGGAACTCGCGCGTCTTCGGGCTGTACGTCCCCGTCGTCAGCTCGCCGCTCTCGTAGTAGATCGCCCGCCGTGCCTCCTCCCGACGGAACGCGTGCGACAACGCCTGCCGGAACTTCGGCTCCCGGATCAGAGCACGCAGCTCCGGCTCGAAGTAGTCCTGGTTGAAGAAGAACATCGACCCCGTGCCGGATCCCGTGTCCCACAAGGTCATCTGCATGCCGCTGCGCGACTCGGACTGCCGCAGCGCGGACACGTCCTTCAACGTCAGCTCGATGAACCGCCCGTGCACGAAGTCGAACTGCCCCTGCTGGATCTGCAGCTTCCGCGTCTCCACGTTGTCGTTGATCTGGAACACGATGCTGTCGAGGTACGGCAGCTGGTTGCCGTCGCGGTCGACGGCCCAGTAGTACGCGTTCCGCTCGTACGTGCTGAGCTGGCTCTCGCGTTACGACGCGAGCCGCCAGCCGGTCATCACGGGCACGTCCGGGTTGAGGATTCCGTTCCGCTTCTGGTCGAACGTGGTCGGCCAGTCCTTCGCCACGTTCTTGCTGTACCTCGGATGGAACTGCTTGAGGTAGTGCTTCGGCTCCATCCAGCTCCCGCAGACGCCGCGCTTCACGCAGCTGGCGATGATCTCCGGCACCATCGGCGACGGCGCGTCGTAGGTGAGCACGATCGTGTGGTCGTCCGGCGCGGCCAATTTCGCCACCGTGCCCTTGCCGGAGCGCGCCTCGTCCGGGATGCCCTCGGCGAACTCCTCGTCGAGGACCATGTCCTCCCACCAGAAGACGACGTCCGCGGTCGTCCACGGCTCCCCGTCCGACCATTTCAGGCCCTTGCGGAAATGCAACGTCCACTCGGACTGGTCGGCATTGGACTCCCAGCTCTCCGCCAGCCCGGGCCCGAAGTCGAGACCGTCGTTCAACCAGCGCAGCGGGGAGTGGCCGTACATGTACTCCTTCTGCGACGTGTCCACCGGCGGGTTGCCCGGGATGCGCAGCGTGCCGCCGTACTTGCCGGGGGACAGCCAGCGGTGCGGGACGACGTACGGGTTCGCCGGCAGCCGCTCCGCGAGTGGCGGCAGCTTGCCCGCCTCGACCTCCTTGGCCAGGATCGGCGACTCGTGCAGCTCGCTCGGCGGCGCGAGCGGCTTCGGCTCCGAGCCCTTCAGCTTGGAGCTGGGTGCGCCGGTCGAGTCCGCGTCACCGTTCCCACCGTCGCCATCACCGCTGCAGGCCGCCAGCGTCGTGCTCGCCGCGGCGACCGCCGCCCCGTACAGGAACGTTCTCCTCGGCACTGGCATCGCTCGATCCTCCCGCTCGGGTACGCCTGGACTCATGCCCAAGCGCGCCCGGCGGCAAGCATCGCTAGCTGTGGGCTGACGGGTCGTCCCAGAACCAGGTCTCGGGGTCGTACGCCGCCGGCACCGGGTAGTGCCAGTCGTTGGTGAAGCCGCCGAGCGCGGTGTTCTCGCGCGTCGGGATGTTGCGCAACCCGTTCTTGACAAGCTCGATCGCCGGGTAGTTCGCCACCGAGCCCATGAAGAACGGGCCCTCGTTCACGTGGATCTTCACCAGGTCCGCGACGAGCTTGTCCCGCTTCAGCAGGTCCGCCTCGACCCGGATCTGGTCCGACAGCTGCCACATCCGTTCGACCGGTCCGCCGGGCTCGGGCTCCATCCGCGGCGGCGTCCGCTTGAACGGGTCGACGTCCAGCTCCTCCGTCTCCGCAGGCGTTCCCCGCATCGCGTAGAACTGCCCCTGCAGCGGCGCCCACCGCGACGGTTCCATCGGCAGCATCCACACCATGTCGGCCGCGACGCTGACCGTGCTCGTCTCCCAAGTTGTCCGGCTCATCAGCTTCCCGGTCGCCCAGGTAGCGTCCCAGGCCGCGTTCGGCACCGGGTTCAGCTTGGTCTCGATCCCGATCTCTTCCCAGTTCTTCTTCAGCAGCTCGTTCTTCTGCATGTGCTCGCCGCTGGGCTCCTCCTCGGCCTGATAGTCGAGATAGACGACGAGTTTCTTCCCGCTCGGGAGTTCGCGCATGCCGTCGCCGTTCTTGTCGACCACGCCGAGCTCGTCCAGCATCTTCTTGGCCTGCTCCGGGTCGTACTTGCTGAACGAGTCGCGCCACTGCTCGTACAGCGACTTGCCGTCGCCGCGTTGGAACTCTCTCGTCTTCGGGCTGTAGGTGCCCGTGGTGAGCTCGCCGGTGTCGTAGTAGATCGCCTTGCGCGCCTCCGGCCGATTGAACGCCAGGGACAACGCCTGCCGGTACTCGGGCTTGCGGATCAACGCCCGCATCTCCGGCTCGTAGTAGTCCTGGTTGAAGAAGAAGATCGAGCCGGTCCCGGACCCGCTGTCCCACAAGGTCATCTGCATACCGCTGCGCGACTGCGTCGACCGCAGCCCTGAGATGTCCGACAGCACCAGGCCGGCGAACCGCCCGTGCACGAAGTCGAACTTGCCCTGCTGCATCTGCAGTTTCCGCGTCTGGACGTTAGCGATCACAGTGAACGAGATCGAGTCGAGGTACGGCAGCTGATTCCCGTCCGGGTCGACCACCCAGTAGTACGGGTTGCGCTGGTAGGTACTGGCCAAGCTCTCCTGGTACTTCGCGAGCTGCCACCCCGTCATCACCGGCACGTCCGGGTTCTGCACCGCGTTGCGCTTCGCGTCGAACGCGGTCGGCCAGTCCTTCGGCACGTTCTTGTTGTACTTGGGGTGGAACTGCTTCACGTAATGCTTCGGCTCCATCCATCCGGCGCCGATGCCCCGCTTCACCCAGTTCGCGATGATCTCCGGCACCATCGGCGACGGCGCGTCGTAGGTGAGCACGATCGTGAGGTCGTCGGGCGCGGTGACCTTGGCCACCGTGCCCTTGCCGGAACGCGCCTCGTCCGGGATGCCCTCGGCGAACTCCTCGTTGAGGACCATGTCCTCCCACCAGAACATGACATCTTCGGTGGTCCAGGGGTGCCCGTCCGACCACTTCAGCCCCTTGCGGAAGTGCAGCGTCCATTCCGACTGGTCGTCGTTCGACTCCCAGCTCTCCGCCAGCCCAGGCCCGAAGTCGAGGCCGTCGTTCAACCAGCGCAGAGGCGAGTGCCCATACATGAACTCCTTCTGGGTCACGTCCACGCCCTCGTTGCCCGGCATCAGCATCGTGCCGCCGTACTTGCCGGGAGCGAGCCACTTGTGCGGGACGACGTACGGCTTCTCAGGCAGCCGCTCGGCGACCGGCGGGAGCTTGCCCGCCTTGACCTGGGCGGCGAGCGCGGGTGCCTCCTGGAACGTCGCCGGTGGCTCGAGCGGCTCCTTCTCCGAGCCCTTGCCGGTCGACGCGGCTCCGCTGCTGGTCGGGTTTTGCGTTCCAGGGTTGGTGTTTCCCGTGCATGCGACCAGCGTCGCGGTGGCGGCCGCGACGGCAGTGCCATAGAGGAAACCGCGCCTTGACAGTCCGTTGTCACTCATATGGTGCGGACCTCCTCCGCGTTCAGCGTGATGGCGGGATGAGCGTCGTCCAGGCTTTGAGAACGTCGAGCGCCGGACCGGTCGCCCTGGTGAGTGCCTCGGTGCGGGCTTGCTCCAGCACGTCGGCGATGAGAACGCATTGCTGGGTGGTCGCGGACACGATCGCCGCGTGCACCATGGCGAGGCTGACGACGTTGTCGTGACACTCGCCCATCGGGGTGCTGCCGTTGCGTACCGCTTCGACGAACTCGCGCAGCGATCCGTCCAGGCCGGAGTGCTCCATCGTCTGTACGTCGGGGGTGTCGGTGCTGTCATCGGTGAGCTCGAGCGTGGGTGCGTTGTCGCCGTCCCACTGGGCGGTTCCGTTCGCGCCGCTGACCCGCCAGGCGCTGTTCCAGGAGGTCTCCTGGCCGGGGCTGCACCAGCTCCCGGTGTAGACGAAGCGCAGGCCGCCGATCAGCTCGAAGATCGCCGTCGTGGCGGCGTCGCCGGCGTACCAGCTCCACGGCGGGTTGTACTCGTCGCAGTAGACGGCGACCGGGTCCTGGTCGGTGAGGAAGCGGGCGCCGTCGAACGTGTGGATCGCCATGTCGAGGATGAGCGGGTGCGCCATCTCGTCGCGGAAGCCGCCGAAGTGGGGGGCTTTGAAGAAGTTCGCGACGACCGCGCCGAGGGCGCCGAGCCGTTGGGTGTAGGCCTTGAAGGTCTTGATGGTGTCGATGTAGCGGCGGTTCTGGCTGACCATGAACAGCGTTTGGGTGGCCTCGGCGGTCGCGACGAGCTCGAGCGCCTCGGGCAGCGTGGCGGCGAGCGGCTTCTCGCCGAGCACGGGCAGGCCGGCGTTGAGCGCGGTCATCGTGACGGCGTGGTGGGCTTCGGGGATCGTGACGTCGACGACGAAGTCCGCCTCGATGGTGGTCTCGAGCAGGTGGTCGAGGGTCTTCGCGGTGGCGACGTCGTGGTCGTGGGTGTGGGCGAGCTCCTCGGCCCGGGCGTCGTCGATGTCGGCGATCCCGACGAGCTGGACGTCGCCGTTCCGGGCGAGAGCCTGCGACCAGCCCCGCCCCATCCCACCCGCGCCCACCAGCAGCGCCCGCAGCGGTCGGTCAGTCATGTGCGGCGCTCCTGGTAACGTCGAAACGCTTCGATGTCCTGGACGTTACGTGCGGGCGCCGGGGGTGTCCAGACGTACCGACCAGGTTTGGTCAGCGGGGTTCGCCACTTCCCTTGCCGAACCGGGGTTGGGGAGCCCTCTGCCACGTTGCAGAACCCCGTTCCGGTAAGGGAAGTGCCCCCACCTGGGGACAACCGCGATGCCGCTGCCGACAGGAGGGGTGGGGAGCTGGCGGCACGGGGTGGTGGCGGCCAGGGTGATGGCGGCTCCGGCGGCCCAGGCACTGGAGCTAGCGGTCGGGCGGCTGGCAGTGCGGGCGTCATCCACAGCTCGCCCGACTTCCCTTGCCGAACCGGGGTTGGACAGCCCTTTGCCACGTTGCAGAACCCCGTTCCGGTAAGGGAAGTCGCGCCAACCTGGGGACAGCCGCGATGCCGCTGCCGACAGGAGGCCCCGGCGGCCCGGGCGCTGGCGGTGGTGCGGGTGCTGGCTGTGGGGTGCCCGTCATCCACAACCTGCGCCACTTCCCTTGCCGAACCGGGGTTGGAGACCGTGCTGCCACCTCGCGCGACCCCGTTCCGGAAAGGGAAGTCGCGCCTACTCGGGGAGGGAGGCGATGCCGGCGGTGGCGAAGCGGCGGAAGCCGGCGCGTTCGTAGACGCGGGCGATCTCCTCCGAGCCCGCCGACAGGAAGACCACGTCGATGCCGCGTTGCTTGGCGTCCGCGACCAGCAGGGCGGTCACGGCGGCGCCGATGCCGCGGCGGCGGTGGGTGGGCAGGGTCGCGACGCCGGCGACCTCGGTCACCGAGCCGCGCGGGAGGTGCAGGCCGCCCGCCACCGGTCCCGACGAGTCCTCGGCGACCGCGAAGACATACAGGTTCCGCTCGATCAGCTCCCGCACGTACGCCGTCCGGTCGTCGTCCTCGTCCGACGAGGCCAAGGCCGCGTCCCGCTCCGCCACCCCCTGAGGCCCGGAAGCAGTCCCCGGCGCGCCGAAGCCCACCGCGAGCACCGCGTTCGCCACCCCCACGGCCGGGTCGGAGGAAGCAAGCAGCCGCAGCCGCACCCCGGAAGGCGTGGACGGCTGCAACGGCTCCGACAGCACCAGCAGCGGGTACGACCCCACCGAAAGCCCGGCCGAGGCCGCCACCTCGGCCAGCGACAGCGAGTTCTCGTGCACCCACTCGAACGCGACCGGGACGCCGAGCTCCTCCTGCCGCGCCCGGACCGCCGCCACCTCCGCGACCGTGAACGTGCCGGCGTAGCCCAGCCGCGGTCGCGCATAGTAGGCGGACGCACCCGTCGCCACGAACAGCGTGAACGGGCCGATCTCCTCGGTCCGGGCCGTCGGCCGCGGCGAGGCGTCGTAGTAGGTCTCGAGACGTTGCAACAGGTCGCTCATTGGGCCATTCTCACGTGCCGCCGATCGCGAACGGTGCCACACTTGCCCGGCAGCGTGTCAGCCAGTGGGGGAGAACAAGAACCTGAACCGCACCTTCCAGGTCGATCTTCGTGGAGTCGTCGACCTGCTCAGTCACCACCTGTACAGCAGCCCGCGGGTGTACGTTCGCGAGCTGCTGCAGAACGCCGTCGACGCCGTCACCGCCCGCCGCGCACAGGACGCGAGCGCGCCGACCGAGATCGACGTGGCCGTCGCCGACGGTACGTTCACGATCACCGACAGCGGCATCGGCCTCACCGAACAGCAGGTGCACGAGTTGCTCGCGACCATCGGCCGCAGCTCCAAGCGCGACGACCTCGGCTTCGCGCGGCACGAGTTCCTGGGCCAGTTCGGCATCGGCCTGCTGTCGGCGTTCCTCGTCGCCGACGAGATCCGCGTCGTCACGCGTTCGGTCGCCGGCGACCCGGCCGTCGAGTGGGTCGGCCGCGGCGACGGCACGTACCAGATCGGCCCAGGCAGCAGGGACGCCCCCGGAACGACGGTCACCCTCAAGACAAGGGCGGGCGCCGAGCAGTGGTTCGAGGTCCCGACCGTCAAAGAGCTCGCGGCGCTGTACGGCTCGATGCTCCCGTTCCCCGTCACCGTGGCCGGCCAGCGCGTCAGCGGCGACGGCACGCCCTGGCGCGCCGACGAAAGGCCGAGCGGCCTGCGTCAAGCCGACCTTGTCGGCTACGCCCAGGACACGTTCGGCTTCACGCCGTTCGACGTGATCGAGCTCGACGTCCCCGAGGCCGGCCTGTCCGGCGTGGCGTACGTGCTGCCGTTCCCGGCGAACCCCGCCGACCGCGGCGGAAACCGCGTCTACCTCAAGCGCATGCTGCTCGCGGAGACCGCCGAAGGCCTGTTGCCGAAGTGGGCGTTCTTCGCCCGCTGCGTCGTCGACACCGCCGAGCTGCGGCCCACCGCGAGCCGGGAGGCGCTGTACGACGACAGCCTGCTCGACGCGACCCGCGAAGCGCTCGGCGACCAGCTGCGCGGCTGGCTGGTCGGGCTCGCCCGTACGGACTCGAAGAAGCTGGCGCGGTTCCTCGGGATCCACCACCTCGGCGTCAAGGCGCTCGCCCTGCACGACGAGGAGATGCTTCGCCTGGTCGACCTGTGGATGCCGGTGGAGACCAACTTCGGGCGGATGACGCTGTCGGACTTCCGCGCGCGCTACGGGACGATCCGCTACACCGCGACCACCGACGACTTCCGCCAGCTCGCGGCGGCCGCCGCAGCGCAGGACCTCGCTTTGGTCAACGGGGGTTACGCCTACGACACCGAGATCATCGAACGGCTGCCTCAAATCGATCCGTCGCTCGTCGTCACCAGGCTCGACCCGACCGACCTCGCCACCACGTTCTCGGCGCTGGAATCCCAAGAGGAGTTGGCACTTCGCCCGTTCCTCGCGGCCGCCCAGCGCGCGATGGACCCGATGGGCTGCGAGGTCGTGCTGCGTTCGTACGACCCGACCTCGCTGTCCGTCCTGTTCCTGATCGACCGCGCCGCGGCGTTCCAGAACGAGCTGCGCGCCACCCGCGAGAGGGTCGACGAGCTGTGGGCAGGAGTGCTGTCGGCGTTCGACAAACCGACGACCGACCGGCCACAGCTCGTGCTCAACCACCGCAACCCGCTCGTCAAAAGGATCTGCGGCCTCACCGACCCGGAGCTCGTCCGGCTCGCGGTGGAGGCGCTGTACGGTCAGGCCCTGCTGCTCGGGTACCACCCGATCCGCCCTGCCGACGCGCAGCTGCTCAACCGTTCGTTCCTCGGCCTGCTCGACCAGGCCGTACCCACGGAGGACCACCAGTGAACGAGGACGAGCTGCGCGAGCGGTTGTGGAACGCGGGAAACCTGCCGTTCGGACGCGGCCAGATCGCGGTGGTCGAGGAGGTCGTCCGGCACGCCGACGCGCTCGGCGCGAAGGACCTCCAGTTCGCCGCGCGGATGCGGGCGACGCACGCGTACACCTACGGCGGCGAGCCGGGGAAGTCGTTCGTCACGTTCTCGTGGTGCCTCGACGCGTACGACCGCGGCGAGGTGAAGCTCGAGGGCGAGGACGTCTACACGCTGCTGTGGCATTTCAAGTGGATGGTCAACGCCCTCACGAAGTTCCCCGAGGTGCCGCTCGACCGTACGTACGCGGTGCTGGACGACATGGAACGCCGCTACCGTCTCGCGGGGGAGTCGCTGAACCCGGTTCACCAGTACCGCCAGCAGGTCGCGGCGCACGTCGGCGACGTCGAGACGGCCCGCGAGCAGTACCGGCTGTGGTGCGCCGCGCCCCGCGGTGAGCTGTCGGACTGCGTCGGCTGCGAGCCGACCGCGAAGGTGAATCACCTGCGCTGGTTGGGACAGGACGAGGAAGCAGTCGCGCTCGGTCTGAACGTCCTCAGCGGCGAGCTGACCTGCATCGAGCAGCCGCACTCGATGCTGACCGCACTGCTCCCGCCGTACCTGCACACCGGGCGGCTGGAGGAGGCGGCCGCGGCCCACCGGCAGGGGTATCGCGCGCTTCAGGCCAACCGCGCCGAGCTCGAGTACGTCGGCGACCACATCGCGTTCTGCGGCCTGACCGGCAACCAGGCAAGGGCGCTCGAGCTGATCGAACGGCATCTGCCGTGGCTCGACGAGGCGCCGTCGCCGTGGGCGGACATGCGGTTCAGCGCGTCCTGCGCGCTCGTTCTGGAGCAGGTGTCGGCGGGCGGCGGCAGGCACCTGCCCGTCGGCGAGGAGTCCGTCGGCGCGTTGGCCGACGAACTGCGCACCCGCGCGCTCGACCTGGTCGCGCGCTTCGACGCCCGGAACGGAACGGACACGCAGGGAAGGGCGATCAGGGACCTGCTGAACGCCGAGCCCGTCACCGACCACCTGCCGCTGTCCGGGCCGGCTCGGCGTGCGGCGGCCGCCCAGCAGACCGCGCCCGCCTTGCCACCGCTGCCCGAGTCGCCGCAGGAGCTCGCCGATCACGCGCTGCTGCAAGGGCGCCTCGGTAATCTCGCCGCCGAAGCGGCCGCCTGGGCGCGCTTCGACGAGGTGTGCCCCGAACCCCAAGGCCTGTTGCTCGCTCAGCGACTGGCCGCGCGGGCGATCGACCTCATGGCGACCGGCGACGAGGAAGGATGGGACCTCGGGAAGCAGGCGGCTGCTCTGTATGCCGAGGGCGGAGACGAGGTCCGCCGGCAGGTCATGCTGTCCCGCCTCGGGATCCCGCGCGGCGCCGAGGAGTTGGCGCCGGACGACCTCGCGGACATCGAGAACGCGATCGCGACGCTGTCGACCCTCGGAGACCCAGACGAGGAAGCACGGGCGTGGGTGTCGCTCGGCATGGCTCGGCTCGTCCTGGGTCAGCTGGACGAGGCGTCCGCGGGGCTCGAGCACGCCGACGGGCTGGCCGTGTCGCCGGCACTGCGCGGGAGCATCGCGCAGCACCTGGCGGACGTCGTGTCCCATCGCGACGACGAGGAGGCGCTCACGATCGCGTTGGCACACCTGGACCGGGGCATCACGCTCTACCAGGAGGCCGGCGGTGACTGTGGCCGCCTCCGCCACCTGCAGTTCATGGCCGCCGGCTTCCAGGCGGCGAACGGCGAGCTGGAGAAGGCGTTCGACCTGACCGGGTTGGCTGCCAGCGTCGACGAACCCACCTTGCGTGGCGAGGCGCTGTACCTCCGCGGCCGGCTCGGGCTGGACCTCGAGCGCATGCAGGAGGCGTACGAGGCGCTCACCGGCGCGGTCGCGGACCTGCTGGCGGTGTCGGACGTGGAGCGGGCCGCGTACGCGCGGGTGGAGCTGACGTACGCCGCGCACACCGCGGGCCACCTCCACGAGGCAGCCGACGCGGCCGAAGAGGCGATCCCCGTGCTGGAGCGCCTCGGCGACGCGGACGAGACCGCGCGCGCGAAGTTCCTGCTGGCCAAGGTGCATCGCGACCTCGACCAGCCCGACGCCGCGCTGGCGCTGCTCGACGACGTCGTCGCGCACTGCCTCGCGCAGGAGAACGTCGCCGGTGCCGGACAGATGCACGCGACCGCGGGGGAGCTCCTCGACAAGGCCGACCGGGACGCCGCGGCGGCGGAACGGTTCACGCTGGCGGCCGAGGCGTACGCGACTCTCGAGGCTGGAGCGCCGGACCAGCTGGAGAACTGGGCCCGAGCCGCCAAGTCGTGGCACTGGGCGGAGGACAACGAGCGTTCGTTCGCCGCGCTCGCCCGAGCCGACGCGGTCGCCACGACGCTCACCGGCGACGAGCCCGAGACGGTCTGGAAGCGTGCGTTGCTCAGCTACGAGGGAGCACGCCTGCTGGCGGCGGCGGAGAGGTTCGAGGAGGCGCTGCCCCGGACGATCGAGGCGAGCGCGGGATTCCGGTCGATCGGCGAGCTGGCGGAGGCCACGATCGCCGAGACGTTGCGAGGTCGGCTGCTCGTCGACCTGGACCGGCCGAAGGAAGCCGAGCCGGTGCTCGCGGCGGTGCTGGAAGCCTTGCCGGCCGAGGACTCAGACCGGCGGGAAGAGATCCAGGCCCTGCTCGAAGAAGTCAGACGGTCTTAGGCCCTGTCTGGCAAAGATCGCCTGGCGCGCGACACCCCACATCCCGTCTGGCCGCGGTGCACATCGTCACCCATATAACCAATATGAGTTCCTCCTGCACCACGCCCATACGGGCGCGGGGCGCCGCGCGCCATCGCGCTACGCGCGATGACCGGCGCTATTTGCCAGACAGGGCCCAGACGTTGCAGGAGGTCGGTCACCCGCCGCATCCATGCGGATCACCGACCTCCTGCCCGCGGCCCGAGTGCCCCTACCCAGCACACGGACGCGGCCGCCCCTCACAGAGGGCTCATCTAGATCGAGTCAGTCCTGGGGCTGCTGCCCGTTCGACTGCTGCGTGTCCGCTCGCGCCGCCGCCTGGGACGCGAGGAAGAACTGCACGCTGCCCTGTTCGTCGACCTCGGCGTCCAGGATCATCTCGTCCAGCATGTCGTGGGCGTGCTCGCCGAGGAAGACGCGTGCGCCCTGGTCCTCGACGACCGAGTCACCCTGAACGGGCTCTGGCGCGACGCCGAGCTGCAGGCTCTCCAGATTCTCCTGGCGAGCCGCGATGCGCAGACCGGAGCTGTCCGGCAACGCATCGTTGCTGGTCAGCGACTTGATGACTGTCGCGGCGTTGTTCGTCAGTGTGAGCACGAAGACGTCTCCTAGCAATTCTTTCGACGGTACGTCCTGAAACCCCCTGCCCGGGTCGAGGAGGCGCAAACATCGAGGAGCCGGAAAGATGGGAACGGTGACGTACCCGTACGGCCCGCCTCCACCGCCCGCCACACAGGACTTCGCCGCGACCCAGGTCCTGCCCGCGCCGCGCTGGGGAGTACTGCACGCGATCGGGTCGCTGCTCGGTTTCGTGGTGATCTCGTTCGGCCTGGCGCTGGCGTTGCCGGTCTACCTCGGTGTCGACGCGGTGACCGCCAGCATCATCGCGACGCCGGTCGCGTGGCTGAGCCTGGCGGGCTGGCCGTTGCTCGTCGCCCGGGCGCGCGGGAACGGGGTCCGGGCGGATCTGCACCTGACGTTCCGCTGGGTGGACCTCGGCATCGGCATCCTGGGCGCGGTCGTGGTCTTCGCCTGTGCGGCCGCGTTCGTCGTGATCTACGCCGGCATCACCGGCACGCAGCCGACCTCGACCGTCGGCACGGTCGCGACGAACGCCAGCGCGCCGTGGCAGGTGTACTTCCTGGCGGTGATCGCGGTGCTGGCACCGTTCGTCGAGGAACTGCATTTCCGTGGGATGTGGTGGTCGGCGCTCCGCCGCCGCGGCCTGCACCGTTGGCTGACGTTGCTGGTCACGGCCCTGCTGTTCGCCGTCGTGCACCTGGAGCCGACTCGGGTGGCGCTGCTGTTCGCCGCGGGGCTGGTGCTCGGTTTCGTCCGCATGCAGACCGATCGGCTCGGGCCGGCGATCGTCGTCCATTTGATCATGAACGCGATCGCGGCGCTTTCGCTGCTTTCGCTCGCCTAGCTGAGACACTGTTCCGGTGACCCTGTACGTCGACGAAGCCGTGGTGCTGCGCACGCAGAAGCTCGGCGAGGCCGACCGGATCATCACGCTGTTGACCCGGCACCACGGCCGGATCCGCGCGGTGGCCAAGGGCGTGCGGCGTACGACGTCCCGGTTCGGCGCTCGACTGGAGCCGTGCAGCCAGGTCGACCTGCAGCTCGCGGTCGGCCGGTCGCTCGACGTGATCACCCAGGTCGTGACGATCGCCCCGCACGGCGAGGCGATGTGCACCGACTACCCGCGGTACACCACGGCGACCGCGATGCTCGAGGCGGCGGAACGGCTCACCGCGGAGGAGCGCGAGCCGGCCACCCAGCAGTACCTGCTGCTCGCCGCCGCGCTCAAGTCGATGGCGTCGAACGCGCACGACGCGGGGCAGATCCTCGACTCGTTCCTGCTGCGCTCGTTGGCGGTCGCGGGGTACGCGCCGTCGTTCGACGCGTGCGCGCGCTGTGGCAGCGACGGGCCGCACCGGGCTTTCGCGCCGGCGGCAGGTGGGATGATCTGCGCGAACTGCCGGCCGACCGGCGTGGCTATGCCGGCGGGCGAGACCATCGTCCTGCTCGGCGCGCTGCTGGCGGGGGACTGGGCGGTGGCCGATGTGGCCGAGCAACGGCACCAACGAGAGGCGACGGGGTTGGTTTCCGCTTACCTGCAATGGCATCTGGAGCGTGGGTTGCGTTCGCTGCCGCACGTCGAGCGGATCGCGCGGTGAGCCCGCGTCGCCGTACGTTCTCCCCGCCCGAGCCGCATCCCTCGGGTGCTCGGCCGCCAGTGCTGCCGTCGGAGCTGGTGCCGCGGCACGTCGCGCTGATCATGGACGGCAACGGGCGCTGGGCGAAGGCGCGCGGGCTGCCGCGGACGAAGGGGCACGAGCAGGGGGAGAGCTCGCTGTTCGACGTGATCGCGGGTGCGGTCGAGATCGGCGTGAAGTACCTGTCGGCGTTCGCGTTCTCCACCGAGAACTGGCGGCGGTCGCCGGACGAGGTGCGGTTCCTGATGGGCTTCAACCGCGACGTGATCCACCGCCGCCGCGACGAGCTCGACGCGATGGGCGTGCGTGTGCGGTGGGCGGGTCGTCGGCCGCGACTGTGGCGGTCGGTGATCTCGGAGCTGGAGTCCGCAGAGCGGCAGACGGTCGACAACGACGTGATCACGTTGCAGTTCTGCGTGAACTACGGCGGCCGCGCCGAGATCGGTGACGCCGTGCGTGCGATCGCCGCCGATGTGGCCGCGGGGCGGCTGCGGGCGGATCGGGTCGACGAACGGACGGTGGGGAAGTACCTGTACCACCCGGACATCCCGGACGTGGACCTGGTGGTGCGGTCGTCCGGGGTGCAACGGGTGTCGAACTTCCTGCTGTGGCAGGCGTCGTACGCGGAGATCGTCGTCCTGGACACCTTGTTCCCCGACTTCGACCGCCGCGACCTGTGGCGCGCGATCGAAGAGTTCGCCAAACGCGACCGCCGCTACGGCAAAGCCGAATCCACCCGCGGCACCATCCGCTAGCTGTGCTCGCGCTCCCGGTCGTCCAGCCCGACGGCTGCACCCTGTTCGGATTCGACCGGGCCACCCAGGAGGGACCGCTCACCGCATCGCTGGTGGTGCTCTGGCGTGGTGAGGAGTGCCTGCAGGTCTTCAACCGGTTTCGCCAGGTGTGGGAGCTGCCCGGCGGCATGATCGATCCGGGGGAGACCTCGCGCGATGCGGCGTTCCGCGAGCTCGCGGAGGAGAGCGGGCAACGGCCCGACGAGCTCGACTTCGTGGCGTTCGCGCACTGCTGGTACGCGCCCGCCGAGCGGGTCGAGTCGCTGGCGATCTATCGCGGCGTGATCGACCGGCCATTGCCGTTCGAGCCGAACGACGAGATCTCCGAGATCATCTGGTGGAATCCCGCCGATGCCCTCGACGGGGTGGCGCCCATCGATGGCGCGCTCGTCCGGTTGTGTGGCTAGCGCGGCTGTTTCTTGGCGCAGTCGGCGCAGGTGCCGAAGACTTCGAGGGTGTGGGTGACGTCGACGAAGCCGGCTTCGGCGGCGACGCGGTCGGCCCACTTCTCCACCGTGGGACCTTGCACTTCGACCGTTCGGCCGCACGAGCGGCAGACCAGGTGGTGGTGGTGCCGCGCGTTCTCGCAGCGACGGTAGACGGTTTCGCCGTCGTCGGTGCGGATCGCGTCCACCTCGCCGGCGTCGGCGAGGGACTGCAGCGTTCGGTAGACCGTCGTCAGGCCAACCGCGTCACCCTTCGAGCGCAACAACGCGTGGATCTCCTGCGCGCTCCGGAAGTCCTCGACGTTGTCGAGCAACTCCGCCACCGCCGTGCGCTGCCGGGTCGACCGCAGCCTTGGGCTGGTCTTCACGTCGATACCTCCCATCACGCCAGCTTACCCAGGAGTAGCCCGACTTCAGTGCTCGTCATAGTGCGCCCCATGCACGGCGTGTCGGTGGCCGTCGTGCAAATAGTCCACGTGATCCTCGTGCGTCACCACCTCGTGACCGCACGTAGGACCATGCCGGTGCAGGTGGTCCTCGGCCTCCGAATGCGAACGCCGGAACGCCGCCGCCCACACCATCGAGCCGATCGTCGCGACCAGGAAGAAGCCGATCGCCAGCAGCACGATCGTTCCGCCGGACGGGGTGTCGGCATAGAACGACGTCACCACGCCGCCCACGCTGACGAGCACGCCGATCACCATCGCGGCGCCCAACGTTCCGACGAACGAACGACCCAACCGCTGCGCCGTCGCCACCGGAACGATCATCAACGCGCTCACCAGCAACAGCCCGACGACGCGCATCGAAACGACAACGGTGACCGCGACCATGATCGCGAGCAGGATGTTCATGCCCAGCACCGGCAGTCCGGACGCCCGCGCGTACTCCTCGTCGCCGCCGACCGTGTACAGCACGCGCGACAAGCCGACCGCGGTCACCAGCACGACGACCGCGAGTACGGCGAACACCGCGAGGTCGTTCGGCGTCGTCGAGGTGATCGAGCCGAACAGGTACGCGGTCACGCTCGCCGGCGTCCCGCTCGGTGCCTTCGCCAGCAGCACGACGCCGCCCGCGATGCCGCCGTAGAACAGCACTGCCAGCGCCACATCGCTCGACGTTCGGCCGCGCGCCCGCATCAGCTCGATCGCCACCGCACCCGCGACCGTCACCGCGAGCGCGACCCACACCGGCTGTTGCCCGGTGAGCAGGCCGAGGCCGACGCCGGTGAGCGCGACGTGGCCCATGCCGTCGCCGATCAGCGCGAGCCGCCGCTGCACGAGGTAGATGCCGACCGCCGGCGCGGTCAGGCCGATCAGCAACGCGGCGAGCAGCGCCCGTTGCATGAAGCCGAACTCGAGGATCTCCACCGGTCAGCTCGATCCGTTGAGATTGCCTAGCTGTACGGTTTCGCTCGCTGGCGTTGGGGATCCGGCGTGCGGGTCGCCATTGCCGTACCGGTCGAGCAGCGCCTGGTCCGGTGCGCCGTCGTGCACGACGTGGCCGTGGCTGAGGACGACCGCGCGGTTCAGCAGCGCGGCGATCGGTCCGATCTCGTGCGTGACGAGCAGCAGCGTGACGCCTCGTTCGACCAGATCTCCCAACGTACGCGCGAGAATCTGCTGGTTCGGCGCATCGACGCCGGCGAACGGTTCGTCCATGATCAGCACGTCCGGCTGCCCCGCGAGGGCGCGGGCGATGAGCGCGCGACGCTGCTGGCCGCCCGACAACGTGGACACCGGCGCCGTGAGCTTCTCGGTCAGCCCGACGGTGGCGATCGCGTCGCAGACGACCTCGCGGTCGGCCGAGCCGAGGAACGGCGCGAACAACGGCCGCCTCGACAGCCGTCCGGAGCTGACGACCTCTTGCACGGTGGACGGAACGCCGCCGCCGACGGTGTGGCGTTGGGGAACGTACCCGAGCCTGCCGCGGTCCTTGAACCGCGCCGACGGAACGCCGAACAGCTCGATCGTGCCGGCCGCGAGCGGGGTCAGCCCGAGGATCGCGCGGATCAGCGTGGACTTGCCGGACCCGTTCGGACCCAGCAGTGCCACCACCTCACCGGTCGCGACGTCGAGGTCGACCTGCCGGAGCGCCGGCCGGTCGCCGAACGCCACGGTGGCGCCGCGGACCCTGATCGCGGGTGCGTCGGTCACGAACAGCTCTGACCCTTCTCGAGCGCCTGCAGGTTGGCTCGCATGACGCCCGGGTAGTCCTTGGCGGCGGAATCGTCGGTGACGCCCTCGAGCGGATCGAGCACGGCCGTCTGCGCGTTGGTCTCGCGGGCGACGGTCTCGGCGATCGTGGGGCTCACCAACGTCTCGTAGTAGATCGTACGGACCTGGTGATCGCGAACGAACTTCGACACCTCGGCGAGTTTCGCCGGCGACGGCTCCTGCTCGGGCGTGAGGCCGCTGATGCCGACCTGGGTGAGGCCGTAGCGGTCGGCGAGATAGCCGAACGCCTGGTGGCTGGTGACGAGATCCTTGTTCTGGCAGCTGGCGAGGCCCTGCTTGAACTCCTCGTCGATGGCTTTGAGGTCTTGGCTCAGCTTGGCGGCGTTGTCCTTGTACGCCTGGGCGTTGTCTGGGTCGACCTCGGCGAGCTTGTCCGCGATGGCCGTACCGACCTTGGCGAGCCTGGTCGGGTCGAGCCAGAAGTGCGGGTCGTGCTTGAGCTCCTCGGCGGCGTGCGCCTCTTCGCCTTCGTGCTCCTCCTCGACCGCGGGGCGGCTGAGGTCGGCGGCCGTGCTCACTTCGAGGCTCCGGTCCTTGGCCTCCTGCTCGACGGCGTCGTCGACGGCCGGCTGGAAGCCGTGCAGGAAGACGACCAGGCCGGCCTCGCTCAGCTGCGCGACGTCCTGCGGGGTGAGCTCCAGGTCGTGCGGCTCGGCGCCGGGCTTGGTGAGGTTGCTGACCGTGGCGTGGTCGCCGGCGACCTGCTCGGTCGCGTACTGGAGGGGATAGAACGCGGTGACGACCTCGAGCTTGTCACCGCCGCCCGTACCGGCGGTGCCGTTGGTCCCGCAAGCCGCGAGCGCGAGGGCGCCGACCACGGCGAGGGCGGGCAGAAGTCGAGAAGCACGCAAGAACATGAGAATCATTCTCAACTTACTCTTCGTAACTGTCAAACTGGCTCTATCTCAAGATACACACAGTGCGTGACCAACTACGAGGCGTTGTCGAGCACGGGGGGGTCATCGCCCGGCGTCGCGTGCTGCCGCCAATGATCATGTTTACACGGTCATTGGGTGCTTTACGTGGAGTCGGCGCCAGGTGAAGTGCCTGCTCGCCGTGTAAACATGATCATTGGACGATCGGCGCACGCGGCAAAGGCGGATGGTGCCCAGCTGGCTGGTGGCTGCGGCTGGCTACGTGACGGCGCGCATGACGACGGCGGCGACCGCGAGAACGAGCGCGACGATGCGGACCAGCCGCCGGCTGCCGTGCACCTCGGGCCAGGCCAGGTAGGTCAGCCAGCCGAGGAATGCGACCGCCACGGCGAGCGCGGGTACGGCGACCACCTTCGGCGCGAGCAGCCCGGCGACGAGCAGGACGACCAGCCCGCCGACCACGAGCCAGCGCGGCTGCCGGTGCAGACCGCGGAGGACGGGATAGCTGACCCGTTCGACCTTGCCGCGGAACCCCGGCGACGCCGGCCGCATGGCCTCCGGTCGCGCACCAGCACCAGCACCGGCGCCCGCGGGTGCGGCGGGACGCGAACGGGCAGCGCCCTGCTGGGACCGACGGCGGTTGGACATGCACGGAGCCTACGTCCCAGCCCTCCCCGTTCCGAATGAGGGCGTCCCTCTATCGAAACCTGACCGGTGTTGGGTCGGGGGCACCCTCGTCCCAACGGCCGCCCATCCGCCAGCTGCCCGCCAGGCCCCGTGATCATGAACGTGATCATGAAGGCGAACTGGTCGAATACGCCGGGTTTGCCTTCACGATCACGTACATGATCACGGGCAGGGGTCGCGCGCAGAGGTTGGGGTGAGGGGCGCCCTGGTCCCATAGGTTCGGACAGGGGTCCCCCGACCCAGCCAACCCCAGCCACGTCCGCCTCGAAAGCGTCGCGGCGGAGAATCGGGGCAAAGGCGCCCAGATCGGCCACGACATGCCGCGCCGGGCCGTGCGTTCGGTCACATCTCACGGGTGGGCCGGCAAGCCAACCCCTTGCGCACCTGGCTATCGTGGGACGACTTGCCCTCGCCGACAGCCAGCCGGATGGAGAGTCCAGGCGTGCCAGTAGATCGCATCGAGTCCCTCGTCAGCCTCTGCAAGCGACGCGGGTTCGTCTTCCCGTGCGGCGAGATCTACGGTGGCACCCGCTCCGCCTGGGACTACGGTCCGCTCGGCGTCGAGCTCAAGGAGAACATCAAGCGCCAGTGGTGGCGCAGCATGGTGCAGGGCCGGGACGACATCGTCGGTCTCGACTCGAGCGTGATCCTCCCCAAGCAGGTCTGGGAGGCCTCCGGCCACGTCGAGGCGTTCGTCGACCCGCTCACCGAGTGCCAGGCCTGCCACCGCCGGTTCCGCGCCGACCACCTCGAGGAAGCGTTCGAGGCCAAGCACGGACGCCCACCCCAGCCGGACCTCTCCGACGTCAACTGCACCCACTGCGGAGCGAAGGGCGCGTTCACCGAGCAGCGCATGTTCAACGGCCTGCTCAAGACCAACCTCGGGCCGGTCGAGAGCCAAGAAGGCCTGCACTACCTCAGGCCAGAAACAGCCCAGGGCATCTTCGTGAACTTCGCGAACGTCATGCAGGCCGCCCGCAAGAAGCCGCCGTTCGGCATCGCGCAGGTCGGCAAGTCGTTCCGGAACGAGATCACGCCCGGAAACTTCATCTTCCGCACCCGCGAGTTCGAGCAGATGGAGCTGGAGTACTTCGTCGAGCCCGGCACCGACGAGCAGGCGCACGACGAGTGGCTGCAGGCCCGCTGGGACTGGTACGTCGGCCTCGGCATGAACCCCGACAACCTCCGCTTCTTCGAGCACCCCAAGGAGAAGCTCTCCCACTACTCCAAGCGGACCGTCGACATCGAGTACCGCTTCCGCTTCGGCGGCGACGAGTTCTCCGAGCTCGAGGGCATCGCCAACCGCTTCGACTACGACCTCAACGTGCACTCGCAGAAGTCGGGCGTCGACCTGTCCTACTTCGACCAGGAGAAGGGCAAGCGCTGGACGCCGTACGTCATCGAGCCGTCCGCCGGCCTGACCCGCTCCGTGCTCGCGTTCCTGCTCGACTCCTACACCGAGGACGAGGCCCCGAACGCCAAGGGCGTGCTCGAGAAGCGCACCGTGCTGCGGCTCGACCCGCGCCTCGCCCCGGTGAAGGTCGCCGTGCTCCCGCTGTCCCGCAACCCCGACCTGTCGCCCAAGGCCAAGCAGCTCGCGAGCACGTTGCGGATGTCGTGGAACGTCGAGTTCGACGACGCCGGCGCGATCGGGCGCCGCTATCGCCGGCAGGACGAGATCGGTACGCCGTACTGCGTGACGATCGACTTCGAGTCGCTGGAGGACGACGCTGTGACCGTGCGCGAACGCGACTCGATGAAGCAGGAACGGGTACCCGCCGCCGAGGTGCCGGGCTACCTCGCGCAACGGTTGGTTGGTTGCTGAGGTCGCGAATGAAACCCACCGCTCCACTGCGCCTCCTGACCGCGATCGCCGCGGCCGGGACGCTCGGCGTCGCGGTCGCCGCCGGTCTGGGCGCGTTCGACTCGACGCTGCTGGTGGCGCATTCGACGAACGCCAACGAGGACGCCAACGCGCCGAAGCCGAAGACGCAGGACCCGCCGACCAAGTCCAGCGCCCCGTCCCCGCCACCGTCGCCGAGCAAGCCCGTCACGCTGCCCGCGCTGAAGCAGCCGGCGAAGGCGTTCCCCAACCCCAAGGTCCCGAAGGCCCCAGACGACGACACCCCGGAGCTGACCCGGCTCGACTTCAGCCTGCGCCAGATCGCATGGAACTCCCTCGGCGTGTACGACAAGAAGGCCGAGACCGACTGCGACATCTCCGAGAGCAAGCTCGCCGAGCGCGGCGACCACTCGTTCGCCTGTGACGTGATGCTCACCGGCGGGATCACGGTCCGGTACGAGATCGACGCGACCGTGGGCACCAAGGACGTCAAGCTCAAGTGGAACGCGACGTACCTCCCGGTCTCCAAGCCGAAGGCGCTGCACGAGCTCACCCGCCAGTCCTACAAGCCGGCGAAGGTGGCCTGCTCGATGGAGGCGCTGAAGCTGGTCAAGGTCGGCAAGAACGACGGCCTGTCCTGCACGGTCACCGACATCACCGGGACGAACACGACCTACTTCGGCGAGCTGCTGAACGACGGCTCGCTGATCTTCCTGCCGGCCAAGTAGGCCCACGTACCATCGACACCGTGCCCACGCCCCCGCTCCGGATCGGTCCGCTGACCGTTGACCCGCCCGTCGTGCTCGCGCCGATGGCCGGTGTCACGAACGCCGCGTTCCGTGCGCTCTGCCTTGAGCAGGGCGCGGGGCTGTACGTCTGCGAGATGATCACCTCCCGCGGGCTCGTCGAGGGTGACGAGAAGACCCGCGACATGCTGGTGTTCTCGCCCGGCGAGACCGTGCGGTCGGTGCAGCTGTACGGCGTCGATCCCACCTACGTCGGCAAGGCGACCGCGATCCTGTGCGAGGAGTACGGCGTCCGGCACGTCGACCTGAACTTCGGCTGCCCCGTACCCAAGGTCACCCGGCGCGGCGGGGGAGCGGCGCTGCCATGGAAGCGCGTGCTGCTCGGCCGCATCCTGTCCGCGGCGGTCGAGGCGGCCGCGCCGTACGGCGTACCGGTGACGATGAAGACCCGCAAGGGACTCGACGACGACAAGCTGACCTACCTCGACGCCGGTCGGATCGCCGAGGAGTCCGGTGCCGCGGCGATCGCGCTGCACGGGCGGACCGCGGTGCAGCACTACTCCGGCAAGGCGGACTGGTCGGCGATCGCCAACCTGGTCGAGCATGTCTCGATCCCGGTACTCGGCAACGGCGACATCTGGGAGGCGTCCGACGCGTTGCGCATGGTGTCAACCACAGGTTGCGCCGGTGTGGTCGTCGGGCGCGGCTGCCTCGGAAGGCCTTGGCTGTTTCGCGATCTGGCCGCGGCGTTCGCTGGCGAGGACGCGCCGCCGTTGCCGACGTTGGGCGAGGTCGCGGTGATGATGCGCCGCCACGTCGAGCTGCTCGCGTCGTACGACGGCGAGGACCGCGCCTGCCGGGAGTTCCGCAAGCACGTCGCGTGGTACCTCAAGGGCTTCTCGGTCGGCACCCGCGTACGCACCGAGCTCGGCATGCTCTCCTCGCTCGACGAGCTCGACCGGCTGCTCGCGGAGCTGGACCCGGCAGAGCCGTTCCCGGCGCACGAGCTCGGCCAGCCGCGCGGCCGCCAGGGTGCGCCGCGGCCGGTCACGCTGCCGTACGGCTGGCTCGACGACACCGACGGGACGCGCGACGAGCTGTCCGCCGCCGAGCTCGGCATCTCCGGCGGCTGACCCGTCTTTCGCGCGGAGTGCGACGTAAAGCCTCCGTTCTGGCCACAAGTGTCCACCGCTTCTTGCTGACTCGACGGCCGATCCCGCCGTAATAATGACGGAGACCAGTCGAATCAGCGGGAGGGCATATGCGACGGGCAGCGGCAGTGTGGACGGTGGGGCTCGGGTTGATCCTGGTCGCGGCCATGAGTGGTCCGGCGTACGCCGCGGGGCCCGAGGTGTGGACGGCGAACGCGTTCGAACAGATCCTTCAGCCCACGCCCCGCCCGGCGGGCGCGGCGACGTCGATCAGCTGGGACGCCGCGCGCAACGAACGGCAGTCGGCACAGGTGTTACTCAGGCACACCGCCGCGTTCACGGTCACCGGCGTCACGTTCACCGACCTCGCCGGGCCGGCGACGCTCGGCCGCGGCAACCTGAGCTTCAAGCTCCAGCAGTACTACGACGCCGACGGCAACGGTGGCGGGCACCCCGATCCGCTCAGCAACGACCCGACGGTCGCGGTGGGTGCGAACGCGACGCAGGGCATCTGGTTGACCGTGGACGTGCCGCGCGGCCAAGCGGCAGGCCCGTACAGCGGCAACGCCACCGTCCACACCACCGCCGGCGAGAAGGTCGTGCCGATCGCACTCACGGTGTACGCGGTCGAGATTCCCGACCCGGCCGACAGCGAGTACGTCTCCGGTACGTGGAGCGTCTTCATGAACGGCTACGCCGACTCCGACGGTGGGATCATCGCCGACGAGATCTGGGACAAGTACCGGTACCCGCGCTACTCGCCGCAGTGGTGGACGCTGATGGACAACATCGCCGAGGAGATGAAAGCCCAACGCCACAACCAGTTGCACGTCTCCATCGACCTCGTGCTCGACGGCGGCAGCCGGCTCGTGAACGGGCAGTACACGTTCGACTGGAGCCGCTTCGACCAGTTCATCGAACGCTTCCTCGCGCACGGCGCGGTCACGACGTTCCGCGGCAACCCGCTGCTCAACGCTGGGCCCGGTGGATCGAACAAGGTCTGGATCATCAACAGTAGTGGGAAGATCGGCCAAGCCGCCGTCGGCTCGGTGGACGCGAACCGATGGCTGAACGCGTACATCCCAGCCCTCAAAGCCCATCTGGACGCCAAGGGCTGGACCGCGCGGTGGTACCAGACGATCAGCGACGAGCCGTCGAACCCGTCCAACTACGCGGACCTGGTGGCGCTGTACCGCTCGTACTTCGGCCCGATCTCGACGATCCAGGACGCGATCAACGGACGCTCGACCGACTACGTGGGGAGCGTCGACATCTGGATCCCGAGCGTGCAGGAGTTCGAGGACGCCGACGGTTGGTACGGCGGCCGCCAGGAGCTCGGCGAGCAGGTGTGGAGCTACACCTGCGGCTTCTGCTCCGATCCGGCGGACGGCTGGCTCGACCGGATGACCCTGCAGGCGCCGTCGACCGCGAAGCTGATCGCGTGGGGCAACTACCGGTACGGGATCACCGGTTTCTTCCACTGGGGTTACAACGCGTGGGCCGAGTCGGGCTACACCGGAACGGGCGGCGGCGAGCCGCGGCCCGGTGACGGCTACATCGTCTATCCCGACCCGGCGAACACCACGGTGCGGAGCTCGGTGCGCGGCATCGCGACGCGGGACGGCCATGAGGACTACGAGCTGCTGCGCATCCTGGGTGAGCGCGACCCGGCCGCGGCGCACGACCTGGCGCGTTCGCTGGTCGAGTCGTTCGACGTCTACAGCACCGATCCGGCCTTCATCGCCCAACAGAGCAAGGCACTCCTCGTCGCCGCAGCCAACGCGGTCAACTGAGCGGAGTGATCATGTACGTGATCATGAAGGCAAACCCGGCGTATACGACCAGTTTGGCTTCACGATCACGTACATGATCACGCGGCGGGGTGGGTCGGGCTAAACGGCGTTGTGCTCGATGAGGCTTCGGCCGCAGTCGAGGACGGTCTCGGCCGCGGGGCGGGGCTGCCAGCCGAGCACGCGCTTCGCCTTGCCGATGCTGTGCCGGTGCCGGCGGCCGAGCGACACGGTGATCTCGCGCAGCGACGGGTCGAACCGCGCGGCGAGGCGGACGACGAAGTCCGGGAGCTGTCGGGTCGGGACCTTGCGGCCGAGCCCGTCCCGCAGCGTCACCGCCAGGTCGCGCATCCACAGGAACTCGCCCGTCCCCAGGAACCGCTCGCCCGCCGCCTCCGGAGCCGTCATCGCACGCACGTGCAGGTCGGCGAGGTCGCGGACGTCGACGACCTCCAGTCCGATGCGGGGAACGCCCGGCGTCCGGCCGGCGAGCATCCGCTGCACGATCGCCACCGAGCCGATCGTGCTGGTCGCGAGGATCGGCCCGAACACCGCGCCGGGCAGCACGGTCGTCAGCTCCGTCGTACCGCCGTGGTCGCGGATGTAGTCCCACGCCGCGCGCTCGGCCGCGGTCTTCGACCGCCGGTACGGGATCAGCGTCGGGTCGTCCGGGTCGGTCCACAACGTCTCGTCGGTCACGCCTTCGGTGTTGTACGACGACGGGCTCGCCGCGTTCGCCGCCGACGTCATCACGACCCGCTTCACCCCGGCCGCGACCGCCGCGCGCAGCACCCGGAGGGTGCCCTCGCGGGCCGTCTCTACGATCGTGTCCGGGCCGTCGGTCTGGCTGATGCCCAGCGGCGACGCGACGTGCAGCACGTAGTCGACGTCCTTCATCGCCTCCGCCCAGCCCTCGTCGGAGGTAAGGTCGGCGACCGCGAACCCCAGCCGGTCGCTCGCCCCGACCGCCTCGCGGACGGCCGCCTCCCGGTTCGTCGAACGGAGGGTCGTCCGCACCTCGTACCCGCGCTCGAGCAGCGCCGCGATGCACCACCCCGCGACATACCCGGTGCCTCCGGTGACCAGGACCAGCTCGTTCATCGACATCTCCTGTATAGGATGAAACGGAGAGCCCTCCGTTACGATCGAGACGTTACCGGAGCCCCCTCCGGTTCGCAAGGAAGGAGCGTCACCCGTGGCTCGCGCGGACGCCGTCCAGAACCGCGAACGCCTGCTCGCCGCCGCCCGTGTGTCGTTCGCGAAGTCGGCCGACGCCTCGCTCTCCGCCGTGGCCAAGCAGGCCGGCGTGGGCATCGGCACGCTCTACCGGCATTTCCCGACCCGCGAGTCGCTGATCGTCGCGCTCTACCGGCACCACATCGAACGGCTGATCCAGCTCGTCCCGGCGTTGCTCACCGAGCGGAAGCCGCTGGAGGCGCTGCGGGCCTGGTTCGCGGAGGTCGCGAGGTACGGGCGGATGAAGTACGGCATGTCGGAGGTGATCCACGCGGCGGTGAACGACGCCGAGTACTACGGACCCTTCGTCGGCGCGATCCGGCAGCTGCTCGACGCGGGTGTCGAGGCGGGCACGCTCAAGAAGGGGATCGACCCGGAGGACGTCCTGCTCCAGCTCAGCGTGCTCTGGCGCCTCGACCCGGCGAACGACGGCGAGGCGCGGGCGAAGCGGATCGTCGAGCTGATCATGGACGGACTCCGCGCACGGCAATAGCCCCAGCAGCGAGGTCGCCTGTCCGAAGCCGGTCGGGACTCGACACTGCTGGCCATCCGCCCGTTGCCATTCCCTCACCTGCTGGGGCAATCGTGGCCCGCGAGCCGAATCTCCCGCGGAGGTGCATTTTGTCCCAGCCCACATCGGCGCTTGGCCGTCGTACGTTCGTCGTCGGCGGCCTCGCCGCCGGCTCGCTGCTCGCGCTGCCAGCCTTGCCAGAGATCGCGAGCGCGGGCGCCAAGCCCAGCTACCTGCGCCAGAACCCGTTCACGCTCGGCGTCGCGTCCGGCGACCCCAGCCCCGACGGCGTCGTCCTGTGGACCCGCCTCGCCCCCACGCCGCTCGCCGAGGACGGGCTCGGCGGCATGCCGAACGAGTCCGTGCCGGTCCGCTGGCAGCTCGCGAAGGACGAGCGGTTCCGCCACGTCGTCCGCCAGGGCACGGCGATCGCCCGCCCCGAGCACGGCCACACCGTGCACGTCGAGCTGACTCACCTGCAGGACGACCGCGAGTACTGGTACCGGTTCCGGGTCGGCCCGTACGTGACCGTGACCGCGCGCACGCGGACCGCCCCGCACCCGAACGACTGGGGCAGCAAGCTGGAGATGAGCTTCGTCTCCTGCAGCCAGTACGAGCACGGCCTGTTCACCGCGTACGGCGCGCTCGCCGCCGACGAGCCCGACCTGATCCTGCACCTCGGCGACTACCAGTACGAGTACACGAAGAACGCCTACGTCGCGCCCGGTGGGAACGTGCGCGACCACGAAGGTCCCGAGACGATCACGCTGGAGACGTACCGGCAGCGGCACGCCCAGTACAAGACCGACCCGCACCTGCAGGCGGCGCACGCGATCGCGCCGTGGCTCGTCGTGTGGGACGACCACGAGCTCGAGAACAACTGGGCGGACGAGTCGCCCGAGGCCGGCACTCAGACGCCCGCCGGCGAGGCGTTCCTGACTCGGCGCGCGGCCGCGTTCAAGGCCTACTACGAGAACATGCCGCTGCGCCGTACGTCGATCCCGCGCGGCATCGACATGCAGCTGTATCGGCGGATCCGCTGGGGCAAGCTGGCCAACTTCCACATGCTCGACACCCGCCAGTACCGCGACGACCAAGGCTGCAACGACGGCTACAAGGACTGCTCGGCCGCGGTCGACCCGGCCCGCTCGATCACCGGCGGAAAGCAGGAGGAGTGGCTGATCGACGGCTTCCACCGCTCGCGGGCGCGGTGGGACGTGATCGGCCAGCAGGTGTTCTTCGCGCAGCGCGACAACAACGCGGGTCCGTTGAAGGTGACGAGCATGGACTCGTGGGACGGGTACGTGGCGTCGCGGTCGCGGATCACGCAGGGCTGGCTGGACGCCGACGTACGCAACCCGGTCGTGCTGACCGGCGACGTGCACGCGCACTGGGCTTCGGAGCTGAAGACCGACTACGACGACCCGACCGGCCCCTCGGTGGGGACGGAGCTGGTGTGCTCGTCGATCACGTCGGGCGGTGACGGCGGCGACTCCAACCCGGCCGACCACCCGTTCCTGCAGATCAACCCGCACCTGAAGTTCTACAACAACCTGCGCGGGTATGTGCGGACGACGATCTCGCGGGACGAACTGCGGGCCGACTTCCGTTGCCTGCCGACCGTTCGGTCGGAGGGCGTGCCGGCGTTCACGCGGCGGTCGTACGTCGTCGAGGACGGCGACCGGACGCTGCACCAGGTGTACGACAAGCCGCCCGCCGCCGCGGCGCGGGCACTGGCCGGCGCGGATGCGCAGGCGATCATCGACGCGACGGTGGCCTGGGAGACCGCGCGTCCATGAGCACCCGCTGACGGGGAGCCCGTGCCGTGCTTCTGGGCGCGGGCTCACCCCTCGGAGGCGTAGTCTGTGCGGCTATGCCCGTGCATGACTTCGTCCTCCTCCACTGCCCGGTCGACGAGCTGCCGCCGCGGTTCGAGGATCCCCGTTACGACGCCGTGAAGGCCTCCCCTCCGGCCGGCTGCGTACCGGCCGACTTCGACGGCATGTTCGGGCTGAACTGCCGGCGCGAGGCGCCCAGGCTGCTGGACGCGGTGCGCGAGGTGTGCGCGGAGGTCCGGGCCGAGCACGGCTTCCTGCTGAACGACCTGGGCGTGGAGAAGCTCTGGGAATGGTCCGACGACGGAACGGACGGGCACGGCGCGGCGATCACCGGCCAGCTCCTCCTGATGGCCGCGCACCGAGCCGGTGTCGCGGGCTACACGACCGACGACCTGGTGTCGTTCCTGCACACCGTCTCCCCACCTGCTCCGCCCGTCACGCGTTAGCGAACGTGACGAGCGTGACGTTCGCGGGCCATGGACCGGGCAGGGACGGCGGCGTACGTTCAGCTCATGGACGAAGGCCTGTTCGGACCCCGATCGGTCACCTGGCGGGTCCACGTCGATCCGATCCTCTGGGTCGCCGGCTTCCGCGCCCTCTTCCTGCAGTCCCTGAACGCGCGCGTGATGCGCGCCACGTATCAGAACTCCGCGCTGTTCGACCGCAAGAAGGCGTGGGCGAGGTTCCTGCGCACGACCGAGTTCGTGACCGTGCGGACGTTCGGTAGCACCGACGAGGTCGAACGGCTGGCCCGGCGTGTGCGCGACATCCACGAGAGCCTCACCGGGTACGACCCGGACACCGACGAGACGTTCCGGCTCGACGAGGTCGACAGCCTGCTCTGGGTGCACTGCGGTGAGATCGACTCCTACGTCGACATCGCGGGCCGCTCCGGCATCCTCGACAACGACAGGGACGCCGACCAGTACGTCGACGAGCAGCGGCGGGCCGCCGAGGTGGTCGGCATCCCGTACGACAGCGTGCCGAAGTCGCGCGGAGAGCTCGCCGACTACTTCGACGGGCTGCGGCCAAAGCTCTATGCGAGCGACGAGGCCAAGCAGGGCTTGCGAAACACGTTCAACCCGCCGCTACCCAAGAATCTCGCATTCCTCAAGCTCGGCACCCCGGGCCTGATCGTGCTCGCGTTCGCGAGCATGCCCGGCTGGGCGCGCCGCATGTACGGCGTGCCCGTCCTTCCCACGACGGACTTCACGACCACGCTCACGCTCAAGGCCGTGCGCACCGCTCTCAAGGCCGTTCCCATGCCCGTTCACCCCGCGGTCAAGCGCGCCCGGCAGCGGTTGCGCGAGGAGCGACGTGTGTTCACCCCGGTTACGGGGCATCCCACGTAGCGAGAACCTGTCACGGGAAGGAGCTGGCCGTGCCCACGTACGTGTACGACTTCTCCGAAGGCAACAAGGGCATGAAGGACCTGCTCGGCGGGAAGGGCGCCAACCTCGCCGAGATGACGAACCTCGGCCTGCCTGTCCCACCAGGCTTCACGATCAGCACGGAGGCCTGTCGCGCCTACCTCGAGACGGGCGACGAACCCGACGGGCTGCGCGACGAGATCTCCGAGCACCTCACCGCCCTGGAGAAGGAACGCGGCAAACAGCTCGGCCAGCCTGCCGATCCGCTGCTGGTGTCGGTGCGGTCCGGCGCGAAGTTCTCGATGCCCGGCATGATGGAGACCGTTCTCAACGTCGGGCTCAACGACGAGTCCGTGCACGGCCTCGCCACGCAGGCGAACGACGAACGCTTCGCCTGGGACTCCTACCGGCGGCTGCTGCAGATGTTCGGCAAGACCGTTCTCGACATCGACGGCGAAGCGTTCGAATCCGCTTTGGAGGAAGCGAAAAGTCGTGCCGGCGTGGCGAACGACGTCGACCTCGACGCGGACGCGTTGCGCGAGCTGGTCGAGACGTTCAAACAGCTCGTCGAGCAGCACTCCGGCCGCGACTTCCCGCAGGACCCGCGCGAGCAGCTCGACCTCGCGGTGCGCGCCGTCTTCGAGAGCTGGAACGCGCCGCGCGCGATCCTGTACCGACGGCAGGAACGCATCCCCACCGACCTCGGCACCGCGGTCAACATCGTCGCGATGGTGTTCGGCAACCTCGGTCCCGACTCCGGCACCGGCGTCGCGTTCACCCGCGATCCCGCGAGCGGCGCGCAGGGCATCTACGGCGACTACCTGCAGAACGCGCAGGGCGAGGACGTCGTCGCGGGCATCCGCAACACCGTTCCGCTCGCCGATCTCGAGGGCATCGACAAGCAGAGCTACGACCAGCTGCTCGAGATCATGGAGATCTTGGAGAACCACTACCTCGACCTGTGCGACATCGAGTTCACGATCGAGCGCGGCAAGCTGTGGATGTTGCAGACTCGGGTCGGCAAACGTACGGCGGCGGCCGCGTTCCGCATCGCCACGCAGCTCATCGACCAGGGCCTGATCGACGAGGACGAGGCGCTCCGGCGCGTCGACGGTGCCCAGCTCGCGCAGCTGATGTTCCCGCGGTTCGACAGCGACGCCGAGAAGAAGCGGATCGCGACCGGCATGAACGCCTCGCCGGGGGCGGCGGTCGGCCGGGCCGTCTTCGACTCGTACACGGCGATCAAGTGGTCGCGGTCGGGGGAGAAGGTCATCCTGTGCCGGCGCGAGACCAACCCAGACGACCTCGGCGGCATGATCGCCGCCCAGGGCATCCTGACCAGCCGCGGCGGCAAGACGTCGCACGCGGCGGTCGTGGCGCGCGGGATGGGCAAGACCTGCGTTTGCGGTGCGGACAAGCTCGACATCGACACCAAGCAGCGGCAGTTCACCGCGCCGGGCGGCATCACGGTCGACGAGGGCGACGTGATCTCGATCGACGGGACGAACGGCGAGGTGTACCTCGGCGAGGTTCCGGTCGTCGACTCGCCGGTGGTGCGGTACTTCGAGCGCGAGATCGAGCCCGACGCGGACGAGTTGGTGGCCGCCGTTCACCGGATGATGACGCTGGCCGACGATCGGCGGATCATGCGCGTACGTGCGAACTCCGACACCCCCGAGGACTCCGCGCGGGCCCGCCGGATGGGCGCGGAGGGCGTGGGCCTGTGCCGGACCGAGCACATGTTCCTCGGCGAGCGGCGCAAGTACATCGAGCGGTTGATCCTCGCCGACAGCGACGAGGAGCGAGAAGACGTGCTGGCGACGCTGTTGCCGCTGCAGCGGGACGACTTCGTCGGGATCCTGGAGGCCATGGACGGGCTGCCGGTGACCGTACGGCTGCTCGACCCGCCGCTGCACGAGTTCCTGCCGGACATCACCGAGCTGTCCGTCCGCGTCGCCGTCGCCGAGGCGACCGGCGACGCGCACGAGGGCGACCTCCGGCTGCTGCAGGCGGTGCACAAGCTGCACGAGCAGAACCCGATGCTCGGGCTGCGCGGCGTACGGCTCGGGCTCGTCGTTCCAGGCCTTTTCACCATGCAGGTCAGGGCAATCGCCGAAGCGGCGGCGACGCGCATCGAGGCCGGCGGCAATCCCGTTCCCGAGGTGATGATCCCGCTCGTCGGCGCGGTGCAGGAGCTCGAGCTGATCCGCGACGAGACCGTCAAGGTGCTCGCATCGGTGCGGGAACGGACCGGCGTGGAGCTCAAGATCCCGATCGGCACGATGATCGAGCTGCCCCGAGCCGCGTTGACCGCTGGTCGGATCGCGGAGGCGGCGGAGTTCTTCTCGTTCGGGACGAACGACCTCACCCAGACCACATGGGGGTTCAGCCGCGACGACGTCGAGGGCGCGTTCTTCTCTGCGTACTTGGAGCGCGGGATCTTCGGCGTCTCGCCGTTCGAGTCGATCGACGTGGAGGGCGTGGGAGAGCTGGTGCGGTACGCGACCCGCGCGGGTCGGGCGGCTCGGCCGGACCTCAAGATCGGCGTCTGCGGCGAGCACGGCGGCGACCCGGAGAGCGTGCACTTCTTCGCCGAGGTGGGCCTGGACTACGTGTCCTGCTCCCCGTTCCGGGTGCCGGCCGCGCGCCTGGAGGCGGGACGTGCGGTGGTGCTGAAGGACGCGAATACGTCATTTGACGGATAGGCACGGGTGGCGGGCGCGCCTAACTTGCCGGCCATGCGTACTTTGCCGCGTGCTGTCTGTCTCGTGCTCGCCGCCGCCCTGAGCCTCGTGGTCGTCCCGGCGTCGCCCGCCGCGGCCGCGCCCGGCATCGACCCCGCGACCGTGGACCTGACGCTCGGGTCCGGCGAGAGCCAGACGATCGCCGCGACGGTGACGACGCCGCCGACCGCTCCCAGGCCGGACATCGTGCTCCTGGCGGACACCACCGGCAGCATGCAGCCGGTGCTGGCGAACGTGAGCCAGAACATTCGGCGCATCGTCGGCGAGGTGAAGGCCGCGCAGCCCGAGGCGCAGTTCGCGGTCGCGGAGTACAAGGAGCAGCGCAACACCCGGGCGTTCCACGTCAACACTCCGTTGACGAGCGACGAGAACGCGGTCGCGAACGGTGTCGACGACTGGCTGCTCAACGTCGGAGGCGGCGGGGCGCCGTGGACCGATTTCATCAACGCGCACTACCGGATCGGCACGGACGCGTTCGCGTTCCGCCCGAACACGACGCGCATCGTCGCCTGGTTCGGCGACGCGCGTTCCCATGACCCGAGCATGGGACACACCCAGCAGGACGCGATTCAGGCTCTCCAGGCGCAGGGTATTCGGGTCGTGGCGGTCCCGCTCACCGACGGCGCTGGTGGCGGTCTCGACGCCCTCGGACAGGCCTCGGCCCTCACCGCGGCGACCAGGGGTGAGCTCCTTCCGCCGACCGCCGCGAACGCCGTTGCCCAGGGGCTGCTGGACGGGATCCGTGCGCTGGACGTGATCGTCGCGCCCACCGTCACTTCGTGCGACCCGGCCCTGACCGTGGGGTTCTCCCCGTCCACGTCGACGGTGCCCAGCGGTGCCAACGCGGTGTTCCAGCAGACGATCGGCGTCCGCGCGGACGCGGCGCCGGGAACGTACGGGTGCGCGGTCGACTACCGGATCAACGGAGTCTCGACCGGCTACACCCAGTCGATCACCGTGGACGTGCCGGGACAGTCGACGAATCTCCGGATCGGCGATGTGTCTGTGCCGGAAGGGGATTCGGGGGTGTCGTCGGCGACGTTCGCGGTGACGCTCGATGAGGCGAGTCCGGAGCCGGTGACGGTGCGCTTCTCCACCGCCGATGGCACGGCGACTGCGCCGGGGGACTTCGTCGCCACGAGTGGTGAGGTGATTTTCGCGCCGGGTGCGGTCAGCCAGCAGATCGTCGTGCCGGTGGTGGGTGACACGGCTGTGGAGCCGGACGAGACGTTCACCGTGAACGTGTCCGAGGCCGTCGGGGCGACCATCGCCGACGGGCAGGGTGTGGGGACGATCGTCGATGACGATCGTGAGGGTTCGCCTGCTGGGTTGTCGATTGGCGATGTGTCCGTGCCGGAGGGCGATTCGGGTACGACGTCGGCGACGTTCGCGGTGACGCTCGATGAGGCGAGTCCGGAGCCGGTGACGGTGCGGTTTACCACCTCTGATGGCACGGCGACGGCGCCGAGTGACTTCGTTGCCACGAGTGGTGAGGTGACGTTCGCGCCGGGTGCGATCAGCCAGCAGATCGTCGTGCCCGTGGTGGGTGACACGGCGGTGGAACCGGACGAGACGTTCACCGTCAACCTGTCCGCAGCCACGGGCGCGACCATCGCCGACGGACAGGGTGTGGGGACGATCGTCGACGATGACCGGGAGCTCCAGCCCGCGCTGAGCGTGGGCGACGTGTCGGTCGACGAGGGCGATACGGGGACGACGGCGGCGACGTTCGCGGTTCGGCTGGACCGCGTCGCCACCGGTCCGGTGTCGGTGGGCTACGAGACCGCGGACGGTTCCGCGGTGGCGCCGGGGGACTACACGGACTCGGCCGGCCAGGTGACGATCCCGGCCGGCAGCACGTCGGCCACGTTCAACGTGCCGGTGGTCGGTGACACGGCGGTGGAGCCGGACGAGACGTTCACCGTCAACCTGTCCGCAGCCACGGGCGCGACGATCGCCGACGGCCAGGGCGTCGGCACGATCGTCAACGACGACGTGGAGATCCCACCTGCGCTGAGCGTCGGCGACGCCTCGACGGCTGAGGGCGGCGCGGCGACGTTCACGGTGTCGTTGGATCGACCGGCCAGCGGACCCGCCACGGTGCGCTACGCCACGGCGAACGGGACGGCGGCAGCGCCGGGCGACTTCGTCGCGGGGAGCGGCGTCGTCACCTTCGCCGCGGGCGAGACGACCAAGCAGATCGCGGTCTCCACCGTGCAGGACGCGGTCGACGAGCTCGACGAGACGTTCACCCTTCAGCTGTCCAGCCCCGAGGGCGCGACGATCCAGGACGGCCAGGGGACCGGCACGATCCGAGACGACGACCGGAACGGCGTGTTCGGCTGCCGGGCGAACGTCCTCAGCCTGACCGCCAACGCCCCGTTCACCCCTTGCGTGAACGACGCGAGGCAGAGCGCCGGCCTCAACGTCAACCTCGGCTTGCTGAGGATCCAGGCCGCAACCCCACGGGTCACCACCCAGGCGGCAGATGGCGAAGCCCAGGCCACCGCGCAGGTCGGCACCACCAAGCTCAGCACGATCGGCCTGACGATCGAGCTCGGCGCCGTCAATGCCACGGCCAGCACCAGCTGTGCCGGGGCGACACCCACCCACCGCGGCAGCTCGAGCATCGGAGCGCTCAAGGTCAACGGCATCGCCATCCCGGTCGGCAGCCAGCCGGTGACCGTTCCGCTCCTGCTCGGCACGCTCAAGCTGAACAGCACCACCACGACCGCCACCGGCGTCACCCAACGGGCCGTCGACCTGCAGACCCTGCTCGGCAGCGTCGTGCTCGGCGAGGCCCGCGCCGGCGTCGCCGGCACGACGGCCCACCCCCAAGGCAACCCCTGCGTGCAGTAGTTCAACTGCTGTTCGCCCGCCCTGGACTGGCGCGTACCCGGTCGATCCGCTTCGATCGATCGGGTCTCGTGCTACGCCGAGGCAGTAAGTCCGTATGCCCGGGAGGGAACTTGAAGTCGCGCAGTCTCCATCTGCTCATCGCCGCCGCCACTGGTGCGGCTCTGCTCGCCGCCGCGCCCGCGGCCAACGCCGGTAGCGTCGCCAACGGCTGGGAGAAGGGGGCGCCCTGCTCGCCCGACGCCTCCCTACTCGGATTCTCCGACGCGCTCGACAAGACCACGTTCGAGGGCACCGCCGTCAATGGCCTGTCCGCCCTCGCGCTCACCGGCCACGACCGGGCGCTCGCGCTGGTCGACAACATCGGCACGACGCCGGCCCGCTTCTACGACCTGGGCATCGACACCCACCGCAAGCTGGACGTCGCCGTCCGCAAGGTGACCACGCTGAAGCGCGCCGACGGGACCCCGTACACCGGCGCCGACTTCGACGGCGAGGGCCTCGTCGCCGAGCGCGGCGGCAGGACGATCCTCGCGTCGTCCGAACGCGAGCCGTCCATCCGCCGCTTCAACCGTGCGACCGGCAAGCAGGTCGCCGAGTTCCCCGTTCCCGCCCGGTTCCGCGTCACGCCCGACGGTGAGGCGAGCGTGAACGCGACGTTCGAGGCGCTCGGCGTCACGCCGGACGGTCGCACGCTCTTCGCCGGCATGGAGGGCGCGCTCTCCGCCGACGACACCGACGCCAGCGACGGCATGCTCAACCGGTTCATCCGGTATTCGGGCAAGCCGGGCCGCGCGTACGAGCCGGTGGCGCAGTACGCGTACCGCACCGACCCCGGGCTCGGCGTCGTCGAACTGGTCGCGCTCGGCGACGACCAGCTGATCGTCATGGAGCGCGGCTTCGTCGCTGGTGTGGGCAACACCGTCCGCGCCTACCGGGCGACCGCCACCGGCGTGCCGGACGTCACCGACGTCGCCTCGCTGGCGACGCTGGCCGACCCGCGCGCGTTCATCGGCAAGCAGCTGCTGCTCGACGTCGTCACCTGCCCGCCGTCCGGCGCGACCGCCAAGCAGCCGCAGCCGAACCCGCTGCTCGACAACATCGAGGCGATGGCCGTCGGCGACGACCTGCGCGGCGACCGGCGCGAGCTGTTCCTGCTGTCGGACGACAACGGTGGCGCGACGCAGATCACCCGGCTGTACCGCTTCTCGGTCCGGCTGCCCGAGCAGCCCACGCTGCTGTCCCGGGCGCTGTACAGCGCGACCGCGTACCAGCCCGGCCCGACGTCCGGGCACCAGCTGCCGCCGGACACGGTGAACGGCGTGACGCCGCCGTTCGACGGCCAGCCGATCCCCGGCTTCTCCGCGGTGATCCCGGCGAGCCCGTACGACCTGTCCGGCAAGCGACTGCTCGCGATGCCCGACAACGGGTTCGGCGCGAAGACCAACTCCGCCGACTTCCTGCTGCGGGCGTACAACATCGAGCCGAACTACCGCACCGGCAAGATCAAGGTGAACGGGTACATCAGCGTCCGCGACCCGAACCACAAGGTGCCGTTCCCGATCGTCAACGAGGACACGCCGAACAGGCTGCTGACCGGCGCGGACTTCGACCTCGAGTCGCTCCAGCGGGACGCTCGCGGCAACCTGTGGCTGGGCGAGGAGTTCGGCCCGTACCTGGTCAAGGTCGACGCCACCGGCAAGGTGCTGCAGGCGCCGATCCCGTTGCTGGACGGGACGAAGTCGCCGCAGTCGCCCGACCTCGCACTCGGTGAGCAGCCGAATCTGCCTGCCAGTAAGGGCTTCGAGGCGATGGCGGTGAGCAAGGACGGCTGGACGCTGTACCCGATCCTCGAGGGCGCGCGGACCGACGATCCCGACCAGCGGCGCCGGATCGTGTACGAGTTCTCGGTGAAGCGCAACGAGTACACCGGTCGTACCTGGACGTTCCGCAACGAGACGGCAGACCTGATGGTCGGCGACGCGGCCGTGCTCGACGGTCGTCGGCTCGTGCTGATCGAGCGCGACAACGCCGAGGGCATCGACACCAAGACGAAGAAGCTGATCGTCACCGACCTCGACGAGGCGGACGCCAACGGCGTGCTGCCGCGGCGTACGGCGCTCGACCTGATGCGGATGGCCGACCCGGACGGCGTCTCCACGCCGGCCCGGCCGGGGGAGTACGGCGTCGGCAAGCTGTTCTCGTTCCCGCTGCAGTCGGTCGAGACCGTGCTGCCGCTGTTCGGGGACAAGGTGCTGGTCGCGAACGACAACAATTTCCCGGGCAACGACGGCCGCATCCTCGGCAAGCCCGACGACGTCGAGGTGATCGAGATCGACGTCCCCGGTCTGCGGGACGCGCTCGACGACTGATCGACAGAACTACGTAGTTTCCCGTATTTCGCGGCGGATCGTGCCCGGCCTAACCTCCGGGCATGATCCGCCGCTTTGTTCCCGTCCTCGCGCTCGCCGTTCTGCTGTCCCGCGTGTGGGACGCCGGCCGAGAACCCTCCTGAGGCTTCTCCGGAGCCGACCGCGCCGACCGCCGTCGCGGAGGGCGTCACTTTGGACCACCTGAAGGCCGCGGGCCTGCAGCTCGTCGCCGACGAGCACGCGCCGGTCGACACCCGCAAGGGCCTGGTGTTCACGCAGGCGCAGGCCGAGTACCTGGTGGCGGAGCAGTCTCGCGGGGCGGGCATCGTCGGCCGCGACCTCGACCGGCTCGCGCCGATGCCGGCCGGCTCGCCGACGCTGAGCTACCTGATCGCGGCGTGGATCGTGAAGGCGCCGACGCCGACCGCGCGGGCGGCGGGTGCCCTTATGGGCAAGCGGGACTGGAAGTACGCGCAGTCCATCGTGTTCCCCACCGCGGTCGTGACGATGTTCGTCGCCGACGTGGGGAACGCGCTCGAACGTACGACCAGGCCGAGTCGATCCTGGGAACGCCCACCGCTGCAGGCGATTCGGACCCAGGCCGACCCGTGCATGATCGCGACCACGTTCCTCGCGAAGGCGATCGACACGGTCTTCGACACCCTGAAGCTCGACCCCAAGACCGGCAGCGACCTCCCGGTCATCGGCTGGCTGGTGGCCGTGTGGGACGAGGCCGTCGAGCTCATGCGCGGCATCGTCCACGCGGTCGTCGACACGCTCACCAAGCCGGCGTTCAGCGCCCTGCGTACGGCGATGGGGATCCTGGCCGTCGTCTCGATCATCAGGTCGTACCTCGGCACACCGCAGCTCACGGTGGACCTCGACCCACCCGACCTCAGCCCGGGGAACCCGTATCGCTTCGCCGTCGGCGACGCGGCCGACATCGCGGGCACGTTCGTCGCCCGCGCGGATCCCAAGCAGGCTTGGCCAGAAGGGCTCAAGAGCTGCGCCCGCGCGGTCGGCATCGATGTTCCGGAGGTCGTGGCGAACGGGGCCAAGGTGACCTGGACGGTCGAGGAGCCGGTCCCGGTCACCCACCTCACGAGCCCGGCGGTGGGGAAGGTCGAGAAGAACGAGGCGCGGCTGACGTTCGTGACCGGTCGCGAGGATCCCGAGACCGCGAAGGGGAAGGAACGGATCGCTCCGTCCACGGCGACCGCGACGATCGAGCGCAAGGAGCTGAACGAGCTGCTGAAGCTCGTTCGCGGGCGGCTCCAGGCGGCGATGGACGACCTGCTGAACAAGATCCCGGTCGCCGCCATCCGTACGGCGGTGAAGGGTGTCGTCGCGTCGATCGTCAACCCGGTGCTGGACGAGCTCGAGGCGGAGATCAAGAAGCAGGTCTCGGGAGTGTTCACGGTCTCGGGCAGCGGGACGGTGTGGGTCGCGTTCCACCAGCCCGACGATCCGACGGCGACGCCGGTACCGCCGAAGCCGTCGAAGAAGCCCCAGCCGAAGGGGGACTTCTGCGGCAAGTACCGCGACGCGGCGTTGTGGTGGTCGAAGAACGCCTCCGTGGCGGCGGCCACCGAGTTCGCCGCTCGGCTCCGCGCGATCCGTTCGCTCGCCTCACCCGCGCAGCGGACAGATCTGGACGTGATGATCAAGATCTTCGACCTCGTCGGCTCGGGCGCGAACGCCGGCGTGATCGGGAACGAGGTGGAGAAGAACGACTTCCCCGGGGCGGGCACGCGGCTCGGGACGGCATGCAAGGTCGATCCGTCGTGGTTCCAGCTGGGATAGGAGATTCTCTGATGAACGTTCGCAAGTCCGTGGTTCTGCTCGCGCTGCTCGTGCCGTTGGCCGCCTGTGGGTCGAACGCGGCTCCGCCGACCACGGCGGCGACCGAGGAGGCGCCCGCGCCGACCAAGTCGGCCGCGCCCACCGAGGCGGCGCCGACCTCGGCAGCGCCCGAGCCCGTGGCGCGGAAGAAGATCGTGCTCGGACAGGGTGACGGCGGTGCGGGGGAGGCGCTCTGCACGTTCTTCACCGCGGCGGAGATCGGCGATCAGATCGGCGCCAAGGTCCAGCCGGGCGTGGTTGCCGGGCCGATGGGCTCGGCCTGCCAATGGCTCCTTGACAGTGCGGACGGTGGGAACGTCATGATCCAGACGACGACCGACGAGTACTGGACGGAGCCCAAGCTGGATCCCGGCGCGAAGTACAAGGCGGTCGAGGGCGTCGGCGACCAGGCGTACACGGCGATCGGCATGTTCCAGGACTGGACCGCCGCGGCCAAGCACGACAAGCTCATGACGATCGTCTCGATCAACGCGCCGGGAGCCAGCGCCGATGTCGCCCTGGCGATGCTGAAGGAGACCCTGGCCCGGATGTGAGCATTAGACGCGGGTCAGCGGGAAATGTGGCTCCGGCGGCAGGACGACGTCGATCCCGTCGCCGGGCTTGATCTCGCCGCCGCGGGCGACCGTACCCATCACGCCGGCGAGCCGTACGACGTCGCCGTCCGGGCCGGTGTGGACGACCTGTTTGAGCAAGCCGGCTTGGAAGTCGTTGATCTGGTTGCACGGATTGCGCAGTCCCGTCACCGCGATCACCGCGGCGCCGATGTGCAGCCGAGTGCCGACGGGCAGCTCGAGCAGCGCGAGGTCGCGGGTGGTGACGTTCTCCCCGAGCTGTCCCGGCCGGACCTCGAAGCCCGCTGCCGCGAGGTCGTCGAACAGCTCGGCGTGCATGAGATGCACCTGCCGCAGGTTGGGCTGAGAAGGATCAGCCCGCACCCGCGACCGGTGCTTGACCGTCGCCCCACAGTGCGCGTCGCCCTCGACACCCAACCCCTCGAGCAGCGTGATGGCGTCCCGAGGCGGCTTGCTGAACGTATGCGTCGCACTGATGTGCACCGAGACAACGACACCTGTCACGCGGCCATTCTCGCAGCCGCGTGCAGGGTCGGATCAGGTGTCGTCCTCGACCCTCGCGTCCGGCGCGTTGCGCTTGACCGAGTCGATGCCGTTCTGCGCTCCGGACTTCGACTCGTACGCCTCGCCGACGGCGATGATCTCGCCGTTGCCGGCCTTCAGTCGCCACCGGTACTTCTTCGCCGCATCGGTGTAGATCTCGAACTTGCCAGCCATGCCCAAACCCCCCAAATCACCAAGCCCACCACGGTATTCGTGAGCTCGTCTCGCGGTGAGTCTAGGGGCGTTGGTACGGATACGTCCGGCGAATCTAGAGGTCGACGCGCATGACGACGCGCTGCTTGGACGGCCGGCTCACCTCGTCGAATCCGGCGGCCTCGAACGCGCTCGCGGAGCCCTGGAACCCGTGCTCGGCGAGGTTCGGATAGCCCTCGACCGCTCGCGCGCCGCGTCGCCTGGCGAAGTCGACGGCTCCGCGGGCCAGCGCCGTGCTGATGCCGCGGCGGCGGTAGCCGGCTCGGACGACGAAGCAGGTCACCGCCCAGACCGTCGGATCGGTCTTGTCCTCGTTCCGCCCGACCCAGGGGACGGGCACGTGGCTCGCCAGGCGCGGGTTGTCCGATCGCGGGTCGACCGCGCACCAGCCGACCGGCTCGCCGTCGAGGTAGGCGATCAGGCCGGTGGTCGACTTGGCCTTCGGACGGCCGCAGTTCGTCTGGTCCTTCAGGCGGCTGGAGAGCTCGTCCGGCCCTTCGGACCCCCAGGACTCGCCGCGCGTCATCTTGAACCGCTGGCACCAGCATCGCGACGAGGCGCCGCTCGACTCGAAGATCGCCTCGAGGTCCTGCCAGGATGCCTGGTTGGCGGGGACGATGGTGAGCTGCTCGTACGTGACCGGCGTTCTGTCGCGGTTGCGCGGAACCTGCGGTCGTGGTCGCGGCGGTGGTTGCGGGGACCGCTTCGGCTTGTCTCGCTTGGTCGTCGTCAGCTGAAGCGTGACGGTGTCGCCCGCGCCGACGCCGATGGCCTTGCGGGCGAGGTCCTTGAGCGGAACGACGTACCCGCCGTCCTTCGGCCACAGCGACGTCGACCACTCCTTGCTGCCGCCGCTGCCGGACAGGATCGCCCGGACGGGGATCATCCCCCAGCCGTAGCTGACATCCTTCGCCACGGCACCCAGCGCCCGGCACGCGTCGTCCGGCACGGTGACGAAGTAGTACGGCGCGGGGCCGCGCCACTCCCAGACCTCGCCGCGAAACTCCAACTCCATGCCACCGGACTCTAGACCGCATTACGGACGTTCCGCGTCCGGATCAACGGCGACTAGCGGGCCGCGTCGCCCATGCGGAACTCGTGGGTGAGCTCGTCGAGCCGTTCCTTCAGGTCGGCCGGCAACGGCTTCTCGGCGGCGGCGATCGACTCGTCCAGCTGGTCCGGCCGGCTCGCGCCGATGATCGGTGCCGTGATCGCGGGGTTGGCCAGCACCCACCCGACCGCCATCGTCACCATCGGCAGCCCGGCTTCGGCGGCCAGCGGGCGCAGCCGTTCGACCGCCTCGAACGCGGCCTCGTGCCAGTACCGGCCGCGGTACGTCTCGCCCGCCGAGCCCAGCGTGAAGCGCGTCCCCTCGGTCGGCGCGCCCGGCCGGTGCTTGCCGCTCAGCATGCCCGCCGCGATCGGGTTGTACGGGATCACGCCGACGCCTTCCTCGGCGCACAGCGGCAGCAGCTCACGCTCGATCTGCCGGAACAGCAGGTTGTAGCGCGGCTGCAGCGAGTCGAACCGCGCGACGCGCAGCACCTCGCTGCGGCCGAGCGCGCGGGCGAGCTGGTACGCGAGCCAGTTCGACACCCCGATGTAGCGGACCTTGCCCGACCGGACGAGGTCGTCCAGCGCGCCGAGCGTCTCGTCGACCGGCGTCTCCGGGTCGAAGCTGTGCAGCTGGTACAGGTCGAGGTAGTCGGTCTGCAGCCGGCGCAGCGAACCGTCCACCGCCTCGATCAGGTGCTTGCGCGAGTTGCCTTGCTGCCAAGGCCGTTCGCCCATCCGTCCGAAGCCCTTGGTCGCCACCACGTACTCGTCGCGGCGACCCCGGAACCACCGCCCGATGATCTCCTCGGTCCGGCCGACCGTGCTGAGATCGCCGGCCACCGGGTACGCGTCCGCGGTGTCGAGGAACGTGATGCCCGCTTCGGCCGCCTTGTCCAGGATCGCGAACGACGTCGGCTCGTCGCACTGCAGTCCGAACGTCATCGTGCCGAGGCAGAGGCGGGACACCCGCAGGCCGGTCCGGCCCAATCGCACATGCTCCATGGCGCCCAGCCTAGCGCTAGACATTCCGTCCAACCTGTACGTAGAGTCCACTCCCGTGGGACGCTACAAGCCGCCGGCGTGGGTCGGGACGTACGCGCCGGTCGTCGAGGCCGTCGTCGCGTTGCTGCACCCGTACGCCGAGGTCGTGCTGCACGACGTCAAGCCCGACAAGGTCGCCGCGATCTGGAACTCCTGGTCCGGCCGTGCACCTGGCGACCGGTCCCTGATCACCGCCGACGACCTGCCGACCGACGGCAAGGTGCTCGGCCCGTACGAGAAGGTCGGCACCGACGGCCACCGGATCACGTCGGTGAGCGTGCTCGTCGAGGGCGGTGCCGGGCTGCTCTGCGTCAACCTCGACCGGTCGCCGCTCGACGAGGCGATCGACGTTCTCTCCCGGTTCGCGGCCGCCGTCGAGCCGCGCCCGGAGGCTCTGTTCGAACGGGACTGGCGCGAGCAGATCGCGCTCACTGTCGACGCGTGGTGCCGCGACCAGCACGTCGCCCGGGACCGGCTGTCCCGTACGCAACGGCTCGCGCTCGTCGGCCACATCGACGCGCAGGGGCTGTTCGCGACCAGGCGCGCGGCCGAACACCTCGCGCTCGCCCTCGGGATCTCGCGGGCCTCCGTCTACGCACTGATCAAGGAGGCTCGCGCATGAGCCAGCGACTGGACCTGCCGGAGTTTCGCATCGAGGCGTACTTCGAACGCTGGGAGTTCAACGCCCGTTACCACCTGACCGCGTCGGACCCGGAGTCGATGACGGTCTCGGAGCTGCTCGCGCTGGGCACGGACGCCGACCGGGCGGCGCTGGACGGGCTGTGGCTCGGCTACACGCCGACCTGGGGGACCGACGCGCTGCGGTCGGCGATTGCTGCGACATACTCGCGCGTGCCGGCCGACGATGTGCTCGTGTTCACGGGCGCGGAGGAGGCCTTGTTCTGGACGCTGCAGGTGCTGCTGGGGCCGGGCGAGCACGCGGTGGTGACCGTGCCGAACTACCAGTCGACGGAGACCGTTCCGCTCGCTGCGGGATCGTCGCTGACCGGGGTGCCGCTCTGGACGGGCTCGGGGTCGACGCTCGACTGGACGCTCGACCTGGATCGTGTCAAGGCGGCGTTGCGCCCGAACACGACGGTGGTCGCGGTGAACTTCCCGAACAACCCGACGGGGTACGTGCCGTCGCTCTCGACGTTCCAGGAGCTCGTCGCGCTGTGCGAGTCGCGGGGGATCCGGCTGGTGTCGGACGAGGTCTATCGCGGCATTGAGCTCGACGCTTCGCGTACGTTGCCGCAGGCCGCGGACCTGTCCGAGCGGGCGGTCTCGATCAACGTGCTGTCCAAGGCGTACGGACTTCCAGGGCTGCGCATCGGCTGGGTCGCGTGCTGTGACAAGGCGGCCTTGCGGGCGTTGGAACGGGCGAAGGAGTTCACCACGATCTGCAACTCGGCGCCGAGCGAGCTGCTCGCGACGGTGGCGATGCGCAACGCGCCCATGTTGCGGGAACGGGTGCGCGGGATCGTCGCGGCGAACGTGCCGGTGTTCACCGACTTCTTCGCCAAGCACGCCGACCGCTTCGAGTTCACCCCACCCGACGGCAGCTGCGTCGCGTTCCCACGCTACCTCGGCCCCGAGGGCGTGGAGGAGTTCTGCCGCCGAGCCGTCGAGGAACGCGGACTGCTCTTCCTGCCGGCGTCGATCTTCGCTTCTGACCTGGCGGAGGTGCCGGGCGACCGCTTCCGAGTGGGGCTGGGCCGGCTGAACCCGCAACCGGGGTTGGAGGTTCTCGACGACTTCCTCTCGACCTCGCCCCCTCGGTAGAGCTCCACCGAGTGATCATGTACGTGATCATGAAGGCAAACCCTGCGTATACGACCGTTCGGCTTCATGATCACGTACATGATCACGGGACGGGCGTCAGTACAGCTGCGGGCAGATCGCTGGGTCGGTGTAGTCGGGGTGGCCGTCCGCTCCGCGTCGGACCAGGTCGTCGTTGCCGTGGTGGGCGAGCGAGCCGTCCGGCCGCTGGTGTTCGACGAAGTGGTTGTCGCCCGGCTGCAGGTGGACCGCGATCGACCGGCGTGGCGCGCCGCTGAGGTTGGGGCCGCTGCCGTGGATCGTGCGGCAGTGGTGGAAGCTCATCCCTCCGCGCGGGATCTCGTGCACCGCGATCCGTACGTCGTGGGACGACCGCACCGAGTCCAGCTGCGACAGGTCCGGGTTGAAGAAGTCCAGCACGATGTCGTCGTCGAACAGATGGCTTCCCTCCACGAAAGACACCACGCCCTCGACCTCGCCGACCGAGTGGAACGGCACCCAGGCGGTCAGCATCTCCGTACTCGAGGTCGTCCTCCAGTACTGGCGATCGGTGTGCCACCCCACGTTCACCCGCCCCGACGCGGCCTGCGAGCTCTCCGCCGGCTTGTACAGCAACTGGTCGTGCCACAGCCGGATCGAGGCCGCGCCGCTCAGCACGGCGGCGCAGGCGGCGATCAGCGGATGCCGAACGAGCGAGGAGAGCTCGTCGACCTGCAACGAGGCCCAGTCGTTCTTGCGCAGCACGTCGCCATCGGCAGGCGACCATCCCGGGATACCCTCCCGGCCGGGCAGAACGTGGTCGGTGGAGCCCGCGTACAGCCGCGCCATCCCGGCCTCCGCCGTGTCGATCACCGAGTCGGGCAGGATCGCGCCGGAGATCCAGTAGCCATGCGAGCGGTAGAAGGCGACGTCGTCCTCGGTCGGCAACAGCGGCAGCAGCTCAGCGGCGAGAGTCGTCATGCCTCGACCGTACGAACAGGTACGGGACGGCGCCAGCCCAGCGCCGTCCCGTAGTCCACTTCCCCCGCGGACGTGTTCCACGCTAGACGCCGCGCCCTGCCGCCAGCATCCTCCGCAAGGGCGATCCGCACTGCGACGATCGGCCTAGGGGACATCCCTGAAGGGCACCGACGCGCACGCGAGCCGGCTGCCCGCCGTTCCCGCCTCGCCAGGCGCGGTGTGGGTGTGGTGCTCGTGCAGAACGAGCGACGCCGCGGGCCGTCCGTCGAAGCGCCACGAGACGGTCGACGCGGCCTTGCCGATGCCCAGCGCGTTCGTGGTGAGGTCGAGCCAGACCTCGTTCTCCGGGTTGGCGTACGCGGGGTCGGTCGACGGTGTGACCGGATCCGGCACGTTCTGGAAGTGCGGCCCGGCGGTCATTGGATCCGGCCCGCAGGAACCGACGTGCACGTGCGCGCCGTACTCGCGGTTCGGCTCCAGCCCGCGGACCTGCAGCGCGACCACTGTGCCGACCGAGACCGGCACCGACACCACCACCGCGGTCGCGCCGACCGGCACCAGCGACGGGTCGTACGTCACCGCCTCGGCGCCGGAGTCGGACGGCTGGTACGAGACCACCTCGACCACCGGCAGCGGCTCCGACGAATGTGCTGCGGCCGGCTGGGCGACGAGGCCGAGAGCGCAGAGGACAACAGCGGCAAAAGCGATGGAACGTCTCATAAGACGTATTTTAGGGAGACCCGTGACTCGACTGTTGTCATCGCCGGGCCGGTACAGGATGTTCACCGCGCTCCTGGTCCGGCGTGACGTCCGGAGGGGATCCTTATTTTGGGGTCTGGCGTGACATCCGGAGGGGATCCTTATTCGTGTCAACCTAAGCAGTCGGCGGCGTCGTTCTTAGGGCTGTGAGGGGTGAGTTGATGCCGATCGAACCCGAACGGGTTTCGCGCGAGGACGCGTTCGCCGACTTCGTCCGTGCACGCTGGTCGGCGGCGATGCGGTTCGCGTACGCCCTGACCCTCGACCATGGCCACGCCGAGGATCTGGCGCAGGACAGTTTTGCCAAGCTCTGGTTTCGCTGGTCGCGGGCGCGCGACGGCAACCCGGAGGGCTACCTGCGCCGCATCATGACGTCGACGTTCCTGGCCAGTCGTCGACGCCGATGGTGGGGCGAGCATCCGTCCGCGCAGCTCCCCGACGTCGCCGCCCGGGAGGCGCACTCCCGGGTCGACGACTGGGACGCGTTGCGGCGCGCCATGCGCGAACTGAGCCCGCGACAGCGGGCGGCGGTCTTCCTCAGGTACGCGGAGGACCGGTCCGAGCAGGAGGTCGCGGACCTGCTCGGCTGTTCGGTCGGCACCGTGAAACAGCACACCTCCCGCGGGCTCGCCAGCCTGCGCAGCTCCGGGCTCGACGTCACCGCGACGCTCGAGTCCGTCCCAGGAGGAGAGGAACATGCCTGAACCCCAGGAGAGCACGAGGCTGAAGGACGGCCTGCTCTCGATGGCCGAACTACCTACCGCCCCGGCCGATCCGCTGCCCGCCATCCAAGGCCGCATCGTCCGCCGCCGGCGTGTCCGGTTCGTCGGCACCACGGTCGTTCTCGCCGCGTGCGCGACGCTCGCGTTCGCGATCGTCCCGGCGCTCAACGGCACCAGTACGATCGAGCCGGCCGGCCCGGTCACCGCGAACGCACCGGTGGTACCGGACGACCAGGCCGAGCCGTTCTCCGACCGCAAGTACACGAAGCTGCCGGAGGCCAACGCCTACCGCCCTGGCTACTACGTGGCCAGCGGCAAGGAGGCGGACAAGGATTGGAACGCCCTGTCGACGCTGACTGCCGAGCGGGGCTGCCTGGTCATCGAGCCGCAGACGTTGAACGACTCGTTCGTCTGCTTCGACGACTGGACCGACCCGGCCAAGCGCGCCGACTGGTTCACCACCGGCCTGCGGTTGGGCGCCAAGCCCGACTTCGAGCCGCTCGACAAGACCCTCGTGCTCGGCGCGGTGTCGATCGAGGCGCGGTCGGTGCGGATCGAGACGGCGAACGGTCAGCTCTACACCGCCGACGCGGTCGCCACCCCGAACTCGGACCAGCTGCGGTTCTTCGCGTTCGTCGTTCCGCAACGCGACGCGAAGGTCACGGCCGTGACACCGCTGGACGAGAACGGCGAGGTCGCCGATCCGCCGGTGGACATGCCGCCGCCGTTGGAGTGCGGCAAGGACGTGACCTGCGCCGAGCACCGAGCGACACCGACGCCGGCCAAGTAGGACTTGGTGGGGTCAGGAGAACAGGTCCTGGCCCCACCACTGGCCTTCGCGCAGCCCAGGAGGGCAGGCGAAGACAGCGCTCGCGACGTGTTTGATGTACTCGTTCAACAGGTCCGTCGCGCCGAGCCGGCGCTGGATCGCGACGAACTGCTTGGCGGGGTCCTTCTGGAAGCAGATGAAGAACAGTCCCGCGTCGAGCTGACCGGTTCGCGGGTCCATGCCGTCGGTGAAGTTGAAGCCGCGGCGCAGGATCTTCTGCCCGTCGTTGCTCGCCGGCGCGGCCAACCGGATGTGCGCGTTGGTGTCGACGACGAGCTCGCCCTGCTTGTTCTTCGCGGCGAGGTCGACCACGTCGCGTTCACGTACGCCGGTCAACGGGCCGCCGCCGACCTTCTGCCGGCCGATCACCGCTTCCTGGTCTTCGAGCCGGTCGCGGTCCCACGACTCGACCAGGATGCGGATCCGGCGGGAGACGACGTACGTACCGCCACGCATCCACTGTTGGTCGGTCTCGTCGCCGACCCACACGAACGCGTCCATGTCCGCGGGGCTCTCGGACAGGATGTTGTTCGTCCCGTCCTTGAAGCCCATCAGGTTGCGCGGCGTCGACTGCGAACGCGTGGTTGTCGACGAACGCCCGAAGCCCAGCTGACACCAGCGCATGACCACGGTGCCGCGGCCGATGCGGAGCAGGTTGCGGATCGCGTGGAACGCGACCTGCGCGTCGTCCGCGCAGGCCTGCACGCAGAGGTCGCCGTGCGACCGGCCCAGGTCCAACTCGTCGGCGGGGAGGGCCGGAATCTCGTGTAGGACAGCGGGTTTCTTCGCCTCGAGGCCGAAGCGCTGGTCGAACAGCGACGGCCCGAAGCCCACTGTCAACGTGAGGTTGGCAGCGGGCAGCCCGAGCGCCTCGCCGGTGTCCTCCGGCGGCGCCATCGGATGTCCGGCGACCTCGCCGACCGGGTCGCCGGCGGTGAGCTTGGCGGCGGCGGACGTCCACTCCTTCAACATCGCGACCAGGTCCTCGCGACGATCGCTCACCACGTCGAACGAGGCGAACACCAGCCGGTCCTGGACCGGCGTCGCGACGCCCGCCTGCTGCGCGCCGAAGAACGGCACGACGTCGGTGGGCGGCGGCGCCGGCTCATCGGCGTTCACCGCGTTGAACAGCCCCGACGCCGTGGCGCCGACCGCGACGCCACCGGCGCCCGCGGCGCCGATGAGCAGGCCGCGACGGGAGAACCCGGACCGTTCGGCCGAGGTCACTTGAACGACACCACCTTCTCCGCGACCTTCGACAGCGGCTCGGCCAGCGCGTCGACCTTGTCGGCGAGCTCCTTGATCTGCGGCTTGGTCAGATCCGTGTAGAGCTTGAACGAGTTGCCGTCGCGGTACTGCGCCAAGGCGTGGTTGACGTCTGTAAAGCGCTCGTTGACAGTGGTGACGAGCTGCCCGTCGATCCGCTTCAGCGCCGGCGTGAGCAGGTCGAACGAGCGCTTCGCGCCGTCGACGTTCGCCCAGAAGTCGAGCAGGTCGAGGTGGGAGTAGCGCTCCTCTTCACCGGTGATCTTCGAGCTCGCGACTTCGGCGAGCAGCGTGGTGGCACCGTTCGCGAGGTCTGCCGGCTGGTACGTGGTCGTCTGGACGAGACCGTCGAGCTTCGTCACGTCCGCGTCGAGCTGGTCGGCGAGCTTCGTCAGGTCCGCAGCGGTCTTCTTCTCCCACAGGGACTGCTCGATCGGGTGGAACCCGGTCCACTTCGTCGGGTCCTCGACGTCGTTCGCCCGCGCGTCGATCGCCGGGTCGAGGTCGCCGAAGCTCTCCGCGACCGGCTCGATCCGTTCGTAGTAGACGCGCGCCTGTCCGTACAGCTCCTTGGACTTGTCCAGGTCGCCCGCCCGTACGGCGTCGGTGAACGCCTTGGTCGCGGTGACCAGCTGCCCGGTCTGCGCCTTGACGTAGTCGGCGTACCCGGCGACGCCCTGCTCGAGCTGGTCGCCGACCTCCGACGGCGGCTGGCTCGCGGCCTTCGCCTCGCCGGTGACCTTGAACGCCGCACTCTCGGTCTCCGCGCCAGGGCAGTAGATCGTGTAGTCGCCGGCGTCGAGGTTCAACGAGAACGAGGCGGACAGCCCCGGCGTGAGGTTCTCGCGTTCGCCGAGGATGCGTCCGTCGGCGTTGACGAGCTCGGCCTCGTTGACGACCTTGGCGTCCTTGTTGGTCACCTTGAACGTCGCCGGTCCGGCGGGGATCTCGGCACGGTCGGTCGTGCAACCGCTGTCGGCGATGGTGATCGCGACGTTCCGATCCTCCGGCGTGTCAGAGCTGGTGGCGACCTTCTGGCAGCCGGCAGGGACGAGGAGTGCGAGGGGGACGGCGAGGATCGCCAGGTGGCGAACGTTCACGGTGCGGGCCTTTCTACGGATGTGCTGCTGGCTGGACGCGGCTGCCGCTTGGCCGGCCAGCAGACGTACAGCGCCAACGGGATGAAGTAGACGAGCCAGACGACGACCTCGATGACGGTCGGCTTGGGCTGCAGGCCGAGGACGCCGGTGAGGAGGGACTCGCGGATTGTGCCCGGCTCGACGAGCCAGCTGAGGTCGAGCGCCTGCTGCTGGCCGAAGTTGATCCAGCCGGCGCTGTGCGCGGTGTGGGCCGCGGACATGAGCAGGCCGGCGGCGACGAGGACGAGCACGAAGCCGGTGATGCGGAAGAACCTGCTGAGGTTGAGCCGTACGCCGCCCTTGTAGATCGCGTACCCGATGCCGATCGCGATCACCAGCCCGAGCGCCGCACCGACGCCCGCCAGGGCCGGGGTCTCGGCGGTGCGGAACAGGGCGAGCAGGAACACGACGGTCTCGATGCCCTCGCGCAGCACGGCGAGAATCGCCATGCCGACCAGCGCGAACGCCGATCCCTGCGCGAGCGCGTGCTCGGCGGCCCCTTCGAGATCGTGCTTGAGGCCGCGGGAGTGCTTGCGCATCCAGAGGACCATGTACGTGACCATCGCGACGGCGAGCAGGCCGATGACGGTCTCGAGCGCCTCTTGGGCCTGCTGGGTCAGCTCGGACTGCAGCAGGATCAGGCCGATCGCGATTGCTCCGCAGCTGACGACCGCGGCGAGCACGCCGAGCCAGACGTAGCGAAGGGCGTCGAGCTTCCCCCGCTGCCGGAGGAACGCGGCGACGATGCCGACGATCAGGGCCGCCTCGAGGCCCTCCCGCAGGCCAATGACGAACGTGGCGAGCACGCGACGCTCCAGGTAAAGGATTGGTAAGGCTTACCTATGCACAACGGCCTTACTGTACACGCGACCCGGGGCCTGGTGGCGGGCGCTGGCTCGACTGGGGTCGCCTGGGTCGACTGGGTCGACTGGGTCGACTGGGTCGACTGGGTCGACTGGGTCGACTGGGTCGGGGGCACCCTGGTCCCATAGGTTCGGACAAGGGTGCCCCCGACCCAAGCGCGGGCGGGGGCGATGGTTTGGGGTGAGGGGCGCGCTGGTCCCATAGGTTCGGGCTCTCCGCCAGGTGCCCTCAACCGGCGCGGGTTTTAGAGACTTGTTGTACAGATGTCGGTCTAGAAGGCGAGATCTGTCGAACAACTCGCGAGTCTTGGACGGACACTGCGCTCGGGCCTTCCCACATCGTGACTTCGCCCATCGAGGGGGCGTTCCGAGGTTCCGCAAGACCCCTCCGAACGCCCTCTTCGTGGGCAAAGTGGCCCAGCCCGTCCCGACAGCTGGCCCAGCCACAACCGCCTCACCTCGCGCGCGGCGCCACCCCCGGCACCACCTTGCGCGTTGCGCCACCCCGCGATCACCTTGGCGCGCGGCATCCCGCCATCACCTCGCGCGCGGCGCCACCCGGCCGCATCCGCGCGTAGCGCCACCCGGCCGCGTCCGCGCGTAGCGCCACCCCGGCCGCGTCCGCGCGTAGCGCCACCCGGCCGCATCCGCGCGTAGCGCCACCCCGGCCGCATCCGCGCGTAGCGCCACCCGGCCGCATCCGCGCGTAGCGCCACCCCGGCCCGCACCTCGCGCGCAGCGCCATTCCCGCGCCTTCGAGGCGAAGGGTTCCTGGGCACGAGGCTCTCGTGGTGCGGTGTTGCGATGAGATCTGTTCGGGCGTTGGTACTGGCGTGGGCTGTTGCGGCGGTCGATTGTGGTGGCCGGTCCGGGGCGCGTCAAGGGCGTCGTTTGGGCGGCGCTTCGCGCAGATGGGCAAACGACGTCGCTTCGCGATCGCTTTGCGGCCCTTGACTCGCCCCGGCCCGGCCACCTGTCTTTAACGCGCCGCCCCTGCCCCCGGGAACGGGTGCCCGGGCCAGGCCTGCTTCGCTTCCGGTCTGCTGCCGTGCTCGCGTCGCTTGTGGGGTGTCCCCGGTCTCTTGTGGCTCGGATGAAGCCGGGTCTTCCGCTCCCGCTCCGCTTTTAATGAAGGGCACCTTCATTCAATAGGTTCGAATGAAGGTGCCCTTCATTCAAATGCGGCCCTAAGGTGTGGAGGCGATGGATCTTCCGTGGAGCTCGCCGCCGGAGGGGTATGGGGCCCTCGACGTCGAACGCTGGGTCACCGAGCCGCCGAAGCGGGCTGGGCGGACGCCGTTCGCGCGGGACCGGGCTCGGGTGCTGCACTCCGCCACGCTCCGGCGCCTCGCTGCGAAGACGCAGGTCCTCGGTCCCAACACCGACGATTTCATCCGCAACCGGCTCACCCACACGCTCGAGGTCGCGCAGGTCGGCCGCGAGCTGGGGCAGGCGTTCGGGTGCGATCCCGACATCGTCGACACGGCATGCCTCGCGCACGACCTCGGCCACCCGCCGTTCGGGCACAACGGGGAACGCGCGCTCGACGAGATCACCAGCCAGATCGGCGGATTCGAGGGCAACGCGCAGACGCTCCGGCTCCTCACCCGGCTCGAGGCGAAGTCGTTCGACGAGACCCGGTCGGCAGGTCTCAATCTCACCCGCGCGAGCCTCGATGCCGCGACCAAGTACCCGTGGCGCCGGGGCTTTGGCCCGCCCGGCAGCGGCGAGAAGTTCGGTGTGTACGACGACGACCTCGACGTCTTCACCTGGCTCCGCGCGCCGTCACCCGCGGAGGGGCGGCGCTGCCTGGAGGCGCAGGTGATGGACTTCTCCGACGACGTCGCCTACTCCGTCCACGACGTCGAGGACGCCGTCGTCTCCCACCGAGTCGACCTGCACGCCCTCGCCGACCCGGGCGCGCGCCGGGACGTGTGGAAGGTCGTACGGGACTGGTACGTCGCCGACGCCGCCGACGAGGAGCTCGACGAGGCGTACGCGCGGCTGCGCGAGTTCGGCTACTGGCCGGACACAACGTACGACGGCGGCCGCCGTGCGCTGGCCGCGCTGAAGGACATGACCAGCCAGCTGATCGGCCGGTTCTGCATCGCCACGCAGACCGCCACCCACGAGGTGTACGGCGAGGGCGTGCTCACCCGCTATCGCGCCGACCTCGTCGTGCCGCGCGAGGAACAGGTCGAGATCGCCGTACTCAAAGGGATCGCGGCCCACTACGTAATGCGCTCCGACGAACGGATGGCGCTCCTTACCAAGCAGCGCGATATCGTCCACGAGCTCGTCTCCGCCCTCCGGCTCGCCGTCCCGCGCGGCCTGGACCCGGCGTTCCAGGAGGACTTCGAACAGGCGAACGACGACGCGGCCCGCCTCCGCGTCGTCGTCGACCAGGTCGCGTCCCTCACCGACTCCTCAGCCCTCGCCCTGCACGCCAAGCTGACCCGCTAGCTGTCCCGGCGGGCGAGCGCCAGGCCGCCGCTGGCGAGGAGGACGACTGCCCAGACGGCCAACAGCGTCGCGGCGAGGCCGGGTGCGTAGGCGTCCTTCGCCGAGGTGATGCCGTCGGACAGGCCGGCGGGCAGGTAGTCGAGCACGGTACGGACCACGCGATTCGACACCACGCCGCCGATGATCAGCGGCGCGAACAGCATCGCGACCGCGGTCACGATCGTTCCCGCCGTGCTTCGCAGCAGCGCGCCCATGCCGAGGACGACCAGCCCCATCAGCGTCATCGCCGCCGCGGCCTTCGCGCCCGAGGGCAGTACGGACGTTGCCGAGACTCCGAGGATCGGCGCCGCGACGAGCGTCGCCAGGACCACCGCGACCAGCGCGCTGACGAACGTCACGACCGCGACCACCACGGCCTTCGCCGTGACCAGCCGCCACCGCGACGGCGTCGCGGCGAGCGTCACGCGGATCGAGCCGTTCGCGAACTCCGACGTGATCACCAACGCCGCAAGGGCAAGCAGCCCGAACTGCCCGAACGTGGCACCCACCGAAGCCAGCTCTGCGGCCGAAGCGGAAGCACCCTCACCGGCGTTCCCGGAAGCCATCGCCCAGCTCAGCAAAGCCGTGATCCCGACCGTCAGCACCACGGTCACCAACGCGCAGGCGACCGTGGACCGCAGCGACCACAGCTTCGTCCATTCGGCGCGCACAGTACGTAGCAACATGAGTCAGGCTCCTGTGTAGTCGAGGTGTTCGCGGCTGAGCTCCAAGTACGCCTGCTCCAGCGAGGCCTCGCGGAGCGCGAGTTCGTGCAGGCGGATGCCGTTGTCGTACGCGACATCGCCGATCTCGTCGGTCGACAGCCCCGACACGAGCAGCTCCTCCGGGGAAGAGACCTGCACACCACCGGAAGACCCAAGCAAGGCGCCCAGCTTCGCCGCCTCCGGCGTACGCACTCGCACCATCGTGTGCGAGCTCTCCGAGATGACGTCCGCGATCGGCGCGTCCACGACCAGCCGCCCTCGCCCGATGACCACAAGATGATCCGCGGTGTCCTCCATCTCGCTCATCAGATGGCTGGAGACGAATACCGTCCGCCCCTCGGCGGCGAGCCCGCGCATCAGCTCGCGCACCCACCGGATGCCGTCCGGGTCGAGCCCGTTCACCGGCTCGTCGAACATCACGATCGGCGGGTCGCCGAGCAGCGCGGAGGCGATGCCCAGCCGCTGGGACATCCCGAGCGAGAACTGACCCACCCGCCGCCCGGCGACCTGGGACAGCCCGACGAGTCCGAGGACCTCGTCAACCCGGCCTTGCGCGATGCCGTTGCTCTGCGCCAGCGCCTTCAGATGGTCCGCAGCGCTGCGGCGCGGATGCACCGCCTTCGCCTCGAGCAGCGCTCCAATCGATCGCAGGGGTTCGCGAAGCGAGCGGTACGGGCGACCGTCAATCAGCGTTTGCCCATCGGTCGGCCGGTCGAGGCCGAGGACCGCACGCATCGTCGTCGACTTGCCCGCGCCGTTCGGCCCGAGGAAGCCGGTGACCTGCCCGGGCCGTACGTCGAACGACAGGTTGTCGACGGCGACGGTGGCGCCGTAGCGTTTCGTCAACCCACGAATGGTGATCATGCCCGAAACGCTACGGCGAGCCCACCTCGTCGCGTCAGCCGCGAAAGTGATCCCTTGGACTGACTTTGGTCACTACTTCCGCGCGTCGTCGAACCAACCGATGGTCCGGCGCCAGGCCTCGGTCGCGGCGTGCGGGTTGAACCGCGCCCCCGTGTCGTTGAAGAACGCGTGGTCCGCCTCGGTGAACGTGAGCAGCTCATAGTCCAGCCTGGCCTTCTCCAACGCCGCCTTGGCCGCGGGCAGCGTCGCGTTCACCCGCGCGTCGAGGCCGCCGAACACGCCGAGCACGTCGGCACCGGAGCCCCGCAGATCGCCGCCCTCGGGGAACGGGCCGTAGAACGGGGCCGCCGCGGCGAGCCGTGGCTCGCCCGAGGCGAGCAGCTGCCAGACCATCGCGCCGCCGAAGCAGAACCCGATCGCCGCGAGCTTCTTGCCGCGTACGCGCCGCTTGAGCTCGCTGACCGCCGCCTTCATGTCCTCGACGAACCGTCCCGGGTTGGTCGCGGAGATCTCCGACAGCTTCGCCGCGACCTCGGCCTCGCCCGGGAACGCGCCGGTGCCGCCCTCCTCGGACAGCAGGTCCAGGGCGAGCGCGGAGTAGCCGCTCGCCGCGAGCCGCCCGGCGATCGTCTGGATGTGGACGGTCAGGCCGCGGTTCTCGTGGATGACCAGCACCCCGCCGCGGGCCTTGGCCGCGGGCGACCAGACCCCCATCAGCGGGACGCGCGGTCCCGCGAACGTGATCGGCTCGCGGGCCACCGGCGCCCAGCTCGTGACCCGCTTGCCGCTCGCGTGCACGGTCGGCGCGGCTGCCGCCTCACCCGCGGCGAACGTCGCCAACAACCCCGTCGCCGCCGCTCCCGAGACACCCATCAGCCCCAGCCGGCGCACAGCCTCACGCCGCGAGATGATGCCGTCCGCGAGGTCCTCGGCGACCTCTTCGGCCAGATACTTCTTGATCTCCGTCATTCGCGTCTCCCCAGAGGATGGAGTCCACCACTGACTGCATCGGATGGAGACGGCGTTCGGTTCAACGACACGCCCGGAACCGGTCGGATCAGGCGTCTCGGTCCACGAGCCCAGCCTCGTAGGCGAGGATCGCCGCCTGGACGCGGTTCTTGGCGTCGAGCCGGGTGAGGATCGTACTCACGTAGCTCTTCACCGTCCCCTCGACGAGATGCAGCCTACGGGCGATCTCGGCGTTGGACAGCCCTTGTCCGACAAGTGCCAGCACCTCGCGTTCGCGGTCGGTGAGCTGGCCGAGCAGCGCGCGTGCCTCCTCACCGCGCGCGTACGCGGTCCCGGAGAGCTGGTTGATCACCTGCCGGGCGACCGTGGGGGAGAGGTACGCGGCACCGTCGGCCACGGCGCGTACGGCGGCGATCAGCTCGCGCGGGTCGCTCGCCTTCAGCAGGAACCCGTTCGCGCCACTGGACAGGGCGCGCGCGACGTACGCGTCCTCGCCGAACGTCGTCAGCATCACGACCGCGGTCTCCGGCCGCACCTTGCGGATCTCCGCCGCCGCGGCCAGACCGTCGAGGCCGGGCATCCGGATGTCGAGCAGCACGACGTCCGGCCGGTGGCTGCGGACGAGCTCGACGGCCTCGTGCCCGTTCGCGCCCTCCGCGACCACCTCGATCGACGGCTCGGTGCCGAGGATCGCCTTGACCCCGGCGCGGATCATCGTCTCGTCGTCGGCCAGTACCACCCGAATAGTCACTTCTCTCCTCACTCTCATTGAGAAGCCTTGGTCTGACGGAGGATCACGTGCGAGGCGAGCTTCCCGTCGGCGTAGCAGACCCGGTAGAGCTGGCCTCCCACGTACCGCGAGAAGTCCCACCACGGACCGTTGCGCGGGCTGTAGTAGCGGCAGTCCTGCCCCTTGGGCTCCGCCTCGATCGGCCCGAAGTCGGCCGGTGGGTCCGGGTTTCCCGGCGGCAGGACGTCCTGCGCCGACTCCTGCGACTGGCCGTCCCGCAACGACTGGAACGGGTCGGGATGCACGGTCGCCATCTGCAGGCCGGTGTAGAACAGGTAGACGACAGCGAACACCGCGAGGCCGAGGATCGGCGCGACCAGCTTGAACCAGAAGCTGCGCCGCAGCCTGGCGACGGCCGACGGATAGTCGGCGAACCTGGCGATCTCCTCCGACGAGGGCTCGAGTCGGGGCAGGTTGCCCAACCGCGGCGGCTCGTCGGCGGCGATCGCGCTGCCGACCCGGAGCGGCAACCTGGCCTTGACACTGAACCCGCCGCCCTCGCGTGGCCCCACGGTCAGCCGTCCGCCGGCGAGCCGGACCCGCTCGGCGAGTCCGATCAGGCCGCGCCCGCCACCGTTCTCCTGTGCACGTGAGCCAATCGCCGCGCCGGCGGCGTTGTCGACCTCGACGACCACGTCGTCGGCGTTGTAGTTCAGCCGTACGGTGACGTCGGCGCCCGCCGCGTGCTTGGTCGCGTTCGTCAACGACTCCTGGACGACGCGATAGATCGCGCGGTCCGTCATGGCCGACAGGTTGCGGTCGCCGGTCCCGTCGTCGGACTCGTCGTACGTCACCGCGACGCCGGACGCCGCTGCCCGGTCGACGAGCGCGGAGACCCCTTCGGCGGCGGGCTCGGTCGGTGCGGGGTCGGTGGTGTCGCGGAGGACGCCGACGATCTCGTGCAGCCGGTTGACGGCGTCGGCGGTGGTCGTACGGAGCAGCCTCGCCGTCTCGTGCTGCCGGTCGGGCAGCTCGGGGTCGAGCTCCAATGCGCCTGCCTGCAAGGCGATCAGGCTGAGCTCGTGGCCGAGGGAGTCGTGCATGTCCTGGGCGATGCGGGAACGTTCGCGCAGCTTGGTCTGCTCGACGACCATCTGGTGCTCGCGTTCGAGCCGCCTCGCCTGCTCCCAGCCCGCCTCGTTCAGCGCGACGCGTTGGCGGGCGTACCGCCCGATCAACGTCGGCACCACGGTGAAGATCACGGTGAAGACCATGATCATCCCGAGGTTGTACTCGGGACCGAGCTGCCGGATCACCAACCACCATTCGAGAACGGTGGGCAGCATGCCGATCAGGACGGTCGCGAGGACGACCTTCCAGGTCTTCAGCACCCGGTATCCGAGGTGGTACGCGGCGAACAGGCTGAGGACGTACCCCACGCCGAACCAGGTTCCGATCAACGACGGCAGGGCGAGAGCGAGGATCGGGGCGCGGCGGCGGAGGACGACGACGCCGATCGCGAGGATCGCGCCGATGGTCATCGCCGCCGGCAGCGGAACGTGGGAGGACCGCTCGGTGCTGGTGCTGACGTACGCCTCGGTCATCGAGCAGATCACGAGAACGGCGGCGAGCGGCAGGTCGCCGAGGACTTCCGCGCGCGTGAAGGCCGGCCAGCGCGGCCAAAGCCGTCGCCTGCCGGCGAGCTCGGTTCGCTCGGACGTCACCCGGAGACAGTACGACGGACCGTTGCCGGCCTGCCCCTGCCGATAGGTAGGAACCGACAGGTACCAAAGGAGGAGCCCGCGTTCGTCCGCGCGGTCGAGCCGCCCGGCCGGGACCCGAACCTAGGGTGACGAAGGTCAGGTCAGGGCTACGGGAGGACAGGGACATGCGCGGACGTGTGGGTGCGGTGGCTGCCGCCGTGGGAGCGTTGGTGGTCGGGTTGTTGCCGGCCCTGCCAGCGGCCGCGGCCGACTCGATCACCTGGAAGCCGTGTCCCGAGCCGGGCGGCTCGATCGGCCAGGAGTGCGCGAAGATCCCCGTGCCGCTGGACTACCGCAAGCCGGACGGGAAGACGATCGAGGTCGCGGTGTCGCGGCTCCGTTCGACGAACCCGGCGAAGCGGCGCGGCGTGCTGCTGGTCAACCCGGGTGGTCCCGGCGGGCCGGGGCAGACGATGCCGCTGGACCTGGTGAGCCTCGGGCTGCCGGTCAGCGTGATGGACACCTACGACCTGATCGGCTTCGACCCGCGGGGTACGGGGGAGAGCACGCCGGTCACCTGCGACATCCCGCCGGCGGAGGTCCAGTCGAACGTGCCGCCGTACGCGCGGAACCCTGCCGACGTAGCCGCCCACGCCGAGGCGCTGAAGCCGCTGCCCGCGCAGTGCGCGGCATCCTCGACGGGTGCGCTGCTGCCGTTCGTCAACACGTCGAACACGGCGCGCGACATGGACCGGATCCGGGTCGCGCTCGGCGAGTCGAAGATCTCCTACTTCGGGGTGTCGTACGGGTCCTACCTGGGCGCCGCGTACGCGTCGATGTTCCCGTCGCGCGTCGACCGGGTCGTGCTGGACTCGGTGACCGGGCCGGCTGGGCTGGACTACCAGGGGTCGCGGTGGTTCGCGACCGGCTTCGACATCCGGTTCCCCGATTTCGCGAAGTGGGCCGCGGCACGGGACGCGACGTACGAGCTCGGCGCGACGCCTGGGCAGGTGCGCCGGACGTACTTCTCGCTCGCCGCGCGGCTGGACCAGACGCCGATCCAGGGTGTGGACGGGGCGCTGTTCCGTGCGGCGACGTTCAGTTGGCTCTACAACGACGCGAGCTTCCCGACGATGGCGCAGGCGTGGCAGCAGCTGCTCCGTGCGCCTTCGGCCGCGGCCGCCGCATCGGTCGCCGCTGCCATCGACCCGCTGGAGAACTACGTCTCGAGCCAGTTGCTGGTCGTCTGCAACGACAGCGACTGGCCGGAGTCGGTGTCGACGTACCAGCGGGTGGTGGAGCGCGAGCGCCTGGCGCGTCCGGCCTTCGGTCCGGCCGCGGCGAACATCTGGGCCTGCGCGTTCTGGCCGGTGGAACGGTACGAGCCGCCGGTCCGCGTGAACGGCAAGGCTGCTGACCGGATGCTGCTGGTGGAGAACCTCCGCGACCCCGCGACGCCGTTGGTGGGAACGCTGGAGATGAAACGAGCCTTCGGTCGGCAGGCTCGGCTGGTGACGGTGGACCAGGGCGGGCACGGTGTCTACCTGTTCGGCGAGAACGCGTGCGCGAACAACACCGTGACGACGTACCTGGTGACCGGCAAGCGCCCGCGGGCTGGGTTGCACTGCCCGAAAGACGGCGGGTTGTTCGGTGCGTCGAGCCAGGACCAGGCCGAGCGGCGGGAGGCTCTGCGTCAGCTGCAGCGCGGCTTCGTCCACTGAAGGCACCCTTCGTCCACAGGTCCGAGCGCTGCCGGTGAGTCGGGTGGGGCGCGGTCGTAGACTCCACACTCATGGCAGGTCGGATCCGGGACGAGGACATCGCGCTCGTCCGCGAGCGCTCCCGGATCGACGAGGTCGTCTCGCAGTACGTCACGCTCAAGCAGGCCGGCGTCGGGTCGATGAAGGGGCTGTGCCCGTTCCACGACGAGAAGTCGCCGTCGTTCAACGTGCGTCCGCACGTCGGGTTCTGGCACTGCTTCGGCTGCGGGGAGGGCGGCGACGTCATCTCGTTCCTGCAGAAGATCGAGGGCATCGGGTTCGCCGAAGCGGTCGAACGGCTCGCGCTGAAGGCCGGCGTCCAGCTGCGGTACGAGGACGGCGGCGCGCGGCCGGAGCGGCGCGATCACAACACGCGGGCGCGGCTGGTCGAGGCGCACCGGATCGCCGCCGAGTTCTACCAGGAGCAGCTGCTCGCCGCGGGCGACGCCGCCAAGGGCCGCGACTTCCTGTCCAGCCGCGGCTTCGACAAGGCGGCGGCCGAGCAGTTCAGTGTTGGCTTCGCGCCGCGCGGCAACTCCGCGTTGCTCGACCACCTGCGCGGCAAGGGGTTCAACGACGAGGAGCTGCAGGCGTCCGGCCTCGTCGCGACCAGCGCGCGCGGCCCGTACGACCGGTTCCGCGGCCGGCTGCTCTGGCCGATCCGCGAGCTGTCCGGCGACGTCGTGGGCTTCGGCGCGCGGAGGCTGTTCGACGACGACCGGGTCGAGGCGAAGTACCTCAACACGCCCGAGACCGCGATCTACCACAAGAGCCAGCTGCTGTACGGCGTCGACCTGGCCCGCCGCGAGATCGCCAAGCGCGCACAGGCGGTGGTCGTCGAGGGCTACACCGACGTGATGGCCTGCCACCTCGCCGGCGTGCCCACGGCGGTCGCGACCTGCGGCACCGCGTTCGGCGAGGACCACGCCCGGGTGATGCGCCGGCTGATGCTCGACCACGACGAGTTCCGCGGCGAGGTCATCTTCACCTTCGACGGCGACGAGGCCGGGCAACGGGCGGCGCTGCGGGCGTTCGAGGGCGACCAGCAGTTCGTCGCCCAGACGTACGTCGCGATCGAGCCGGACGGCCTCGACCCGTGCGACCTGCGCCTGGCGAAGGGCGACGCCGCGGTCCGTGACCTGGTCGCGCGACGAGTGCCGCTCTACCGGTTCGTGCTGACGAACGTCCTGCGCCGCTACGACCTCGACCGGGCCGACGGCCGCGTCGACGCGCTGCGCGCCGCCGCGCCGCTGGTCGCCTCGATCCGCGACAAGGCGAAGGTCGCCGCGTTCAGCCGCGAGCTCACCGGCATGCTCGGCATGGACATGGAGGAGGTCCGCGCCGAGGTCGGCCGGGCCGCCGACCCGCGACGTCAGGGGCAGCAGGGCCGCGGCAACCGCGCGGGCCAGCGCCCCGTGGCGCCGGCAACGGCCGGCGCCCCGGTCGCGGTGGCGACGATCCCGATGCCGCACCCGAACGACCCGCGCATCTCCTCCGAGCGCGAGCTGCTCAAGTGCGCGATCCAGATGCCGACCGCCGTCGGACCGGAGTTCGACGTGCTCGAGGACACCGACTTCACCCACCCGGCGTACGTCGCGATCCGGCAGGCGATCGGCGCGGCCGGGGGAGCAGGCACCGCGGTCGGCAGCGACGTGTGGGTGTCGAACGTGCAGGACAAGGCCACCGACGACGCCGTCCGTTCGCTCGTCTCCGCGCTCGCGGTCGAGCCGGTGCGCTCGACGGGCGAGCCCGGCCCGAAGTACGCCGGCGCGCTCGTCGCCCGCGTGCAGGAGCTGTCTATCGGGCGGAAGGTCAACGACCTGAAGTCCCGGCTGCAGCGGACCAACCCGGTCGAGCAGACCGAGACGTACAACCGGATGTTCGGCGAGCTGGTCGGGCTGGAGAAGCTGCGCCAAGACCTTCGGGCTCGCGCGGCCGGGGGCTTGGCGTAGTCGACCTGCGATGATGCGGCGATGCTGAAAATCGGAGCGATCATCGTCAACGTCGCCGATCGACACCGCGGTGCCGAGTTCTGGGCCAAGGCGCTCGGTTATGAGCATGACGAGCACAACCAGGACTTCCTCTTCGACCCGTCCGGCAAGGGCACGCGGGTGCATGTGGACGAGACCGACCGCAGTCACCTCGACCTGTGGGCCGAGCCCGGCCAGGCGCAGGCCGAGGTCGAACGGCTGCTCGCGCTCGGCGCGACCAAGCCCGACTGGGTCTACCCGGAGGGCGCCGACTTCGTCGTACTCGCCGACACCGAGGGCAACCTGTTCTGCATCATCGGGGACTAAGCCTCGGGACTTCATCGTTTGTGGGCGACTTTGGCTCGTGAAGAAGGCGCTCCGTTGGGTGAGGCGTCGTGGTCGCCTTACGCGGCCAGTGGCCGCTCTACCTGGCGTCTACCCCACGTAATGGGGCCGCTGATCATGTTTACATGATCATTGGCCCCGCGCAGGGCAGGGCCGGGCGAACCCACCGCCGGACGAAGGATCGAGGCTAAGACGGCAGGTCGGACCCAGGCGGCCATGCCGCGTCGGCCGAGCGCACCCGCAGCAGGGAGGCCTGTCCGCGGCGGGCGAGTCGCCTCGCCAGATCCTCCTCGTAGGTGGTGACGAGGACCTGTCTCACCTGCGCGCCGGCGGCCGACATCAGCGACGCGGCGAGTCGGCGGTTGCGGGGGTCGAGATGTTCCAACGGCTCGTCGAGCCAGAGGAACGACGACCGCGTCGACGACCCGAGCACGAGCAGTCGGACGGCGAGGAGCGCGACGACCTTCTCGCCGCTGGAGAGGTACTCGAACGGGATGTCGTCGACCCCGCGCCGCAGGGTCAACCGGCCGTCGGCGCGGAGCTGGAGTGCGCCGCGGTCGCCGAACACGCGCTTCCAGCGGGCGCGGACCTCGGCGGCCAGCGGGTCGATGCGCTCCGTCAGCAGCTGGTCCGCGGTCTGTCGGGCAACGAGGGCGGCGGTACGCGTCACCGCCGCCCGACGGTGTGCCAGCAGGGACTCCTCCCGCTCCGTCGCGGCCGCCTGCTCGGTGGCGATCTGCGTCTCCAGCGCTGCCCGCGCGGCCCGGGCGGTTGCCACGTGCTCGGAGACGTCGTCGTGACGCGCGCGCACCGCCTCGACGGCGGCGCGTGCGGCGTCCACGTCGGTACTCTCCGCGGCTGGCGAGTCGACGGGTGACGGGACCGCGAGCGCCTTCCGCAGGGCCCGACGTACGGCGACGAGGTGTTGGCTCGCCTGCGCGAGCTCCGCCTGCCCGGTGACGCGACCGGACTCCAGTGCTGCCAGGTCCGAGTCGTGACCTTGCCGAGCGTGCTCGACGTCCTCCTCGCTCAGCGGACGTCGGCAGACTGGGCAGGTCCCGGACGCCTCGTCGAGCTCAGCCGCCGCGCTCGTGATCGCCTCGCGGCGTCCGGCGACGACGGCGAGGGTCTGGCGAAGCTCGTCGACCGAGGCCAGGGCGGACCGCTCGGCGTCCTCCAGGGTTCGGACCAGGTTGTCGATCGTCCGCACGCGGCGTACTTTCCGGTCGGTGGGCAGGGCGTCCCGCGCGATGGCGTGAGCATCCTGGAAAGCGGCGTGTGCCGCCGCGGCGCGCTTGCCCGCCTCGACGTCACGGCGCGCCTGTCGCAGCTGGTCCTCGGCGGTGTCGAGCTCGTCGCGCAACGTGGCCCGCTGGTCGTTCAGCGCCGCGAGTCGTTCGTGGGCGTCGTCGAGCTGGTCCGTCAGGTCAGCAAGGTCTGCCGTGGCACGCCGTGAAGCGGTGCGGAAACTCTTCGCCTCGGCTTCGTACTGGTCGTGTAGCTGCCGCATCCGGTCCGCGACGTCGATCAGGTCGTCGACTCCGAGCACCCGGCCCAGGTGGTCACGGAGGGCGAACGCGCTCTGCTTCTGGTCGTAGACGGCGCTGCTTGGTGCGGTCGTGGTCCTCGCGAGGAAGTCGGCCGATGCCCCGAACGCCTCGGCAAGCATGGCGTCGAGCTTCGCGGCGCCCACGGTCTTTCCCGCGAGCTTCGCCGCGACGTCGGTTGCTCCGCCCGCGTCGACGGCCCGCCGGATGTCGAGCACGCGCAGGTCGGGAAGTTCGACCTCGAGCTCGACACTCGTCTCGTCGGCGCCGATGCGGCGAGCGGCGACGGCGTCGACGCCGGAGAGCTGACCGTACAGTCCCCACGCGGCGGCCTCGATCAACGAGGTCTTGCCGACGCCGTTGTCAGCGAGCACGAACGTGAGGCCCGGCGCAAGCTCGAGGGACTGCTCCTCGAACGAACGCCAGCCGCGCAGGCGCAGACCGCGGATCACGCGACCTGCCTGATGAAGTGGTCGACCTCGGCGGCGAGGTCGACGGGCTGTCCCGGTCGCGTGGCGGTCGTGAGGAGCTCCACGAGGCGGCGCTCGTTCCCGACGAGCGAGCGGTAGGCGACGGCCTTGTCGCCCTGGTAGCGCCGCTTGGCTTCCTCGGCCAGTACGCGGGTCGCGACCTCCAGCTCGAGAGTGCCGACGTCGACGAGGTCGGGCGCTGCGTGGTCGAGACCGAACTCGCCCCACTCCGGCGCGCTCTCCTCGATGATCGCCCGACCCGCAACGGCAAGGGGCAGGACCGCCGGCACCAGCGAAACCGGGTGGTGGGCAGCTGTGGAGATGGTGCGGTCGACGGTGTAGCGCGTGACCACTCGGGTCAGCAGTTCGTCGGTCCGTACGGCGACCAGCGCCACCAAGTCGAGGTTGCTGTCCGCGTCGAACAGCGCGCGGAGCGCGTTCTCCGGAAGCCATGGGTCGTCGGTGTCGAGCGGGTGGAACTGCGCGAGCAGGTCGAGGCAACCGAAGGCCAAGAACCCCCTGTCGTCGATGTGCGTCTCGACGCGAGGATCGACGTCGGTGAGCAGATCCTGCATCCGGTGCAGGACGGGCGCTTCGACGGGAAGTGCGACGGGCGGCAGTGCGTCGGCGAACTCGGTGCCGGCGAGCAAGGCCTCGAGCGACGGTGCCGACGCCGACGGGTCGATCCACTGACCTGTCTCCATCAGCCGCATCAGGTCCTCGGCCAACTGCCGGTCGCGCGGGTCGAGCTGGTCGAGCGCGGGGCGCGGACTTCCGTGCTCGAGGTGATCTGAGAACGCCGCGAGGACGTCGTCGACGGCGTCGCTGTTTCCCATCATCTCAGCTCCCTTCGTCGCTGACGTTGAGCGTCGGGAAGGACTTGTCTCGTCGAGCGACCTCGTACAGGTTCTTGAGTATGCGACGGCGCTGTTGTCCGGCGGCCTGGCCCGAGATCCCGAGTTGCTCGCCGAGTTCCTTGTCGGTCTTCGTCCGGTAGAAGCCGGCGTGAAAGATCTGGCTCTCCCGTTCCGTCAACGTCGCCCGCGCCAGGCGCAGCAACACCCGGAGCTGCTCGGCAGCGACGAACGCCGTCTCGGGGTCGGAGCCGAGGGAGGTGTCGACGGCGTCGACGTCCTCGTCGAGCGCCACGAGCGTCACCTCGTCCGGCGCACCCGGCTCGGCACCCCGTTTGCGCCGGCCTCTCGTCGCTTTCGACAGCGCGTCCTTCGCCTTGTTGCGGGCGATCGCGGTGCCGAGCGCCTCCCAGGTGGTCCGCACGTTCGCGGGATCCGTCCGCAGCAGAGCGACCAGAGCGTCCTGCAGGACGTCCGTGACGGACCCGCCCCCGGGGAGCAGCAGCGCGACGTCGTCGGAGACGCGCCTGCGGTGCAGCACGAGCTGGATCTGGACGTGCATGTTGTTCTTGATCTTCTCCAACCGGGCGCGATCCCGCAGCAGCGGGTGGCTGCGGGGAACGGGGGTCGCGGGCTCGGCCATCTCGTACACCTTGTCTGCTCCCACGCCGTCCGTGAAAGACGACATTCAGAACTCGTCAGGCTCTTTTTGGGGAAACCCGCGAGTCGACTGTTGTCATCGCCGGGCCGGTACCGGATGTTCACCGCGCTCCTGGTCTGGCGTGGCGTCCGGAGGGGATCCTCTTTGTCTGCTCCCACGCCGTCCGTGAAAGACGACAGCCAGATTTCGTGGCGCTCTTTCACCGGCACCCGGCCGGCCGACAGCAGGGTGACCGGGAGCAGACGGCCCCGGCAGGAGAGGAGCCACGATGACCGACAAGCCCACCGAACTGCGGCCGAGCGTCCCGTTCACCATCGACGGCCGGGTCTACCAGACCCGCGTCCCGTGGCACCCCGTCGCCGAGCTGCTCCGCCTGGCCGGCGTCGACCCGACGCTGTACGACCTTGGTGAGCTGCGCGGTCAGCCTCCTGCGCCCAGCCGCTTCGCCGGCCACGATCTCGTCCAGGTCCACCCGGGCGCGCGGTTCGTCACCATCCGCCGGAACGCCGACGTCGCGTGACCGGCGACCACGTAGCCGCCTTCGTCGAAGGGCTGCGTCGCCTGCGGGCTCACCCCGAGGTACGCGACGGGCTCGTCGTCTACCGGGTCGACCTCGTGGAGACCGCGGTCGAGGTTGCCGAGCTCACCGGGTGGCCGATGGCCCCGCCGCACTGGATCCATCTGCCGGCCGTCGTCGTGCTGCCCGCCACCAACAGCCAGCGGTCGACCAGGTCGGGTTGGCTGCGGCACTCGCGACAGGTCGACGGCTGGGGCGGTGACGCCGACCCCGTGCGGGCGTGGGTCGCCCACGTACGCGGCGTCCTGGCCACCGCGCGATGACCCAGCGGACCTCGGTCGCGATGACCGCCGACACCCATGACGCCCTCGCTCGGGCTCTGCTCCTCGACGGCCGGGAGGATGTCCGCCTCGCGACCTACCGCCCCTCCACCGGCGCGACCCGGCGAACCGCTCTGGTGCGCCGGCTCGTTCCGCCCGAGCCTGGCGAGCTTGGGTTCCGTGGCAACGCCGCGCTCACCGGCAGGTACGTACGTCGCGCCGCCACGCTCGCGTGGGCCGACAGCTGTGGGCTGATCCTCGCGCACGGCCACCCCGGCGAGCAGGGCTGGCAGGGCGTGAGCGGTGCGGACCGGGAGACCGAGGCCGCCTACGCCGACCTCGCCCAGGAGATCACCGGGCTGCCGCTCGTGGGCTTGACGCTCGCCAGCGACCAGAGCTGGACCGCTCGGCACTGGGACCGCGACGTCGGGGCGACGGTCGCGGAGAACGTCCGGGTCGTCGGCGACCGGCTCGTCGTCAGCTGGAACGACGACCTCGTTCCGCCGCCCAGGACGCGGCGCGGCCAGGCCCGCACCGTTGCCTCGTGGGGCGAGCGGACACACCGCGACCTCACGCGTCGTGCCGTGCTCGTCGTCGGCGCCGGGTCGGTGGGTCTCGACGTCGCGGTGCGGCTGGCGGCGACGGGGGTGACGCGGATCGGGCTGATGGACTTCGACACCGTCGAGGAGCACAACCTCGACCGGCTGGTCGGCGCGACGCGGGTCGACGCCTGGCTGCGCCGGTCGAAGGTCGACGTGGTCGGACGGCTCGTCGATCTCAACGCGACGGCGGCGAGCTTGCGGCTGGAGACTTCGGAGCTCAGCGTCTGTGAGCCAGCGGGCTTGGCGGCGGCGCTCGACTTCGACGTGATCTTCAGCTGCGTCGACCGTCCGTGGGCTCGGGCGGTCCTCAACAGCGTGGCGTACGCGCACCTGATCCCGGTCGTCGACGGCGGCATCGGCGTCGACGCCTTCTCCGACGGCAACGGCATGCGAGGGGCGACCTGGCGCTCGCACGTCGTCCGCCCCGGCCGGCCGTGCTTGGCCTGCAACGGACAGCTGAACCTGGCTGCCGTGACCGCCGACCGTGCCGGCGACCTCGACGACCAGCGCTACATCGCCGGCAACGGCGGCGACCAGGGCGAGAACGTCGCCGCGCTCTCCGTCAGCGCGGCAGCGGGCCTCCTCGCGCAGTACGTCAGCCTCACGGTCGCCCCTGGCGGGCTGGGCGATCCCGGCCCACTGCGCTACGTGCTCAGTACCCACACCCTCGAGCATGTGCCTGCCCACACCCGCCCGGCGTGCCCGGTCGAGGCGACGATCGCCGACGGCGACCTGGCCCTGGCCCTCGCCGGTGCGCACCATGCCGCGGATCACCGCAGGGCCGCGCGCCGTGCCGCCGAGCGCACCTGGGACGTGCGGCTCGGCCGCGCCGCCGACGATCTGCTGCACCGGTTGCACGCGCGTCTGCTCGGCGTCGCCGAGCGACGGCTGAGAGTCGGCGAAGTCGCGGCCTAGGATCGAGGGCATGCCGAAGGTCGCGGGAGTCGACTCCTCCACCCAGTCCACGAAGGTCGTGATCTGCGACGCCGACTCCGGCGACGTGCTCGCTGAAGCGACGGCGCAGCACCCGGACGGCACCGAGTGCCCGCCGGAGGCGTGGTGGGACGCGCTCCAGCAGGCCGGCGACGGGCTGCTCGGCGACGTCGTCGCGATCGGCGTTGGCGGCCAGCAGCACGGCATGGTGACGGTGGACGAGCGCGGCGACGTCGTACGTCCCGCGCTGCTCTGGAACGACACCCGTTCGGCCGACGCCGCCACCCGGCTCGTTCAGGAGCTCGGCGGGCCGAAGGCGTGGGTCGAGGCGACCGGGTCCGTTCCGCTCGCGGCGATGACCGTCACCAAGCTCGCCTGGCTGGCCGAGCACGAGCCGGCGAACGCGGCGCGGGTCGCGACCGTGATGCTTCCGCACGACTACCTGACCTGGCGGTTGACCGGTCAGACCGAGCCCGTGACGGACCGCGGCGACGCGTCCGGCACGTCGTACTGGTCGCCGGCGACCGGGGAGTACCGCACGGACCTGCTCGAGCTCGCGTTCGGCCGCGTACCCCAGCTGCCCCGCGTGCTGGGGCCGGCCGAGCTGGCCGGCTCGACCGCCGCCGGCGTCGCGGTGTCGGCTGGCACCGGCGACAACATGGGCGCGGCGCTCGGCCTGGGCCTCGAGCCGGGCGACGTCGTGGTCTCGTTGGGAACGAGCGGGACGGTCTTCGCCGTGCACGACAAGCCGACCGCGGACGAGTCGGGCTTCGTCGCCGGCTTCGCCGACGCGACCGGCCGCTACCTGCCGCTCGTCTGCACGCTGAACGCGGCACGGGTGATCTCGGCGACGGCGGAGCTGCTCGGTGTCTCGCTGCCGGAGTTCAACCAGCTCGCGCTCGCCGCGTCGCCCGGCGCCGGCGGGCTGGTGCTGCTGCCGTACCTCGACGGCGAACGCACGCCCAATCTGCCGACCGCCGCCGGCTCGCTGCACAACCTGCGCCGCGGCGCGATGACGCGGGAGAACGTGGCGCGCGCCGCCGTCGAGGGCATGCTCAGCGGGCTGGCCGCGGGGCTGGACGCGTTGCGCGCGCAGGACGTCGCCGTCCGCCGGGTGCTGCTGATCGGCGGCGCGGCCCGTTCGCCGGTCGTCCAGGCCGTGGCGCCGACCGTGTTCGGCGTACCGATCTCGGTGCCGCCGCCGGCGCAGTACGTCGCGCTGGGCGCGGCCCGGCAGGCCGCCTGGGCGTACGCCGACGGCGCCGCGCCGCCGCACTGGGACCTCGGCGAGACCACGGTGCGCGACGACATCGACGAGACCGCCGGCGAGCAGATCCGGGCGGCCTACGCCGAGGCCCAGTCGTCGCTCTACGGCTGAGGCTCTACTCGGACAGGAAGAACGTGTTGCCGTCCGGGTCGCGCAGCCAGGCGGCCCTCGTGCCCCACGGCATCGTCTCCGGCGGCTTCTCGAACGCCACGCCGCGCTCGGTCAGCGTGGCGTACGTGGCGTCGAGGTCCTCGACCGTCAGCGAGATGCCGCTGGAGACGATCGCCGACGTCGGCGTCTGCTCGTACATCGCCGCCGTGCCGAGCACCAGCTCCGTCGCCGCACCCTCCGGCGCGACGGTCAACCACCTGCCCGCTCCGTCTTCGCCGAACGGGGAGTCCGCTCGTTTCTCCCAATCCAGCTTGTCGATGTAGAACGCGAGTGCCTTGTCCTGGTCGCTGACGAGCACGGTCGTGGAATGGATGCGCGTGATCATGCCGCTCACGCTAGACGTGGCCGTCGAGCCGCGTCTTCTCCGATCTTGCGGCGCTCAGTTCGGGTTGCTCGCGTGTGTCAGCGTCTGCCAGGCGACGAACAGGTTGTTGGTGCCGGCGGGGCGCTGGCGTTCGGTGAGCGTCTTGGTGTTGGTCATTGCGTTGCCGAGCCGGAAGCTCATCGCGTTGTAGCCAACCTCGGTGACCGGGCCGAGCCCCAGGTGGAGCGAGCCGCCGCAGAGCCAGGACGGCGGCGCGGTGCCGAGCTGGTACTTGGAGTGGAAGCCGAGCGCGTGGCGGAGCCGGTCGCCGATCTCGGGATAGAGGTCCTGGCGTTGGATCCGCGTGGTCTCGGCCGTGTTCGCGATCGCGGCGATGCCGTACCCGGTGTGGGTGAAGTCGCGGCAGGTCTCCTGGCTGAGGCCGTCGACGAACGTGGTCTGGCCGTGCCAGTAGCCGATGATCTCGTCGCGGGTGTCGAGCCCGCTGCCGGGAGCCGTCCGCGGGAGAGCGCCGTCGCTGGTGAGGTAGACGAACGCGGGGACTCTCGTTCTGAACTTGGCGATCGCGCGGTCGTAGTTCGCCTTGTCGTCGAGGTGGACGGAGATGCCGACGGCGGCCTCCATCATCGTGAGCTCCCAGTTGCCGTTGCTGTGGCTGCCGTTGATGATCTTGGGCAGGTAGACGGTGCGCAGCATGGTGGCGAAGCGGCCGGCGTTCGGCCAGTTTCCGTAAGCATGTTTGATGATTTCGGCGGCTCGCGGCCAGGACGAGCCGGCCCAGCCGGTCTGCAGTGGAGCGTTGGAGTTCGTGTGGTCCCGGATCGTGTTGGACCAGGCGTCCATGATCTCGATCGCCTTGGTGGCGTAGCGGTTGTCGCGGGTCACGTACCACGCGAGCGCCAACGTGTACGCGGCGATCGCGTCCTCGCGCTCGTCGGTGCAGCCGAGGTTGGGGTTGGAGTACGACCCGCACTCGACGACGGCGCGCGGCTTGGGTACGCGGCTGAGGCTGGCGTACCGGCTCGCCATCATCTGGTCCCAGGCGGCCTTCCAGGGTTGGGCATTCGCGTTCACCTTGCCCCGGACGAAGTCGAGCTGGGCGGCGCTGACGAGCACGCCGGGATGGGTGAAGACGTCCGGAGCGGCAACCGCAGGCGCGGCAGGGAGCAGGCAGATCGCAAGCAGGACTGCGAAAATGCGCACGAACATCCGAGCACCTCCGAGACGTGGGGAGACGTGGAGACGCGAGTTCCTGGCCAGTCTCGGCACGTCCGAGATGTCGCGTCAAGGGGTTGCCACTTGTTTCATCACGTCCTGATCTAAGCCGCCGGAAAGCGGTCTCCCACAACTCGCCCGCACTTCACCCACCGAAGCGGGGTTGGCAACCGATTGCTGGCGCCGCGAAACCCCATCTCGATGGGTAAAGTCGCGCGAGCTGTGGACAGCGGGTTGGGAGTGAGGTGGGGTGGTGGAAAGCGGTGTCCGATTCCCGCCGGCAGAGCCTCCGGTGCGGCGGCATGCTCAGGAGACATGACGACCTCTCAGCTCCAGGCGGTGGCCATCCCCGCCGACTACCTGAAGCGGATCCGCGCGCAGGGGCACGACGACTACGGCACGCCGTTCGAGATCCGGACGAACGATCCCGGCGACCAGCTCCGGTGCTGCCTGACGCATTCGACGGCGTCGGATCGGTTCATGCTGATCTCGTACGCGCCGGTCGCCGGCCGCGCCACCGGGACGTTGGCGCCGTACGACGAGGTCGGTCCGGTCTTCGTGCACGCCGACGAGTGCCCCGGGTACGCCGGCGGCGGGATCCCGCGGAAGTGGTTCGACGGTAAGACCAAGATCCTGCGCGCCTACAACGGCGTCGGCGGCATCCACGGCGGCGTGATCGTCGGGCCGTCCGACGACGTCGAGACCGAGGCTGCCCGGCTGCTGGCCGATCCGGAAGTTTCGTTCGTGCACGCCCGGAACGCCGAGTACGGCTGCTTCATGATGGAGCTTCGCCGCGCGGACTGAGCCCCGCGCCCGATTCCACTCTCCAGACCTGTCTTATCGAGTCCAATCCAGGCGTGGACCTGTTGGCGGGCCCGGCAGCCTGCTACGAAAGACTGCGACGGAAGATCAACTGTCAGCCGGGAACGTTCCGCGGTTGTTCCGAAACTTTCGGAGCCCGTGCGACCGGTCCCGGACGGCGGCACCTGGAGAGGGCTCAGCGCACATGAACTACCTCGGCGAAGCGCGAGACGACTACACGCCGACCCGCGCGGACAAGTTCTCGTTCGGCCTGTGGACCGTCGGGTGGCAGGGCGTCGACGTGTTCGGCGACGCCGTCCGGGCGCCGCTCGACCCGGCCGCCGCCGTCCACAAGTTGTCCGAGCTCGGCGCGTACGGCGTCACGTTCCACGACAACGACGTCTTCCCGTTCGGCGCGAGCGCCGCCGAAAGGGACCAGGCGATCGGAAGTTTCCGGAAGGCTCTCGACGAGACCGGCGTCATCGTGCCGATGGCCACCACGAACCTGTTCGGCCACCCGATCTTCAAGGACGGCGGGTTCACCGCGAACGACCGGGCCGTCCGCCGGTTCGCGATCCGGAAGGTCGTCGAAAATATCGACCTCGCCGTCGAGCTGGGCGCGAAGACGTACGTCTGCTGGGGCGGCCGCGAGGGCGCGGAGTCGGGCGCCGCGAAGGACATCCGGGCCGCGCTGGACCGGATGAAGGAGGCGTTCGACGTCCTGTCCGCCTACGTCCTCGAGCAGGGCTACGACCTCCGCTTCGCCGTCGAGCCGAAGCCGAACGAGCCGCGCGGCGACATCCTGCTGCCCACGATCGGGCACGCGCTCGCGTTCATCAACGAGCTCGAGCATCCCGAGCTGGTGGGCCTCAACCCCGAGGTCGGCCACGAGGAGATGGCCGGCGTCAACTTCGCCCACGGCATCGCGCAGGCCCTCTGGCACGGCAAGCTCTTCCACGTGGACCTGAACGGGCAGACCGGCCCGCGCTTCGACCAGGACCTGCGCTTCGGCGCCGGCAACCTGCGCGGCGCGTTCTGGACCGTCGACACGCTCGAACGCGGCGGGTACGAGGGGCCGCGACACTTCGACTTCAAGCCTCCGCGCACCGAGGACCTGGACGGCGTCTGGGAGTCGGCGCGCGGCTGCATGCGCAACTACCTGATCTTGCGGGAACGTTCCCAGGCATTCCGGGCGGATCCCGAGGTCCAGGAGGCGCTCGCTGCGTCGAAGCTCGACGAGCTGGCCCGGCCGACCCTGGACGCCGGCGAGACGGTGGCCGACCTGCGCCGCGAGGATGTCGATGTGGACGCCCTCGCGAGCCGAGGCATGGGCTTCGAGCGGCTCGACCAGCTCGCGATGGACCATTTGCTCGGAGTGAGGTAGACGGAAGGGAATGGCATGACCGACAGCAAGCCGACGCTGGGCGTGGGCATGGTGGGGTACGCGTTCATGGGGAAGGCGCACTCCCAGGCCTGGCGTACCGTGAACTCGGCGTTCGACGTGCCCTTCACGGTCGACATGGCGGCGATCGTGGGCCGCAATGAAGAGAACGTGAAGGCCGCGGCGAACAAGTTCGGATGGAAGTCGTACGAGACCGACTGGCACCGCGTGATCGACCGCGACGACATCGGGCTCGTCGACGTGTGCAGCCCGGGCGGCAACCACGCCGAGGTCGCGATCGCGGCCCTACAGGCGGGCAAGCACGTGCTGTGCGAGAAGCCGCTGGCGAACACCGTCGACGAGGCGCGGGCGATGGTCGAGGCCGCCGAGGCCGCGGCGCAGAACGGCGTCCGCGCGATGGTCGGCTTCAACTACCGCCGCGTTCCTGCCGCCACGTTCGCCCGGCAGCTCGTCGCCGAGGGCAAGCTCGGCACGATCCGCCACATCCGCGCGGTGTATCTGCAGGACTGGATCACCGACCCGGACTTCCCGCTCGTGTGGCGGCTGCAGAAGGACCAGGCCGGCTCGGGCGCGCTGGGCGACATCGGCTCCCACATCGTCGACCTCACCCAGTTCATCACCGGGCAGTCCGTCACCGGCGTCAGCGCGCTGCTGGAGACGTTCATCAAGGAGCGCCCGCTCGTCGCGTCGACCGAGGGCCTGCGCGGCACCGGCTCGGAGGAGCACGGCCAGGTGACGGTGGACGACGCGGCGCTGTTCACCGCGCGGCTGTCCGGCGGCGCGATCGCGACGTACGAGGCGACCCGGTTCGCGACCGGCCGGAAGAACGGCCTGCGGCTGGAGATCAACGGCGAGAAGGGCTCGCTCGCGTTCGACCTGGAGCGGCTGAACGAGCTGGAGCTCTACCTGGCCGAGGAGGACAGCCGGATCCAGGGCTTCCGCCGCCTGCTCATCACCGAGAACGAGCACCCGTACGTCGGTGCCTGGTGGCCCGCCGGCCACATCATCGGCTGGGAGCACACGTTCACCCACGAGGCGTACGACCTCCTCACGGCGATCGGCGACAACACCGACCCGTCGCCCACGTTCGCCGAAGGTCTGCAGGTGCAACTCGTTCTTGACGCCGTCGAACGCAGCGCGGCGAACTCCTCCGGCTGGGTCACGGTCGACAAGTAGGGAAGGTTGTTTCGATGCCACGTCCAGTCACGTTGTTCACCGGCCAGTGGGCCGATCTGCCGTTCGAAGAGATGTGCAAGCTGGCTTCGGGATGGGGCTACGACGGCCTCGAGATCGCCTGCTGGGGCGACCACTTCGACGTCTGGCAGGCCGTCGAGGACGAGGGGTACGTCAAGGCCAAGCGGGAGGTGCTCGACAAGTACAACCTCAAGGTCTGGGCGATCTCCAACCACCTCAAGGGTCAGGCGGTCTGTGACGACCCGATCGACCAACGCCACAAAGACATTCTCCCCTCGAAGATCTGGGGCGACGGCGATCCGGAAGGCGTCCGGCAGCGGGCCGCCGAGGAGATGAAGGTGACAGCGCGCGCCGCGCGCGCTCTTGGGGTCGACACCGTCGTGGGCTTCACCGGCTCGTCGATCTGGAAGTACGTCGCGATGTTCCCGCCGGCGTCGCAAGCCATGGTTGACGCCGGGTACGAGGACTTCGCGAACCGCTGGAACCCGATCATCGACGTCTTCGACTCCGAGGGCGTGAAGTTCGCGTTCGAGGTGCACCCGAGCGAGATCGCGTACGACTACTGGACGACCGTCCGCATGCTCGAGGCGATCGACCACCGCGAGTCGTACGGCCTGAACTGGGACCCGAGCCACTTCGTCTGGCAGGACCTCAACCCGGTCGACTTCATCTTCGACTTCAAGGACCGGATCTACCACGTCGACTGCAAGGACGCGAAGCGTCGCGTCGGCAACGGCCGCAACGGCCGGCTCGGGTCGCACCTCGCGTGGGGCGACCTGCGGCGCGGGTGGGACTTCGTGTCGACCGGGCACGGCGACGTGCCGTGGGAGGACAGCTTCCGCGCCTTGAACGCGATCGGGTACGACGGGCCGATCTCGATCGAGTGGGAGGACGCCGGGATGGACCGCCTGCACGGCGCACCCGAGGCGCTGAAGATCGTACGTGCGCTGCAGGAGATCGAGCCGCCCGCGGCCTCGTTCGACGCGGCGTTCGCCTCGTCCGACTGACCACATCGCTCGTTCGTACACGAAGGGCGTCCTCCGCGCAGGAGGGCGCCCTTCGGGCATTTTCCGGACAGGTCCGGAGCGGTCCGAATGTCCTTTTCCGGCCGTCGCCTTGTGGGTCGGGTGCTCCACGTACCAGCCTGGAGTGGTGAGGGGCGCCGCTTCGGTGTCCGCGAGCGCGACTCAGGGACGGGGCGTTTCAACTCCGGTCGTGCGCTGTGATGTGGTGCCGTTTAGATCCTGGGTTGCTCGGGTTTCGCACGCTTGGTGCGCGAACGTGACCAAAGGTCTTATCGGAAACCGCGAACGTGGCGCATCGTGGACGGGCAGACTGAGCAGTGCCAACCCGAACCCTGCGGGAGGGGAGTCGCGCTGTGCCGGTCTCCGCGCTGGAGGCGGCGGCTCACGGAGCCGACGTCAAGGACTCTCTGACCCGTCCGCCCGAGCAGCGACGGCACCTCGAGCTCGCCGAGGCGGACGACCGCGAGGAACTGGTCGCGCCCGTCGACGAGGAGCCGCCGGCTGATCTTCCCGCGACCACCGAAGAAGCCGACGAGCCGGACGAACCCGTTGTCATACTTGGCGATTCGCGTGATCGTTCGCCCGACCTGGTACGGCAATACCTGCGGGAGATCGGCCGCGTTCCGTTGCTCACGGCCGCGCTCGAGGTCGAGCTCGCGTTGCAGATCGAGTCGGGTCTGTTCGCCGAGGAGCAGCTCGCGACCGGAACGTTCGCCGACGGCCAGAACGTCGTCGCATCCGCTGCCGAGCTCCATGCGCTGGTGCGGATCGGGAACGACGCGAAGCGCCGGCTGATCGAGGCGAACCTGCGGCTCGTCGTGTCGGTCGCGAAGCGCTGTACCGGGCGCGGCCTGCCGCTGCTCGACCTTGTGCAGGAGGGCAATCTCGGCCTGATCCGCGCGGTGGAGAAGTTCGACTACGCGCGGGGCTACAAGTTCTCGACGTACGCGACCTGGTGGATCCGGCAGGCGATCTCGCGGGCGCTGGCCGACCAGTCGCGCGCGATCCGCGTACCCGTGCACGTGGTCGACTCGATCAACCGGGTGTTGCGTGCGCAGCGGCAGCTGTTCCAGCAGCTCGGTCGCGACCCGCGGCCGGACGAGGTGGCGGTGGTCGTGGACGTCGAGCCGGCGCGGGTCGGCGAGCTGCTGCGGTTGGCGCGCGAACCGGTCTCGCTGCACACGCCGATCGGTGAGATGGAGGCGTCCGAGCTCGGCGACCTGATCGAGGACGTCGACGCCGTCGTACCGGTCGAAGCCGCCGCGTCGCTGCTGATGCGCGAGCACATCGACTCGGCGCTGGCGCAGCTGGGGGAGCGGGAACGCAACGTCGTACAGATGCGCTACGGCCTTGCCGACGGGCACATCCACACCCTGGAAGAGGTCGGCCGCCGCTTCGGTGTGACCCGCGAACGCGTCCGCCAGATCGAGGCGAAGACCCTGGCCAAGCTCCGCGGCGGCACCTACTCGATGGCGCTGCGCGAGTACCTCGCCTGAGCTTCTTCCTGCGCGTCAAGCAGGTCGCTGCCGTACTCCTGCGTCCAGTCGGCGAGTGCTTTGAGCGGTCCGTCGACGAGCACGTCCCAGCGGTGCTCGAACAGCTCGGTCGCCGCTCTGAGCTGGCAGTCCACGAGGACCTTGTCAGGCGCCATCTCGTCTCCTACCAGCTGGTGTGCGTCGACCTTTCTACGGTAGCCCGCATGAGAATCGGGATCTTGGGCAACGGCGGCGTGGCCGTCGGACTGGGCGCCGCGTGGGTCGCGGCCGGACACGAGGTGGTGATCGCGGGCCGTTCCTCCTCGCGGGCAGCGGCGGCGGCCTCGAAGATCGGCGCCGCTTCGGCCCCGTTGGCGGAGGCGGTACGGGATCGGGACGCGGTCCTGCTGGCCGTCCCCTGGTCAGGCGTGGAGCCCATGCTGCGTGCGGCCGGCGACCTCGCCGGCGTGGTGGTGATCGACCCGACGAACGCGGTGACCCACGCCGTGGGCGACCACCTCGTCCCCGGCGGCGTCTCGGCGGCCGAGGAGATCGCCCGCCTGGCGCCCGGATCCCTTGTGGTGAAGGCGTTCCACCTCGTCCCAGCCGTAGCCTGGCCAGCCGACCTGACCGTCCCGTTGGCGGGCAACGACCCAGCAGCCATGGAGACCGTCTCGACCCTGGTCCGCGACGCCGGCGGCGTACCCCACGTCTTCGGCTCCCTCACCCGCGCCCGCCAGCTCGAAGAAGCAGCCGGCTTCTTCATCGCCCTCGCCTTCGCCGGCGTTGATCCGAGGGCTACTTTCCCTTCCCTGCAAGGGTAAACGTCAGCCCGAAGGCGAGGAGGGCGCAGGCGGCTACGGCGGTGGTCATGGGGAGGATGGTGCCGTTGGCGAAGGTGCTCGTCACGGCCATCAGGGCGGCGCCGATGACGAGTTGGATGGTTCCCATCAGCGACGAGGCTGTGCCGGCGATGTCGCCGTGGTCGGCGAGGGCCAGCACGGAGGCGGCGGGGCCGCCCAGGCCGAGGAACGTGAACGCCACGAAGAGCAGTGCGATCACGACGGCGAGGTGGTCGATGCCGGCCGCAGTCAGCGCCAGCAGCAGCACCGTCACCAAGGCGTACGCCGCGACCGACACCACGACGATCCGGCGCAGCCCGTAGCGCCGCGCCAGCCGCCCGCTCAGCTGCATACCGGCGAAGAACGCGCCGGCGTTGACCGAGAACGCGAGGCTGTAGAGCATCGGCGACAGCCCGTACTGCCCGGTGAACACGAACGACGAACTCGCGAGGAACGCGAAGAACCCCGCCGTCGCGCAAGCACCGACGAGCGTGAAGCCCACGAACGTACGGTGCCGCAACAGCCGTCCACACGCGTTCCACACCTCGCCGATGCTCGCCGAACGCAGCTCGCGCGGCCGCGTCTCCGGGATCAGCACGACGGCGAGCACGAGCCCGACGACGGCGAGAACGGCGATCAGCCAGAAGATCACCTGCCACGACGTACCGGCGATCACCAGGCTCCCGACCATCGGCGCGAGCACCGGCGACACGCTGAACACCAGCATCAGCACCGACAGGAGCCGCACCTCGTCGTGCCCGCTGTGCAGATCCCGGACGACCGCCCGCGCGATCACCATGCCGGCCGCGCCACCGATGCCCTCGAGCACGCGGAACGCGATCAGCGTCGGCAGGTCGTTCGCCAAGGCGCACCCGACGCTTGCGAAGAGGAACAGCAGCACCCCGGCGTACAGCGGCGGCTTGCGGCCGACCAGGTCCGAGATCGGCCCGAACACCAGCTGTCCGAGCGCGAACGTCGCGAAGTACGCGGTCAGGCTCACGAGCACCGCGTCCGGACCCACACCGAGGGACCGGCCGATCGCGGGCAGCGAGGGCAGGTACATGTCGATCGCGAACGGGCCGAGCACCGTCAGCAGCCCCAGCACCAGTCCGTCGCGGACGAACCGTGCCCTGGCTGGCCGCGCCGCTATCCGCTCTGGTGTCATCGTCGTCGTCATGCCCAGTCGACGAACGGCCGCGGCCGGGATGGACACCTCGCGACGGGCTAGTTTGGGCGGATGCCTCGTCACGATCACGATGCCGGCGGTCCGGCCGACCTCCTCGCCGCGAAGGCGGCCCTGCGCGACGAGGTCTGGACGGCGATGAGGGAGGCGCACGTCGCCCGGTTCCCCGGCGCGGTGGGGCGGATCCCCTCGTTCACCGGCTCGGAGGCGGCCGCCGAACGCCTCCGCGCGACGCCGGAGTGGGCGAAGGCGCGCACGATCAAGGCCAACCCGGACGCCGCGCAGTGGCCCGTACGGCAGCGCGCGCTGGAGGACGGGAAGCTCGTCTACATGGCCGTTCCGCGGCTGGCCGAGCCCGAGCCGTTCTTCCTGCTCGACCCCGAGGACCTGGCCGACACACCGCGGAAGGCGTCGTCGATCAAGGGTGCCTCGCGTTCGGCCCGCCGGGTACGGGTTGACGAGCTGACGCCGGTCGACCTCGTCGTCGCCGGCAGCGTGGCGGCCGGCATGGACGGCGCCCGGCTCGGCAAGGGCGGTGGGTTCTCGGACCTGGAGTTCGCGCTCGCCAGCGAGGCCGGACTGATCGGCGCGTCGACCGTGGTGGTGACGACCGTGCACCCGCTGCAGGTACGGCGCGCGGGGGAGATCCCGGAGACGTCGCACGACGTACGTGTCGACCTGGTCGTGACGCCGGACCGCGTGATCGACTGCCGCGGCGACCACCGCCGTGCGCCCGGTCGGATCGACTGGGACGCGCTCACCGAGGAGAAGATCGCCGCGATCCCGCTCCTCGCCGCACTGCCCCGAGGCCGGCGCGATGAACAGGATCCCGAAGGTCGTCTTCTCCGGTAGGCCGATCCACGAAGCCGAACACGGCGGGCAGTCGGACGACGGCACGGGCAAGGCACTGAACTGCAGGTTCGCGGGTAGGGCGGGCGGGACTCGAACCCGCGACCCAGGGATTATGAGTCCCCTGCTCTAACCAGCTGAGCTACCGCCCCTTGTGCTGCGCGACGGACCGAGCTTAGCGGCGGGCGGAGGGGTGCCAGGCCTCAGGAGGCCTGGTCAGGTGGGGTGCTCCCGCGGCTGGACTCGAACCAGCAACCTATCGGTTAACAGCCGAACGCTCTGCCAATTGAGCTACGCGGGACCATGCCCGGGCATGCCGGACAACGCAGGAAAGACTAGCAGCCGGGCCGACGTCGAGACGAACGGGTTGGCGCTCAGCGTGGGAGGGCGCCGTACTCGCGCATCACGGCCAGGGCGGCCGGGGCGGAGGCGAAGGCCCGGGCCACCGAGGTGGGCGTGGCGATGGTGTGGGCGTACGTCTCGATGTACTCCCGCAGCAGCCGGTCGAACACCTCCGGCCCCGCCGCCGCGCGTGCCTTGTGCAGCATCGCCCCGCCCTGGCGGTACACCCCCGCCGCGTACAAGTCGGCCGAGTCCGGCTGGGCCGCGTACCAGGCCATCGGCCGCCCCACCTGGTTCCGCACCGCCGACGGGGCCACGAACGACGACGCCGAGGACTCCTGGCCGTTCACGAGCGTCTCCGCATACTCCGCGAACGCCTCGTCCAGCCACGGATCCCGCGCCTGGTCGTTCCCCACCAGCCCGTAGAACCACATGTGCGCCACCTCGTGCGGCACCAGCGCCTTGTACTCGCGCGGGTCGATGTCGCCGAACTGGATCGCCCCCGCCAGCTCGATCCCGCTCGACACGTCCGGCGCGATCGTCACCCACAGGTCGTCGTACGGGAAGTCGCCCAGCTCCGACACCAGCGAACGGATCGTCGCCACCGTCTCGTCCGCCCAGACGTCCGGCGACACCTCGGACCCAGCCGCCGGCGCTCCCACGTGCACCGTCAGGTCGCCGACCTCACGCTCGACGACGGTCAGCTCCCCCACCGTCACCGCCACGTCGCGTACGGCGTCCGCGGAGAAGCTGTGCGCCGTCGTGCCAGCCCGCGGACCTGCCACCGCCCCCTCCGAACGGCCCGTGCCCAGCACCTCGTCGCTCGACGGCGCGATCACCAGCAACGACTCGAGGTCGAACTCCTCGCTCGTCGTCATCTCACCGAACAGGTTCACCGCTGGCTCGGTCGCCCAACCCCGGTCACGTTCCCAAGCCAGCAAGGGGAAAGCGGTCGCCAGCCACGCCGTCTTGTCCTCCGACGAGTAGCTCGCCCGCTCGTCCCCGTCCGGCCCCAACGTGAGCGTGAAGTCCAGATCCGCCGTCAACGGCTGCCCGGCCTTCAGGCAGCTCGCCAACGGCACCCGGATCAGCGTTCCGGGCACCCCCTTCGGCGCCCCCGCCGCTTCGACTCGCGGGGTCACCGGCTCGCCGGCCACGACGACCGTCTTGACCTCGAGCTTCGTCCCGTTGACCGCGGAGTCCGGCTTGTTCGGCCATGCACGGAACACGAGCTCACATGTCTGCCGGTCCGGCTTGAACGACACCGTCTCGTGCCCCGTCACCACGCGGCGGTCCGCGGGTACGTCGAAGCAGAGCCGCACGACCGGACGGTCCTTCCACGCCGGACTCGGCGCGGCGTCGAGGTACGAGACCAGCGTGCTGAGCGACCCGCCGCCGCCCGTGGGGCAGCCGTTCTCGTCCTGCTGTTGCGGGCTCTCCCCTGGCTCAGGCTGAGGCTCGTTCGTCGGCGGTACCGGCTCGGCAGAGCGAGAAGCGGGCGGCTCCGACGGCTCCGGAGCCGAGGTCGACCGCGACGCCTCCGGCATGCAGCCCGCGAGCAGGGCGACGGCGCACAGGGCACCGGCCAGTCGCCTCACGGCTCCACCTGGCCGCGGACCTCCGCGAGCGCTCCTTCGGCGGCGTCGAGCACGCCCGGTACGTCCGGGTCGAGGCCCTCGTCGAACGCCACCGACCAGACCATCGGCTCGTCGCTGCCCGGCCGCCGGCGCGCGACCACGCGGACGCCGAGAGGACCGCGCAGGGGTACGTGCTGGGACACTACGACGCTCGCCGTGACGCGCTCGCGGATCAGGCTGAGCAGGCGCGTGGGCGGCTCCTCGAGGCGTACGACCCGCAACGGCAGCTGCTCGCCGAACGGCGCCGACTCGGTCACGCGGAGGATGTCGGCGTCCTGGTCCCACTCGGCGTGCTCGATCTGCTGCCACGGGATCCGGACGACCGCGCCGTCGTCGCCCGGCAGGTAGAGCGCCCGGTCGGTACCCGCACACCACCGCGCGCTCGCGTCCGGAGCGGCGGCGAGCACCCGTTCACCCCGCTCGAGCGGCAGCGTGTCCTTGATGTCCTTGGGCAGATCCCGATGGCGACGCACGCCGTCACGCTACCCAAAGAAGACTCCCTCAGAGGCCGCGCCAGACCAGGAGCGCGGTGAACATCCCAAAACGGCCTGGCGATGCCGGCAGGTCCACTGCGGGTTTGCTCCTTCTCAAAGCACGGCGAAGCGCCGACTAGCGCCCGGGCACCCAGAGCTTCGAGGCGGGAGCCGGAGCCGGCGCCGACGCGGGCGCGGGGGACGGAGGCGTAGGAACGGAGGCCAAGTCGTTCGGCTCCGGTTCCGCCCGCTGCGCGACCTCGCGTTCGGCCGACACCTGCGCGAGGCGAAGCTGACCGAGCGATTCGTCGACCTGCTTGGCGAAATCGGCCGGCACGTGCCCACGCGCGTGATCGGTCACGACCCCCGCGAGGTCGATCAGCAGCCGCGCGTCCCGCCGGCCGAGCTTGATCTGGGCCGCGCTGAGCAGCTGGAAGAGCAGCTCCGACACCAGCCCTTCGACCGGCGCCGACCGCACCTTCGCGACGTACTCGCGTTCGTCCTGTTCCGACGTACTCACAGCCCGCAGGATAGCCCCGCTCAGGACGAGCGCAGCGCGACGGGACCAATGCCCCGCCAGGACTCCGTGCTCCTCAGCGCATTTCAGCGACGTTGCGCTGGGCGGTTCAAGCCGGGCCCGAGGAGATCGAGTGCACGATGGAGTTCGGTGCGCGTTCGCTCCGCCGAGTAGCCGCGCTCCGCGCAGTGCAACACCGTGGCGACCAAGGCCCCGACGAGAGCGCCGGAGAGGGTGCGGGCGATGGCGTCGTCGTACCGGTCGGGGTAGGTCGTGCGCAGTTGCTCAGCGATCAAGCGTTCGGCTGTGAACAGGCGTTGTAGAGCCATCGCTTGGAGCCCGGTGTCGGACAACAGGGCGCCGACTCGCTGTAGGCGTTGGGGTCCGGCGAGGTCGGCCATGTCCGCGATCCGGTCGACGATGCGGCGTATGGCGTTGACTGGCTCGAGTCCGTCCGGCAGGTCCGCGAACGCCGCCGCGATCAGCTCGAGCCGTTGGTCGGTGCCGGCGAAGAGCACGGCTTCCTTGTTGGGGAAGTAGCTGAAGAAGGTCCGCGGTGCGATGTCGGCGGCGGCCGCGATGTCGGCAACGGTGGTTCGTTCGTACCCGCGCTCGGCGAACAGTGCGAGGGCGGCATCGGTCAGGGCCTCGCGGGTACGGCGTTTCTTGCGCTCCCGTAGCCCAAGCGTCTCGTCGTCTCCGCCTGTCATGGCGGCATTCTATACAGTTGGATGCAAAATTGCAGTACACTGCAGAATTACGATGACTGCCGTCAACGCAATCGACGTCGCTGACCTCCGGGTGCGCTATGCCGGAGCGAGTCACGACGCCGTCGCCGGGATCGACCTCACCGTCACCCGTGGCGAGATCTTCGGCCTGCTTGGTCCGAACGGTGCGGGCAAGTCGACCGCGCTGCACGTCCTGACCGGCCAGCGCCGCGACTTCGCCGGGAGCGTCGAGGTGTTGGGCCAGCCGGTGCGCGACTGGGGCCGGGAGCTTTACGAGCGGATCGGTGTCGGCTTCGAGCTTCCCGCGTACTACCCGAAGCTCACCGCCCGGGAGAACCTCGCCGCCTTCGGTGCGTTGTACGTCGGCCCCGTGGACTCACCCGAGGACGCGTTGGCGATCGTCGGTCTCGCCGACGTCGCGGACGAGCGGGTCGCCCACTTCTCCAAGGGCATGAAGATGCGGCTGAACCTCGCGCGCGCGTTGCTTCATCGTCCAGAGCTGCTGTTCCTGGACGAGCCGACGTCGGGGCTGGACCCTGCGCACGCAGCTGACGTGCGCGCAGTGATCCGGGCCCAGGCCGACGCCGGCCGCACGGTGTTCCTCACCACCCACGACATGCCAACGGTCGAGCAGCTCTGTGACCGGGTCGCGTTCATGGACGACGGTCTGATCGTTGCCGTCGACTCCCCGCGCAACCTGCGGCTGGCTTACGGCCGCGGCTCGGTCGTCGTGGAGTACGCCGAGGACGGCCGGACGCGCACCGCGGAGTTCCCGGCCACCGACGCGCCCGAACTGGTGCGCCTGTTGGCCAGCGGTGTCGTGCAGACCGTGCACACGCGCGAGGCGGCGTTGGCGGAGGTGTTCGTCGCGGTCGCCGGCTCCGGCCGCGCGGTCCGATGATCCAACGTCTGAAGGCGATGCTCGCGTTGGAGTGGCGGGCCGAGAGCCGCGACGCCGTCCCTGTAATCCTGCTCGGTCTGGCCGCCGTGTGGTCTGTGGTGCTGGTTCTGATCCCCGTCGACGCGGCGCGGGCCGCGACGCCGTACGTCCTGTTCTTCGAGACCACGGCGGTCGCGGTCACCGTGGTGGGTGCGCTGGAGCTCCGGCAGCGTGCGACCGGAGCGACGGCGGCGCTGCTGGCGACGCCGGTACGCCGGGGAGAGTACGTCGCGACTCGGCTGGCTACCCTCGGAGTTCTCACGGCCGGCGGGGTTGTGCTGGTGCTGCTGGCCGGACGGCTCGGCGATCGGATGGCCACAGCGCTCCCGGCGGCGGTGCTCTCCGGGCTTGTCCTGCTGGGGATCGGTGCGGGGATCGCGCACCGATCCAGCTCGTTCGTAGGGTTCCTACTCGCCGTTCCGTTGCCGCTCGTGCCGTTGCTCGGGGTTCCGCCGGCGGTCGCGATCGGCCTGGTGGGCGGGCCGGTCTGGTACGTGCTACCAACGACCGGTGCGCTCGCCCTGCTGCGGGGCGAGGCGCAGTATCCCGCCGGTGTCCTGCTCGGCTACCTCGCCCTGTGGGCGCTCGCCGCGGCAGCATTGGCCGTTCGCTCGATCCGCCGCGAGGCCGCCGGACCGCGAACGTGGCGGGCAGTACGGATGCGCCCGCTGCCGATTCGCCCGCGCTGGTTGGTGTTCCCGCGCGCGGACCTGCGCAACGTACGCAGGGAAACCATGCTGGTCGCCCTCGTCCTCAGTCCCTTGGCGCTCGGTCTCGCACTGCGGTTCGGGCTGCCACCGTTCGAGTCCTGGCTGTTCACCGCGCACGGGCTGGAGCTCGCGGCGCACCGCCCGGTGATCGCGCTGGGTGCGGTACTCGTGCACGTGCCGATGAGCTTCGGCATGACCGCCGCGATCGTCGTCCTGGACGATATCGAGGACGGTGTGCTCGGCATCGTGCGCACGTCGCCACTCGGACTGCGGCGCTATCTGGCCTACCGGCTCGCCACCGTGACCGCCGCGGCCGGGGTCGGCCTCGCTGCGGCGGGGCCGCTGTCCGGTGTCGTGCCCACGACGGCGTGGGCGTCCGCGCTGCTCGCTCTTCCGATCGCGCCGTTGTTCTTGCTCGCGACGCTCGCGCTCGCGGCTGGCCGGGTGCAGGGCGTGGCGGCGACGAAGGCGCTCGGATTCCCCACGTACCTTCCGATTGCCGCGTGGTGGCTCACCGGTCCCGTTGGGTACCTGCTCGCCCCGCTTCCGACCTACTGGGTCGTGCGGGCATGGGACGGACCCACGCCCCTGACGCTCGGCGCCGGCCTCGGCTGCGCCGCACTCTGGGGAGTCTTCCTCATCCGCCGAGTCCTGCACCGCCTGGCTTGACGGTTCATCTCTCCGCGGTTCGGGCGAGCCGGCGCAGGAGCAGGTAGCCGACGAGACCGCAGTAGGCGATGCCGCCGACGATGTACGGCCAGTACGTCTGGTGGTCGGCAGCGAGCCAGAACGCCTTGGCCGGCCAGTAGGTGGGGAGCAGGCCGAAGAGGAGTTGCGCGGGGGAGTCGAGCCACCATGGGACGAGCGGCAGTCCGAAGAGTGCGATGCCGGTCGCGCGCATGACGGCGAGGCCTTCGACCTTGTTGTTCGCGACGGCGGGCATGAGCAGGCCGACGACCGCGGCGCCGAGTCCGCAGACGAACGCGATCGGTATCGACGCGAGGACGAGCTCCGCGGGGAGGAGTCGGGTCAAGGCGAGCGCGGCGGTGATCGACACGGTGGTGACGGCGGTGATCATCGCGGCTCGGTACAGCGGGTAGGTGAGCGGCGGGATCGGCGCGACCCGAAGTGCCGCGAGGGTGTGTTGGTCTTTGTCGTCGAGCAGCATGAGCCCGCACAGCGCGCCGAGCACGGCGACGGGGCCGATGACGACGAAGCCGCTCACGATCAGGATGTGGTACGGCGTCAGGTCGAAGGCGTACTGGCGGTCCAGGAAGGTCGTCAGGGGTGGGAGGAACCACATCGCCGCCGCGTACAGGAACGGTCCGAGCGCGACGCCGATCATGATCGAGTCGCGGCGTACGCTCCGCAGGTCGTTGCGCCCGAAGCCGGCGATCGCGTTCATGACGCTCATGCGCTGCCCTCCTTGGCCACGATGTACCGGTCGAACACCCGGCGGGCGAGCACGACGAGCCCGGCGATCCACACCAGTGGACAGCTCACGGCGTACGCGACCTGCCATCCCGAGAGGGAGACCTGGTCGAACACCGATCCGAGCAGCAGCAGGCTTCCCTGCGTCGGGAGCAGGTAGAACGCGGGATGGTCGATCAGACCGCTGTACGACAGCAGCGGAACGTTCAGGGCCGCGATCACCATCGTGGACGGGATCATCCAGTCGGTCATCGAAGGGAACGGCGCGGCTGTGATCATGCCGCACAGCAGGAACAGCAACGTACACAGGAGTACGGCGACGACCAATGTCACCGACTTCACCGCTATGGTGGCCAGGCCATCGCCGGGACTGGTGAGCGCGTGCGGTGCGAGTACGACGGCTGCGACCAGGCTGAGCAGGCTGAGGGTGGCGAGCTTGCCGGCAAGGTAATGCCGGAACCGCACTGGCGTGGACAGCAGCGCGAACAGGGTGCGTTCACCCTTCTCGAAGAACACCGCGCCGGCGATGAAGAAGAACCCGATGATGACGGAGTCGCCGAAGATGACGTATGGCATCGCCACCTGCCGGATGCCCTCGGGGATGAGCAGGACGACAACCTCCCACAGCACAAGGGAGAATCCGGCAGCGTAGTAGAACCCGTACCTCCACTGCAGCCGCAGATCCAGCTTGACGACGTTCCACAAAGGTCCGGCGACGCTGGTCGTCGCGCGCCTTGCGGCGCTCATTGCAGAGTCCGTCCTGTGATGTCGATGAACACGTCCTCGAGACTGGCCTCCTGGCTGTGCATCGCCTCGACACTCCTGGTGCGCACGAGCGTGGCGAAGGCGTCATCGTCGGCGAGCGTGTCCATCGCGAAGTCCTTGTGCTGCAGGTCGTCGAACGCTGGCGTGCGATAGGCGACGCGCACCGTCCGATGGCTTCGACGAACCTTGTGCTCGGCGGGGGAGTCGAGCGCGGCGATCTTCCCGTCGACGACGAACGCCACCCGGTCGCAGAGCTGGTCCGCGGTCGTCATGTCGTGCGTGGTGAGGAACACGGTGCGTCCTTCGGCGCGCAGCTCTCGGATGATGTCCTTGACGATGCGAGCGTTCGCGGGATCCATGCCAGAGGTCGGCTCGTCCAGGAACAGCAACCGTGGCTTGTGCAGGAGCGCCCGGATGAACACCAGTCGCATCTGCATGCCCTTGGAGTACTTGGCCACCCGGAGGTTGGCATGTTCCGCGAGCCCGACGCGGTCCAGCAGCCGCATCGGATCCTCCTTCTCGCCCGGATACAAGGACGCGAAGAACTCGAGGTTCTCCAGGCCGGTGAGCTTCTGATAGTGGTTGGGCAGCTCGAACGAGACGCCGATCCGCTGGTAGTAGGCGGCCTTCCACTCCGCCGGGGACTTGCCCCACACGGACACGTCGCCACCGTGCCCGCCGAGCAAGCCGATCAGGATCTTCTGCGTCGTCGACTTCCCGGCTCCACTCGGGCCGAGGAATCCGAACACCTCGCCCTCGTCGACCTCGAAGCTCATGCCTCGCACGGCCGGTTGTGCCGACTTCGGGTAGGTGAAGGTGAGATCATCGACCGCCACGACAGCGCTCATGCCCCGGACTCCTTCGAACTGGATCGCTTTCCCTTGTCCTGCTTCTTCTCCCGTTGCCGCCAACGGGCTTCGATCTGCGTGTACTCCGTCTCGAGGAACGCGTACATGTCCCGCATCTCCTCGAGTCGGAGCGAACGCGCGGCCTGACCCTCGCTGGGCGCGTCCCCGGAGTTGTCGCTGAGCATCGCCAACCCGCGGTCGGCGAGTTTGCGCCAGTCCGCGGCGAGCTTCGCCTTCTCCTCGGCTTCGCGCAACCAGAAGCCAGGCCGTAGCCGATAGAACGTGCGACGCGATCCGGTCAACGCGTAGCGTTCGACCGCTCCAGCCTGCACCAACATCCGCACGGCCATGCTGATCGAGCCACTGCTCACCCGCAGCGCGGCCGCCAGCTCGTCCGCCGACTGGTGAGCCGGCTCGCACACCAGCAACCAGCCGAGTATCCGTCCGGGCATCCGCGGCAGTCCCGCGTTGGCGAAGAAGAGCCCGATCTCCTCGACGTACTCGTCCAGCTCGCTCACCGGATCAGCGAACCTCGCCTGGTCAAAAGTTTCAATAATCTCTGAAAAGATCTCACGAGCTGGACTGCGTTTCGCGTCACAGAGCTCAGTCGGACCGTCGGTCCTCGGTGCCGCGTCCCTTGAGTCGCTGCTTGATCGCCTCATGCCAGGCAGGCGTCTCGGTGGCGTCGTCGAACTGCTTGGCGACGAGGACGTCGGTGGAGGAGTGGAGAACGATGGACAGAGCGATGGTGACGGCGACCAGGTGGAAGATCTTCTCTGCTTCGGGGATGCCGGACTCGAGCACCAGCAGCCCGTACACCACGGACGCGAAGCCCTTCGGGCCGAACCACATCGCGGCGGCCTGTTCGCGCCAGCTGAGCTTCGCGCCGAGGAACGAGACGAAGAGCGCGATCGGGCGGGCCGCGACGAGAGCGAGGATCGCGAACAGCCAACCGGTCCAGGAGATCTCGGCGAACAGGGCGGGCGTGAGCAGGGCGCCGAAGACCAGCAGCGCGGCGAGCTTGAGCAGCTCCGCGACGAGTTCTCCGAACTCCTCGAACGACTCGCGCTGCTTGTCGCCGAACGTGGCGACCGTGATGCCGGCGGCGAACGCCGCGAGGTAGAGGTTGGCGTGCGTGGCGTACGCGAGGGCGAGGACGGCGAGCCCGATTGCCACCGCGTTGAGGGGTTCGTACTTCGTCGACGCGGAGAAGATCGGCAGCTGTTCCAGCCAGATCGCGACCAGCGGTACGGCCACTCCGATGAGCAGGCCGAGGCCGAGCTCGACGCCCAGCTCGGCCAGGTGCAGGTCGTCCGAACGTGCCGCGACCGCCAACAGCAGCACGACGAACGGCAGTGCCAAGCCGTCGTTGACACCTGACTCGACGTTGAGGAGGCTTCGCAGCCGGGGTGGCACCTTCTCGTTGCCGACGAGGGCCGCGGCGAAGACCGGGTCGGTGGGGGCCAGGACGGCGCCGATGAGCAACGCCTCCGGCCAGTCGAGCCCGGCGACGTAGTGGGCGACCACCGCGGTGACGCCCAACGTGAGCGGCATTCCCCAGCCCAGCGCACGGCCCGGAAGCCGCCATGCTGTCGTGAGCTCCTTCCAGCCGACGCGCATGCCGTCGGTGAACAGGACCGTGAAGAGGGCGAGCTCCGCGAGACCCTTCACGATCGGGTCGCCGGCGCGCAGCCCGATCACGCCGAGCAGGCCGTCACCGAGCACGAAGCCAGCGGCGAGGAACAGCACCGCCGTCGACATGACGGTCCGGTGAGCGAGGCTCGACACCAGAACCGCGATCAGCAGAACGACGGCGAACGCAAGCAGGAGAGTCGTCACGGCCGCCCCCCTTCTGTCCTTCGCCGGGACCCTAACAGGCGGCCCACGTTGCCGCGTTGGATCTCCGGCCCGCCGAGCAGGTAGGGTGACAACTGGTGTGCCGGGAAGTCTGGTCGGCGGCGTTGTTACCCGTTGTCGATCTGAGAGGCCACCCCATGCGTGCCGGTGACCTGGCTGCCCTCTTTCCGCATTCACCCACAGCGCCGGGCGCGCTCCTTGATCTCGTGGTCGCGGCATGACGGCGATCGCTTGGCTCGCGGTCGCGATCTTCGCCCTGGCGTACATCCTGATCGCGACCGAATGGGTGCATCGACTCGCCGCGGCCATCGGTGGCGCGGCGGTGATGCTGCTCCTGGGGATCACCGATGCCGAACATGCTTTCTTCTCCGAAGAGGCGGGCATCGACTGGAACGTCATCTTCCTGCTGCTGGGGATGATGCTGATCGTCGCGGTGTTGAAGCGCACGGGTTTGTTCGAGTATCTCGCGATCTGGTCGGTGAAGAAGGCCCGCGGCGAGCCGTTCCGGGTCATGGTGATCCTCGTCCTGGTGACAGCGATCGCCTCAGCGGCGTTGGACAACGTGACCACGGTGCTGCTTGTCGCGCCGGTGACGTTCCTGGTCTGCGCGCGCCTGGGCGTTCCGCCGGCACCGTTCCTCATCGCGGAGGTGCTCGCGTCCAACATCGGCGGTGCGGCCACGCTCGTTGGCGATCCGCCGAACATCATCATCGCGTCTCGAGCCGACCTGGGCTTCAACGACTTCCTCGTGCACATGGCGCCGTTCGTGGCCGTGGTGCTCGTCGTGTACGTGGCGCTGTGTCGCTGGTTGTTCCGCGACGCCTTCCGCGACGCGGCAGACAGGTCGGCCGAGGTCGCGACCCTCAACGAGCGTGAGGCGATCCGCGACCCCCGTCTGCTCGTCGTTTCGCTGGTCGTGCTGGGACTGGTTCTCGTCGCGTTCGTTCTCCACACTGTGCTGCACCTCGAGCCCGCGGTCGTTGCCCTGGTGGGCGGTCTGGCGTTGCTGGCCCTGTCCAGGCTGGATCCTGGCGAGGTGGTCCGCGACGTGGAGTGGCCGACGCTCGCGTTCTTCGCCGGTCTGTTCGTCATGGTCGGAGGACTGGTGTCGACCGGTGTGATCGACCGGCTCGCGAGTGCTGCGACGGAGGCGGTGGAGGGTCGGCTCGGGCTGGCCAGCATGGTGCTGTTGTGGGCCTCGGCGGGACTGTCGGCGATCGTGGACAACATCCCGTACGTGGCGACCGTCTCACCGATCGTCGCGGAACTCGTCGCCGGCAACGGCGGCAACCAGAACGCCCAAGTGCTGTGGTGGGCGCTCGCCATCGGCGCCGACTTCGGCGGCAACGCGACCGCGATCGGCGCTTCGGCGAACGTGGTCGTGCTGGGCATCGCCGAACGAGCCGGCAAGCCGATCTCGTTCTGGGAGTTCACCCGTTACGGCCTGGTTGTCAGCGTCATCACCATCGCGCTCGCCGTCCCGTACCTGTGGCTTCGCTACCTGAGCTGACGCGCTACTCGCGGGGGTTTGTCGTCCTTCCTGGCTCCGGGCAGACCGTGAGGTCAGGTCTGCCGGTCGGTGAGCGCCTCCGTCAGCAGTCCTGCCAGTGCCTCGAGTTGGACGTCGGCAGGGGAGACGGTCTCATCGCCGGAGGCATCGAGAGCGCGCGCGGCGAGGCTTGCCTTGGCGTCGATGAGCACGGCGATCTTGGCGTCGATGGTTTGGGCGGCGATGATCCGCCAGGCCGTGACGGGTTCGGTCTGTCCGATCCGGTGAACCCGGTCGATGGCCTGGGTCTGCTCGGCGTTGGTCCAGGAGAGTTCGGCGAGGATGACGTTGCTGGCGACCTGGAGGTTGAGGCCAACGCCGGCGGCAGTGAGGGAGCAGACCGCGATCGTCACGTTGGGGTCGTTGACGAACGCGTCGATGTTGCGTTGGCGTACGTCAGGAGTCTGGTCGCCGCGGACCGAGGCGTAGCGGACACCCCGTGACTCGAACAGTTCGGAGGCGGCGTCCATGACGTCGATGTGTTTGGCGAAGAACACCACTTTGCCCGCGTTGCGAGCCAGCTGGGCGGCGTAGTCGGCCGCGAGGGTGGCCTTGGCCTGTCCGATCCGGCGTACCACGGCGAACACGTTCTCGCCAGACGACGACTCGGCCGCCTCGGTGAGCTCCCGGCGCGCGACTCGCCGGACCAGCTCGTGGTCGATGCCGTCGACGGTCTTGTCCGAACGTTCCGCGCGCGCGGCCATGGCGTCGTAGCGCTGGACCAGGCGCCGCGCGAGCCGCTGCTCGGCGTTGCGGATGGCGCGGGTGGTGGCGGCGTCGAGCTCGACGGGCAGGTCGGCGATCCGCCGAGCGGGGATGTCGCTGGCGACGTCGGCCTTGCGCCTGCGGACGATGCCGAGATCGACGACGGTCTGTCGGGCCGCGGGCCGGAAACCGGGATCGGCGGGAGTCAGGCCGGTCTCCTCCAGCCCGGCCATGAGCCGCGGTCCGGGCTTGCGTTCGTCGATCCAGCCCAGGAACTGCCAGATCGCGCGGAAGTCGTCGATGTCGTTGATGAGCGGCGTTCCGGTGAGCGCCATCATCAACGGCCGCGGGATCCGCTGCCGGATCCGATCGGCGATCTCGAGAACATGCTGGGATCGCTGAGACTTCTTGTTCTTGATGAAGTGCGCCTCGTCGACGACCATGCCACGGAAGCCGTGGGTGGTGATCCAGCCGACGTGTCGGTCCAGCACCTCGTAGTTCACGACGACGACATCGGCGAACCCGTCGATCGTGTCGCCGCTGCCTTGGACGACGGTCACGCTACGGGTGGGCGTCCAGAGGGCGACCTCACGGGCCCAGTTCGTCTTGACCACGCTCGGCACCACGCACAGCAGCGGGTAGGCGTTCGCGGCCTCGGCGGCCAGCAGCGCCTGGGCGGTCTTGCCCAGGCCCGGCTCGTCGGCCAGCAGGAACGTTCGGTGACCGTGAACCGCGGCCGCGACCACCCGTGCTTGGTGGGGCATCAGCTCGAGCCCGGACGGCAGCCGGGATGGGGTCGGTTCGGGCAGCTCCATGCTCGACGACGCGCCGGGGACGGCTTGTTCGAACGAGCTCAGCAGCGGCGTGATCAGCTCCCAGCCGGCGAGACGCCGTGCAGTGGGGCGGCGCTGTTCGACGGCACTGAAGTCCGGCTCGAGGAACGGGTTGGCCAGTTGCGCGGTGGCCACAGACCGCGGTACCACAGGCCGCTGATCGCGTACGGCGGTCGGTGGCGTCTCTGGCCGCACAGGCTCCGGGTCCGGCTCCATGCCGCCGTCGACCTGCATGGCGCGCTTCAGCCTCAGCGCCGAGTCACTGATCTCGGCGTCCTCGTGGAGGACGAGGAACAGCGACGGCTGACGGGCCGCGGTCTGGGCCAGGATCGTCGCGATTCCGTCCAGCCGTTTCAGGTACGTGTCACGCTGCGCCTCGGTCAAGGACACGTCGGCTTTCACCCGCGCACGCTCGTCACGCGCCAGCAAAGCGACGGCCTGGAACCTCGCCGCGTCGATCTGCCCGCGCCGGACGCGCGCCTCGAGCTCGCGGACCGCTATGGCGAGGACGGGCAAGATCCCGTCGTTGTCCCGCGGACCACGCCTGTCGCGCTGGGCTGTCCGAGTCCCCCTGGTCCCCCCGGAACGCCGTGCACGCCGTGCACGTTCTGCCACTGAGCCTCCTACTGAGCTCACCTGGACCCGAAGGTCGAGATTCCTGCCGGCTGAGCCGCGATGCCCTGGCCCCTCGACGAGCGCGCCTCAGCACCCGGGACCTTCGCGCGCAGCTTCAGCGCCGACGCACCGACGTCGAACAGCGATCTCACGAGAAGCGGACGCCGCTGGAAGAAGGTCCCACGCTGGGACATCCGAGCCGGTGCTACGTCCCATGCTACCCGGAGCCACAGGTCGCCGACGCCGTCGCACCTGATCGCCAGCTCCGAGCTCGACCAGTTCAGGTCATGGTCCCCGGTCAGACCGCCTGAGCGACCCTCACGTTCTGGTCACGTCCTTACATGATCGACCTCGCCGAACTACGCTGCCACCCGCTCCAGCCACATGCGACCGGGGGAGGGGAGACCGTTTCGTGAGGACCGTGTCGGTTGATCAGGTGACCGTCGCCTACGGCAACCGACCTCCGGTGCTGCGGGATGTGACGCTCTCCGCCGAGCCCGGACGGATCGTGGCGATCAGCGGGCGATCGGGTGCTGGCAAGACGACCTTGCTGTCGACGATCGCCGGGTTGCTTCGCCCCTCCGACGGCACGGTCACCGTGGACGGCGAACGCCTCGGCGACCGCGACCATGCGGTCGCCCAGGGCATCGTCCTCGTTCCCCAGGGGAACGGGCTGGCCACGTTCCTCACCGCGGGGGAGAACCTCGAGGTCGCCCTGCTCGCCAACGGCCGCACCCCGTCCGACGCGCGCAGGCTCACCGTGGAGTCGTTGGATCGGCTCGGCCTGTCCGGGCAGCGCAACCAACTCGTGGAGGAGCTCTCCGGCGGCCAGCAGCAGCGCACCGCGATCGCCCGCGGTCTGGCGCTGCGGGGCGACGTGCTCCTCGCCGACGAGGTGACCAGCGAGCTCGACGCGGTGTCCCGCCAGACGGTGCTGGACCTGCTCCGCGCGGAGGCCGACCGAGGAGCCGCGGTGGTCTTCGCCACGCACGACCCGGAGGCGGCGGCCGTCTGCGACGCCGAGCTGCACCTGGTCGACGGACGGGCCGAGCTCGTCCGGACCGAGCCCATCAGCACCGACCAGGACCGCAACGGCAACGGCAAGGCGAAGTCAGGACAGGCAGGGCAGGCCCGCGTCGGGGCCGGCGCCCATCGGCTCGACCAACCCCCGAGCGCGTAGATCCCGCATGTGGGTTGTCCTCGCCAGCGTTCTCGCGGCGCGACGCAAGCAGGCGGTCATCGTCGCCGTCGTCGCTCTGCTCGCCACGGCCGCGCTCGCGGCCGCACCGTGGTACGCCGTCCGCGCCTCGCAGGACGTCGGGATCGCCGCGGTCGAAGGCGCCAGTGCCCAGCAGCGGCTGATCACCATCAGCTGGCGAGGCGGCTTCAACACCGACTCCGACGCCGACGGCGAGGCGGCGATCAGGCGGGCGCGGGAGCAGTTCAGGCCGGCCGGCTTCACCGGGATCGTCAGCGCCACGACCACCTTCGACCTGTGGCAGCCGGGAGCCAAGAAGTCCTCGGCAGACGTGGTCGCCGCCGCCCGCGAGGACGCCTGCCAGCACCTCGAGCTGATCGACGGATCCTGCCCGAAGGCCAAGGGCGAGGTCACCGTTCCCGCGACGCTCGCCGACGAACTCGGCCTCGACGTCGGCGACCAGGTGCAACTCGAGGACAACGACGAGAACCGGATCCCCGTCCACGTCACCGGCGTGTACGACGTGAGCGACCCCAGCGAGCCCTACTGGGGAGACGGCTCCCTCGTCGAACGGGGCGAGAGTTCCTCGAACGACTCGCTGGTCATGTTCACCGCGCCGGAAACGTTGCGCGGCTTGGACGGCGTGACGCACACCTACGATCTGCTCCCCGGCGCCGAGGCGTTCGCCACGATCGACATCGACGAGCTGTCCGAGACGCTCAGCTCCGCGGTGGCCGAGCTGCGAGAGCAGGGATTCACCGCCAGCACGACGGACTTCCAGTTCGTGATCGACAGGATCACCGAGGACCGGCGCAACGTCGCCACAGGTGTCGGTGTGGGCGTGGTCGTCCTGCTGCTGCTCACCTGGTTCGCGCTGTCCGTGGTCGTCCGCGGCGCTGGCGTGCAGGTCCGTGCCGACATTGGCTGGTGGCGGCTGCGGGGCGCCCCGTCCGGCCGCGGCTGGATCCTGGCACTCGGCCAGAGCATCGTTCCGCTGGTCGCCGGCGCCGTCCTGGGTGCCGGCATCGGGCTCGGTGGTGGCCGGCTCCTGGTCGGTGACCTCCCGAGCGACGCCGGTCGCTCCGCTCTGCTGCTGGCGCTGCTGCTCGTCGCGCTCACCCTTGTCGGAGGGCTGCTGGCGGTGGTGGCCGCTCAGCTCGGCACGCTCGTCACTCCCGTCCGTGACCTGCTGCGTCGCATCCCGGTGCGCCGGCCCGGGTGGCGGCGGTCGCTCGTCGACCTCGTCCTGGTCGGACTCGCCACCTACGGCGTCGTCCAGTCGTTGGTCGTCCGCGAAGGCGTCGGCGGGCTGTCGGCACTGTCGCCCGTGCTCGCCGGGCTGGCTGTTGCCCTGGTCACCGCGTGGGCAGTCCTGCCGCTGGCGACCTGGCTGGCGTCCCAGGCCCGGCACTCCGGGCGGTTGCGCACCACCCTGATCGCGTCGTTGACGGCTCGGCGACCGGAGACGCATCGGATGTTCGCCCTCGTGGTCGTCGGGGTCGCGCTGGTGACGACCGCGTTCGTTGGCTGGGACACCGGAAACCGCACGCGGTGGGAACGTGCCGCGCTGGAGGTGGGTGCCGACCGGGTGGTCACCGTCGACGTCGACGACCCCGCGCGGCTGCGGGAGGCGGTGCGCTCGGTCGATCCAGAGGGAACGCGGGCGATGGCCGTCATCGACCAACAGGGCAGCACGTTCGACCCACCGATCCTCGCCGTGGACAGCACCCGGCTGAGCGTGGTCGCCGGTTGGCGCGACGGCTACGGAGGCAGCGTCGAGCGGGTGGCCGCGGCGCTCCGCCCGACCGACGTCACGTCCGTCCAGGCCAAAGCGGACCGGCTCGCCCTCGAGGCAGCCGCGACCAACGCGACCGGCGACCTCTATCTCCGCTTCCACCTGCGGACCGTCGCGGACGCGAAGCCTGTCGACGCGATCGTCGGACCGCTGGGCACGAGCCGCCAGTCCTACGCCGCGGACCTGGCCGCGTGCGCGAACGGCTGCCGGCTGGTGGGCGTACAGCTTCTCGGACCGAAACGTGCCGACGTCTCCAGCGGCAACGCCGCGGACGCCGAGTCGGTCGGACATCTACCGGCACCGCCCGGGACCCAGGTCGAGCTGTTCCCGGCGAGCGAGTCGGAGCCGTTGCTGCCACCGGCACTGGTCGCCGATCCGACCCGCTGGCGGCCGGCGCTCGGGCCACGCGAGCTCGGCCCGGCGATCACCGCCGGGACACAGAAGAGCCTGCGCGTCACCATGGCCGCGGTTCCCCGCGGCAAGGAGGTCGACCTGTCCGGCTGGGCGTACGTCGCCGACACCCCGGCCCCGCTGCCCGTCGTGGCCGCGGGCTGGCAACCCGATACGACCGCCGAGCTGCGGGTCCATCCGCTGCCCGGAGCCGCGGTTCCCGCCGCGATCGTCGGTAACGCGAAACTCGTCCCCAGGTACGGCGCGGAGGGCGTCCTGGTCGACCTCACCTACGCCGACCGGCTGGTGCCGTTCCCGCTCCAGATCGGCGTGACCCCGCAGGTGTGGCTGTCCGCCGACGCGCCGCCTTCGATCGTGGACGAGTTGGCCAAGGCGGGCCTCCGCCCGCTCCGCACGGAGTCGCTGTCCGAACGGTTGTCCTCGCTGCGCTCGGAGGGGACCGCGGTGACCGAACGGTTCCAGCTGCTGGTGGCCCTCGTCGGGTTGCTGCTGGCCGCTGGTGCGGTGCTGGTCGACGCGGCCAGGGATCAGACGGTGCGGGCCGCCGAGTTCGCGGCACTTCGTGCCCAGGGCGTCAAGCTGCGGGACGTTCGAGCCGTCGGGTACGGCGGCGTCGCCGCCCTCGTGGCCGCCGGGACCGTGGTCGGCGTCGGCGCGGGGCTCGCCGGAGCCGCGGTCGCGCGGAGGCTGTCCCCCGGCTTCATCGACGGCTGGACCGTCCTTCCTCCGGCGGCCATGCAGACCTCACCCGTCCTGGTCGCCGCCGTCACGACGACCGTGGTGCTCGGCACGGTCGTCGTCGTGTCCGGCGCCGCGCTGCTCCGCCGGACCCGGGAGCTGCCGTGATCAGCCTGGTGCTCTCCCAGCTCGCCGCCCGATGGGGCCAGGCGGTCACGCTCTTCGTCCTGTCCGTGGCCGCGACCGTCGTGGCCGTGAGCGTTCCCGCGTTCGCCGTGGCGATCGACCGGGCGGCCGTAGCGAACGAACGCGCCGCGGCGGACGCCAGCGAGTTCGTGGTGTCCGTCGCGACCGTGTCGAAGCAGCCCCCCGCGGAGGAGGGCGAGGGCGTCGTGGACGACGGGACGACGGAGGACCTGACCGCCTACGCGGACGCACGCTCCCGGCTCGCGGGCTTCCTCCCGCTCACGACCGTCCAGATCCAGGTGCAGGGCCTCGACCGGAAGAAGGACGGAGGTGTCCTGTACAGCCTGATCGCGCGGGACGGCTTCTGCCGGTACGTGACGTTCTCGGTCGGCCGCTGCCCGGTCGGCAACCGGGAGCTGGCCCTGCCGGCCAACCTGGCCAAGAAGCTCAAACTGCGTACCGGTGACCAGTCCGTGCTCACTCCGGTCCAGCGCACCCAGGAGAGCATCGAGCTGGACGGACCACCTGTCGCGATCACGATCGTCGGGGTGTTCGAGCCCAGGAACGCCGCTGATCCCTACTGGGTTGCCGAGGACCCGCTCGGCCAGTTCGACCTGCCGAAGGCGTTCACCAACCGAACCACGATGGACACGATCGAGCACGGGCACGAGATCGTCTGGCTCGACGCGGTGATGCCTCCGCGGCTGTTGACGCCGGAACGGATCCCCGTGCTCCGCGACCAGCTCGACGCGGCCGAACAGCGAATTTCGGAGGAGGAAGGCGGGTTCGGCGCCGGGCTGTTGACGTCGTTGCCGAGCCTGCTCGACCGCATCGAAGCCCACGGACAGAACGGGCGGGCGCTGCTGCCGATCGCGGCCGTTCCGGTGATCGTCTTGTGCTGGTTCGTCATCCACCTCGCTGTCGGCCACGGGATGTGGGGACGGCGGCTGGAGGTCGGTGCCGTCGTTCTGCGTGGCGCGCGCTGGCCGACCCGCGCCGCCACGGTCGCCGGTGAGAGCCTGCTCCCGCTGCTCGCCGGCGTCCCTGTCGGGTTGCTGCTCGCCGGACCGCTGGTGGGGATGACCGGACCGGGCGACGGTTCGCCGATCGGCATCGACGACGACCAACTGGTCGCGGCCGGTCTCGCCGCCGCCGGCACCGTCGCGGCGGGCCTGCTGGCCCTGCGCCGGGAGCTGGCCGGCCCGGTAGGCCGGCTGCTGCGCCAGATGGCGCCGCGGTCACACCGTCTCGCGGTGGCCGCGTTCGAGGTCCTGGTGATCGCGCTCGGCATCGTCTCGGTCGTCGAGCTCCGCCAGCTCGGCGGTCACCTCGTCGGTGTCCGGGTCGCCGCGCCCGTCCTCGTCATCCTCGCCGTGGCGATGCTCGCCGCCCTCGCGGTCCCTTCGCTGCTCGACCTGCTGGGTCGCTGGACCCTGCGGCGAGGACGGATCGGCCCGGCGGTCGCGGCGTTCTACCTGGCCCGGCGACCGGCAGCGTCGGCGCGCCTGCTGGCGGTTCTCGTCCTGGTCTTCGGCACGCTGGGGTTCGCCGCGATCGCCACCGACGTGGCCGCCCAGGGCCGGCAGGCCGAGGCCCAGCAGCTGCTCGGCGCGCCCCGCGTGCTCGAGGTGCGGCCGATCAACCGGGAGGCGTTCCTGAAGGCCGTACGCAAGGCGGATCCGGGCGGGAAGGACGCGATGGCCGTCGTGGCCGCCTACCGTTCCACCGGGGACAACCCGCCGCTGCTCGCGGTCGACTCCACCCGGCTCTCCCACGTCGCGTACTGGCCGGAGCGGTACGGCGCGACTCGCGCTGCCCAGGCGGCGGAGCTGCTGCGACCACCGGCGCGCGAGCCCACGACGCTCGGCGACGGTGAGCTGGTCGCGAACCTGTGGCCCGACGCGGTCACCACGGAGAAGACGCTGCGGGTCGCGCTGCAGTTGGTGTCGGCGGACGGGGACCGCGTGATCGCCAGCTTCGGCCCGCTCACGAGGACCCAGTCCACCTACCGCGCCGCCGTCAGCGGCTGCGACGGTCAGTGCCGGGTGACCGGCATCACGGCCAGCTCGACCGACGACGACGTCGTCCAGTTCGGCCTCACGTTCGGCTCCCTGCGCCAGGGCGACCGTACGGTCCTGTCGGCCGAACAGCTTGCCGACGAGAGCCGGTGGCGGGCGCCGGAGGGGCCGGAGTCCGTCGAACAGCTCTGGGCCAACCCGACCCCTGACGGCCTCCGGCTCTCGCAGCCGTCCCCACAGGTCGACGAGGAGTACGAGCTGCTGGCCGTCGACGTTCCGTACCCGCTCCCTGCCATCACCGCCGGGCAGATCCGGGGCAAGTTGCTGCCCAACCTCGACGTCGAGCAGATCCGGCTCGACACCAAGGCGACGATGACCGGCGTGCCCGGTCTCGGAGCTTTCGGGGTGCTGGTGGACCTGGAGTACGCCGAACGGCTCACCCGCGATCCCGGCACGGCCTCGTCCCCGCAGGTATGGCTGAGCGCCGACGCACCGGACAGCATCGTCGCCAAGCTGCGTGACCAGGGCCTGGTGATCGCTGGTGACCGCACGGTGGAGACCATCCGAGGCACGCTCGACAAGTCCGGCGCGGCGATGGCGTTGCAGTCCTACCAGCTCGGTGCCGGCGTGACGGTGCTCGTCGGGCTCGGCGCGCTCGCCCTCATCGTGGTCGTCGACCGGCGTGCTTGGATTCCGGGGATGCGAGCACTGCGCGCACAGGGCACGAGGGAACGGACGACCACGACCGCGGCGCTCTGGTCGTACGGCGGCATCGTGGCGACAAGCGCGGTAGTGGGTGCTCTCGCCGCCGGAGCAACGTGGTACGTGGCGGGCGGCCGGCTGCCCGTCGGCGTCGAGCCTTCACTGCTGCCGGCCTGGCCGCGATGGCCGTACGTCCTGGTGTCGGAGATCCTGGTCGTGGCCGTCCTGGCCGCGGCGGTCGTCGCCGGCGCTTGGTGGCAGCGTCGGGTCGTCCGACAACGCGAGGAGAGGAGTGGCTGATGGGCATCGCAGTGGCGTGCCGTCGGGTGGTGCACATCTACCGGGTCGAGGGCTCCGACGTGGTGGCGCTCTCCGGAGTCGACCTGTCCATCACCTCAGGGGAGATGGTTGCCCTCGTCGGACCTTCCGGATCGGGCAAGTCCACCCTGATCTCGCTGCTCGCCGGACTCATGCGGCCGGCCGCCGGGCGGATCGCGGTCGGTGGCTACGACATCGGCAAGCTCAGCGATGCCGAGCTCAACCGGCTGCGGGGCACCGAGATCGGCGTCGTGCTCCAGGGTGTCGGCCGAAACCTGCTTCCGTACGCAACACTGTCGCGCAACATCTGGCTCGCCCAGCGTCGAGCCGCCAAGACGCGCGGGATCGAGCTTGCCGAGGCCGACGAGATCCTCGACCTCGTGGGACTCACCGGCCTGGCCAAGGCGAAGCCAGCAGACCTGACAATGGGCCAGCAGCAGCGAGCGGCACTCGCAGTCGGCATCGCGGCGGGTCCCGGTCTGCTCCTCGTCGACGAGCCGACCAGCCAGCTCGACACCGCCGGCCGCGACGAGGTCCTCGCCGCGCTGAAGGCCGTGAACGCCAAGCGCGACACCACCGTGGTCATCGTCACCCACGACCCCGAAGTCGGCGCGCAGCTGGGCCGCGTGGTCACCATCCGCGACGGCCGGGTCGGTGCCGAGGGCCGGGACGGCCAGGACTTCGCAGTAGTCGCCGGCGACGGCACCGTCCAGCTGCCACCGGAGGTCCTAGGCGAGTTCCCACCCGGCACGCTGTTCCTCGTCGACCACGACGAGGACGGTTCGGTGCGCCTCCAGTCCGAGCAGCAGTAGCGGACGAGTCTCGCTACCGTTCCCAGCTGGTCATGTTTCGGAGTAGCTGGCACGGTCGCAGGGATCCCTGCTGGCGGACCCGCTCCTGACCATCCTCGCGCTGCCTGAAGGGCTTCTCGCCACCACTCCCGCGTGGACCGACACGACCAAGTGGGCAGCGCCGATCGTCCTCATACCGTCGATCACGGCATTCATGACCCTCGCCCTCGTCTATGCGACGCTGACAACCACACCCCCGGCCGCCGCGGGGGCCAATGATCATGTTTACATGATCATTTGCCGCTTTACGTGGGGTGGGCGCCAGGTAGGGGGGTGGTTGGCCGGGTGAGGTGCCCCCCAGCCGGCGGTCGGCGCTCCGCTGGCCCCGGCCGCCGCTCTAGGCGGCTGGGGTGAGGCGGTGGTGGCGGAGTGGTTGTTGGTGGGGGTCGATCCAGTCGGGGGGTAAGAACTCGGGTAACCCGTCGAGTGCGATGCGGACTTGCCAGGCGCCTTGGTGGATGAGGCGGTGGTGGTAGCCGCAGAGTAGGACCCCGTTGTCGCGGGTGGTGGGTCCGCCTTTGCTCCAGGGGGTGACGTGGTGGGCGTGGCACCAGCCGGGTGGGCGGTCGCAGCCGGGGAACGCGCAGCCGCCGTCTCGGAGCTCGAGCAGCCGGCGCAGTTTGCCTTGGAAGAGTCGCTGTTGGGTGTCGGTCAGCAGTGTGACTCTGCCGGGCTGGTCCTCGGGCTTGACCAGGTAGGTGAGGTCTGCTTCGCACATGAGTTGGTCGACGAGTTTGCGGGACAGTTCGATCCCGGTGTGCAGAGTCCGCCCACCCGTGCGGGTGACGGTCACCACCACCTGGGTCGGGTTCCCACCGTGGGAGGGAACGAGCCGCTCGGCGAGGAGTCGGCGGCAGGCCTCATCCAATGCGTCGACGTTGCGCTGTTCGGGGAGGCGGGTGTCACGTCCGTCGGGTCCGGGCTGCGGCGCCGCCAGCGGGTCGAGAACCAGCTTGAGGCGTTCCCCGACGAGTTTGGGGAGCCGGGCGGTGACCCGCCACGTGCCCGACGTCTCGTCGAAGGACATACGCAGGAACCGATCCCGTTCGGCGCTGGCCTCTTCCTGTTTGAGCTTCAACTCCAGGACCTGGTCAGCCAGGTCCGGCGCGACGGTCTCCAAGAGCCTGTTCCCGACCTTCGACAAGACTTTGGGGTCGAAGATGGCGGCATTCTTCAGCAGGGTCGCCTCCACCTCGGAGCGGAGTTCCGGGGTGGCGATGTGGGAGGGCAGCATCTGCACCACCCGGGAGATCACCCGCGCGTGACCTACAGACAGGTGGCCATCTGCCAACGCTTGCGCGGTGGCGGGCAACTCGGCGTCGAGATGAGAGGCCAGTTTCACCATCGCCCCCGCCTCGGCCGTCGGGACCCGGAGCTTGCCGGCGACCCACTGCGCGGTGTTCGCGGCACCGGCGGTGACGGCGAGGTTGCGGGAGTCGGCTTCGCGGATGAGTTCGAGCTGGCGGCCTTGGAGCTGGTTCAGCTGGGTGGCGTTGTCGAGGAGTGCGGTGGTGAGTTGGTCATCGGACATCGACCACGCCGACACACCATCGGCGGTGCCGGTGGTGTTCGAGCAGGTGGTCGATTCCATAGCAGAATTCTACCAGCCGGATCGGCTTAATGCCCAACCCAGCAAGGGCAATCCCCGGCTTCATCGAAACTACAAGAGACCGGGGGCTCCACAAGAGACCGCAACACGGCCACAGACCCAAGGCGCAGGCAGGCCTGTCCCGGGGAACTGTTCCGGGGGCGGGGGCGGCGCGTATGAAACTGGTGGCCGGGCCGGGGCGAGTCAAGGGCTGCGTAGCAGTCGCGTAGCGACGTCGCCCCGTCTGCGAAGCCGCCGCGACGCCCTTGACGCGCCCCGGACCGGCCACCACACTCGACCGCCGCCACAGCCCGACCAGCCGATTGCCCAAGCACAGTTGAGCAAAGCGACAGGGGACAGTACGCCCCCAAGGGGGCGATGGCAAAGAGGATGGGAGTGATGGCAGCCGGCGGCGCGATGCAGGAACGGCGAGGATCGGTGGTGCCGACCTGCGGCCGTGGTGAGGTGGCGGGCCGGTGGTGAAGTGGCAGCCGGGGATGGGGATGGAGTATGAGACCGGCACCCGTCGGCTGACGCGGGTCTCGGTCGATCCGACGAATCTGCCCGTCATTGCCGATCGCCGCTACGCCTACGACGAGGTCGGCAATGTCATTGCTGCCAGCGAGTACGCCGACCCGGCGACCGCAGATGACTTCGAGTGCTATCGCTACGACGGGCACCGCCGGTTGACCAACGCCTGGACCCGCACCGCCACCGGCAGCTGCGCCGACACACCCACATTGGCGGGTCTTGGCGGGCCGGCACCGTACTGGCACTCCTACGACCCATATACCGGCCTCTTCATGTCGGTGGATCCCATCAACGACGTCACGGATCTTCAGTCTCTTAACGCCTACAGCTATGGACGCAACAACCCCGCCACCTTCTCCGACCCCAGCGGCCTCATGAACGCCGACTACGAGGGCTACCTCGGCGGTGGGAGCCCGTATGCCCATGAGGCCGGTATGCAGGCGTACGAAAGGTACGTGCGTGACCATCCGCTGGAGGCCTCGGGCGGCCCGAGCAAGGTCACCCGAGCGGCGAACAAGTCGACGTTCAGTACGAGATCTGGAAAGGAAAAGGTAAGGAACGCCGGCGCCGGCATGGCGACAGGAACCTTTGGAGTCTTGACCTTGGCGACTGCCGGGCCGTTCGGCGCGGGCGCCATGATGTTCGGTTGGGATCCCGCAATGCCTATGCGGGATCTCTTCGCCCAGCACGGTGTAAACACGCGAGCTGGCGAATTCCAGATCGCCGAGGACCTAGGCCCACCGATCCCGGTCGCTGGAGCGGCAGGATTGAGCGCAAAGCTAGGCGTCAATGTGGCAAGCGTGGCGTCGCCGGGTATCTCGACGGGAGAGTCGATGCCGAGGCTGCGCGGATGATCGGCTCGCAGTCGAATCGGCGACGTGGGCCAGTTCTATCCGGTGCGATGGACCGTCAGACCGGCCAGGTCTTCTTTGGACAGAACACTGGCATCCCACGGCCATTGCACCCCGAGCTCGGGACAGCACTCAACAATTTCCGCGGGCCTGCAGCAGCTGGAAAAGGCGTACCCGGCGCCCATGCGGAAATCTATGCTGTCAGCGCAGGACTCCTCGCGCGCCAAGGATCGTCTATTTCGGACTTCTCGCTCTACAGCGTGCGCCTCCGGGGCACGGGTCAGGGGAGCCCGATTATAATGTGTCCCAACTGCTCGAGCCTTCTCAAGGGAGCTGAGGACCTAGTACGATGAACAATTCGCCGATCGTTCGCGATTCGGAATTGGACTACGATGCAGACTTGGTGACCAAGCTCAATGGGCAAGCTTTCACAGGCGTTGCCTACGAGGAGTCGCCGGACCTTGGGAGATCGGAGGTCAGCTACCGCGAAGGCGTTCAAGAGGGTCCTGCAAGGGACTGGTACCCGTCGGGGCTCCTGCAGGGCGAGTCGCACTACGTTCAGGGAGTCCTGCACGGCACTAGCCGTGAGTTCGACGAAAGCGGCCGTATAGTGGCTGAAGCCAATTACGAGTATGGGATCTGCCTTCTGGCACGCCGATTCAACTCGGAGGGGATTGTTATAGAGTCGGAGGAACTCGACCCGAACGAGGAGGCCGCGCAGCAGCTCGATCGACTGCGAGTTGAGTACCGGTGGGGTGTCCGATGACTAAGCCCTACCTTCCGATTCGAGGGAACAGGGCTTCGACACTTCGGCGCGCAGGCGGGGTACCAATTGAGCGCACGGCTCCGTCGACCTTGGCTGTGTCGACGCCCGCGAGTTCTTGGCCACCCGGTCACCCCTTGTGGAAGGACTCTGCCTAGATCCAGATTGATGTCGAGCGCGGCACGACGCACCTACCGTGACCGAGGGTGGGTCGACCTCGACACAGGTGTACGACGCCAATGGGAGCCTGCTGATCCCGTCGTGACCCGACCGAGACGATCCTCTACCTCGGTGATACCGAGCTGCACCGGTCGTCTGCTGGCGCGTTGTTCGGTGTGCGGTACTGCCGGGTTCGGTGGGAAGACGTCATGGTCCGGCCGACCGGTACGGGGCGGAACTGGCTGATCACCGATCAACACGACACCCCGCTGATCACGGTCCAGGCCGATACCCACACGGTCACTCGGCGCCGCGAGAACCCGTACGGCCGCCCCCGCACCGCCCCGCCACCTGGCCGTCCACCCGTGGCTTCGTCGGCGGAGAAACCGACAACCACACCGACCTCACACACCTCGGCGCTCGCGACTACGACCCCTACACCGGCCTGTTCGTCTCCGTCGACCCGGTGCTGGACCCGGCCGACCTGCAGTCGTTGAACGCCTACAACTACGCGAGCAACAACCCCACCACCCTGTCCGACCCCACAGGCCTGAGGCCGATGACCGAAGAGGACGGCTGTGTTGACTGCGGCTCACGCTCCACTGAACCGGGAGGTTGGAGCGCCTCCGGCGGACCCACGCCAGAGGAACAGCGAAGCAACAACGGCGGCGGGAACGCCGGCAGCCGGCATCGAGGCGATCGCCACAGCACCGGCGGCACCAGGACCGCCCGCCTCCCAGCGGCTATCGCTGATTTCAGTTCCATAACCAGGTCTCTACTAGATTGGATCCGCAACAGCAGCACTGGTAGCGACGCCGACCTTCTCGCTGTCGCCCCAACCAGCTGCGGCTTGCGCATGTTGGGAATGTGCGGCGGCGGCGGAAGTCTCGGCAGGATCCCCAGCGAAGTCAGCTCCGGAGGCTTCTTCAGTGTACTGAGGGATTACTTCGGCCGCCTCCTTGGCAAGACACCCAAACGCGCACCCGAAGCCGGCGCTGCGACAAAACCTTGGTTACGTGGTACACACGGTAACGCTGGTCGCGTTCCGGATTCGGTTAACACCGCTCTGAGCGGACGTAAGTTCAACTCATGGAAAGAGTTCCGAGGCGAGTTCTGGAGGGCCGTCAGCGCGGACCCGGCGCTGGCCGGGCAGTTCTCGGCGAGCAACCAGCGGCAGATGAGCCAGGGTCTTGCGCCGTTCGTCCACCCCGGTCAGAGGTATGGCGGGCGGTTGCGATATGAACTGCATCACGTGACCCCGCGATCACGTGGTGGTGGGGAGTTCGACCTCGACAACATCGTCGTCTCGACTCCGCGGTACCACGCCGAGATCCTCGATCCCAGATATCACTACGGAGGTGGACGACGATGAGTCCCGAGCGCGACCGCCTCATTGCTCTCGTCCGCAGGCTCATCTCGGGCGACTACCAGAGCGAGGCCGAGGCCGACAACGACGTGGCTGCGTTCGAGGCCGCCGTTCCGCATCCGAACGCGTCCGGCCTCATCTACTACTGGGATGAGGAGTTCGACCACGAGCCCAGTGCCGAAGAGGTTGTCGAGAGGGCAGTTGCCTACCGGCCGACGGAGCTATGAACCGTCGCTGCGTGGTAATTGACGGTTGTCTGGCATTGAAGTGTCGGACCAGGTGGCGCAGGCGAGCGCCTTGATGAAGGCGCGAACGGCGTTCTGGTGGCAGGCTCGAGGTGCACGAGGCCTCACGTTGGACGACGCGCCGGCCACCTACTACGAGGTCTGGACGCGGCACGAGCGCGTGGCGATCTACGGCTGCGAGCCGTCGCGTTCATCCGCGACCTGTCGGAGTTCGGGGCCCTGTAGCGTCATCATTCCGGGGAGTGGCTGTTGATCCCGCCTGAGGAACGGCGACATCTCAATCACGGGCCTCGTGCTGGTGAGCTGCCTGGTGGCAGCGGACTCATTGAAGTCGTGTTGACTTCCACGGTTAGCGCCGACGATGTCGTATCTCGAGCCAAGGAGGTCTTACTCGTTGTCGTTTCGATGACTGCTGAAGAGCTTGTCTCCGAGGCCGCGTGGGCTGGTCTGTTGCCGACGTGGTTCCTCGATGCATGCGCACCCGAGCAGTCTTCTGAAGAGGCGGCCGCATGGTTGGCCTGCTGGCGCGCGTTGGATCCCGACGCCAGGGAGCGTGCGGCTCGGGAGAGGCCGTGGAGCGTCGCCGATTGGTTGCACTGGCTCCAGCCGGAGGAACGACAGTGGTACTGGTGGGATGCGTTGGTCAAGGAGGAAGGCTCTGCCAGCGTCTGGGTCGAGGTATTGGGCTGGCCTGCGCCGTTGGGCGCATTCGAATGGTTGCTCCGAGCTGCAGGTGCGATCACCGTAGACATGAAGCAAACACTCAGCTGACGGTCAGATCGCTGCGCCGATGTTTGTAGCGATGTTGGGTGGCAGAGGGTAGGGCATCTCGGGCGGGAGCAGGTCCGATGCCTGCCTTGCGAGATGGCGAAGGTCGTGAGCGTGCTCGGTGATGTCGGTGATGTCGGTGATGTCGGTGACCCAGTCGTTGACGTACCGGCGAGCGGCGACGCCGCCGAGCCCGACTTGTAGGGAGCGCCACGGGAGCGGCTGGAGGGCGGTGCTTCGTTCTGGGTCCCACTGCACCCGTACGGGGCTGGTGAGCTTGCGCTCCACCCAGGTCTCATAGTCCGCGTAGACATCGGGGTCGAAGTGGCTGAGGCAGGCGAGTGAGAGCGCCTCCTCGAACCCGGCCCGGGTGATTCGGATCGACAGAATGCGCTCTTGTCCGCCCTTGGCGCCCCAGCCGGAGCGGTACATCATCCAGAGGAATGAAGGCTTGATCCACGTCATTCGTTCGAGCTTGAACGGCGCGACGAACGTCTTGGCGGCAACTGCGGGAGCCGCGATCGCCGGTGAGTAAGCCTGGTAGACAGTGATGGTGCTTTGGTCGAAAACAGCACGCACCTGCCGAAGTGGGGGCGTCATCGTGTTCAGCTGGCTTGTCCGGTGAGGTGTTGGCGAGCGTCGTGGCGTAGGAGTGCGCCTTCGATCAGGGCGCTGACGTGGGCTTGTTCGTCGGGGACGAGTTGGTCGAGGGCCTCGAGCTAGAGGCGGAAGGACGTCGAGCGTGGGCTGGCTGGTTCCTGCTTCGCATCGGCGGACCTGGGTACATTCAGTGTCTTGCAGTGGGCTGGCGTCAGCTGAGGTCCACGGTCATGCGACGGTCAGTGCCTGTGCCGTATTGGGGGTGGCGGCCGGGGATGTGGATGGAGTGTTCGCTGACCTGGGCTCGGTAGAGGCGCCACTTCTCGGGGGCACTCAGTTCTGCCGCGGTGAACTGTCTGAGTCCGGGGAACCGTGTCCACGTCACGGCGTCGAGACAGCCATGCAACTCCTCGTCCGGGACGACCTCTGCCCGCGCGATCAGGTAGACCGCCTGGCCGCTGCCGATCTCTGCCGCTGAGTCGAAGACGACCATGCTGACTTCGGGCCGCTCGGCGAGGTTCTGCGAGTGGTGTGACTCGACCGACGACACCCAGTAGACGGTCGAGTAGCCGTCCGGCGAGAAGTACACCGGCGACACCCGGGGGCGGCCGTCTGGGTCCACGGTTCCGAGGACCATGTAGCGGTTGCTGTCGATCAGGTGCTTGGCCAGCACGTCGGGTTGCATGCCTTCTCCTGCCTCAGGACGCGGGTCTGTACGTCAGTGCGAGGTTGCCTCGTGGGAACGATTTCACGTCGACCAGCTTCAGCTTCGTGGACTGGGTGAACAGCGGGCGGCCGCCGCCGTGGGCGATGGGGTTGATCAGCAGGTGGTACTCGTCGACGAGATCGGCCTGGACGAGTGCTTGGGCGAACCGTACGCCACCGTGGGCGAGGATCGGGCCGCCGTCCTGCGCCTTGAGGGCCGCGATCTCGGTGGCGAGGTCTCCGGAGCAGACCGTGGTCTTCTCCCACGGGGTGTCGATCGGGCTGCGGGAGAAGACGACCTTCGGGATCCTGTTCATCGCGTCGGCCTCGGGGCCGTCGGTGTACGGCCAGTGTCCCGCCATCTCGCGGTACGCCTGGGCACCCATCGCGTGCACGCCGGCGCTGCCGAGCACTTCGGTCATGTGCGCGACGAACTCCTCGTCTTCGTCGTACTCCAGGAAGAAGTCTTCGGGCACGTTGGTTGGGGGTGCGGCGTAGCCGTCGAGGGACAGGCTGTTGCGGAGAATGAGAGAACGCACGAGAAACTCCTCAGGAGGGGGATCGGACGACTGCTCAGTCCTTGGCGACGTCGTAGGTGAGGTGCGTCGCCCGCGGCGACTCGGTGACGGTCCGCTGGACCAGTGTGGTGCGGCCGGCGACCTCGAACAGTCGCGTGCCGCCGCCGAGTACCAGCGGAGACAGATGAATGCGGAGCTCGTCGACCAGCCTCGCCGCCAGGCATTGGTCGATGACGTTCGCCCCGCCCATGATGACGACGTCCTTGTCGCCCGCGGCCGCCTTGGCCTGCTCGACGGCGGCCTCGACGCCTTCGGTCACGAAGCGAACCTCGACGCGAGCCGCACCGAGATGGGCGGTACGTGGGTGACGACGAAGCACGGAGGCGCGGCCGACTGGTCCTGGTCGTAGCCGTACCCGACGTCGTCGCTCCAGCCGTTCGGTCCGTCCACGATGTCGTACAGTCGCCGCCCCAACACCACCGCGCCGGTCGCCGCGAAGCTGCTCGCCAGCACCTCCTCGTCAACGGCAGAACGGGGCTCCTCGAGCACCCACGCGTGGATCGCGTCACCGCCGACGCCGACGCCGAGGCCGTGGTCCTGGTCCGGAGCTGGTGCGGTGACATAGCCGTCCAGCGACATCGAGATGTCGGCGATCACCTTGCTCATGTGACTCCTTCAGAGCTTCGTTGGGCCGGAGTAGGAGCATCGCGCTGTTCGCGCGAAGAGAACATCGGCCAGGTGGCCAAGCCGCGGCCGAGGTTCGCCCGCTGGCTGTGTGAGATGTCCCATCTCCCGTCGTCATGGCGCGCGTGGCCTACGAGGTCGACCATAGGGCGATGACCTCCTCGCCCCGTCCGCCGCACGGCGGGTATCTGCTGGACAACGCGCGCGCCGAGGCGGGCGAGCGGTTCGTGTGGCTGGCTGAGCTGTTCGACGGTGTCACGCGCGGGCACTTCGAACGGCTGGGGGTCGGGGCTGGCTCGCGTTGCTGGGAGGTGGGGGCCGGTGGCCCCAGCATCCCGGAGGCGCTCGCGGCGGCCGTCGGTCCGACCGGGCACGTCCTGGCCACGGACCTCGACCCGTCGTGGCTGAAGGCAGGCGGCGGGTACGAGGTACGCCGGCACGACGTCGGCGCTGATCCGGCCCCCGAGCCGGGGACGTTCGACCTGGTGCACGCCCGGCTCGTGCTGGTCCACGTACCCGACCGGGCTCGGGCGTTGGCCACGATGGCGGCAGCGCTACGGCCCGGCGGCTGGCTGTTGGTCGAGGACGCCGACACCGCGCTGCAGCCACTGGCCTGCCTGGACGACAGCGGCCCCGCGCAGCGGCGGGCCAACCGGCTGCGCGACGCGATCCGGGAGCTGCTGGCGGGCCGCGGTGCGGACCTGCGCTACGGCCGGACACTGCCGCGAGCACTGCGTGAGGCCGGCTTGGTCGAGGTCGCCGCGTCGGGCTCGTTCCCGGTGGGCGGGCTCGCCTGTGACCGGCTGGAGGAGTCGACGATCCGGCACGTGCGCGGCAAGCTGCTCGCGGCCGGTTTGGCCGACGACGCCGAGATCGACGCGCACCTGGCCGCCATCCACGCCGGCGAGCTCGACCTGACCCTCGCGCCGCTGATCTCGGCCTGGGGACGCCGTCCGGACTAGCGCGGCGCTGGCATGCTTGCGCGGTGAGTCCAGAGGAGCAGGTCGATCCGTTCGAACGGCGTTCCCCGCTGAGCGTGCGCATCGTGCACCTGACTGCGCCGGTGTTCCGCGCCCTGGTCGACGGTGACCTGCCGGCCGCGAACCTGGCGAGCCCCGTGCCGCTCTCGGCGTACTTCGCCGGCCAGGAGTGGCGAGGGGTCTGGCAGATGCGCCGCAAGCAGGTCGAGGAGGACCCGGCCAGCGCGGCATGGGTGACCGGGGTGATCTGGGACGAACGGCAGCAGCTGGCCGTCGGTCGAGCGGGCTACCACGCGCCGCCCGATGCGGCGGGGATGGTGGAGATCGGCTATGCGGTCGACCCGGCGTACCGACGACGCGGGTACGCCCGGGCGGCGCTGGAGGTCCTGCTCCAGCGTGCGGTTCGCGAGCCACGGGTACGTACGGTGCGGGTGACCATCAGCCCGGACAACGATGCCTCTCACCAGTTGGCCTCGCAGTACGGCTTTGTCGAGGTGGGTGAGCAATGGGACGACGAGGACGGCCTGGAGATCATCTACGAGGTCGACCTTCGCCCCCGTGACGGGGAGCTCCTCGACTGACGGACGTGCGCCGCGGTGTGGCGAAGCTGAGACATGACGCTGAGTCGACAACCTTTGTGGTGGACCGACCGGTTTTCGCTGATGGACATTGACATTGGACGTTTCGGACCTGTTCATCCGCTTGGTGGGGAGCCATACCTGTGCCGCATCTACGCCCGACGCTTGCCGTCGTGGCCTCCGTCGGAGTGCTCAGCGCCCTCGTGCTGAACGCTCCGGCGGGTCACGCCGCCCCCGACCCCGCGCCGGCCCAACAGACAGCGCCGGCCGGCGCGAAGTCCTACACGCTCACGCTCGTGACCGGCGACGTCGCGCGCCTGTCGGTGCTCCCGGACGGCCGGCAGTCCGCCACCCTCGTCCCGCAGGCCGGAAAGCCAGGCAAGGTGAGCGCCGGCTATCAGACCAGCCTCGTCAAGGGCGACTTGCGCCTGGTCCCGGCCGAGGCCTACCCGTACCTCGCCGCCGGGCGTCTCGACCCCGAGCTGTTCAACCTGACCTCGCTCGTCGAGCAGGGGTTCGCCGGCCGTACGTTGCCGCTGCTGCTGACCCCGACTGCCGCGAACGCACGGGCGCGCAAGGCGCCGGTGATGCCGAAGGCACTCGCGCGGCAGCGTACGTTCTCCTCGATCGCCACCCTCGCGGTCACCCCGCTCGACGGCCAGGTCCGGACGTTCTGGGAGTCCGTCGACGACGACCGCCGGACGGTACGACCCACACTGGCCAACGGTATCGACAAGATCTGGCTCGACGCCCGCGTCAAGGTGACGCTGGACAAGAGCACGAAGCAGATCGGCGCCGACAAGGCTTGGCAAGCCGGTCTTGACGGCAAGGGCGTGAAGGTCGCGGTGCTCGACACCGGGTACGACCAGGCGCATCCCGACCTGAAGAAGAGCGTGCAGTCCTCGAAGAGCTTCGTCCCCGAGGAGTCCGTCCAGGACCTCCAGGGACACGGGACGCACGTCGCCTCCACGATCGCCGGCTCCGGCGCCGCCTCGACCGACGGCAAGGTACGCAAGGGCGTCGCGCCCGGTGCGAGCCTGCTCGTCGGCAAGGTGCTCGACAACACCGGGTCGGGCTACGACTCGTGGATCCTCGGCGGCATGGAGTGGGCCATCGCGAACGGCGCGAAGATCGTCAGCATGAGCCTCGGCGGCGCCGTTCCGTCCGACGGCTCCGACGCGCTCAGCCAGGCCGTCGACACGATGTCGGCGAACTCCGGGACGCTGTTCGTGATCGCCGCCGGCAACGCCGGTCCGAACGCCACGACGGTGACGTTCCCCGGTGCCGCGACGTCGGCGCTCACTGTCGGCGCGGTCGACCGCGACGGAGCGCTGGCCCCGTTCTCCAGCCGCGGCCCCCGGCTCGGTGACCGCATGGTCAAGCCCGAGGTGACCGCACCAGGCGTCGGCATCGTCGCCGCCCGTGCGGCCGGTACGCACATCGGCGGCGACGTGAGCGAGTACTACACCGGCCTGTCCGGTACGTCGATGGCCACGCCCCACGTCGCGGGCGCCGCGGCGATCGTCGCGCAGAAGCACCCCACCTGGACCGGTCAGCAGCTGAAGAACGCGCTGATCTCGAGCGCACGACCGAGCACGAAGGCCTCCGCGGCGGAGCAGGGTCTCGGGCTCGTCGACATCCCGGCCGCCCTGAAGGGCAACGTGGTCGGCACCCCGTCCATCGCGCTCGGCACGATCGCGTGGACCGGCACCGAACGGCCGAAAGCCGAGCGCACCCTGAGCTACACCAACACCGGAAACCGAGAGGTCACGGTAAGGCTGTCGGCCGACGTCGCGAACATCGCGTACGGGCGGCACCCCGACGCCCGCGTGCGGTTCTTCCCGAGCACGTTGAAGATCGCGCCCGGCAAGACCGCGACCGCGACGGTCGCGCTCGACGTCGACGGGACGAGGCCGGGCACGTACGCCGGCCGGCTCGTCGCGCGCAGCAGCAACGGCACGAACGTGCAGACCGCGTACAGCGCGGTCGTCGAAGGCGAGCTGAACACGATCACGGTGGACGTGACCGACCGCCTGGGCAGGCCGGCCGACGGTGCCCTGACCTCCCTGGTCGTGCAGAGCATCGACGCGGAGGAGCTGACGGCCTACGCGATCGATGCCGGCAAGGCCGTCGTGCAGGTGCCGGACGGCAGGTACTCGCTCACGGTGTTCGCGACGACCGAGGACGAGGAGGAGTACCCGGAGTCGATGACGCTGTTCGCCAAGCCGGAGCTCGAGGTGCGGGGTTCGACGGCCGTACGCTTCGACGCCCGTACGGCCGAACGCGTCAACCTCTCCACGCCCAAGGAAGCGGACCCGAACGCCTTCATCATCGCGTGGCACCGCGGTGTCAACGGCAAGCACGCGCTGCTCGGCTGGACCCTGTTCGGCGGCACCACCAAGGAGGTCTACGTCGGTCACGTCGACCGGCCGCGGACCGGCACCTTCGAGGTCACGCACCGGTGGGACCTCGAGCAGCCGCTGCTCAGCGTCGACGTGCTCGGCGAGGGTGGCTTCAAGGTGCCCTCTCCGGACGGACAGTGGGGAACGCACTTCGTCGGGAACGCGGTGCTGCGCATCGTCGACGCGGGTACGGCGACGCCGGCGGAGCTCGCCAATGCCAACGTCGCGGGAGCCGTCGCACTCGTGCGATGGACGAGCTACCAGAACACGCGGGCACAGATCGAGGCGACCGCCGCGGCGGGCGCCAAGGTGATGCTGCTGTGGCGGGACGCTCCCGGCTACTGGAGCGACGGCGTGTGGGAGGGTCCGATTCCCTTCTACACCGTGCAGTACGAGGGCGGCCGCCGCCTGTACGACCTGCTGGTGAAGGGCGAACGGCAGGCCAAGCTCGCCGGCGTGTCGGACTCGACGTACCGCTACGACCTGATGTTCGTCGAGCGCCAGGTCCGCGGGCCGATCAACTACGACGCGCGGAAGCTGCCGATGGCGACGATCACCACCGACTTCCACCAGCACGCGAAGAAGGTCGGGAAGTCGGAGTCGCGCTCGGCGTGGGTCGAGGGCAACCCGGTCGGCTACCCGATCACGCGTCAGGTCAAGGCGCCCTTGCACCGTACGGACTACGTCAACGCCGGCGTCTGGTCGACCTCGACGACCGCCGACCTGTGGGACTGGGTCGGCTCCGAGTTCGGCCTCAACCAGGAGCTGGGACGCGGCGACACCGCGCACCAGGACGTGTGGGGCGCGATCACCCGTCCCGGCATCCCGGACGTCGTCGGCGGTGAGGCGGACGGTCTGCCCGTGGCGAGGTACGAGGACGCGATCCGGGCGCTGATCCCGCCGTTCGTCTCCGGCGACGCGACGACGTACGGCTGGAACGACAACCGTGGCCTGCAGAGCAAGTCCACGTTGTCGCTGCACCGCAACGGCAAGCTGGTCGAGTCGTTCGCCGGGTCGGCCGGCAAGTTCCCGGTGCCGGCGGCGTCCGCGCGGTACGAACTGCGGTACGACGTCACCCGGCTCCCGGCGTCGTGGGCGAACACCTCGACGGCGACGCGGTCGGTGTGGAGCTTCACCTCCGGGCACGTGCGGACGCGGAAGGTGCTCCCGCTGCTGCAGGTGCGGTACGACCTCGACGTCGACCTGCAAAACGCGGTGTCGCGAGCAGGCGGCGCGGCGCTGACGCTGCGTCCGGGCTACCAGCCCGGCGCCAGTGGGCCGGGCCGGATCCAGCTGCGGGCGGAGGTGTCGTACGACGGGAACACGTGGCGCACGGTCGGCACCTCCGGCTGGAACGCGCCGCTGAAGGCGAAGCTGCCGAAGGCCCCGGCCGGTGCGACCGAGGCCACGCTGCGGGTGACCGCGGCCGACCGCGGCGGCAACAAGCTGGTGCAGACGATCGAGAACGCCTGGCACCTGAAGTAGCGGAACGGGGGCCAGCGCGTGGGCGCGCCGGCCCCCGTTCGTTCTCGTGGCACCATCGTTGCTTGTGGAACTGCAGCAGCTGCGTACGTTCGTCGCCGTGGCCGAGGACCTGCACATGGGTCGGGCCGCGCGTCGCCTGCATCTCGCGCAGCCCACGTTGAGCCGGCAGATCGCCGCACTGGAACGCGAGCTCGGCGTGGAACTGTTCAGCCGTGCTCACCGCCGCTTCCAGCTCACCTCGGCCGGTATTGCGTTCCTGGCCGAGGCTCACGCGATCCTCGAACGGACCGACAGCGCGAAGCAGCACGCCCAACGAGCCGCGCGAGGTGAGATCGGCGTCGTGCGGCTCGGCTTCGTCCAGTCGGCGACGTACGACGCCCTTCCCCGGTTGGCCAAGCAGTTCCGCGCCGAGTGCCCAGACGTGCGACTGGACGCTCGACCGATGACGACGTTGGAGCAACTCCCCGCGCTGACCAACGACGAGCTCGACGTGGGCTTGCTCCGCCCACAGCAGCCGGTTCCTGCCGCGGATCCGCACCCGGGTCTGCGGTTCCGCGTGCTCTCGCGCGACTCGATGGTGGTGGCGTTGCCGACCGGGCATCGCCTCAGCCGGCGGCGCAAGCTGGCGTTGACGCAGCTGTCAGGCGAGCCGTTCATCCTGCATGGCAAGGAAGTTGGCTCGACCGGCTTCGACCTGATCGTCGAGCGGTGTGCGCACGCAGGGTTCACACCGGACGTGATCCATCACGCCCACAACACGGCGACGATCGTCGCGCTGGTGGGTGCGGGCCTCGGCATCTCGATCCTGATCGGCCCACCGCCTCCCATCGATCCCGCGCTCGTGGTGTTCCGACCGCTGACCGACGAGCTGCCCACGTGGGACCTGGCGCTGGTCTGGTCCCCGGACAACCCGTCGACCCCGTTGGCTCGGTTCCTCGCGATGGACTAGGCCAGGGTCCGCGCCCAGAGCAGAACGTCGTACGGGTGTGGGATCCGAGGCTCGCTGACGGCGTTCAGCCGGCTCAGCTGCTCGTCGGTGAGCGACCACCCGAGGACGCCGAGGTTGTCCTCGAAGTGCGCGAACGTTCGGGCGCCGATGATCGGCGCGGTCACACCGGGGCGTTGCATCACCCAGCGCAGCGAGACCTGAGCCACGCTCTTGCCCGTCTCCTTGGCGATCTCGGTGACGGTGTCGAGGACCGTCCACGTGTGCTCGTTCGCGTACCGCGACCAGGCCCAGTCGCCGCTGTCATCCAACCGTTCGATGCGCGTCTGAGGCAACGGTTGGGTCATGCCGCGGCGGTACTTCCCGGTGAGCATGCCCATCCGCAGCGGGCTCCAGGCGATGAGACCGAGACCTTCCTCCTGGCAGAGCGGAACGAGCTCCCACTCCGTGTCGCGGTCCAGCAGGTTGTAGAGCGGTTGCACGCAGACGTACGGCTCCCAACCGTGCTGGCGGGACAGATCGATCGACTTCTGCAGCTGCCAACCGCTGTGGCTGCTCGCACCGATGAAGCGGACCTTGCCGCTGGCGACGAGTTTGTCCAGCGTGGACAGGGTTTCCTCGAGCGGCGTGTTCTCGTCGAAGACGTGGGTCTGGTAGAGGTCGACATAGTCGGTGTCGAGCCGGCGAAGGCTCGCCTCGACCGCGGCGAGGAGGTGCTTGCGGCCGTTCCCCCGGTCGTTGCCGCCCCGCCCGACGCGATGGAAGACCTTCGTCGCGACCACGAAGTCGTCTCGCCGTCTGCGCTTGAGCCAGCGGCCGAGGATCTCCTCCGAGGCGCCTCCGGTATAGCCGTTGGCGGTGTCGATGAACGTGCCACCCGCTTCGGCGAACGCGTCCAGCATCTGATGGGCGACCCGCTCGTCGGTGTCGCCTCCGAACGTCATGGTGCCGAGGCACAGTTCTGTGACCCTGAGTCCGGTCCTGCCGAGTGATCGTTGCTCCACGAGGTCGACGCTAGGCCAGCACCCTCGATGCGTCCAATGCAAGATAGTGGCCGAATCGATGCGCCAGACGGATCAAAGCCCGCCGGCTTCGAGCCACCGCGAAGCTGGCGGATAGCCTGCCCGCGGTGTCTCGAACCGCGTGACCGGAGGAGTCGATGCAGCGATGACGGCAGGACGGCCGATGCCCACTCAGGACGACGTGCTGGGGTACTTCGACACGCTGTCGAACTGGGGGCGGTGGGGCGACGACGACGAGCTCGGCACGCTGAACCACATCACCGACGACGTTCGGCTGGCCGCTGCGCGGGCCGTTCGCCACGGCAGGAGCGTGTCCTGCGCGTGGGAGATCGCCGTGCCGGGGGAACTGGAGCGGTCGACGACGGTGTGCCCGTACGCCGTCGAGATGCCGGGGGCCGAGGGCATGCCGCCCGCGTTCCACGCCGACCGGCGGTGGGGCTTCTCGAACGAGCGGCTGGGCATCGCGTACCACGGCAACACCATCACCCACCTCGACTCGCCGTGCCACCTCTTCTGGGACGGCAAGATCTACAACGGGCGGTCGCACTCGCTGGTCGACGCCGAATCGGGATCGGGGTGGGCGGCCGTCACGGCGGCGGCGAACGGGATCGTCACGCGCGGCGTCCTGCTGGACGTCGCGAAGGTCCGCGACGCGCCGTGGTTGGAGCCGGGGGAGGGCGTCCATCCCGAGGATCTCGAGGAGGCCGAGCGTCGCCAGGGTGTCCAGGTGCGGTCCGGCGATGCGGTCTTCCTGCGGACCGGCTACGGCCGCGCACGGCACGAGGCCGGCGCGACGTTCAGTTTCACGCAGGCCGGTTGGCACGCGTCCTGCCTGCCCTGGTTGCACGAACGGGAGGTCGCGGTGATCGCCGCCGACACCCCGCAGGACGTTCAGCCGTCGGGGTACGCGGACGTGTTGATGCCCGTGCACGCCGTGAGCCTCGTCGCGATGGGTCTGTGGCTGCTCGACAACTGTGACCTGGAGGCCTGCGCGACGACGGCCGCCGAGCTCGGCCAGTGGGACTTCCACCTCGCGCTCGCGCCGATGCGCCTCGCCGGTACGTCCGGCAGCCCGGTCAACCCGATCGCCACGTTCTGAGCCACGCCGCTTGGTCATCGGGTCGAACCCGATGACCAAGCGGGGAAGGTCGTTCAGCCTCGGAAGGTACGGGTCGTGCAGGCGTACCGAGCTGTGCCCGCGCCGTTCTGCGCGCAGATGGTGCGGGCGTAGGTGGCGGACTCGCGATTGATGACCTCGTAGCCGCGTAGAAGCATCCCCTCTCACCGTCGGTCGAGAGCACGATCCGCCTGACGAGGACCTTGGAGGCGACCGGCCGCCACGCGTCCCAGACACCCTTGTTCGTGTCCGAGTGGTAGTAGCCGGTCCGGCCATAGCCGGCAGAGGTTTGCCCGCACCGCCTTACCCAGTGGTCGAACTGACGCCAGCTCGGTCCACACTTCGTCACGACCGAACCCGGCTCGGGCACGAACCCGCTGGAGGCCTCGGACGGATGCGCCGCCCCGGCGGTCTGCCCAAGGCCGACCAGCAACAGAGCCATCAACGGCAGCGTCGCCAGTGCTGCGAGCACCGTTCGGGCGCGTCGTCCGATCATCGTCATCCCCCTCGGTAGCGGCGGCCCTGGAGGCGGCGCCGCCGCACAGTCTGCGCCATCCGTACGCCCAGTCCCAACCGTCGGGCTCCGGGCCGAAGGGTTTCCGAAGCTCGGTCGAACCGGCCCCCGCGGAACGTCCGCATGAGGCGACTCTCATTGGCCGGCGCGGGCGGTGGGGGCCCGGTGGCTCTAGAATCGCGAGGCATGGTTCATCGGGGGTTGGTCGATCCGTCACCTACAGGTCCACTGGTCGACACTGACAGGCCGCGCTGGCTGCCGCCGCCAGGCGTGCTCGTGGTCGCCGGCGTCACCGCTGTGCTGTTGTTCGTCGACCTGGTGATCAAGGGGTACGACCGGTACTTCGAGCGGGTCACGGCGCTCAAGGCGGTCTTCGACGTCGGCGGTGAGGGCAACGTCGCCGCCTGGTGGAACGCGACACTGCTGCTCGGCGTCGCCGCGATGGCGTTGCTCGTGATGGCGCTCACCGGCCCGAAGGGCGCGCGCCGGTCGTGGCTGGCGGTGGCTGTCGCGGTCACCCTTCTCGCCCTCGACGAGACGATCTCCCTGCACGAACGGCTCGGTCAGCCGGTCGGCGCGTGGGCTCAGTCGAACGCGGTCAGCTTGCCGACGTACGCCTGGGTGCTGCCCGGTGCTCTCCTCGCCACGGTCGGGTTGGTGCTGTTCGTGCTGTGGGCACGGTCTCTGCCGCCTGGTCTGCGGTACGGACTCGTCACCGCGCTCATCCTGTACCTCTCCGGCGCGCTCGTGGTCGAGGCCGCCAACGGCTGGTTCAAACATCACGGCGCGAGCCTGCGCTACCTGCTCGGCACCAGCGTCGAGGAGACACTGGAGATGGGCGCCTGCGTACTCGCCCTCGGTGTCCTGGCCCGGGCCTTGACGTTCGCCACCGACCCCTCGACCGGCGCCCTGAGCGTGCGACTTCGGCAGGGAGCGGGCCCCTCGTAATCCCCGGCGCCGACTTGCGTCGAAGTCGCGTCAGAGTCGCGTCAGTGACGGGTGCAAGCCTTGCTGGTCGACCAGGCAGCCCGCCTGGATGGCCGACCGAGGAGACCACCCATGCCGACCATCGTCATCGACGCCATCGAGGACGTCGGTGTCACCGAACTGCCCAACCTGGCCTCGAAGCTGAGGTCCACGGCTGGCGGTGTCCGGGGCGCCGAAGGAGTCAGAGGCCTCTTTCGTGACGACTGGGGCCCGCCGCTCTCGTCGGACTGGGAGAACGCCTGCTACGGCCTCTACGTCGTTCTCACCACCTCGGCGGAGTACCTCGACGAGGCAGGGCACCTGCTCAAACAGATCGCTGACAGGTATCGGGCAGTGGAAGACGTTGGCGTGCAATCCATGCCCGCCGACGAGTTCTCCACCGAGAGCGGAGCGCAGTGACCCGATGAACGACGACAGCTACGCGCAGGATCTGTACGCGGCCTACTGCGACCTCGTGCAGGCGGCGGGCGACGCCATCGTCGCCTATCTACGAGAGAACATGATCTCCGAGGTCCTCGACGGAGAGCTCGACGAGCTGGCGGCCAAGTTCACCGACTCGTGGGAACGCGAGTTCGGCCCGTACACCTGGTTCAGCATCGACGACGTCTCCGACGTCGCGGGCGACAACCTCACCCCCGACTTCGCGGAGAGCCTTCCCGGCGCTCTCGGGGCCGAGCTCCGGGATCAGGGGACGACCCTCGAGTCGCTCAATCTCGAGCACCTGTGGACAGGACCCGCTGGGAGCAGCTACGACACGTACCGCAAGGACGTCACGAACGCGGTGTACTGCCAGATCGAACTGGCGACCACCCTGAAGGTGCTCGCGCAGGCGCAGGCCCGACTGGTCGCGGCCGCGCGGGAGGGTGCGCTGCAGATCTGCCGGCAGACCACGGCATCGCTGCGCAAGGAGGAGGAACAACAGGACACCAAGCGCCGGGAACGGGTGGCGACGATCGTGGAGCTGTTCACGACCGTGACCCAGGGTGGTGGCGGCGGCGGGAAGAGTGGCGGCATCGCCACCGCGGTCGGCGAGGCGATGAAGGGCATCGGCAAGCTGGCGGCTCAGGAGATCAAGTTCGTCGAGGGCGACACCCCGTACACCATCTACGACGCGATGATCGAGGCCCTGAACCAACACAAGGAGCGCCTCACCGAGGACGCTGGCCACATCTCGGCTTCCCTGCTGGCCTTCCAGAGCACGCTCGACTGGCCCGACGTCAACCCGCTCCGGGTGCGGGTCGGGAACCAGCAGATCACTCCGGGGACGCGGTGAGACCGTCGAGCCTGCGTCGGAGGGTGAGGGCTTCCTGCCAGTGGCGTTGGGCTTTGCCGGCCTCGTCGGCGGCTTCGTGGGTGTCGCCGAGGCGTTCGAGAACCGCGGCCTCGTTGCGCACGTTCCGCAGCTTGCGGAACAGCTCGAGGGACGCGCGCAGGTGCTTCTTCGACAGGGCGAAGTCACCGGTCTTCAGGTAGATGAAGCCGAGGCGATCCAGCGCATGGGCTGATCCGTTGTCGTCGTCGTTCGCCCGAGTGAGACGTACCGCCTTCATGCCGGTGGCGAGCGCTTCGGCGTGGTTCCCCAGCAGGGCTTGGAAGTGGGCGATCGTGGTGTACGACCGGCCGATTCCCAGTGCGTGCCCGGCCCGTTCGAATCGTTCCAGCACCGACCGCGCGTACGCGAGTCCGCCCACATAGTCGGAACGGGTGAGGCAGAGGTGGGTGAGGTGCCATTCGGCGAAGCCGGCCCATTCCGGCGACCCTGCCGCCTCCAGCAGCTCGACCGCCCGCGCGACGTGGTGGGGGACCTCGTCGGTCTTGTCCACCTGGAGGCACGTACGGGCCAGGTTGCTGTGCGTCCGACCCCAACCGACCAGGTGGCCATCGGCCTCGGCCGCCGGCAAGGACAGTCGCAGGCAGCGTTCGGCATCCGCCCACAGGTGCCGGCGGTCGAAGTGGAACATCGCGTCGTGCGTCATCCGCCACGTGTGCGCGTCGAACCCGCGCTCCGCGGCGACCTCGATGATCCGGACCAGGTTGTCGTGCTCGGTCAGGTACCAGTCCAGCGCGGAGTCGGCATCGGTTGGCTCGGTGACGACGACGCCCGGAACGGGAGGAGGTGGTGGCAGGTCGGCGAACGCCGGGCTGATGAGCGTTCCTGCACAGTGACCGGAGTGCAGGTAGTGGTCCAGGAGTCGCCGGAACGCGTCGGCGCGCGCCGAGTCGGCGTCAGCGAGCTCGGTGGCGTAGACGCGTAGCAGGTCGTGGAAAGCGTACCGGGCGTCCGCGCGTTCCTCCAGGAGGTGGACGCGGGTCAGATCATCAAGCAGGCGGCGGGATTCGGCGATCGGCTCGCCGAGAAGACTCGCGGCCGTGTCGATGCCGAACGAGGCGCCGGGGTGAACGCTGAGCAGCCGGAACGCCCGCGCGGCCGGAGCGGCCAGGTAGTCGTACGACCACCGGAAGACCGCCCGCAGATCCGTGTCGAGCTCGCCCGTGGAGAACGCGTCCAACGTCGGCCCCGCGTCGGACAACTGCGAAGCCAGTAAGGACAACGGCCGGTGCGGGGTGATGGCGGCACGCGCGGCGACGATGGCCAACGCCAACGGGAGCCGGCCACACGAGGACACGATCCGGTCGAGCACCGGCGAGTCCGGTACGTCGAGCCGCTGCCGAAGCAGGTCGCGCGCTTCGTCCGGTTCCAGCACCTCCAGCGCCAACGGATGCGCGCCGCTCGCTGTCACCAGGCTGGCCAGCTGCGTACGGCTCGTCACGACGGCGCGGCACGAAGGCCCGGCTGGCAACAGCGGCGCCGCATGGGACGAGGACAGCGCGTTGTCGACCACCACGAGCAGCCGTCGCTCGGCCGTCAGGCTCCGATAGAGAGCGAGCTGAGCATGGCTGTCGGCAGGCAGCACCTCCGACCGCACACCCAACGCGTGCAGGAATCCGCGTACGGCGGCGTCGGAAGACAGCGGCTGTCCCGAAGGGTCGAAGCCACGCAGGTTCACGTACAGCTGCCCATCCGGGAACCGCGACGCCACACCGTGCGCCCAGTTCAGTGTCAACGTCGTCTTGCCAACCCCCGCGGCACCCGCGACGACCGCGACCCGTATCGACGAGAGCAGGACGTCGAGCTCTGTCAAGGCTGCCTTGCGCCCAACGAACCAGCTGAGATCCGCCGGAAGCTGCCGCGGCACATGGTCGTCCAACGACGCGGGATCGCCCAAGCCGCCCAGGATCTGCTCGTGCAGCCGCCGCACCGAAACGGACGGCTCGATGCCCAGCTCCTTGTCGAGCAGCCGATACAACTGCCGGTACGAGGCCAGCGCCTCAGCCTGGCGACCCGCTCCTGCGAGCGCGCTGAGCCGCAGCTCCCAGTACCGCTCGCGCAACGGGTACTGCTCGGTGAGCGTCTCCAACTCGCTCACCACCGCATCGTGGCGGCCGAGCGAGAGCTCCGCGGCGAGGCACTGCTCGGTCACCGCGAGCCGCAGCTCGGTCAGCTCGGCGGCGTGCTGCCGTACGCACGGCAGGTCAACGCCCGTGAACGGATCCCCACGCCACAAGGCCAAAGCCGACCGCAACGTCGCCACCGCGGTCAGGCAGTCGCCGCCAGACAGGGCTTCCCGACCGGACGCCGCCAGTCGCTGGAACCGGAACAGATCGACGTCCTCGGGATCCGCCGTCAGCCGATAGCCGTGGGACCCACGCTCCACCGCGGCGCCAGCTCCGGTACCAGCCTCGGCACCGTCGAGGACGCGGCGCAACCGGTACACGCACGAGTGCAACGCTCCGACAGCCGCGCCGGTCTCGTCGCCCCAGACCTCCGACAGCAATCGATCCGGCGCGACGTCGCGGTTCAGGTCCACCAACAGAACCACCAGAACGCTGAGCGCCCGAGCCGCCCCGACGTCGACCCGCGAACCGTCCGCCCAGACCTCGACCGGCCCCAGTAGCCGGAACTCCATGTGTTCACCCCCATGACCACAGGAAGGCCTCAGCCTACAGGGATGGCCATATTTCGGAGATGTCTCCCACATCTCGTACTCATCGCTTCGCGATATGTTCGGGTCGCCCAGCTGAGGGAGGCGGCCATGCTTCTTCCGAACCGGTCTGAGGTTCTGGCGATCGTCGGCGCCTGGGGTGACGGCGAGGACCCGGTCCCCGAACGCAGACGCTCCTACAACGAGCAGCTGGACGAGCTCAGTGCGATGCGCCGCCGCGTCGTCGCATTGCCCGACGGGAGCGAGAAGGAGCGCTTGCTCGTCGAGCTGACGCGGCGGCAAGCCCGGGTCGAGGCGTTCCGTACCGAGACGACGCTTGTCGAGGCACGCCACATCCTCGCGGAGGCGAAGGCGGCTGCCAACGTAGCGCAGGCAGACCTCGAGGCGATCGAGGCCGCCCTGGGTGAAGCGCGGGCCGAGGCCGAACGATCCGACGACCTGGCCGAGGTGGCCGCGACTCTCCTGCGGGGCTTACTCCGGCACCGGCCGTTCCCGTCCGACAACCGTGAGATCGCTGTCGTTGTCATGCTGCACCTGCTCGCCTGGAACGGACGAGATCTCGATCCTGGTTTGGAAGAACGCCTCGAGTCGATCGACGAGCACGCGCCGCGGGATCTCGCCGAACTGCGGAGAGTAGGCCTGCGCGAACGGCCGGATCCCTCGACGTAACCACCAGCTCCGGAAGCGGATCGTCCGGAACTCCACCTAACGTGGAACGCATGAACGCGAACACGACATCGTGGGGACTGTTGGGAGTTCCGTCGAGCGCGGCGGCGCACTGGCCGGGGCAGGAGAAGGCGCCAGCGGCGTTGCGGCAAGCAGGGTTGATGGAGCTTCTGCGCAAGGCCGGGCTCGAGGTCGACGACTACGGCGACCGCCCGGTGGTGCGATGGAGGCCGCATCCGGTCGAGCGCCGGCCGCACAACCTGAGCCAGGTGTTGGACGTTCTGTCCGACGCCCGAGCCCACATCTCCCAGATCATCGAGGCCGGCAGGACGCCGCTCGTCGTCGGCGGCGAGTGCACGTTGGCGATCGCGCTCTACAGCGCCGCGGTCGCCGCCGACGAGAACGTGGCGCTGGTGTACTTCGACGGCGGCCAGGACCTGATCAACGACCCCGACAATCCCGAGAGCGTGCTGGATGGGCTCGGAGTCGGGCACCTGCTCGACCTGCCGGGTACGGCCTCGGCGTTGGCGGGCTTCGGGCCACGCCGCCCGTTGCTGAGCCCGGAACGGCTGTGCTTCTTCGGGTTCGACGAGCCGGAGGAGGATCGGGACGGTCTGGTCCCGAGTCCTCGATTCCCGGCCGCGGACGTGAGGGCCGATCCGCGGCACTCGGCGCGCCGGGCGCTCGCGGCACTCGGCGCGGATCGCTTCGTCGTGCACTTCGACGTCGACGTGATCGACTTCTACGACCTGCCCGCCGCCGACGTACCGCTGCTGAACAAGGGCCTGACGACCACCGAGGCGATGGCGGCGCTGTCGGAGTTCGTGTCGAGCCCGGGCTTCGCCGGGATGACGTTCGCCGAGTTCAACCCCGACCACGGCGAACCGGACGGCTCGACAGCCCGCGTACTCGCCAAGGCGCTCGCCGGAGCCCTGGCGAACGAGGTCGTTGCCGCCAAGTAGCGCCGGTCATCGTGGTCGCCTTACCCGGCCAGTGGCCGCTCTACCTGGCGTCCACCCCACGTAAAGGGGCCAATGATCAGGTAAACATGATCATTGGCCCCAGGGCGGGGGCGGGCGGGCCAGGCAGGTCGAACCAAGGGCCGGACGAAAGATCGAGGCCAGCCACAGCCGTCGCGCCATGGCGGCGCCAGCGCCCTTTGCGAGGATCCATGCCACGCGAGGGAAAGAGGTTCAGATGAGCGCTGGCATGAAGACCTGGGTCAGGAAGGTCACCGTTCTGGCGGGCATGTCCGCCGCACTGGTGGCGGGAGGGCTCGTGGGTACGGGGCCTGCCATGGCGCAGCCGGCCGAGGTGGCGCCGTTGGCCGTCAACTGCGTGGACGCGGGTCCGCCTTCGCCCAACTTCTACCGGGACTCGAAGTACCTGAACCCCAACGCCTGCGCGAAGTGCCGCGAACGGGGCACCTACCTCGAGAGCACCGGCAGATGGGACGCCCACTGCCAGAACCTTTACAACCCCGCCGGCACCCTCACCGCCGTCGGCCTCTGGCTCCGCTGCGTGGCTTGCCGGCCCACCACGGCGGTCCTGCTGGAACTCGGCTAGCAACGTAGGGTGCGCGGGTGGATGATCGACTGATCGAGGCGCTGAAGCGCTACGAGGCGGCGGTGTTCGCCGGCGCCAACGACGAGCTGAACGTCGCCGACCGGGCGCTCGACGCCGTCGAGGCTGACACCGCGCTGGCCCGCGGCAGGATCCGGCATGCCCGCTTCCTCGCCGCGCGCGCCGCGGGGGAGCAGCCCACCGACGATCCGGTCGAGCTCGCCCTGTTCGACCGGGCGCTCGCGCTGTACGAGGCGCTCGACGACACCCGCGGCGCTGCCGAGGCGCAGTTCTGGGTGGGCTGCTACCACCAGGTGATCCGCGGCGACCAGACGGACACCGAGCCGATGTTCGCCCGCGCCCGCGACCTCGCGGAGGCGTCCGGTGACGAGCTGACCAGGTCGTACGCGTTGCGCCATCTCGCCTTCGTGGCCCAGCACGCCGGCCGCGCCGCCGACGCCCGCGCGGCCCTCGCCGAGTCCACGAACCTCCGACGCGAGATCGGCTTCACCGCGGGCGTCGCCGCCAACCTCGTCGCCGAGGCGTACCTGGCAGCCGAGGACGGCCGCACCAGCGACGCGGGCGCCTTGCTCGACGAGGCAGCGACGTTGGCCACCGAGTCCGGCGCCCATGCGGTGAGCGGCTGGGTCTCCGACGCCCGCACGAACATCGCCCAGCCGAAGGCCTGACCGAAGCCGATCAGTGGGTGACGGCTGCGTGGGCGCGGCGGCAAGCTCAACGCTCCTAGGACCCATCACGCCACGGTGCTGAAGAAGGTGCGGAGGTCGGCGAGCCACAGGTCGGGGGCGTCGTGGGTCGCGTAGTGGCCGCCGCGGTCGTACTCGTTCCACGACACGATCCGGGAATGTGCGCGCTCGGCGAGGTGACGGATCGAGCCGAGGTCGCCGGGGAACAGGGCGGCGCCGAGCGGGACGGTCGTGGGCGTGGTGGGTACGGGCTCGCGCGGATGCTCGGCGTAGATGCGGATCGACGACCCCGCGGTGCCGGTCAGCCAGTGGATCGTCACGTGCGTGAGCAGGATCTCCGGATCGAGCCCGCCCATCACCTGCGCGTTCCAGCCGAGCAGCCCCACCGGGGAGTCGGACAGCGCGTGGGCGAGCGTCTGCGGTTGCTGACCGTGGACCAGGCCGTACGACGCGCGTTTGCCCAACGTGTACTGGAAGTCCGCCAGGACCTCCACGTCCCGCCCGGTCAGGTGATCGGCCCAGTCCGGCTCGTCCGCTGGCGGAGTCGGCCAGACCTGCGTGACGTGCGCACCCACCAGCCGCGTCGGCTCGACCCGGCCGAGCTCGGCGGAGATGAACGAGCCCCAGTCGTTGCCCACGGGCCCCGTATCGCGAGTAGCCCAACCGAGCCATCAGCACGGCCCAGGCCTCGGCGATGCGGCGCGGTCCCCAGCCGAGGTCGGGCGTCGGGCCGGAGAAGCCGAAACCGGGCAGCGACGGGATCACCAGGTCGAACGCGATCGCCGGATCGAGTCCGTGCACCCGCGGGTCGGTCAGAGGACCGATCACGTCCAGGTACTCGACGAACGTGCCCGGCCAGCCATGGCTCAGCACGAGCGGGAGCGCATTCGGTTCGGGCGACCGGACGTGCAGGAAGTGCACGGTGGTGCCGTCGATCGTGGTCGTGAACTGGTCGTACGCGTTGATCTGGGCCTCCCAGCGCCGCCAGTCGTAGCGCTCGCGCCAGTGCTCCACGAGCTCGCGCACGGTGGCGACGGAGACGCCGTACCCGGTGTCGCCGCCGGACGGCTCCGGCGCCCAGCGCACGCGCGCCAGCCGGTCGGCCAGGTCGGCGAGGTCCGCGTCGGGCACCTCGATCCGGAACGGGCGGAGCTCTGTCATCGGGGGATCCTCTCGTTCGCGACGTCAACACAGGAGACGTCGGAGCCGAGACCGCGATTTCGACAGCCCGCCCTACCTAAGTGGCAGGTTTCGCCCGGGACAGATGCCTAACTGGCGACGGATTCGGAGCCGGGGCGTACGCGCCTAACGTGCGAGGCACGTGTTCGAGCTCTCGCATCGGAGGCCATCGTGACCGCAACCACCGCTCCCGTCGTCACCCGCAACCGCACGGGGAGAATCCTCTTCCTGGCCGGACGCATCGTTCTCGCCCTTCTGCTCGCGGGCGGGGCCATACCGAAGCTCATCGCCGATCCGACGATGGTCACGATGTTCCACGACATCGGTGGCGGCGATCCGCTGCGGATCCTCGTCGGTGGGCTCGAGCTCGCCGGCGCGATCGGTCTGTTCATCCGCCCGCTGCGTTTTCTGGCCGCGTTGGGTCTCGTCGCCCTGCTCGCGAGTGCGGCCGTCACCAACGTCGTGGCCCTGCACATCAGCCCGGTCGTTCCGCTCGCCTACCTCGCGGTCGCCGCGGCCATCGCCGTGGTCTCCTGGCGGAGCCGTAGACCACTCAACTCGTGAGCTGGCTCCAGGTCATCGGTTGTCCCCAGAAGCCGGCGAGGGTGTCGAGGAACTCCTGCTTGCGTCGCTGGTCTCCGTCGTAGGTGTCGACGCCTTCGGCCAACACCACGGCGGGATAGCCGCGCAGCCTGACGTCGATGAGGCTGGCCAGCACGCAGACCTCCAACACCAACCCCACGATGACGATCGGTTCGTCGCTCGCCGGCGGACCGATCGTCGCGTCCAACCAGGCCGTGAACCCCGAGGGATCGGGCCGCTCTGGCCCCGGGACGGCGTCCGCGAGACCGCCGCCGTCGCGGACCCAGGTCGGCGCGATGGACGCCTTCACCCACGGCGCGGCGGGCTTCACGGCCGCGGCGATCGCGGACTCGAACCCCCACTGCCCAGGCACGCAGGTGACATCGGCGGAGTCACCGCCCGGGGTGCGGTAGTCGGAGACGATCTCAGCCACCGCGAGGCCGTGCGCGCGGGCGTACGGCACCACGGTGTCCGTGACGAACCCGACGCAGGGCTGGCCGCGGTAGTGCACCCCGCCCGGGGAGACGAAGTCGTTCTGGAAGTCGACGCTCAGCAGTCGCACTCCGCCAGTAAAGCGTCAGTCGCGAAGGCGGTTCCAGGGGCCGGTGACGGCGATGGTCATGCCGGGGTCGTAGATGTTGAAGAACATCGTCCGGCCGTCAGCGGAGAACCCCACACCGGCGAGCTCGCCATAGGCAGGCTCGGAGGGAGTCCCGTTGTTCACCCGGTTGCGGGCGAAGTGGAAGACCTCGCCGTCGCGGGTGGTGCCGAGCATGTACGCGTCGCCGATGCCGTCCTCGCACATCATCAGGCCGCCGTACGGCGACATGCAGATGTTGTCCGGGGCGTCGAACTCCGGGTTCTCCGGACCGGGCGTCGGCCGGGTGAAGATCACCTCGAGCCGCAGGGTCTTGCGCCGCGGGTTGTACTTCCACACCTGGCCGTCGTGGTTCATCGCCGGGCCGAGCTCGGTGCGGGCGAACGACGAGACGAAGTACACGCAGCGGTCCCGTTCACCCCACCAGGCGCCCTCGATCTTGTAGCCGCCGGTGATCGGCTTCGGGTAGTCCTGCGCGCGTACGGACTCCGAGGTGGCCAGCGGATCCGGCACCGTCATCCAGGAGACGCCGCCGAACACCTCGCCCGCCTCCTGGACCACCGACAGGTCCGGCAGGTCCGGTACGTGCAGCGCCTGCAGCTCGCCGCCGGCGCGCAGGCTGCCCCAACCGCGACAGGGCTGCTCCGGCAGGAAGCGGTAGAAGCTGCCGAGCGGCGCGACGAACGCGTCCTCGGTCTCGTAGACGATCCCGGTGTGGGGGTCGACGGCGACCGCTTCGTGCTGGAACCGGCCCATCGACCGCAGCGGCGTCGGGTACTCGTTGCGCCGGTCGTCGTACGGGTCCACCTCGAAGATGAAGCCGTGGTCCTTGGTGTAGCCGGTGTCTCCGGCCTTGGCCTCGGTCTCCTCGCAGGTCAGCCAGGTGTCCCACGGTGAGGGACCGCCGGAGCAGTTGATCGCTGTCCCGCCGAGGCTGACGTACTCCGACTCGGCGTTGCCGCGCCGGTCGATCACCAGCGTGCTGGTGCCGCCGGCGCCGCCCGGGTCGTACGTCCGCTCCGGCGGCGCCTGCACCTTGATCCGCGACGTCGGCGAGCACTCGTGGTTGCGCACCAGCCGGGCGCCGTGCCGGCGGGCACGGAACGCGCCCATGCCGTCGAAGCGGCTCGGCACTGGCAGCCCGTCCGGCCGGATGGTCCCCTCGCGGGACAGGATCTTGTACCGGAAGCCGCGGGGCAGGTCCAAGATGCCGTCCGGGTCGGGGAGGAGCGGTCCGTACCCGGTCGGTGGTCCGGACGTGCCGGCCGCCGGCTGGGCGGCGAACAGAGCATCGACGGATCCGGCGAGGGCGACGGCGACTCCGGTGCCCGCGGCTCGGGTCAGGAACTGGCGGCGCGACGATGGCATGACGACTCCTCGGGAAGCGGTCCGGTCGATCGTTAACGCACGATGAACACAGAGTTAACAGCATCTGGCTCACGAGCACGACCCCTCGGACCGCACGAATGGTTGGCCCGGACCTGACGACCGACCGAACGGCGAGAGACGAAACGGGCCCGCGCCGACCTCCAGCAATCGACGGAGGCCGGCGACAACGAGGCGGTCGGGCCGCGTCACCGAGGTGACGTGACGGCGTACGCCAGAGCCGAGGGTGTCTGGCAGCCGACGATCGCGGGCGCCTCGTGCACGAGGGAGTCGTTCACGATCGCGTCGACCATGAAAAGCGCGAAGTCGACGCGGCGGGTGAGGTTGCTCTTCAGGATGGGGTCGCCCACGTGGCGGCTCCAGACGGGCAGCCCCTGGCTGTCGCCCTCCTCGAGGTCGCTTCCGCGTACGACAGTCCACTGCGTGTCGCTGGCGAAGACCCGCCGGCACGCTTCCACCTGGTCCTCGAGGTCGACGAGGCGAGCGAGTCGCGCGAGCCTGCCGACCACGCTCACGAGCGCCTTGACCTTCCACGAGTACACGTCCTGGCCGTCGCGGCTGATGTGATAGCCACAGGAGAACATCAGCCGAGCGGCCGGACGGGCATAGTCGAGGACGGCCTGCGCAGTACCGGTGGAGTAGTTGTGGACCCCGCGCGGGACCAGCACTGTGAGGACGGCGTCGCAACCGGCGACCGCACGCTTGATGACCTCGCGGTCGTCCGTCGCTCCCGGAACGATCGTGATGCGGTCCTTGAACGCGTCGAGCTTGTCGACGCTTGCTTCTCGACAGACGCCGACGACCTCGTAGCCGCGGTCGAGGGCGTGTCGCACCATGTACTGGCCCAGCTTCCCGGACGCTCCGACGATGCAGACCTTCAGCCTTGCTGGTGTGGAGTTCATCAGTGATTTCCTTATCTGGAGAGAGACAGTGAGCGGTCGAGCTGAGGCGCCGAGGTCGGCGTACGGAAGCCCTTCGCGATCAACCAGATCGGCAGGACCACGACCTCGAACAGTCCACCTGGCGCGAGCAACGCGAGGCCGAGACCGGCGTTCAGGTCGAGGACGCCGAGGAGGTCCAGCGGCACTCCCAACGAGAGCACGGCATAGCCGACGATGCCGAGAACGGCGATCGGCCGCGGAACCAGCCGCGACACGAAGAGCAAGTAGGTAAGGACAAGTCCACCGATACCGGTCGGGATGTACACCCACAACATGTGGTTCGGGACCACCTGGAGCTCCGTCAGGATGTAGACGCCGCACGCGGCGGAGACGGCGAACTCGACGATCCGCAGCACCGGATACCAAATCGCCAACCGTCGGTTGACGTCCTTCAGCACCTGGTACATCAGGATGCCGATGCCCACGACAGCGACTCCGGAGCACATCATCAGCAGAACGCCGAGGGTCAGTGGCGCTCTTGCGGTGTCACCGTCCACGAACGCCTGGATCAACGAGGTCCCGAACATGGCGGTGACCATCTGGACGACGAACAAGATGCCGACGGTGACCGCGATCTTCCTTCTAGACATAACTTTCCTTTCAACGCTGGGGCTGCGGACTGGCCGCACCACTGACGTTAGAAAAGAAGCGAGGCTCGCCACGATGGGGCAGGCAGTACGGCCGCGGGGGTCAGCCCCACCACGAGTGCGGCCTGCCCCACCCAGTGAAAGCACGAGAACGGCACGGGCCGGGGGAGTCGTCGCTAGAGTCACGAACGTGGCGCTTCGCGTGGTCTTCGCCGACGACAACTACCTGGTTCGTGAGGGCTTGACCTCGCTGCTGGCCGAGGTCGAGGGCATCGAGGTCGTCGCCGTCGCGACCGAAGCGGACTCCCTCCTCAGGGCGGTCACCGACAACGGCCCGGACGTCGTACTGACTGACATCCGCATGCCGCCCACCCATACGAACGAGGGCATCGAGGCCGCGAAGCGGATCCGGTCCGACCACCCTGGCATCGGCGTCGTCGTCCTGTCGCAGTACGTCGAGGAGGACTACGTCTTCGAACTGCTGGCCGGCGGTGTGGCGGGGATGGGCTACCTGCTCAAGGAGAGAGTGACCGATCTCGACGAGCTCGTCAGGGCACTTCGCGAGGTAGCGCGCGGGGGGTCGGTGCTCGATCCGCTGGTGGTCGAGGCGCTGCTCGCGCGGAGGCGGAGCGACGTTCCGCTTCTGGGCTTGACCGATCGCGAACGAGAAGTGCTCCACGAGATGGCCACCGGCCGGAACAACGCGACGATCGCGAAGACGTTGTTCATGAGCGACCGAGCCGTCGAGAAGCACATCGGAGCGGTCTTCCAGAAGCTCGGTCTGGTCGACGAACACGAGGTGAGCCGGCGCGTGATGGCCGTCCTCGCGTACCTGAAGGCGACCGGATCGTCCGACTGACCACGGGATCTCCTCGCAGGGCAGACACTCAGGGCATGGAGTTTCGCCGCGCGATCCTGTGGCTGCGTCGCCGCGCGGGGAACCGCCTGCTGGTAACGGTGGGTATGGCCGGGTTCGTCGTCACCGTCTACGTGGTCGTCGTGCTGGGCGGCGGTGTGATCCTCGGCCGAACCGATGCGCCCAGCTTGCCGTTGTCGGTGGTGGCGACCGCGATCGTGGCGCTGTCGTTCGCGCCGGTTCAGTCGGCCGTGGAACGGGTGGCGAGCCGGTGGGGGATCGGTGCCCCCGCCACGCCGTACGAAGTGTTGAGTCGCTTCTCGCAGACGGCGACGGGTGCCGCGGGTACGGAGCTGCCGGAGCGGATGGCCATGCTGCTCGCCCAAGGGACCGGGGCACAGTGGGCGCAGGTGTGGCTGAACATCTCCGATCGGCTGACCTTGGCGGCCACCTGGCCCACCGACGCCACGGCCGACCGGTCACCGCCCGCCCTGCAGGCCGACGGTTCGGAGGCCGCGGGCGAAGGCCGGCGAGCCCATGCCGTTCGGCACGGCGGCCAGCTGCTGGGCGTACTCCGCCTGCGGGAACGGCCGGGTCTGGCGCTTACCGGGGTCGAGGAACGGCTATTCGTCGAGCTCGCTGTCCAGGCTGGCCTCGTCCTGCGGCTGGCGGGGCTCCGGGCCGAGCTCGAGGAACGTCACGACGAGCTGATGGCCAGAGCCGACGAGCTCAAAGCGTCCCGGGCACGGCTCATCGCCACCCAGGACGCCGAACGGCGGCGACTCGAACGCGACCTCCACGACGGCGCTCAGCAACACCTGGTGGCACTGTCTGTCAACCTGCGGTTGGCACAGACGATCGCCGGCCGATCGCCCGAACGCGCCGCGCGTCTTCTCGTCCACCAAGCCGATGCGGCAGGTGTGGCGATCGAGACGCTCTCCTCGCTGTCCCGCGGCATCTACCCGAGATCGCTCGCGTCCGAAGGTCTGGTGCCGGCCCTGCGGCTGGCGGTCAGTACCAGCCCGATCCCGGTCACCATCGACTCGACGACGACCGAACGGCTCCCGGCAGCGCTCGAGGCGGCACTGTACTTCTGCTGCATGGAGGCGGTGCAGAACGCCGCCAAGCACTCCGGCGCCCGGAGTGTGTCCGTGCGATTCGCAACCGACAATGGGCGTTGGTGCCTCACCATCGTCGACGACGGGGCCGGGTTCGATCCGGGGGACGTACGGGAAGCTGAGGCGGGCGTCGGGCTGGCCAGTCTGCGCGACCGGCTGGACGCGGTTGGCGGCAGGCTCACGGTCGAGTCGCAACGCGGGGTGGGAACGACGATCACCGCCCAGGTCCGATGACGGCGCACGCACGGATCGCCTGGGCAGTCGCGGGACTGACCACGCTCGCGGGGATTCTGGATACCGTCTTCACCGCGGCGCACCGTTCGCTGCTGAGCGAGGCGACCTGGGCGGACCATGGCTGGCCGCTCGCCCCGCTCGCCGCGATCGGGTGCGCTCTCATGGGGGCGCTCATCGTCACGCGCCACCCTCGCCAACCCATCGGCTGGTTGTTGTGCGTCGCGGGACTCCTCGCGGTGACGTTGGCGGCGGACGCGTACAGCGTCTGGGTGCTCGACGGCGACGGCCCTGGATCCCCTTACTGGGCTCACGTTTCCGCTTGGGCGGCGCCGCTGCTCGGCTGGCCGGCCTTCACCGCGCTGATCCTCGTCTTCCTCATCGCCCCGGACGGCCGGCTGCCCTCGTCGCGGTGGCGGTGGGCGGCCTGGGTCGCGGTCGCGGGACTCTGCGTCCATACGCTCGGAACGTTGACGGTCCGCCCCGGCGAGTTCGTCGTAGGCGGGGACCTCGGCAACCGCGCGGTCTCGGGTCCGCTGCTGACGCTCGGCGTCGGCCTCGTTGCCGTAGGCCTGATCGGCTCGGCCGTCTCCATCGGATGGCGCCTCCGCAACGCCACCGACGATGCCCGTCGTCAGCTCCTGTGGATCGCCTCGTCCGCTGCCTTCTTGGCGTTCGGCGTGGTGGTCATCCTCGTGGTCCCTCGTCTGCAAGGTGTGGAGGGAACGTGGCTGGCCGGGTTGCCGCTGCGGCTCGCCCTGATCTCGGTCCCGCTCTGCGTCGCGGTCGCGGTGTTGCGGCACCGCTTGCTCCAGATCGATCTCATCGTCAACCGTGCCCTCGTGCTCGCGCTGGCCACCGGACTCGTCGCTGTCGGGTACGTGCTCGCCGTCGTCGTCGCAGGCTTCGAGGTCGGCGCCAGCAGTGGCTTTTGGCCGTCGCTGCTCGCGACTGCCCTTGTGGCGTTGGCGTTCCAGCCGCTCCGACGGCGCGTGGTGATGGTGGCCGACCGGCTCGCGTTCGGCGCGGCGGCTGTCCCGTACGAGGCGCTCGCCGACTTCAGCCGCCGCATCGGCGACAGCTCCGATCCGTCGGACCTCCTACCGGCGGTGGCCGAGGCGGCCGCGAGCGCCGTGGGCGCGAGCCGGGTCGTCGTCCGGCTCCAGATCGACTCCGGGCCGGATCAGGTCGTGGTCTTCCCTCCGGCCGCGGAGTCGACGACGTCCGGCGTCGAGCTGCCAGTGGTCGACCGCGGGGAGCGGCTCGGATCCATTACGGTCGAGATGCCGGCCGGACATCCCTTACGCCGATGGCAACATCGGCTCCTGGCGGACCTGGCCAACCAGGCCGTGATGGCCTTCCACAACGCCCGGCTCACTGCCGAGCTCTCCGGCCAGGTGGCACGGCTCGATCGTCGTACGCGGGAGCTCGCCGACTCTCGCCGGCGCCTGATCAGCGCCGCCGACGCCGAACGGAGCCGAGTCGAACGGGCGATCGCCCAGCAGGTCGTCGTTCATCTGGCACCTCTCCCGGACCGGTTGCGACGTCTGTCCGACAGCACCCAGATCACCCCGCTGGCCGAGTCGCTGACCAGCGCCATCGAGGCGCTGCGGGAGATCACTCGCGGAGTTTTTCCGGCGCAGCTCGTTCGCTCCGGTCTGCCGATGGCGCTCGTGTCACTTCTCGCTCGGACCGGGAGCGCCGAGCGGCTGGTGATCCACGACTCCGTCGCGGAGAGGCGTTTCGACGCTCAGCTCGAGGCCGCGGCCTACTTCTGCGTGGCCGAGGTCGCGGATCCCCTCGGCGTGCACCTCGAGGTTCGGGACGACGAACTCCGCTTGAGGTTGACCGGCCAGGAGGTCGGCAGCCTCTCCGTCGACCAGATGCGCGACCGGGTCGAGGCAGCGGCCGGCTCGCTGTCGGTCGTCCGCGACGACGGCCGGGCCGTCATCGACGTTCGCCTGCCCGTCAGCTAGCTGCCATGGGCGACGGGCTGCTCCTCTTCCTGCGTGGCGTTGAGGCGCGGGAGGTGGCGCAGCCGGGCGAGGATGAGGAGAGCGATGGCGGCGAGCAGGACGCCGCTGACCAGGGCGACCGTGTGCAGGCTGCTGGTGAAGGCCTGTTGGGCGAGCGCGACGAGGTCCGCGCCGGCCTTGCCGGGCAGCTCCTGGGCGGCGGCGAGAGCACTCGTGATGCTGTCCCGGGCGGCGGCGATCGTGTCGGCGGGAAGACCCGCGCGGTACGCGGCGGCGCCGATGCTGCCTAGCACAGCGATGCCGAGCGCGTACCCGAACTCGTTCCCGGTCTGCGCGATGCCGGACGCGGATCCGGCCTTCTCCGGCGGCGCCGCGCCGATGACGATGTTCGTGCCCAGACTGACCAACGGCCCGGCGCCGATGCTGGTGACGGCGAACCCGATCATCACCAGGACGAGCCCATCGGTCGCGCTGGCCTGGGTGACGATCAGCATGCCGCACACCGAGACGGCGAGACCGCCGGCGAACAGGAACGCGGGACGGATACGGCGAGCGAGCAACGGCGCCACCTGGAAGCCGATGATCGCCGCGACCATGCCGGGGACCAGCGCCAAGCCTGCCCGCAGCGGTGAGAGCCCGGCCACGAGCTGGAAGTACTGGGCGATGAACACCATCGTCCCGCCGGACAGCATCGAGTACATCAGCATCCCGGTCAGCGTCACGCTGAAGCCGCGGTGCCGGAACAGCCCCAGATCCACCAGCGGGTCGGCGAGGCGGCGTTGCCGGCGCAGGAAAATCCACCCCATCACGAGCCCGAAGACGAGGACCGCGATCGGCACGGGGCGCCACCCCAGGCGTGCGATCTCCTTCAGGCCATAGATGATCGGCAGGATGGCCGCGAGCGAGAACGCGACGCTGGTCAGGTCGAGCCGCCCGGCGGTGACGTCGCGGTACTCCGGCAGCAGCACCCGGCCGACCGCGAGGAGCACCACCATCGCGGGTACGCCGAGCAGGAACACCGAGCCCCACCAGAAGTGGTCCAGCATCGCCCCGCCGACGAGTGGCCCGATGATGGCGCCGACCGTGAAGACGCCCGCCCAGATGCCGACGGCGGTCGCCCGCTGCCGGCGGTCGTGGAACATCACCATGATCAGCGAGAGCGTCGACGGGGCCAGGGTCGCGCCGGCGATCCCGAGCGCCGCCCGCGCCACGATCAACATCAGCGGGCTGCTGGAGTAAGCCGCCAGGATCGAGCAGATCCCGAACGCCGCCGCGCCGATCAGCAGCAGCTTGCGCCGTCCGATCCGGTCGCCCAACGTTCCCATCGTGACCATGAACCCGGCCACCATGAAGCCGTAGACGTCCATGATCCACAGCTGCTCGGTGCTGCCCGCGCCGAGTCCTTCGCTGAGGTGCGGCAACGCCAGCAGCATGACGAACGTGTCCAACGACACCAACAACGTCGGCAGCGCGAGGACGGCCAACGCCAGCCATTCCTTGCGGCCGGCGCGCTGTCCGGTCTCCGCCTCGCCCATCCATGCCTCCAGTCGCTGGATCCGATCATGGTGGAGGTCTGGACGTCTCAGCTAGGGGTAAGGCGTTCTTGGCGGGATCCCTGCGGTGCGCGACGCATGCGCGGGGCCATGGAGAGTCCTCGAGAACCGCCCAGGTGGAGGCCGTCCGGTACCTATGCTCGAGAGGTGGAGGTCCTGGGTACGAAGCTGCACGTCCCGTTGCCTCGCGGGCAGCTCGTGCCCCGGCCGAGGTTGACGCGACAGCTGCGGAACGGTGCCGTGCCGAGGCTGACGCTCGTGTCCGCACCGCCGGGGTTCGGCAAGACCACGATGCTGAGCCAGTGGCTCCAGAACGGGCCGATCGCGCGCGTGGCCTGGCTGTCGCTCGACGACGGCGACAACGAGCCGCGGAGGTTCCTGGCCCAGCTCGTGGCGGCACTGCGGCGCTCCAGCCCCGACGCGGCGACGAAGGCGATGGCGATGGTCGAAGCGGCGAGAGACCTGCCGATCGAGTCGATCCTCACGACTTTCGTCAACGACCTCGACGAGTTCCCCGACACCACAGTCATCGCCCTCGACGACTACCACGTGATCACGAACCCCGCGGTGCATGAGGCGACGGCATTCCTCGTCGAGCACCTGCCTCGAACGGTCGGCCTCGCGATCGCCACCCGTTCCGACCCTCCGCTCCCGTTGCCGCGGCTGCGGGCCAGGGGAGAGCTCGTCGAGCTGCGCGCCGCCGACCTGCGCTTCACCGCGACCGAAGCCGGCACGTTCCTCAACGACGTCATGGGACTGGACCTCACCGCCAGGCAGGTCGAGGCTCTCGACGTACGGACGGAAGGCTGGGCCGCCGGCCTGCAGCTGGCGGCGCTGTCGATCCGCGGGAACGACGACGTCGACGCGTTCGTCGACGCGTTCGCCGGCAGTCACCGGTTCGTTGTCGACTACCTGGTGGAGGAGGTCCTCCGCCGCCAGCCGGAACGGGTTCGCGCCTTCCTCCTCGACACGGCCGTGCTCGACCACCTGACTGCCCCACTGTGCGACGCGCTGACCGGACAGCCCGACGGCCGCGCGGTGCTCGAGGACCTCGAACGCGCCAACCTCTTCGTCGTACCGCTCGACCACGCACGCACCTGGTACCGCTACCACCACCTGTTCGCCGACGCGTTGCGTGCTCGCCTGGCCGCCGACGATCCCGAACGGATGCGCCACCTCCACCAGGCGGCCTGCCGCTGGTACGCCGACAACAGCCAGGTCGAACGGGCCATCGCGCACGCCTTCGCCGGCGACGACCTGGACCGAGCAGCCGACCTCGTCGAGCTCGGTGTGACCGAGGTGCGCCGCAAGCGCCAGGACCGAATTCTCCAACAATGGCTGAACAAACTGCCCGACCACCTGGTGCATGCGAGGCCGGTCCTCAGCACGTTCATTGCCTGGACGCGACTCGTCGAAGGCGATCTCAACGGCGTCGAAGCGCGACTGCGCGACGCCGAACGCGCGCTGCGGGAAGCCCCGGCAAGTGAGGAGGAGCTCAGCGACGAGGTCCGTTCCCTCCCCGCCTGGATCGCCATCTACCGAGCCTCGGCGGCGCAGGGCCGCGGCGACGCCGCGGGGACCGAAGCGCACGCCCGCGACGCGCTCCGGCTCGCGCGGCCGGACGACCATCTGGCGCGCGGTGGCGCCGCCGGATTCCTCGGGTTGTCCGCCTGGGCCAAGGGCGATCTCGAGACCGCGGTGGAGACGTTCTCCCAAGCAGCACGGAGCTTGCGCGCCGCCGGCAACCTCGCCGACGCGCTCGGGTGCACCGTTCCGCTCGCCGACATGTGGAGGGCGCGTGGCCAACTCCGCGAGGCGCGGCGGCTGTACGAGCAGGCCCTGGCCACCGCCGACAAGCATCCCCACGAGGTGCTCTCGATCGTCGGTGACCTGCACGCCGGCCTCGCCGACATCCTTCGTGAGCAGTGCGAGCTCGACGCCGCCGAGCAGCACCTGCGCACCAGCCAGGAGCTCGGAGAAAGCGCGTCCCTGTTGGAGAATCGGCACCGCTGGTACGTCGCGATGGCCGGGCTCCAGGAGGCGCGCGGAGACCTCGACGGCGCGATCGAGAGCCTGGACCAGGCGGAATCCCTTTACCTGCGTGGCTTCTTCCCCGACGTACGTCCGATCCCCGCGCAGCGAGCCAGGCTGTGGATCGCGCAAGGGGAGCTCGCCGCGGCGCGGGACTGGGCGAGGGAGCACGAGGTCGCGACGAGTGAGGTGTCGTACCTCACCGAGTACAACCGGCAGACGCTCGCCCGCCTGCTCGCCGCCGAAGAAGACCGCGAGGCAGTCGACGCGGGGCCGCTGAGCGAGCGGGAACGAGACGTCGTACGCCTGCTCGCCACGACGCTGACCGGCCCGGAGATCGCCGGCAAGCTGTACGTATCGCTCAACACGCTCCGAACCCACACCAAGCACATCTTCACCAAGCTGGACGTGAACTCCCGGCAGGCCGCGGTCCATCGCGCCAAGGAGCTCGGCCTGCTCTGAATCACCATCCGACATCACCTCATCTGGTGATGTCGGGTCACCACCTCGCTTCCTACCTTCAGGTCAATCCTCAACACCGGAAGCAAAGGAAGCGCAGCGATGATCACCACCTCCACCCTCGGCAAGGCGGCCGGCGTCAGCGCCGTCGTCGCCGGACTGCTGTTCGTCTCCGTGCAGATCGGCCATCCCCACCTGGAGCTCGCCTCGGTCAGCACGACCGAGTGGATCGTCCGCAACACGATGAAGGTCGCGATGGCGGCCCTCTCACTCGCCGGGATCACCGGCATCTATCTGCGCCAGGTCAGGCAGTTGGGAATCCTCGGGCTCGTCGGATACGTGCTGTTCAGCACCGCGTACCTGGTGATGATGAGCGTCGCGTTCGTCGCCGGGTACGTTCTCCCTTCGCTGGCCGGCACGTCGCCCGCATACGTGAACGACGTGCTCGCGATGGCCTCCGGCGGGACGGTCGTCGGCGACATCGGTGCGTTGGCGGTCACGAACCTCGTCTCCGCGGTCACCTACCTCGCCGGTGGCGTGATCTTCGGCATCGCGGTCTTCCGCGCCGGGATCCTCGCCCGTTGGGCGGCGGCGCTCCTCGCGGCCGGCACGCTCGCCGCCCTCGCGGTCCCGCTCGTGCCGCACCTGGTCGACCGGCTGATCGCGTTCCCCACCGGCATCGCCCTCGTCGGTCTCGGCATCTCGCTGTGGCGCTCCATTGCCCCGCAGGCGACCACCGAGAACGCGCACGCCGAGCGGCTCGCGGTCCGATGACCACCCAGCGGCGGAGCTGGCACGTCCCGGCCGTGTTGCTCCTGATCAACGCCATCCCGATCGGCATCGGCTCGATCCGCCTGGTGGAGCTGCTCGGCGGCCCGCACTCATCGCGACCGACGTACGGTTCGCGGCCTCGCCTCTGCCGCTGGTCCTGCACATCGTGGGTGCCGTGGTCTACGCGCTCGGGGGAGCGTTCCAGTTCTCCGCACGGCTTCGGAGGCGGCGGCCCGGTTGGCACCGGGCCGCCGGCCGGGTCCTGGTGGTGGCCGGGCTGGCCGTCGCGGGATCGGCGCTGTGGATGACGTTGTTCTACCCGCAGAAGGAAGGGACGGGAGACCTGCTCTTCCTGCTGCGGTTGCTGTTCTCGTCTGGCATGGTCGCCAGCATCGTCCTCGGCTTCGCCGCCATCCGGCGCCGTGACTTCGCGGGGCACCGCGCGTGGATGATCCGGGCGTACGCCCTGGCGCTCGCCGCCGGCACCCAGGCGTTCACCGTCGGCTTCGGCGAGGCCCTGTTCGGCACCGGCGAGCTGCGCGGCGACCTGTACCTCGGCGTCGCCTGGGTCCTCAACCTGGCCGTCGCCGAATGGGCGATCCGCCGTCCGCGCGTGCTGGTGGGTGCTCGGCGATGAGCCGCTACGAGATCCGAGTCAAGGGGCACCTGGACCCGCACCGATGCGCCTGGCTCGGCGACCTCGAGCTCGTCCGCCACAGCGACGGTACGTCGACCCTGACCGGGCTCGTCGCGGACCAGGCGGAGCTGTACGGCCTACTCACCCGGCTCCGCGACATGGGCGCGACCCTGCTGCTCATCCGCGACCTCGGCGCGCCGGATAGGTTCGGCGGATGACCAGGGATGGTGCGGCTCAGCCCTGGCTGCCGCACACCGCGTCGACCAGGCGGACGAGCGAACGGGTCACCGCTCGCGGCTCGTCGAACGGGACGTCGACGAGTGCCATCCCGAGCCGGGTCCGTACGCGCAACTGGATCGAGCTGTCCGGATACGCCTGCGCCTGCTCGCAGTCGGCGACGGAGACGCGGACACCGATCGTCTCGGACTCGTTCTTGAGCGAGAGCGGGCTCTCCGGCTCGAGCGTCATCCGCAGACCGCTGTCGTCGGAGAGCCGCAACGACAGCAGCTCCTGGCGGCCGGTCGTGGTCCGGATGACGCCCGACAGCAGCAACGACGTGTCCCGACCGGTGCCCTGCAACGGGCTCGTGAGGTTGTTCCAGCTGATGTCGGGGCTGCCGTCGCAGGAGAAGTTCGCCGACGGTGGCGCGTCAGGTTTCTCCATGGGAGCGGACACTTCGCGCCGTTCGCCAAGGACGGTGGTGACCGTCGCCCGATATGTGGGCGTGCCCCAGATCTGGTCGCAGGCGAGCCGGAACACGATCGTCCACGGCTCGGAGGCTCGGGGCCGCAGGACGATCGGATGCGGCGTGGACTCCTGCAGCTGGCAGAACGGGCGGCTCTGGTTCATGCCCTGGCCGGTGAGGTCCGCGTTGACCTCGTCGACCGTGAGCGGGTGCGCGCCGACGTTGTAGAGGCGAACGGTCGCGGTCGCGCAGCCGTCGGTCGGGTCGACGATCGCGATCCCGCCGTCGAGCCTGGCGAGGAGTTGGACGGCGGCCTTGCTGCGTTGCTCGGCGCGGCGGTCGAGGAACCAGTACGTGGCACCCGATCCGGCGACCAGCCCGAGCACGAGGACCAGCCCGAGCGCGACCCACCGGCTGACCGGCGGCACCGGCCGCCGTGTCCTCGGGTCGCGGCCGACCTCGAGGACCTCCGCCCTGCCGTCGCGTTCGTCCACGGGCCGAACCTCCGCAAGCATGGTCGCACCAACGACCAGCTCCCGAAGGGGAAACGGTCAGCTGACGGTGAGCCGGTGCAGGCGGGCCGCGACGGCGGGGCGGCGAAGGTCGTGCTCGGGGAGCATGGTGTCCAGCAGCTCGTACACCTCCAGGTCCGAGGCCCCTGTGCTCGTCTCGGCGAACGCCCACACCAGGTCGGCGTCGGCGCAGTCCAGCACAGCGCGGCGGACGACGGCGTCGAGCTCGTCGCGTTCGACGCGCAGGGCGGGAGCGTCGGACCGTTCGAGCCACGGCCCGGCGTAGGCCGCGACCGCGGCGGCGACGTCTCCCCGCCGGACCGCGGAGCGTACGTCGGTCGCGTCGCTGGAGACGTCGGCCACGATCCGGTACGGCTTGGTCGCGAACACACCGTCGCCGAGCAGCCCGCGGAGCCGGTGCATCTCCGAGCGGACAGTCGTCGGGTTGCCGGAATCCCCATACAGATGGAGGGTCAGCTGCTCGGCGGTAAGGCCGTGGGGATGAACGACCAACAGCGCAAGCAGTTCGGCGGGCCGCAGCGTCAGCACGACCCGTCGGTCGTCGACGACCGCGGTCGGCGGCGCAGAGCCGAGGAACGTCAGGCGCAGCGACCGCCGCCGCGGCACCGCCCGCCGCGCTCGCGGAACGCGCAGCAGGAAGCCCTCGTCGAGCGGCTCGACCAGTCCGTCCCGCCCGTCGCCGAGCTCGATCCGGCCGGTGCCAGCGGAGACGTCGAGGCGCTCGGGCAGCCAGCCGTACGGTTCGGTGGCGAGGACCCGGCCGCTCGCGCTCAGCAGCGCGCCGCCGTGCGGGCCGAGCTCGTGCAGATGGCGCATGTTGCGTTCGCGCATCGCCTCGTCCGACGCCGCCATCCGCACCCGCAACTGTCCCTCCGCGAGCTGCGCGGCGGCGGTCACCAGCGCCCGCATCGCGGGGTGGACCGTACGCAGCGGCCCTGACACGTCGACCGCACCGACGATCCGACCAGTGTCGGGGTCGTGCACCGGCGCTGCGGCGCAGGTCCAGGCGTGGATCTTGCGGACCAGGTGCTCGGCGGAGTGGATCTGGACGGGTTGGTCGGCGGCGAGCGCGGTGCCCATGCCGTTCGTCCCGATCGCGTCCTCGGACCAGATCGCCCCTTCCGACAAGGCGATCTGGTCGGCCAGCCGGCGTACGTCGGCCGCGCCCTCGCGCCACAGGATCAGGCCGCGCGCGTCGGTGATGATCATGATGTGCGACGCCTCGTCGGCGATCGAGGTCAACGTCTGGCGCAGGATCGGCAGCACGGCGTTCAGCGGATGCGACGAACGCAGCGCCTCGAGCTCGGCGTCGGAGACCACGATCGGCGGCGCCTGCAGGTCGGGATCGACCGCGGCTTCGAGTGAACGCTGCCACGAGGCGGCGACCAGCGGACGCACCGTTCCCGGCATCCGGCGTCCGCCGAGCACCACGTCGTAGAGCGCAGACAGGTGGCGCGCCCGTTCTGGTGCGTCCACGTCGCCAGCCTCGCTCGGAACGCGTCGTGATGCAACCGGTTCGGCGTGCAACGTTCGCGCAACGTTGCCCGACTTACGTTGCCGGCAACGTCGCGAGTTCCTGCCAGGAGGATCAATGACGATTTATGCCGTTCCGGGAACCGAGGGCAGCCCGGTCACGTTCAAGTCCCGCTACGACCACTTCATCGGCGGTGAGTGGGTCCCGCCGGCGAACGGCGCCTACTTCGAGAACCCGACACCGGTGACCGGCGAGACGTTCACCGAGATGGCACGTGGCACGGCCGACGACATCGAGCTCGCGCTCGACGCCGCGCACGGCGCCGCGCCGGCCTGGGGACGTACGTCGCCGGGCGAACGCGCGCTCATCCTCAACAAGATCGCCGACCGCATCGAGGACAACCTCGAACTGCTCGCCGTCGCCGAGACCTGGGACAACGGCAAGGCCGTCCGCGAGACACTCGCCGCCGACATGCCGCTGGCGATCGACCACTTCCGCTACTTCGCGGGAGCGCTGCGGTCCCAGGAAGGGTCGATCTCGATGATCGACGAGGACACCGTGGCGTACCACTTCCACGAGCCGCTCGGCGTCGTCGGCCAGATCATCCCATGGAACTTCCCGATCCTGATGGCCACCTGGAAGCTGGCGCCCGCGTTGGCCGCCGGGAACGCCGTCGTGCTCAAGCCGGCCGAGCAGACGCCGACCTCGATCCACGTGCTGCTCGAGCTCATCGCCGACCTGCTGCCGCCAGGCGTGCTGAACGTCGTCAACGGCTTCGGCGTCGAAGCGGGCAAGCCGCTCGCCGCGAGCGGTCGGGTGGCGAAGGTCGCGTTCACCGGCGAGACGACGACCGGCCGGTTGATCATGCAGTACGCGTCGGAGCACCTCATCCCGGTGACGTTGGAGCTCGGGGGGAAGAGCCCGAACGTGTTCTTCGCCGACGTCGCGTCCTCCAACGACGAGTTCTACGACAAGGCGCTCGAGGGCTTCACGATGTTCGCGCTCAACCAGGGCGAGGTCTGCACCTGCCCGTCGCGCGCGCTGATCCAGTCGTCGATCTACGACTCGTTCCTGTCCGACGCGACCGCACGGACCGAGGCGATCAAGACCGGTGACCCGCTCGACACCGACACGATGATGGGTGCGCAGGCGAGCAACGACCAGCTCGAGAAGATCCTGTCGTACATCGACATCGGCAAGGCCGAGGGCGCGAAGGTCATCACCGGCGGCGAGCGCGCCGATCTCGGCGGCTCGTTCAGCGGCGGATACTACGTACAGCCGACGATCTTCGACGGCGACAACAAGATGCGGATCTTCCAGGAGGAGATCTTCGGCCCGGTCGTGTCGGTCACGCGGTTCGACGACTACGCGGACGCGATGAAGATCGCGAACGACACGCTCTACGGGCTCGGCGCCGGTGTGTGGACGCGCGACATCAACCTCGCGTACCGCGCGGGCCGCGAGATCCAGGCCGGGCGCGTGTGGACGAACAACTACCACGCGTACCCCGCGCACGCCGCGTTCGGCGGCTACAAGAACTCCGGCATCGGCCGGGAGAACCACAAGATGATGCTCGACCACTACCAGCAGACGAAGAACCTGTTGGTGAGCTACAGCCCGTCGAAGCTCGGGTTCTTCTAGGCCTGGTTGGGGATTCGGCGATGGTCGAGCGCGTGGCGCTCACCGCGGAGGCGGCGGACCTGCTCCGCCGCCTCACCGTGGTGCATGGTCCGTTGATGTTCCACCAGTCCGGCGGCTGCTGCGACGGCAGCTCGCCGATGTGCTACCCGGACGGAGAGTTCCGTACGGGCGCGGCCGACATCCACCTCGGTTCCCTCGTCGTGGAAGGGCTCGATCAGCCGGTGAAGTTCTGGATGTCGGCGAACCAGTTCGAGTACTGGAAGCACACCCATCTCACCGTCGACGTGGTGAAGGGGCGGGGGAGTGGGTTCTCGGTCGAGGCTCCGGAGGGAGTGCGGTTCCTGATCCGTTCGCGGTTGTTCAGCGACGAGGAGTCGATGGAGCTGGGGCTGGTTTAGGGCCAGAGGCGGGTGCGGCGCCAGCCGTCGGTCGAGCGTCGGTACTGGAGCCGTTGGTGTTGGCGGTTCTTGTCGCCCTGCCAGAACTCGATCTCGTCGGGTTGGAGGGTGTAGAGCGTCCAGTCCTTGGCTGTGAGGGTTGGGTCCTCTTCGATCCGTGCCGCCACCTCGGCGAGGGCCCGGTCGAGGTCGTTCTTGTGGGCGAGCGGCTCGCTCTGTCGGCTGGCGATCGCGGCCGCGCGTGCGCTCTCGTTCCTGGCCAGGAAGTCGTTGGCCGAGTCGTCCGGGTCGGCGGCCTTGACGATGCCGGAGATCCGTACCTGCCGCGCGAGTGGAACCCAGTAGAACGTCAACGCCGCGGCCCCGTTCTGCGCGAGCTCGCGACCCTTCCGACTGAGCGCGCTGGAGGCGAACTGCCACCCCGCCTCGTCGGCGTTCTTGAGGATCAGTACGCGCGCGGAAGGCCTGCCGTTCGCGTCGACGGTGGACAGCGTCATCGCGGCCGGCTCGGCGACGTCGTCGTGCTCGATCGCGGTGACGAGCCAGTCGACGAACAGGGGAAGGGGATTCTCGGGAGCATCGTCCGGATCGAACGCCGGGCCTGTGCCCGTAAGCGTCGGAACGGTCCGCAACAGCGCTCTGAGATCCTCGCTCGTCATACCCCGCATCCTGACCGACGGACCACCCTCCCCGCCACACCGTTTGTATGAAGGGCACCTTCATCCAACCTCGTCGTCTGAGGGGACCCTCCGCCCTTCGCGAAAGTGTGGGGTTCTGGTCGCGACACGCCGGCGTGTCGCGACCAGAACCCCACAGTTTGATGGGACATGGTGGATGGGCCCGGCTCGTCGTCTGAGGGGCCTACTCTCGAGCGACTCGCCGCCGGTCGTCCACAGCTTTGCGCACTTGCCTAGCCGAAACGGGGTTTCTGGCCATGCTTGCCACGATGTAAACCCCGGCCGGGTTAGGGAAGTCGCAACCGCTGTGCAAACCGGGGCCGCCATCGTTCATGGAACCCGCGTGACCTACCGGCCTCTTGGATGAAGGTGCCCTTCATCCAAACCCTCGCCGTCGGTCGGCCACTCCAGCGGCACTCGCCGCACACCCCCGTCACCACCGGTTGGTCGTCGAGCCTCGGTCTGCCATCCTCTCTTGGACGAGCTGCGTCTCACCGATCCGGTTGGCCTTCTTCGATGGCTTCGTTGGGTGGGCGAGCTCGAATCTGCGTTGCCCAGCTGTTCGGGGTTGGTGCTGTCCGTGGGCTGTTGCGGCGGTCGATGGTGGTGGCCGGTCCGGGGCGCGTCAAGGGCGTCTCTCTGGCGGCGCTTCGCGCAGGGGAGAGAGGCGTCGCTTCGCGATCGCGACCCTTGACTCGCCCCGGCCCGGCCACCTGTTTTTCACGCGCCGCCCCTGCCCCCGGAACGGGTGCCCGGGCCAGGTTCCTTCTTGCTCGGGGCTTGTTGCCGTGCTCGCGGCTCTTGTGGAGCCCCCGGTCTCTTGTGGTGTCGATGAAGCCGGGTCCGTCCGCCCTGGTTTTGAATGAAGGGCACCTTCATTCAATAGGTTCGAATGAAGGTGCCCTTCATTCAAACCCGGAGCACGCAAGAGAGCGCCCGCTCTGTTTGCGGACAGGGCGGGCGCTCTCGAGTCGAGCTGGGGCTACGGGACGTCGACCACCGGGCTGCCCGGCAGGCAGCGGGTAGGCAACGGGCTGACGTCGCAGCCGGTCAGGATCCGCATCACCTGCGGGTCGTGGTCACTCGCCTGGTCGGAGAACTCGGCGTTGATGTGCACCACACCGTACGAGTATCCCTTGATCGCCGGGCTGACCAGGATGTGGTCGAGCACCTGCGAGTTGCCGTCGAAGATGTAGCTGTACCGCTGGTCGACGGGCAACGTGTCGATCAGGGTCTTGAGCACCGTCCCGCTCTCGGTGAGCGACTGGATCACCGGGCTGAACTGGTAGTCGTTCAGGTCGCCCAGTACGACGACGCGGGCACGGCCGGCGCTCTTCTCCGACAGGTCCTTGACGAAGTCGCGCACCTGCGCGGCCTGCTGGAGCCGCTGCACCTCAGACACCCGGTTCGGCGGCTGCACCGCGGCCGTCAGCGGGTGGTCGCCGCCCTTGGAGTTGAGGTGGTTCGCGACCAGGAACAGCTGCTTGTTGCCGTCGAACAGGAACTCGCCGACGAGCGGCTTGCGGCTCGACGCCCACGCGGTGTTGCTCGGGTTGATCCGGCCGGGCGAGACCGACAGCGAGACCTGGTTGCTGGTCGGACGTGCCCGCAGCACCGAGACGGCCGTGTCGGCGTCGCCGCCGGGACGGTCGACGAACGTCGTACGCGCGGGGTTGAACAGGAAAGCCTGGCGGATGTTGCCGCCCGGCTCCCCACCGTCGGTGCCGTCGTTCGGGTCGATCGAACGCCAGTCGTACGTAGGTCCACCCGCAGCCTGGATCGCGGCGATGAACTCGGCGAGCGTCTCGTTCGCCGCGACCTCACCGTTGTTCGTCGCACCGTTGTTGTCCTGGATCTCCTCCAGCGCGACGATGTCCGGCGAGCCGAGGTTGAACACCAGGTCCTGCGCCAGCCGGGCGAACTTCGCGTCCGGGTCGTCCGGGTCGAGGTTCTCCACGTTGTACGTCGCGACGGACAGGTCGCCGGCCTTCTTCGGCGGCAGCACCTTCTGCTTCTTCAGCCCGCCCTCGGTGATCGCGGCGAGCTCGGTCGCCTGCAGCACGTACCCGCCGAACGACTGGTAGTCGATCACGCCGGTCGTGCCTGCGGCGAGCGTGGAGCCGACGTTCGCCGGCGGCGCGCCGATCAGCGACTGGATGAAGAACCGGCCGCTGTTCTGGTCGTCGTACGACTTGTAGACCACGCCGCCGCGTGGAGTCGGGTTCTGCGTCGGCTTGAACGTCACCCACAGCTCGTCGAACTCGGTGTTGACCGGGCTGATCAGACGCGTGGACTGGTTGATCGTGGCCCGCATGCCCTCGTTGACCTCGAGCCAGTCGAGCACGTAGCTGCTCGGCTCCAGCGGCTGCGCCTCGAGGGCGCCGGACTTCGTGAACGCGTCGGGCAGCGTCACCGTCACGGGCGCAGGCAGCGCGTTGCCGCCGCTGACCTTGATCGTGCTGATCGGGCCGCCGAGCTCGGTGAGCGTCTGCGCCCCGGCCGCCGGGCGGAACTCCGTGACCCGGCCGGTGGCCAGTACGGAGTCGCCGGGGACGACGGTCGGCGAGGTCTGGCCCAGGAACACGAACAGGCCCTCGCTCGTGAGCGGGTCGGCGTCGACGGTCGGGTCCTGGAACCAGTACCCGCGCGAGTTGCCGGTCGTCCGTACGGCGGTGACGATGCCGGGAACGTTGGTGACGCTCTGCCCGACGATCGGCGAGATCCGGCCAGAGCCCTGGATGTCGTGGATGCGAACGCTGCCGGGAGTCGGGTCGGTGGGACCGTCGTCGGCCCGGACCGTCACACCGGCGGTGTTCGTCGCGCTCGGGACGCCGGAGGTGAAGTCGACGGAGTTGTTGTCGGTGTCGACCATCGCGCCGGAACGGGCGTTCGCCGTGCTGTTGGTGAGCCCGGGGGCGGCGAGCGTCTCGACGTTCGCCGTCGCGCCGTACCCGATGAGGTCCTTGACGTTCGGCGCGGTCGCGCAACTGATCCCGCAGCCCACCAAGGGGATCTGGGCCGTGACGAGCGCGACGACGCCGGACGTGGCCGACATCGGGATCGAGCCGGTCGCGTCGGGCGTGGGGAGGTTCAGCGTGCCGCTGGCACCGGCGGACTGCTGGACCAGGTACCGCCCGTTCGCCGGGATGCTGCCGGACAGGTTGGTCATCTGGAAGACGGCACCCGCCGCGGAGGCGTACTGGACGCTCCAGCCGTCGACGCTGACCGGGTTGCTGGTGAGGTTCGCCAGCTCGATGAAGTCGTTCTTGATCGTCGCTCCGAAGTTGCCGCCACCGCCGTACACGGCGGAGATCACGACGTCGGTCGACAGGGCGTTCGCGGTGCCGGTGAACCCGGCCATCGCCGTGACCAACGCGAGCGGCAGTCCCGCCGCGAGGAGGCGCCAACGTTTGTTGAAGATCGCCACAGGGATTTGCTCCTAGCTCAAGGGAGAGGCCACCGAGGAGCATCGTGCCGTTTGACGCGTCGGGAGACCCGGCGTTCGCAAGTATTCGTCGCGATCTTCAACGCTGTTCACCCAAGTACAGAAGGCGTTTGAGCGTTCTGGGGCGTCTTTGTCCGGTTCGCGGATCGAGGTGCGTGGGAATGCCCAGCGGGCGGGAGAGCCGAGGGGGGAGGTGACTCAACCCCACCCGCCGAGCGCGCGGCCATCAGGGGGGTGCCGCGACCCTCAGCATCGCACATGCAACGCGGAGTAAGAGGCGAATCCGAAGGGTCGGGTGGGTTGTCGGTGGATGTTTGTGGGCTGGGTCCCCGACTCCTCCCCTTTGTCGGGGTCCCAGCCCACGGTCTACAGGCTGAGTCGGTCGTGGAGTCGGCTCGCCATCTCCGTCGCGAGGGCGGCCAGCCGCGGATCACCTGTCTCGGCCAGTTCGGTGAGCAGTTCGGCGACGACGGTGGACTCGGCAGCGCTGAGGACGGGAAGGCGTTCGAGTTGGGTGCTGGCGCCGGTGTCAGGACGGTGTCCGGGTGCGTCGCACATGAGCCTTCGCAGCCTGACCACGTCGGGAGGGGGATGGCGGGGGAGCAGCCGAAGCGCGGTCATCCGGGTCTCCTCGGTGCGGCGAGGCGCTTGCCACCGGGTCTAGGGCGGCAAGAAGGGCCTGCGCGAGATGTACACGCGGGCCCCCGTGGCCACGACTATAGACCGCTGACCTCGGCGCGGTCAGCGCTTTGGCCGACGGACCTGAGCGTAGGGTCGTCGTGTTGCCACGAGGGCAGCGTGTGTCCGTTCAATGAAGGACCCCGATGCCCGATGGACGCTGATCCCGGTCGAGTCGCTCGCATCCGGGAACAGATCGCGCGCGAGCTCAACGGCAACGGTCAGCAGTCGGATACCGTTGCATGGCTTCGCGGCTTGTGCGTGTCGGCGGTACGCATGCTGCCGGCGTCCGGAGCCGGCGTGAGCCTGTTGAGTGACGACGGCGCGCGCGGTGTCGCCGCCTCGTCCGACGGGGCCAGCGCGACGCTCGAGGAACTGCAGTTCACCCTCGGCGAGGGGCCCTGTATGAGCGCGTTCGCCGACCGGCGTCCCGTGCTCGAGGCGGGGCTGGACTCGATGGCGGCCGCGCGCTGGCCGGCCTACTGGCCAGCGGTGCTGGAGAGAGGTGTCCGCGCGGTGTTCGCGTTCCCGTTGCAGATCGGCGCCGCGCGGCTCGGCGTACTCGACGTCTACCGTGCGGAGCCAGGCCCGTTGACGCGGGACTCGGTGACGATGGCCCTCGCGTACGCCGAGATCGCCGTCGACGCGCTCCTCGACGGCCAGCAGCGGGCTCCGATGGGGAATGCCGCTGCTGGGTTGGACAAAGCGCTGGCATACCGGCTCGAGGTGTATCAGGCGCAAGGGATGGCGATGGTGCAACTGGGAGTCCCGTTGGACCAGGCGATGGCCATCCTGCGCGCGTACGCGTACGCCCATGATCGCCCGTTGGTGGACGTGGCCAAGGACGTGGTGGCCGGCCGCCTGACGTTGGAGCACCCATGACCGAAGAGCCACGGCCGTACGATGTCGAGAACGAGAGGAATGCCGCCATGACCACGATCCCGGCCGAGCGGTTGGCGGAGGTGCTTGTCGAAGTCGCCGACACGTTGGTGGAAGAGTTCGATCTCGTCGAGTTCCTGCACATGGTCGCCCGGCATGCGACGTCGCTCGTGGACGTCAGCGCGGCCGGGCTGATGCTGGCCGCCGGGGACGGGCAGCTCCAGGTGATGGCGGCGTCCGACGAGACGGCATCGCTGCTCGAGCTGTTCCAGATCCAGGCACAGCAAGGGCCTTGCCTGGACGCCTATCGCACCGGATCGCAGGTGCAGAACGTCGACCTGACCACGGCGTCGTCCATCTGGCCGCTGTTCGCGCCGCGGGCGGCCGAGGCGGGCTACCGATCGGTGTACGCGTTCCCGCTCCGGCTTCGGACCGAGGTCCTCGGCGCCCTCAACCTCTTCGGCGATCGGGTCGGAACGGTGCCGGACAGCGACCTCCAGGTCGTCCAGGCGCTCGCGGACGTGGCGACGATCGGCCTGCTGCAGGAGCGCACGATCCGGCGTGGCGAGGTCCTCACCGAGCAACTGCAGGCCGCGCTGAACAGCCGGATCGTCATCGAACAGGCGAAGGGCGTCCTGTCCCAGTACCGAGGCGTCAGTATCGACGAGGCGTTCAACCTGCTCCGCACCCACGCCCGCCACCACCACCTCCGCCTCGGCGACGCGGCCCTCGCCATCGTCCGCGACCCCACCACCCTCGGCGTCACCGGGTCCTGAAGGAGTCGTCACCGCGCATCCCTGGTGCGAAGGATGGACCTGGAGACCGTCACGGGCGTTGTTCGCGCGATCGTCGTCGCCCTTGACGGGCGACTCCCAGCCACCGACGTCCAGAACGCGTGGAGCCTGCTCGACGCCGGGGAAGCAGCTTACGGCTTCGCAGAGCGAGTCGCTCCGTACGTCATGGGAGGGAGATGACCGGGAGAGGGTGGATCGACGCCGCGAAGCGGGTCATTGACGGTGATTACGCTGGGTGTGCGATGCCCTGTCAACGAGGACGATGTCCCCGACGTTCAGTGGGTCCCTGGTCCGACGAGTGGAGCGCGAGCGAACGTCGCCCAGTTGCGGAAGGGCACAAGAGAAGCGATCTTGGACGCTCAACGGGCTCCGGATGGGGAAGCTGTACGACCGAAACACCGGTGTGGGGATTCTCGAGGGGGACGGGACACCGCCCCGGCTTGGAGCGGTCGCGAACGCAGAAGCTGGCGCGCGAGCAAGGTTGGTCGCGCGAGAAGCTGACCGAGTATGAGAACGATCCGTCGCAATACTGGTATGAGTACGCTTGATCGAACATGAGCCGTCGATATGAGGAGCCGAGATGAACAGCCGTGGACGGCGCGACCAACAAGGTCGGCTGCGGCTTCACCAGGCAGCGGTCGCGGGGGACGCCGACGCCATTGGCCGGTTCGTCGCGGAGGGAGAAGATGTCGCTGCTGTTGACGATTCGCTCCTCACGCCGCTCCACATGGCATGCCAGCAAGGACATGTGGAGGCTGCCAGAGCGTTGCTTGACGCCGAGGCGCCAGTTGACGCTCGTGACTCCTACGGCAACACGCCGTTGTGGTGTGCGGTATTTGCCTTCCAGGGCGGCGTGCCTGAGTTGATTCAGATGCTGTTGGAGGCGGGTGCCGATCCTGACTGCAAAAACAAGACGGACAGGTCGCCACGTGACATGGCGTTGACTTTCAACAGGCCGGGTATTGGCACCATCTTCCCGGAGTAGGTTCGACGCGTGCATCCAAGCCGCACTTGGAGGGACGACGGCGACGTCTCATGTTGGAATCGGGCCATGCACAACAGCGTGGTGTGAGCGTCTTGTAGTCATGGATGACGAGATCTTCGACCCCGTTCACCGCGGGCGGCGTCAGCGTCTTGGCGATCGTCCTTCACCGGCAGCGATGAGGTCGATGCGGGTGCCGTCGGGGTCGGTCAACGGGCCATTCGCCGGACTGTCGATGCGGAGGGTGAGGCCGCGGATGGGGCGGTCCGACGTGGTGTTCACCAGCTCGATGGTGTCGTTCTGGTGGCGGAGGTACGTTCCGGTTCCGTCGGTCTCGACAAGGCTCATGCCGAGGTCGTCGCGGTAGAACGTCACCGCCTCCTCGAGGTTCGGCGCGGAGAGGGAGATGTGGGCCAACGCCTGGACGGGGCCTTCGATCGGCGGCACGCGGAACTCCTCTGAGCGCTGCAGGAGCTCGACGCGCACCCCGTTCGGGTCGGACAGGAACGCGAGGCGGCCTTGGCCGGAGCCCGCGACTTTCGGGGGCGTGGAGAACGTGAAACCGCGCGAGACCAGCCGCGCATGATCGCCGTCCAGGTCGTCGGTCATGAAGCCGATGTGGTCGACGCCCCACGTGACGTCGGGACCCGGCTGGTGCGGGTGCAGGAGCTCGATCAGCCCGCCGGCCAGCTGGATGTGGACGCGGTCGGTCTGCCCGTTGGCCACGAACAACTCGTCCACGATGACAGCGCCCAGTTGGTCGACGTAGAACGCAAGGCTGGCGGAGAGATCGCGGATCCTCATACCGACGTGGTTGAGCTCGTAGATCATCCGCGATCCTCCCGTGTCAACCTAGGCTTGACATCGTCTCCCGGTCGAGTGCTCGTTCCAGCCGCGACCGCAGCCAGAGACGGAACCCAGCGTAGTCGGCGCCGCGGGTGAACGAGACCGGCCAGCCGGTGTCGGACACGGTCATCCGGCCGAGGTCGTCGAGCTCGATCCGCCGGGCGACGACGTCGAGGAACGGGCGGCGCATGCACAACGCCAGGGCCAGCGCGTCGTGCAGCATCGTGCCGGGGTGGAAGTTCGCGAACCACTGGTCGAGGTGCGCGGTCAGCAACGTCGCCCAGGTAGGTGCGCCGGGGCGGCTGATGAGCGCGTACTCCGGCGAGTCCGGCGTGACCTCGTTCGCCGCGGTGAACGTGACGTCCGCGGGCAGCAGCCACGGGTTGCGGATCGTGGTGAACACGCCGCGGGCCGCCGAGACGTCGAGGCGGATGTTGTGCTCGGCTCGTTCGGGGTCGCGGTACGCCAGCGCGCCGCACATCACCGTCAGCGCGAGGCGCTCGGCCAGCTCGGGGCGCGCAGTGAGGACGTCGGCGAGGTTCGAGGCCGGGCCCAGCGTCAGCCACCGTACGCCCGACGCGTTGGCGCTGATCTCGTCGACGGCGGCCACCACGTCGTTCGGCTGCGCCGGCACGGTGTCGGGAACGAGCCCTTCGGCGGCCCAGTCCTTGGTGTTGCCCAGGTCGCGTCCGGCCACGACGGGGACGTCGGAACGTCCGAGCAGGTTCAGCAGGTGCCTCGCCAGGCGTGCGCGCCTGCCCTCGTGCTCGTCCGAGGTCACGACCAGGGCCAGCTCGGGCAGCCCCGCGGCCACCACCAGCGCTATCGCGTCGTCGGGATCGCCGCCCAGGTCGGTGTCGACGACCAACGGAACCTGTTTGCGCTCTACGTGGGTGTTGCCCTCGATCCCGCTCACGGTCCTCCGCCCTCACTCGTCCGGAGCACGATCGTAGGGCCCAAGCCCGACAACCTGGGCACCACCCGCTGAACGGCCCCCGTCCACGGGGGGTGACGAGGCGGTGGTGCGGCTTGATCTACATATGTCGGTTGAGGAACGGGCCGGACGCGGGGGATCGGGTGGCTGGGCCGACCGAGCACCGCCGATGTCGGCAACCCACCGTCCAGAGATAGGCAACGATCGCCGATGGCGCGACCCGCCAGCCGCGCCATCGTCGAAGGTATGGATACATGCGAACACCGCTGGACCACCGCCTCGAGCCATCCGACGAGCGAGGGCTGGGTCTCCTACCAGCGCTGCCCCTGCGGCGCCGTAAGGGCACTGCTCAACGCCGAGACGCTCCTCACGCGTCAGATTTGAGCAGCTCCGCGTACGTCTTGAACCGCTCGTCACCCGACAGGAAGTGCAGTGCGTACAGCAACACGACGTGGATCGAGTGGTAGCTCGGCGTCGGGATCCGGTGCGTCCGGCAGTAGTACGCCGGGCCGCCGGGGTTGCGGAAGTTCGTGAAGTACTTGTCGATCGTCGTGCACGAAGCGTCGAAGAGCTGTGCCGCCGCCGGGTCACCGGTCAGCAGGTGGTAGTCCCAGAGCCCCAGGATCGCGAAGATGAACCCGTTGTACGTGTAGTCCGGTGCCCCCGGCGCCAGCGCCGGGTACTCCTGGATCCAGTAGTACCCCTTGTCGATGTTCACCACCCACGGGTTCACCTCGTCGAACAGCCGCAGGGACGGGAACGTCCGCTCTGCGACCTGCCGGTACTCCTGCCGGTCCGCCGCCGGCACCGCGTCCAGCCGCGCCAGCTGCGAGAACAGGCTGAGCGACTCGCCCTGCGCCATCCCTGAGTACCACGGCGCCCTGAAGTTCAAGCCGCTGTGCTGCCCATGGGAGAAGTTGTACGGATATGGGTAGTAGAACGCCCCCCGCAGCACGACGTGTTTCGAGATCACCCGCTCGGCCTGCAGCCGAGCTCGGTTGAGGAAGAACACGTCGCCGGTCGCGCGGTACGCGGACAGATTCTGCAGCCCGTACTGGATCTGCGCGACCGGATGGTTGTAGAGCTTGCCCTTCCACTCGAACATGCGCACGCCGTAACGGTCGCGGGTGAACCTGTCGACCTTCTTCGCCGACCGGTCCCGCCACGGCTGCCGTCCATCCGGTACGTCGGTGGCCGGCAGAAGGCCGGAAACCTTGTACGGCAAGGGTTTTGTCGGCGTCGGACTCGGCGTCGGACTCGGGCTGGGACTCGGGCTCCGCGGCAAAGCCGTCGTGCTCGAGGTCGCCCCCGGCGACGTCGGCGCCTTGCCTGGTTGCGCGCCGGGATCCGCCGTGAGCCCCTGCCGGGCACAGCTCGCGGCAAGCGCGAGCGGCACCGTTGCGAGCACGCCACGACGGCTCAACGTCTTATTCCTCACAGTGCTGAACACACCCCCCGAGCGCGAATTGTTGAGTGCGCTCGATCACACGGCCACGATCGTTACCAAACCTAACGGTAGTGCTCAGCGAGCGTTCGGAAGGCCTTCTTCGGTTTCCAGGTCCCATCTTCGAGAACCTTCACCACTCCCGAGCCGGCAACGTCGAGGTCGCGGGTCGGATCGTCGGGGTCATGAGGGAAGACGTACCACGCGAAGACATGAGCAAACGCCGAGTCCACACCTTCCGCCTCGAACACCTCGAGTGTCTCGCGCAGGCAGCGCGCCTGCTCGTCCTCGTCGCGAACGTATGAACGCGCGAGTCCCAACGGCCGACCCGTCTCCTCCGACCACACCACCGCGTCGGAGCCCGCGGGACGTTCGGCCGACGCGCCACGGTACGTCGCGCAGCCGAACTCGGTGAACGCGACCGGCTTGCCCAAAGCTTTGCCCTGCTCGACGTACGCGCGGACCAGCCCGGGGAACTGCCCGGCGATCTCCGCCCACCGATATCCCGTGTCCGTGGCGAGGTAGTCGAACGGCGTCCAGTCCACGCCCTCGAACGGCAGCGACGCGTAGCTGAGTTTGCCGCCGAACCGCGCGCGGATCCGCGCCACGGCCTCGGCGAGGAACGCGTTCAAGCGCTCTGGGATCGCGGTGAACACCGCTGGGTCGCGCGCCGCGAGCGCCTTGCTCCGGTCGACGAACGTCTCGCCCGGGACCATGCCCTGGTTCATCAGGCTGAGCTCGGATCCGGTCAGGAGCACGACCTCGGCGCCCGCGAGCCGGAGAAGTTCGGCGTGGTCGGCGCACTGCTCGAGGACAGCCAGCAGTTCGTTGTTGGTCAGGTTGTTCGTGAACGGGCAGAGCCAGATCTCCAAGCCCGCGTGCGCCGCGTGGGTGGCGGCGAGCTTCAGCCGTTCCACGTCGCCGCCGGTGATCCTTACCGCTGTGCAGTGCAGTTCGTCCCGGATCGCGCGCAGATCCGACGCGACCCGGTCGGGGTCGAACGGTTCGTGCGTGCTGCTTCCCGCGTTCAGGAATCCCGTGTCGTAACAGATGCCGTTGCCGCGCATGGCTCGCCTCTCCCATAGGGTACGTCAAGTACCCTATAGGTCTGGATGGAACCGTCAAGTAAGGTACGTCACGTGACGGAACGCCGACGCGGAGCTGCTCTCGAGCAGGCGATCCTGACCGCGGCCGCCGCCGAGCTGGCCGAGGTCGGGTACGCCGGGTTCACCATGGACCGGGTCGCCAAACGCGCGGGCACGAACAAGAACGCGATCTACCGCCGCTGGCCGAACCGAGCCGCGCTCGGCGTCGCCGCGTACCGGCAGCTCGCGCACGAGAGCACGGTCGTCCCCGACACGGGCACACTCCGCGGCGACGCGCTCGAGCTGCTCCGAGGCGCCAACAAGCACTGGTCCTCGCCGCTCGGCGAGGTCCTGCGCGGCCTGCTCGCCGGCGTCGGGCCGGAGCTGCTCAGCCAGGTGCAGGAGGCGTCGAACGACGGCGGCAGCGCGCTCTGGCTGACCGTCCTCGGGCGCGCCGTGGCCCGCGGCGAGCTCGCGCCGGAGGCGCTGCACCCGCGCGCGGCCACCGTGGCGATCGCCTTGCTGCGCAACGAGTTCGTCACCCGCGGCACGCCGAACGTCCCCGACGAGGTGCTGGTCGAGATCGTCGACGACATCTACGTGCCGCTGCTCCGTGGCAGGGCGGTCACGTAGCTCGCAGCAGCAGGGCGTTGAGGTGCCAGTGCACGGCGGCGTCGCCGGACAGTTCCAGGTCGTACGTACGGCCGCCGGCCAGCGGGATCCGCACCCAGGCGAACGCGCCGTTGCCCAACGCCGGGCTCTGCGCGAGCGGCTGGCCCTCCGACCGGATGTACGTCGGCGCCGACGGCTGGTTCGCGTCGCCCACCAGCACGTACGCCTCGTGCGCGCCGGCCGGCACCGCGATCC